>NZ_JBVJFP010000001.1:0-906445 GCF_055587785.1 Streptomyces sp. NPDC046379
TCTTTTGGGGGGGTGGGGGGTTTTCTTCTTCCTCGGGGGGTTGTTGGGGAGGGACACTGCTTCCCCTCCTTTGGGGGGGGGAGGGGGGGGGGGGGGGGGGGGGGCGTTGTTCCCCCCCCCCCCCACCGCGCTCTGCACGCGCACGCCCCCGCAACGGAAGGCGACGCCCCTCGTACTGATCGCCGCACGTCCGACTACTGGTCGCCGTACGTCCGACTACTGGTCGCGGTACATCTCCGCCACCAGGAACGCCAGGTCCAGCGACTGGCTGCGGTTCAGCCGCGGGTCGCAGGCGGTCTCGTAGCGCTGGTGCAGGTCGTCGACGAAGATCTCGTCGCCGCCGCCCACGCACTCGGTGACGTCGTCGCCGGTCAGCTCGACGTGGATGCCGCCGGGGTGGGTGCCGAGCGCCTTGTGCACCTCGAAGAAGCCCTTGACCTCGTCGAGCACGTCGTCGAAGCGGCGGGTCTTGTGGCCGGAGGCCGCCTCGAAGGTGTTGCCGTGCATCGGATCGGTCACCCAGGCCACCGCCGCGCCGGACGCCGTGACCTTCTCGACCAGCTCGGGGAGCCGGTCGCGGATCTTGTCGGCGCCCATCCGGACGATGAAGGTCAGCCGGCCCGGGTCGCGATCCGGGTCGAGGCGCTCGATGTACTGGAGCGCCTCCTCGGCCGTGGTCGTCGGGCCGAGCTTGATGCCGATCGGGTTGCGGATGCGGGACGCGAACTCGATGTGCGCGTGGTCCAGCTGCCGGGTGCGCTCGCCGATCCACACCATGTGCGCGGAGACGTCGTACAGCTCACCGGTGCGGGAGTCGACACGGGTCAGCGCGGACTCGTAGTCGAGCAGCAGCGCCTCGTGCGAGGAGTAGAACTCGACGGTCTTGAACTCCTCCGGGTCCGCCCCGCAGGCGTGCATGAAGTGGAGCGCGTTGTCGATCTCGCGGGCGAGCTGTTCGTAGCGCTGGCCGGAGGGGGACGACTTGACGAAGTCCTGGTTCCAGGCGTGCACCTGGCGCAGGTCGGCGTAGCCGCCGGTGGTGAAGGCGCGGACCAGGTTCAGCGTGGAGGCGGACGCGTGGTACATCCGCTTCAGCCGCTCGGGGTCCGGGATCCGGGCCTCTTCCGTGAAGGCGAAGCCGTTGACGGAGTCGCCCCGGTACGAGGGCAGCGTGACGCCGTCGCGTGTCTCGGTCGACTTGGAGCGCGGCTTGGAGTACTGCCCCGCGATCCGGCCCACCTTCACGACCGGGACGGAGGCGGCGTACGTGAGGACGGCGCCCATCTGGAGGAGGGTCTTGAGCTTGTTGCGGATCTGGTCGGCGGACACCGCGTCGAACGCCTCGGCGCAGTCGCCGCCCTGGAGAAGGAACGCCTCTCCCTTGGCGACGGCCGCCATGCGGGCGCGCAGCTGGTCGCACTCGCCCGCGAAGACCAGGGGCGGATACGACTCGAGGTCCGCGATCACTGCGCGCAGAGCCTCGGGGTCCGGGTATTCGGGCTGCTGCGCCGCGGGCAGGTTTCGCCAGGTGTTGCCGGCACTGTGGCTGGTCTTAGCGTTCACGGTCACGACCTCAACATTACGGGGTGATGTCCCCGGCTCCGCCCCCTTGCCCAGGAAATGAGACGCCGGATACGTCCCGCGGACGCCGCCGCGAAGGGTGCGGTAGGGTCGGCCCCATGTTCGCGCACTCGACCCAGAACTGGTGGTGGACCGCTTCTCCGGCGGCCCACTGACTGCGCGTACGCACGACTTCGCGAAGGCCGCCCGGAGGGGCGGCCTTCGGCGTTTGCGGACGCGGGTCGCTCCTCCTCACCGAGAGAAGGACACGACCGATGCATCTGCTCGATCTGCTGGACGACCCCCGTCCGTTCGCTCTGCTGCGCCGCCGCACCCCCGGTCACGACCACGACGTCGTGGAGCTGCTGGTCGGCCCGGTCGCCGTGCGCGAGCGGCTCGCCGACCTGCCCGACGAGGGCCTCGCCCTGATCCCCTTCCGCCAGATCCGCGAGCGCGGGTTCGACGTCCGCGACGACGGCACCCCCCTGACCGTGCTGATCCCCGAGGAGCGCCACGAGATCCCGCTCGCCGAGGCGCTGGACGCCCTTCCGGCGCACGAGGTGCGCGTCGAGGGCGGCGGCTTCGACGTCGGGGACGAGGAGTACGCCCGGATCGTGGGGCGGGTGCTGCGCGAGGAGATCGGGCGGGGCGAGGGGGCCAACTTCGTCATCCGGCGGACGTACGAGGGGGCGATCCCCGGGTTCGGGCGGGCCGACGCGCTCGCGCTGTTCCGGCGGCTGCTGGACGGCGAGCGGGGCGCGTACTGGACGTTCGTGGTGCACACCGGCGACCGGACGCTGGTCGGGGCCAGCCCCGAGGTGCACGTGCGGATGACGGGCGGCACCGTCGTGATGAACCCGATCAGCGGCACGTACCGCTATCCCGCCGAGGGACCCACCCCGGAACACCTGCTCGACTTCCTCGCCGACGGCAAGGAGATCGAGGAGCTGTCGATGGTCGTGGACGAGGAACTGAAGATGATGTGCACCGTCGGCGACCGGGGCGGCGTCGTCGTCGGGCCCCGGCTCAAGGAGATGGCGCACCTCGCGCACACCGAGTACGAGCTGCGCGGCAGGTCCTCGCTGGACGTGCGCGAGGTGCTGAAGGAGACGATGTTCGCGGCGACGGTCACCGGCTCGCCGGTGCAGAACGCCTGCCGGGTGATCGAGCGGCACGAGAACGGCGGGCGCGGCTACTACGCCGGCGCCCTCGCGCTGATCGGCCGGGACCCGGGCGGCGCGCAGACCCTCGACTCGCCGATCCTCATCCGCACCGCCGACATCGACGCGTCCGGCCGGCTGCGCGTCCCGGTCGGGGCCACCCTCGTGCGCGGCTCGGACCCGGCGGGCGAGGTGGCCGAGACCCACGCCAAGGCGGCCGGGGTGCTCTCCGCCCTCGGCGTGCGCCCGTCCCGGTCGCACGCGCAGGGGGCGCGGCCCCGGCTGGCGGACGATCCCCGGGTGCGGGCGGCGCTGGACGGGCGGCGGGCGTCGCTGGCGCCGTTCTGGCTGCGGATGCAGGAGCCGGCCGACGCGGTGACCGGGCACGCGCTGGTCGTCGACGGCGAGGACACCTTCACGGCGATGCTGGGTCATGTGCTGCGCTCGGCGGGCCTGGAGGTGACCGTGCGGCGGTACGACGAGCCGGGGCTGCGGGAAGCGGCCCTCGCCCACGAGGGTCCGCTCGTGCTGGGCCCCGGCCCCGGCGACCCGTCCGACCGGGACGACCCGAAGATGCGGTTCCTGCGCGCGCTGACCGCCGAGGTGCTGGGCGCCCACCCGCACGGCGTGCTCGGCGTCTGTCTCGGGCACGAGCTGATCGCGGCCGAACTGGGGCTGGACATCGTGCGCAAGGAGGTGCCGTACCAGGGGGCGCAGGTGGAGATCGACCTGTTCGGGCGCGGCGAGACCGTCGGCTTCTACAACAGCTTCGTGGCCCGCTGCGACGACGGGGCGGCCGGTGAGCTGGCGGCGCGCGGGGTGGAGGTCAGCCGGAGCGGGGCGTACGAGGTGCACGCCCTGCGCGGGCCCGGGTTCGCCGGGGTGCAGTTCCACCCCGAGTCGGTGCTGACGCTCAACGGCGCCGGCCTGGTCCGGAAGCTGGTGGGTCAGCTGCGCGGCGCCAGCACGTTCTCCGAGCGGCGGCCCGCCGTGTAGTCGAGGACGTTGCGCACCGTGGTCTTTACGATCTGGCCGACCGCCTCCCGGGTGTAGTACGCCTGGTGGGAGGTGACCAGGACGTTGGGGAACGTGACGAGGCGGGCCAGGGTGTCGTCCTCGACGGCTTCCAGGGACTTGTCCAGGAAGAACAGCCCTGCCTCCGCCTCGTACACGTCGAGGCCGACGCCGGTGAAGCGGCCGGCGCGCAGTTCGTGGACCAGGGCGGCGGTGTCGACGAGGCCGCCGCGGCTGGAGTTGACCAGGATCGCGTCGTCCTTCATGGTCCGCAGCGCGGCGGCGTCGATCAGGTGCAGCGTCTGCGGCATCAGCGGCACGTTCAGGCTGACCAGGTCGGACTCGGCGAGGAGCCGCTCCTTGGGCACGTACGTCATGCCCAGCTCCAGGCAGGCGGGGTTCTCGGCGATGTCCCAGCCGAGCAGCCTCATGCCGAAGCCGTGGGCGATCCGGGCGAACGCCTCGCCGATCTTGCCGGTGCCGAGGACGCCCGCGGTGCGGCCGTGCAGGTCGCGGCCCATCAGCCCGTCGAGCCGGAAGTCGAAGTCGCGGGTGCGGTTCGAGGCGCGGACGACCCGCCGGTTGACGGCCATGGCGAGGGTCCAGGCGAACTCGGCGACCGAGTACGGCGAGTAGTACGACACCCGGGCCACGGTCAGGCCGAGGCGCTCGGCGGTCTTCAGGTCGATGTTGTTGAAGCCGGTGGAGCGCTGGGCGATCATCCGCGTCCCGCCGGCCGCGAGGATCTCCAGGACGGGCCCGCCGAGGTCGGCGTTGACGCTGCTTGAGACGATCTCGTGGCCGGCGGCGATGGGGGCGGTGTCCTGGTTGAGGAAGACGTCGAGGCAGCGGACCGGGTGGTGGTCCCGGAAGGCGTCCTCGATCAGCGGCCTCTCGTCGGCCTGGACGCCGAACGCGAGAATCTCCAAGGTGGCCCTCCGGGGTGCTCGGGTGACTTCCTGTGCTGGGTTCCCGGCCGCCGGCCGGGGAACACCCTCAGCCGAAGAAGACCCCCACTTCCGCGTACAGCTTTGGATCCACCGTCTTCAGCCGGGCCGTCGCCGCCGAGATCGGCGTGCGGACGATGTCGGTGCCGCGCAGGGCGACCATGGTGCCGAAGTCGCCGTCGCGGACGCAGTCGATGGCGTGCAGTCCGAAGCGGGTGGCGAGCCAGCGGTCGTACGGGCTGGGGCTGCCGCCGCGCTGGATGTGGCCGAGGACCGTGGTGCGGGCCTCCTTGCCGGTACGCCGCTCGATCTCGCCGGCCAGCCACTCCCCCACCCCGGACAGCCGCACCCGCCCCGAGGGGTCGGGGGAGATCTCCGTGAGCAGCGTCGTGTCGTCCTTGGGCAGCGCCCCCTCCGCGACCACCACGATCGGGGCGTACGAAGCCCGGAACCGGGACGTCACCCAGGCGCACACCTGGTCGACGTCGAAGCGCTGCTCGGGGATGAGGATGACGTTGGCGCCGCCGGCCAGGCCGGAGTGGAGGGCTATCCAGCCGGTGCTGCGGCCCATGACCTCGACGACGAGGACCCGCATGTGGGACTCGGCGGTGGTGTGCAGCCGGTCGATGGCCTCGGTGGCGATGCCGACGGCGGTGTCGAAACCGAAGGTGTAGTCGGTGGCGGACAGGTCGTTGTCGATCGTCTTGGGGACGCCGACGATCGGCAGGCCGTGGTCGTCGGCGAGGCGGGCGGCTGCGCCGAGGGTGCGGGAGCCGCCGACGACGATGAGGGCCTCCACCTCGTGCTTGGCGAGGTTCTCCCGGATCAGCGCGGGGCCGTTCTCCCGCTGGAGCGGGTCCAGGCGCGAGGAGCCGAGGATGGTGCCGCCGCGGGGCAGGGTGCCGCGGACGGCGGGGATGTCCAGGCGCGTGACGTCGCCGTCGAGCGGACCGCGCCAGCCGTCCCGGAAGCCGACGAACTCGTAGCCGTACTCCTGGACGCCCTTGCGGACGACGGCCCGGATGACGGCGTTGAGCCCCGGGCAGTCGCCGCCGCCGGTCAGTACTCCCACTCGCATGACAGATCCCTTCGTCGGGTGTCCTTCACGCTAGCGGCGAATGCCTCACTCGTCGTCGAGACCGCGCTCTATCGCGTACCGCACCAGCTCCACCCGGTTGTGCAGCTGGAGCTTGCCGAGCGTGTTCTGGACGTGGTTCTGGACGGTGCGGTGGGAGATGACCAGCCGTTCGGCGATCTGCTTGTAGCTCAGGCCCTTGGCGACCAGGCGCAGCACCTCGGTCTCCCGGTCGGTCAGCCGGGGCGTGTTCGGGTCGTCGGCGTCCGGGCCCGCGCCGCCGGGGGCGGGGTCGGAGGCCAGCCTGCGGTACTCGCCGAGGACCAGTCCGGCCAGGCCCGGGGTGAACACCGGGTCGCCCGCGGCCGTGCGGCGCACCGCGTCCAGCAGTTCCTCGGTGGACGCCGACTTCAGCAGGTAGCCGGTGGCGCCCGACTTGACGGCCTCCAGCACGTCGGCGTGCTCGCCGCTCGCGGAGAGCACCAGCACCCGCAGCGCCGGGTTGTGGGCGACCAGCTCCTTGCAGACCTGGACGCCGGGCTTGACCGGCAGGTTCAGGTCGAGGACGAGGACGTCGGGAGCGGCGGCCTTGGCGCGGCGGACGGCCTGCTCGCCGTCGCCCGCTGTGGCGACCACGTCGAAGCCGGACTCGCCCAGGTCGCGGGCGACGGCGTCGCGCCACATCGGGTGGTCGTCCACGACCATCACCTTGATCGGGCCCTGCTCACTCATCGCCGTTCCGCCTTCCCCCGTGCCGTCCGCTTGTCCTGCCGTTCCTTCGGAACCCTCAGTTCGACCTCCGTGCCCTGCCCCGGCACCGAGATCACCTCCGCCGTGCCGCCGAGGTCGCGCAGCCGGCCGCGGATGGACAGGGCCACGCCCATCCGTCCCTCGCCCTCGGCCTGCGCGAGCCGACCCTCGGGGATGCCTGGCCCGTCGTCCCGTACCGTCACGATCACCTCGCCGGGCTCGTCCTCGACCAGGATCCAGGCCCGGGCGCCCTCCCCGGCGTGCCGGCGGACGTTGTCCAGGGCCGCCCCGACGGCCGCGGCCAGTTCACGGGCGGCGGGCGGCGGCAGCGGCACCGGGGCGCCTGGCTCGGCCAGGCTCACCCGGGCGCCGGCGTACGGGGCGAGCAGCCCGCGCAGGTCGACGGGGGCGCCGGCGTCCTCCGGCTCCTCCACGGCCCGGACGACCGCCCCCTCGGCGCTGTCCTCCGACACCCGGGAGACCGGGGAGAGGCCGCCGGAGACCAGGGTGCGCAGGGCGACCTCCTGCTCGCCCGCCATGCGGCCCAGCTCCGCGGCCTCGCCGCCGATGACCGCGCCGCGCCGCTGCACCATGGCCAGCACCTGGAGCACGCTGTCGTGGATGTCCCGGGCCAGCCGCTCGCGCTCCCTGGTCGCGGCCTCGATCTCCAGGGCGCGGGCGAGGGTGCGCTCGGAGGCGCGGGCGACCTCGACGACGTAGCCGATGGCGATGGCGGCGACCCAGACGAGGATGACGTTGTGCACGGTGTCGCGGGCCGGATTGCCGCGCTCGATCAGGTTGGCGACGGCGACCAGGGTGGAGGCGACGGCCGCCCAGCGCCAGCCGCCCTTGAGCGCGAACGCCAGCACGGAGCCGGCGGTCCAGATCGACGGCAGGGTGGGCCCGCCGGCCTCGATCCGCTCCGGGGAGTCGGCGGCCAGGGTGAGCAGGATGCCGGTGAGGGCGAGGGCGAGGTCGACGGCGAGGAAGCGCCTGGTGCAGCTCGCCGCACTGGCGACCTTGGGCAGGGTGGCCAGGGTCCACGCGGCGAGGACGGCGTAGAAGGCGACGGCGACCCAGGGGCGGGCGAACTCGTCGTAGGCGGTGCAGAACAGGCCGATCGCGTAGGCGAGGGTCAGCACCCGGTACGCGGTCAGGGCGCGCCACAGCGGCAGTTCGACCGACATCCTCATCACACGCTCGCGCCTGGCCATGTCCCCCCGCCCCGTGCCGGACCGCCTATTCGGCGTGGTCCCGCCGTGCCTGCTGTTCCTTGTCGGCCTGTTCCTTCTCCGCCTGCGCGAGGGCCGCCCGGGCCGCCTTCGCCGCTTCCTTCTCGGCCTTGGCCGCCTCCGCGATCTCCCGCTTGGCGGCGGTCGCGTACATGTCGACGTACTCCTGGCCGGAGAGCTTCATGATCTCGTACATGACCTCGTCGGTCACCGCGCGCAGCACGAAGCGGTCGTGCTCCATGCCGTGGTAGCGGCTGAAGTCCAGGGGCCGGCCGATGCGGATGCCGGGGCGCATGACCTTCGGGAGTACCTTGCCGGGCGGCTGGATCTTCTCGGTGTCGATCATCGCGACCGGGATGACGGGGGCGCCGGTGGCGAGGGCGACGCGCGCGAGGCCGCCGGGCTTGCCGCGGTAGAGGCGGCCGTCGGGCGAGCGGGTGCCCTCGGGGTAGATGCCGAACAGCTCACCGCGCTCGACGACCTCGATGCCGCTCCTGACGGCGGCCTCGCCGGCGCCGCGGGCCCCGGAGCGGTCCACCGGGAGCTGGCCGACGCCCTTGAAGAAGGCGGCGGTGAGCTTGCCCTTGACGCCGGGGGTGGTGAAGTACTCGGCCTTCGCGATGAAGGTGACCTTGCGGTCGAGGACCGCGGGCAGGAAGAACGAGTCGGAGAAGGACAGGTGGTTGCTCGCGAGGATCGCGGGTCCCTCGGCGGGCACGTTCTCCAGGCCCTCCACCCAGGGCCGGAAGACGAGCTTCAGCGGTCCCCCGATGGAAACCTTCATCGCGCCGTACAACAACCGAGTGCCTCCTGTGTCTGTGGATCAGACCTTAACCCGGCCGCCGGCCGGCGGACCCGACGGCCCTGGTCGGTGTCAGTGCGGTCGCGTACGGTGATGCACACCCGGACTCGTTCCCGCCCGCCCTCTCATGAACAGGAGACCGAAGGTGCCGGTCCTCCCCGGAGCCGAGCCCTACCGCCACGACGGCGGAGAGGTCGGCGTCCTGCTGTGCCACGGCTTCACCGGTTCCCCCCAGTCGATGCGCCCCTGGGCGGAGTACCTCGCCGCGCACGACCTGACCGTCTCCGTGCCGCTGCTGCCCGGGCACGGCACGCGCTGGGAGGACATGCAGCTCACCGGCTGGCAGGACTGGTACGCGGAGGTGGACCGGGAGCTGCGCGCCCTGCGCGAGCGCTGCGCGCGGGTGTTCGTGTGCGGTCTGTCCATGGGCGGCGCCCTCGCCCTGCGGCTCGCGGCCCGGCACGGGGACGCGGTCGGCGGCGTGGTGGTGGTCAACCCGGCCAACAAGGTCCACGGCCTGTCGGCGTACGCCCTTCCCGTCGCCCGGCACCTGGTCCGCACCACGCCCGGCGTCGCCGGGGACATCGCCAGGCCCGGCGTCGTCGAGGTGGGATACGACCGGGTCCCGCTGCACGCGGCCCACTCGCTGCGGAACTTCTTCCGGGTGGTCGACGCCGAGCTGCCGCGGGTGACCCAGCCGCTGCTGCTCCTGCGCAGCCCGCAGGACCACGTGGTGCCGCCGGCCGACTCGGCCCGCATCCTCAGCCGTGTCTCGTCCTCCGACGTGACCGAGCTGCTGCTGGAACAGAGCTACCACGTGGCGACGTTGGACCATGACGCGGACCGGATTTTCGAGGAGAGCCTCGCGTTCATCGGCCGGCTCGCACCCAGCGTCGGCAAGGAAGGGACGGCCGCAGGTGGCTGAGTTCGACTCGGAGCGCGAGGACCGTGAGGAGCGGGAAGAGCGGGAGAGGCGGGAGGGCGGCATGTCACCGGCGGGCGGGGAGGGCGCGGAGCAGAAGGTGCCCTTCGACGAGGACGCCGCCTGGGCCGCGATCGTCGCGGGGTACGGCGACGAGCCGGCGGACCCGCCGGGCGCCAAGCCGTTCAAGTCCATAGAGGACCTGGCGCTGCTGGAGGCGGAGACCAACGACGGCGACGGCGACACGGCCACCCGTCCCGAGCCGAAGAAGGACGCCCCGCAGCCGCTCGGCAGCTCCGTCACCTTCGCCCCCGGCGTCGGCGGCGCGGGCCCGCGGGACTACTCCGTGGCCGAGCCCGCGGAGGAGGACCTCGGCCCGGACGACGAGGGCCACTTCGTGCCGCCGGAGCCGCCGCCGCTGCCCGCCGCCGACGCCACCGCCAAGTTCGCCTGGCTCGGCGTGCTGGGCGGGCCGCTGCTGCTTCTGCTGGCGGTGCTGCTCGGCTGGCACATGACGTGGTGGCTGAGCACGCTGGCCATCGGCGGCTTCCTCGGCGGCTTCGCCACGCTGGTGATGCGGATGCGCACGGACGACGAGGACGAGGACGACCCGGGGCGCGGCGCCGTGGTGTGAGCGGGCGTGCGCCGCGTCAGGCGGCGGGCACGCGGAGGGCGGCCAGGACGGGCAGGTGGTCCGTGGCCGCCCTCAGCTCGTGCGGGCCGACGCCGGGCAGGCCGGTGGGCACGCCGCAGCCCAGCACCTCGACGCCCTTGGTGGCGAAGACGGCGTCGATGCGGCGGTCGGGCGCGGTCGCGGGGAAGGTGTGCTCGCCGCCCCAGGGCGCGGTGGCCCAGCAGTCCTGCAGTTCGTCGGCCAGCCGCCGGAACGTGGGCCCGTCCGGCCGCTCGTTGAGGTCGCCACCGGCGATCGCGTGCGGGACGCCGAGCGCGGCGAGCCGGTCCAGCAGCATCCCGCCCTGCTCGTGCCGCTCCTGCCGCTCCAGCGACAGATGGCAGCTGACGACCCCGAGCCGGACGGCGCCGAAGCGGACCACGGCGGTGGCCAGGCCGCGCCGGTGCTGTCCGGGGGTGAGGGGCAGCAGGACGTCCTCGGTGCGCTCGACGGTCGTGCGCAGGGAGCACAGCAGCGCGGGTCCCGCGGCAGTGCCGCCGCCGGAGAGGGTGACCAGGCCGGTGGCGGCGGCGAGCCGGGCGAGTTTCTTGCGCCACCGGAAGAACCGGGGCGCCTCCTGGACGAGGACCAGGTCGGGGGCGCACGCGCGGATCACCCGGGCGAGCGCGTCGGTGTCGTCGCGCAGGGAGCGGACGTTGTAGCCGAGGACCCGCACGACGGCGGAGCCGTCGTCCTCGGTACGGGAGTCGGGCAGGGGACTCGTCGCCATGCGGATCAAGATACGACGTTGCCCGCCGCGCCCGGACAGGGCTCGGCGGGCAGGGTCGCGGCACGGACCGAAGCGGCCGTCACATGATCGGGTCGGGCTCCCGGGCCAGGTCCGCCGCGCCGACGAGGCCGGCCTTGTTGCCGAGCTGGGCGGCGATCACGTCGGCGACGGGACGCCAGTTGCCGCCGACCAGCCAGCGCTTGTACGACTTGCGGATCGGGTCGAGCACCAGGTCGCCCTCGTCGGAGAGGCCGCCGCCGACGATGAACGCCGACGGGTCGAACAGGGAGGCCAGGTCGGCCAGGCCGGCGCCGGCCCAGCGGGCCAGCTCGCGGTAGGAGTCGACGGCGACCGGGCAGCCCTGGCGGGCGGCCATGGAGATGTGCTTGCCCTCGATGCCGTCCGGGGTGCCGTCGCCGAGCGCGAGCAGCACCTCGGCGCGCTCGGGGGTGGCGTTGGCGCGCTGCTTGGCGTACCGGACGAGGGCGCGGCCGGAGGCGTACTGCTCCCAGCAGCCCTGCGAACCGCAGCCGCACAGCAGTCCGTCCGGCACCATGCGGATGTGGCCGAACTCCGCGGCCACGCCGAAGTGCCCGCGGCGCAGCTTGTTGCCGATGATGATGCCGCCGCCGAGGCCGGTGCCGAGCGTGATGCAGATGACGTTGCGGTGGCCCTTGCCCGCGCCGAACTTGTACTCGCCCCAGGCGGCCGCGTTGGCGTCGTTCTCGACGACGACCGGCAGGCCCACGCGGGCCTCGACCTTGTCCTTGAGCGGTTCGTTGCGCCAGTCGATGTTCGGCGCGAAGTAGACCTCGGAACGCTGGCGGTTGACGTACCCGGCGGCGCCGATGCCCACGCCGACGATCTCGTGCCCGGCACGCGCGCCCTCCACCGCCGAGGCGATGGCGTCCACGATCGCCTCGGGCGTGCCCGGGGTCGGCACCTTGTGGGTCGAGAGGATGTTGCCTTCCTCGTCGACCACGCCGGCCGCGATCTTCGTGCCGCCGATGTCGACGCCGATGGTGAGTCCCATGAATCCCTCAGTTTCGGTCGAGCCCCGCTACGGCCAACCGTACCCGAGGCCCTGCCGTCGGGGCTGCCGTCGTCCACTCCCCGGGCAGGGTCGATCACACACGGTCAGTCCAGGTCGATGCGGTGACCGGGGGCCGGGCCGTCCTCGTCGCCGGGGACGTCGAGGTCGGGGCCCGGGCCGGCGTCGCGGGCGGTCCAGCGCTGCTCCTGGGTCTCGACGGCGGAGCGGTAGGCGGCGAGCAGTTCCTGGCCGGCGGCGGCGAGGTGGTCGAAGACGCGCGGGTTGCGTTCGATGACCGGTTCGACGGCGGCCCTGGCCTGCTGGACGACCTGCTGCACCACCTGCTGGGCGGCGGGTCCGGCGACGGCGCCGAGCAACGGGTTCTGCAGTGCGGTCAGCCGGTCCGCGACGGTGTCGACGAGCCGGCGCAGTTCCTCGGCGGCGGAGCCGGGCGCGCGGCCCTGCTCGGCGCGGCGACGGGCCTTCTCGGCCTCCAGGTCCTCGGCGCAGGCGGTCGCCCAGGCGTCGGCGTCCGCCGTGGGGCGCGGGGCGTGGTCCGTGCGCTCCTCGGCGGGGTCGGACGGGGGACGCTCTTCGCTCATGGCGGGCTCCTGACTGCGTTCTCGCGCGGCGGGCGGCCGTTCCTACGACGGTACCCGAACGGGCGCGGCGCTTTCACCGGCTCGTGGGCCACAGTCGCGGGTCCGGCGCGCAGCGCACCCGCAGCTCGCCCTCGTGCAGTCCCGCGCCCTGGACGGTGCAGCGGCGCAGGGCGGAGGGAAGGGGGACGATCCGGCGGAACGGGCCCGCGGTGACGACGAGTTCGTCGCCGCGCCGGACGAGGTCGAGGTCGTCGCGGACGGCGCCGGGCAGGGGGATGCTCCAGACCAGCACGCCGTCCTCGGCGAGGCGGTCCGTGACGGGCCAGGCGACCGCGGAGGACGCCGCGCCGGGCGGCGGCACGGGCAGGGCGGCGAGGTCGTCGACGCCGCGCGGGTCGCGGCCGAGGTGGGGGACGGTGTGCACGTCGTGGCAGGCGCGCCACTCGTCGAGGATCTTGCGCTGCTGGGCGACGGGGCCGGCGAGCCAGGGGTCGGCGGTGTCCTCGGGCAGGACGCGGCCGGCGACCAGGGCGTCGGCGCGCAGGCCGCGCAGGGCGAGGCCGAGGCGGGCGGTGTGCACGGCGTCGGCACCGGCCCAGGTGGGCTCGGCGACCAGCCGCACGGAGGTGTCCGGGTCGGCGAGGACGGCCTCGGTCGCGGCCAGTTCGACGTCCCAGCGGGCGGCGGCCTCGTAGAGCGCCTCGGCGGGCAGGGGGACGCCGGCGAGGCGGCCGAGGACGGGGCGCAGGGCGCGGGCGGCCTGTCGTTCGGGCGGCAGCAGCCGGCGCAGATAGCGGCGCAGTTGCTCGGGCAGGGCGAGCAGGGCGAGGGCGGCCGGGGTGGGCGGGAGGTCGGCCACGACGAGGTCGTGGTCGCCGGAGAGGGCGGCGTCGCGCAGGGCGCGCAGGGCGGCGAGTTCGCCGGCGCCGGGCAGCGGGGTGAGTTCCTCGGCGTCCAGCCGGACCGCGCCGAGCAGGTCGAGGGCGGCGGTGGCCCGGTCCTGGAGGGCGGTGAGGCCGTCGCGGAAGCCGGCGGCGGCGTCGGGGCGCAGGACGGTGAGGCGAGGGGCGACGGTCACCGGGGCCGGGCCGGTCGCGGTGCCGAGGACCGCGCCGAGGGTGTCGGCGGGGTCGGTGCCGAGCAGCAGGGTCCGGGCGCCCTCGCGGGCGGCGGCGAGCGCGGTGGCGGCGGCGACGGTCGTACGGCCACTGCCGCCGGGGCCGGTGATCAGGAGGGTGCGCATGAGGGGGAACGGTACCGGGAGGTCCGGATCACCCCGGTTCCGTGGATCCCGGGAGCCTCCGGGAGGCCGGCTCCACCTCGGCTCCGGTTCGGACGGGGCTCTGCCTCCGGCTCCGGCTCCGGCTCCGGCTCCGGCTCCGGGAGGCTAGCGGCCGGCTTCCACGCGCTTCTTCAGTCCGGCGAGCGCCCGGTCGGTGATGACCTTCTCGGCCTTGCGCTTGATCATGCCGAGCATGGGGATCTTGACGTCGACGGTCAGCCGGTAGGTCACCTCGGTGGCGCCGGGGCCGGCCGGCCTGAGCACGTAGGAGCCGTCGAGGGAGCGCAGCATCTGGGACTTCACCAGCGTCCAGGAGACCTCGTGGTCGCCGGTCCAGGTGTAGGCGAGGGTCTGGTCGTCCTTGATCGCGCCGGCGTCCATGACCAGCCGGACCTGCTCGGCGCGGCCCTGCCCGTCGGTCTCGAGGATCTCGGCCTCCTTGACCTCACCGGTCCAGTCGGGGTACCGCTCGAAGTCGGCGATCACCGCCATGACCTCGGCCGGGGCCGCCTGGATCTCGATGCTCGAGCTGGTGTGTTCCGCCATCGCCGTGGCTCCTCCGGATCGTGCCGGTACGCGTCGTGCAGCGCGCGTGGGTGCGGTGTGAAGGCTACCGCGCGGCGACCGGCCCGCTGCCACCCCCACCTGCGCCGACTGCGGGCCTCACCACTCCAGCGCCCAGGGCCGTCCGGTGCCGGCGAAGTGCCCGACGTTCACGCACTCGGTGGCGCCGATCCGCATGCGCCGCGCGAGGGGCTGGTGGACGTGGCCGAAGAGGGCGTAGCGGGGCCGGGTGCGGCGGATGGCGTCCAGCAGGGCGCGGCTGCCGCGCTCGAAGCGCCGGGCCACGGTGTCGTACACGAGTTCGGGCACCTCCGGCGGGATGTGCGAGCAGAGCACGTCCACCTCGCCGACGGCCTCGACCTTGGCGGCGTACTCCTCGTCGCTGATCTCGTACGGGGTCCGCATGGGGGTGCGCAGACCGCCGCCGACGAAGCCGAAGACCCGGCCGGCGATCTCCACCCGCTCCCCGTCCAGCACGGTCGTGCCGGGGCGGGCGTACTCGGACCACAGGGGCGGCATGTCGACGTTGCCGTAGGTGGCGTACGTCGGGGTGGGGAACGCGGCGAACAGCTCGGCGTACTGCCTGCGCACCGCCCGCTCGATCACCGTCGCCCGGTCCTCGCCGATCCCGGCCCACAGCCGGCGGCCCAGCTCCCGGGCCTCGTCGAAGCGGCGGGCGGTGCGCAGCTCGACCAGGCGGTCGGCGTTCTCCACGCCGAAGAGGTCGGGGAAGATGCCGCGCGAGTGGTCCGCGTAGTCGAGGAAGAGGACCAGGTCGCCCAGGCAGATGAGGGCGTCCGCGCCGTCGCCGGCCCGGGCGAGGTCGCGGGCGTTGCCGTGCACGTCGCTCACCACGTGCACGCGTGTCGTGCGGCCGGGGGCCGGTGTGGATGCCATGACGATCAAGCGTAGGCGTGTGCGGCATGCGTGAACAGTGGCGGCCGGACCTGCGATTACTGGCTGGCCGATTCATCGGTGGACTACTGTGCGCGAAGGAACACCTACCCGTGTGACGCAGCGAACATCTCGCCGGACCCCCCTGTCGTAGACGCCATACCGGCGGGTAACGTCCGGGCAGTCCAGTTGTGCTCAGGTTTCAACAGATGAATCCGCGAGCACCTGCCCGAGCCTTGGACCGGACCGTCGCATCACACAACGTCGTGGCGCCGGCGCCCCAGAGGAGCAGCAGTCTTGCGCGAGTTCAGCCTTCCGGCTTTGTACGAGGTCCCCTCGGACGGCAACCTGACGGACATCGTCCGCAGGAACGCCGCGCAGCACCCCGACGTCGCCGTCATCGCCCGCAAGGCCGGCAGCTCCTGGCAGGACGTGACGGCCACCGAGTTCCTCGCCGAGGTGCACGCCGCCGCCAAGGGGCTCATCGCCTCCGGGGTGCAGCCGGGCGACCGGGTGGGCCTGATGTCGCGCACGCGCTACGAGTGGACGCTGCTGGACTTCGCGATCTGGTGCGCGGGCGCGGTGACCGTGCCGGTGTACGAGACCAGTTCGCCGGAGCAGGTGCAGTGGATCCTCGGCGACTCCGGCGCGACCGCGTGCATCGTGGAGACCGGCGTCCACGCCGCCGCGGTGGAGTCGGTGCGCGAAGGGCTGCCGGCGCTGAAGCACGTCTGGCAGATCGACGGCGGGGGCGTCGAGGAACTGGGCCGCGCCGGGCGGGACGTCAGCGACGAGACGGTCGAGGAGCGCAGCTCCCTGGCGAAGGCCGACGACCCGGCGACCATCGTCTACACCTCCGGCACGACCGGCCGCCCCAAGGGCTGTGTGCTCACCCACCGCAACTTCTTCGCCGAGTGCGGCAACGTCGTGGAGCGGCTGCGCCCGCTGTTCCGCACCGGCGAGTGCAGTGTGCTGCTGTTCCTGCCGCTCGCCCATGTCTTCGGGCGGCTGGTGCAGGTGGCGCCGATGATGGCGCCGATCAAGCTGGGCTGCGTCCCGGACGTCAAGAACCTCACCGACGAGCTGGCCTCGTTCCGGCCGACGCTGATCCTGGGCGTGCCGCGCGTCTTCGAGAAGGTGTACAACTCGGCGCGGGCGAAGGCGCAGGCGGACGGCAAGGGCAGGATCTTCGACAAGGCAGCCGACACCGCGATCGCCTACAGCCGGGCGCTGGACGCCCCGTCGGGCCCGTCCCTCGGTCTGCGGATCAAGCACAAGGTCTTCGACAAGCTGGTCTACGGCAAGCTCCGCGCGGTCCTCGGCGGCCGGGGCGAGGCCGCCATCTCCGGCGGCGCGCCGCTCGGCGAGCGCCTGGGCCACTTCTTCCGCGGCATCGGCTTCACCGTGCTGGAGGGCTACGGCCTGACCGAGTCCTGTGCGGCCACCGCCTTCAACCCGTGGGACCGGCAGAAGATCGGCACGGTCGGCCAGCCGCTGCCCGGCTCGGTGGTGCGCATCGCCGACGACGGCGAGGTGCTGCTGCACGGCGAGCACATCTTCCAGGGGTACTGGAACAACCCGGCGGCGACGGCGGAGGCGCTGGCGGACGGCTGGTTCCACACGGGCGACATCGGCACCCTGGACGAGGACGGCTATCTGCGGATCACCGGCCGCAAGAAGGAGATCCTGGTCACCGCGGGCGGCAAGAACGTCGCCCCGGCCGTGATCGAGGACCGCATCCGCGCGCACGCGCTGGTCGCCGAGTGCATGGTGGTGGGCGACGCCCGTCCGTTCGTGGCCGCGCTGATCACCCTGGACGAGGAGTTCCTCGGCCGCTGGGCCGCCGAGCACGGCAAGCCGGCCGGTTCCACGGCGGCCTCGCTGCGCGACGACCCGGACCTGCTCGCCGCGGTGCAGGGCGCGATCGACGACGGCAACGCGGCGGTGTCGAAGGCGGAGTCGGTGCGCAAGTTCCGCATCCTGGACTCGCAGTTCACCGAGGAGTCGGGCCATCTGACGCCGTCGCTGAAGCTGAAGCGGAACGTGGTCGCGAAGGACTACGCGGCCGAGATCGAGGCGCTGTACGCGAAGTAGCGGGCGCGAGGAGCGCAAAGGCGCGGGCCCCGACGAGGGGACCCGCGCCGTCCCATGTCCGGCCGCGGCAAGGTCGTACGCCCTGCAGCGTCGAGGCCGCACGCCCGGTCACGGCGAGGGGCGGCGCCCCCGGCCACCGCGAGATCTCTCGTCCGGCCGGCTACAGCAGTTCCTTCAGCCGCTCGGCCAGCAGGTCCCAGCGCCACTTCTCCTCGACCCAGCGCCGCCCCCGCTCCCCCATCCGGCGGCGCAGTTCGTCGTCGCCGAGCAGGGCGGTGATCCGGTCGGCGGCCTCCTCGGCGGAGCCGCCGCGCACGACCCAGCCGGTCTCGCCGTCGAGCACGGCGTCGGGCGCCCCGCCGGAGTCCCCGGCGACGACGGGCAGTCCGGTCGCGGAGGCCTCCAGGTAGACGATGCCGAGCCCTTCGACGTCGAGGCCGCCGCGCCGGGTGCGGCAGGGCATCGCGAAGACGTCGCCGGCGCCGTAGTGGGCGGGCAGCTGCGACCAGGGCACCGCCCCGGTGAACACCACCGACTTCTCCACCCGCGTCTCGCGGGCCAGCTTGCGCAGCTCCTTCTCGTACGGCCCCCCGCCGACGATCAACAGCACGGCATCGGGCTGTGCGGCGAGAATCCGCGGCAGGGCGAGGATGAGGGTGTCCTGCCCCTTGCGCGGCACGAGCCGGGAGACGCACACGACGACCGGCCGGTCGACGAGGCCGAGCCGGGCGCGCACCTCGGCGCCTCCGGAGTCCGGATGGAACGTCTTCTCGTCGACGCCCGGCGGCAGTTGGGCCATCCTGGCGGCGGCGTCCGGGGTGAGCGCGGCGGCGATCCGGGAGCGCGTGTACTCGCCGAGGTAGGTGAGGGCGTCGGTGGACTCCCCGATGCGGCGCAGCAGTTGCCGCGCGGCGGGCAGCTGGGCCCAGCCGGCCTCGTGCCCGTGGGTGGTGGCCACCAGCCGCTCGGCGCCCGCCCTGCGCAGCGCCGGCGCCATCAGCCCGAGCGGCGCCGCAGCCCCGAACCACACCGCCGCGCACCCGTGTTCGCGCAGCAGCCCGACGGCCCGCCGGGTGACCGCGGGCGTCGGCAGCAGCATCGTCGTGGTGTCGCGTACGACGGTGAAGGGCTGCTCGGCGTCGAACGCGGCCGTGGCTCCGGCGCCCTCGCGCCCCCGCTTCCAGGTGGAGGCGTAGACGACCAGCCGCTCGGGGTCCAGGCGGAGCGCCATGTTGTGCAGGAACGCCTGGATGCCGCCCGGCCGGGGCGGAAAGTCGTTGGTCACGATGAGGGTCTTGCGCATCGACGCCGACCCTACCCAACGTAAACTCACGCTGGCGTCCGCCCCGGCGGCGCGGGCGACGGACCGACGACCGGACAGGGGCGCGCGTGGACAGGACCAACGGGACACCGTCGCTGATCGGGCTGGTCGCCCTCTGGTCGGCGACCCGGCTGTTCCTGCTGTTCTTCGTCCTGAAGGTCGTCGTCTTCCCCGGACCGGACGTCACCACGGACGTCTCGGTGATCTACCACGGCTGGTACGAGGTGCTCAGCGGCGGTGCGTTCCCCCGCGAGGACGTCACCTGGCAGTACCCGCCCGCCGCCGCCCTCGCGATCCTCTCCCCCGCGCTGCTGTCGTTCCTCGACTACGCGCAGGCGTTCTTCGTGCTGGCGTTCCTGGCCGACTTCGCCGTCCTCGCCCTGCTGCTGTACGCCGGTCCGCGGCCGGGCCGGACGATGCGCGGCGCGTGGCTGTGGGTCGTGGGGGCGCCGCTGCTGGGGCCGACGGTGTACGCGCGCTACGACGTGATGGTCACGGCCGTCGCGGTGGCGGCGCTCCTGGCGGGCAGCCGGCGGCCCCAACTGATGGGGGCGCTGATCGGGTTCGGGGCGATGCTGAAGGTGTGGCCCGCGCTGCTGCTGGCCGGCGTGGTGCGGCGGCGGGTGTGGGGGGCGGCGGCGGTGTCGGCGGCGGCGCTGGCGGCGGGGTTCGCGCTGGCGATGCCGGGCGCGTTCGCCTTCCTCACCTTCCAGCGGGACCGGGGCACGGAGGTGGAGTCGCTGGGCGCGCTGGTCTTCCATGTGGCGCGGCAGTACGGCTGGGACGGCCAGGTGCTGCTGAACTACGGCTCGGTGGAGTTCCTCGGCCCGTACGTCGGCCTGGTCAGCACGGCGGCCCTGGCGCTGACCGGGGTCGCCTTCGGCTGGCTGCTGGCGTGGCGGCTGGCGGCGAGGCGGTTCGCGCCGCACACGGCGGCGGACGCGGCGTTCGTGGCGGTGCTGCTGTTCACGACGACGAGCCGGGTGATCAGCCCGCAGTACATGGTGTGGCTCGTCGGGGTGGCGGCGGTGTGCCTGTCCTTCCGGCGCAGCGCGATGCGCCTGCCGGCGTTGCTGGTCCTGGCGGCGTCGGCGGTGACGGTGCTGGAGTTCCCGATCTGGTTCGCCCACGTCGTGGCGAGCGACACCCTCGGCGTCACCCTCCTGGTCGTCCGCAACGGCCTGCTGGTCCTGGCCACCGTGGTCGCGGCCCGCGCCCTGTGGCGCGCGACGGCCCCCGCCCCGGCCGCCGCGCCCGCCCCCGGCCGGGCGCCCCGCGGCGAGGAGACCCCGGTCTCGTCCTGAGCCCCGTGCCCCCGACCGGCCCCGCACGCCCGTTTCTCGGGTTTCTCGGGTGAGCCCGCCACAGCGCGGTCAACCGCTCCGGCGTCGTCCCCGTGTTCCCGGCCCGCGGCCCCGTCAGCCGAATTCCGCCCGCAGATGCTCCCGCCACAGCGCCGTGAACCGCTCCGGCGTCGTCCCCAGCACCTGCGCCATCGCCCCCTCGACCGCACCCCGCCGCTCCCCGTGCGCGCCCACCGCCCGGTAGAACGCGCCGAGCCGCTCCTCGCCCCAGCGTCGCGCGATCAGCCCGCAGGCCGTGAACCCGCCCTCGTAGGCGCGCGCGAGCGCCGTGGAGTGACCGGTGAAGCGGAAGTCGGCGTCGGCGGGCAGGGCGTCCGGAAGGTCCCCCTCGGCCACCGCGCGGGCCAGTTCGGGCGCGGCCTCGGCCGGGGCGCGCCCGCTGTCGCGGTAGCCGATCCAGTCGGCGTATCCCTCGGACAGCCACAGCGGCGTGGCGGCGTTGGTGTGGGCGCGGGTGGCGACGTGGACGGTCTCGTGGGTGAGGACGACCTGTCTGCCGACGGGGCCGAGGACGCCGTACGCGTCGGGGTTGACGATGATCCGGTCGGCGGGCGACCGGCCGGACCCGCCCGTCTCGCCGGTGGTGACGGCGGCGATGCCCCGGTAGTGGGCGGCGGGCGAGCCGAGCAGGGCGGCCATGTCGTCCAGCGAGCCGGGCACGAGCACCACGACCAGCCCGCTCCAGCGCGTGCCCCACGCCTCGGACACGGCGGGCACCGCGCGGTCCCCGAGCCCGGCGTAGGCGCGCAGCTCGGCGCGGGACTGCCCGACGCCGAGCACGATGCCGTGCGCGCCCCGGACCACGCTCACCGTGCCCTGGTCCCACAGCTGCTCGGCGGACCCTCCCCGCGGCCGGTCGGAGACGACGGTCCAGCGGCCCCCGGCGTTGCGGGCCAGCCGCAGGGTGCGGCCCGCCGTCACGGGCGCCGGGTCGTAGCCGTCGAGGCGGTAGCGCAGGTCGGCCTCGGCGGTGGCGGTGGCGCCGGTCCGCCGCACGGCGGTGACCTCGTACGACCACTCCGCGAAGGGCAGCGCCCGCAGGTCGGCGTAGTCGGGGGCCGGTCCGGTGCGCCGGTAGCGCTCGGCGTCGCGGTCCAGGACGGCGTCCGCGCGCCGGTCGAGCAGGCGCTGCACCTCGCCGCGCAGGGCGTGGGAGGGGGCGGGAGCCGGTCCCGGGCCGCAGCCGGTCAGGGGCGCGAGCAGCGCGCCGAGCAGCAGCAGACGCACTGCTGCGGCTCCGCGTCCCGACGCCCGCCCTCGACCGGCCACCCTCCCGATCGTACGGGCAGTGCGGGCGGCCGGTCAGACCCTGGTGACCCCGGAGATCGGCATCATCCCGACCGGGTCGTGGCGCACGGGCGCGCCCGGGTAGGGGGCGTGGATCACCTGGCCGCCGCCCACGTACATCCCGATGTGGCTGGCGTCGGACCGGTAGGTGACGAGGTCGCCGGGCCGGGCCTCGGACAGCGGGATCCGCCGGCCGGCCGCCCGCTGGGCCTGCGAGGTGCGTGGGAGGGCGACCCCGGCGTGCGCGTACGACCACTGCATCAGGCCGGAGCAGTCGAAGGCGCCGGGGCCGGTGGCGCCCCAGGCGTAGGGCTTGCCGAGCGCGGAGCGGGCGGCGGCCACCGCGACGGCGGCGCGGGGCGAGGCGGGCGGCAGGTCGGCGAGGTCGGGCAGGTCCTGGCGGGCGAAGCGGGAGGCCCGCTCGAAGGCGGCGCGCTCGGCGTCGGGGAGGGCGGCGAGCAGTCGGCGGGCGCGGGCGAGCTTGTCCTCGACGGCGCGTTTGTGGGCGGCGGCGGCCCGGCGGTTCTTCTCCAGTTCGGTGAGGCGGCCGGCCGCCTCGGCGCGTTCCCGGCCCAGATCGCGCAGGGCGTCCTGGAGCTGCCCGAGCCGGCCGGCCTGCTGGACGCCGATGCGGTGCAGGACGGCGGCCCGGTCGAGGTAGTCGTCGGGGTCGGCGGAGAACAGCAGGGCGAGGGAGGGGTCGAGGCCGCCGGTGCGGTACTGCGCGCCGGCCAGCGAACCCAGGGCGTCCCGCAGGGAGTTGACGCGTTCCTGCTGGCGGGCGACGCGGTCCTGGGCGTCGTTCACCTGCCCCCGCAGCCGGTCGGCGCGCTCGTCGGCCGCGTTGTACGCCTCGGTGGCCTTCTCGGCCTCCGTGTAGAGCCGGTCCACCTCGGCACGGGTGTCGTCGCGCGGCGCGGCGAGCGCCGGCGTGTCCGGTACGGCGGCGAGGGCCGCGGCGGCGGCCGACAGCGCGCCCATGGCGACGCGCGCGGCGCCGGCGCTCCGGACGGGACCGGACGGTGCGAGACGGCGATGGGACCCCACGGGTGGCCGCGCTCCTTCCACTGGCGGACTGGAAACGCGGCAGACAGTAACCCCGCGACGGGGCGGCGACCAACGACCCCGGTGGCCACGCAACGTGACGCCCCGCCGCTGACGCAGGTCATCGGCGGGGCGTGGGGCGCGGCCCGGTGTCGTAATTCGCCCGTTCGGGCGGCATGGCCCGCGGAAACCGGGTCCGATGCCAACGGGTCAGATGCGGACGCCGAACTGGTACGGCATGTTGTTGATCGACTCGTAGCGCACGACCGTGCCGCTGCGCGGGGCGTGCAGCACCTGGCCGTTGCCGGCGTAGAAGCCGACGTGGTGCAGGTCGCTGTAGAAGATCACCAGGTCGCCGACCCGGAGGTCGCTCTGCGAGTAGATGCGGGTGCCGTAGCTCGCCTGCGCCTGCGAGGTGCGCGGGATCTGGACGCCGGCCTGGGCGAAGGCCCAGGAGGTGAGGCCGGAGCAGTCGAAGGACGACGGGCCGGAGGCGCCGTACACGTACGGCGAGCCGATCTTGCTCTGGGCGGCGGCGTAGGCGGACGAGGCGCGGCCGGTGGCCGGGGCGGCGCTGCCGGACGCGGAGGCGGCGAGGGCGCTGCGTCCGCTGTCGCGGCTGGCGCGCTCCTCCTCGGCGGCGAGCGCGGCCTTCTCGGCCGCGGTCAGGGTGTTGAGCAGCTTCTGCGCCTCGGCGAGCTTCGCCTGGACTTCCTGCTTCTTCTTGCCCAGCTCGGTGCGGGTGGAGGCGAGGTCCTTGAGCTTGTCGGACGCCTCGGCGCGGTCCTGGGCGAGTTCGCGCTGCTTCTCCTGGATCTTCTTCAGCGCGTCGACCTGCTGGCTGCTCAACTGGTCGAGCGTGGAGGCCTTGTCGAGGTAGTCGTCCGGGTCCGCGGAGAGGAAGAGCTGGACCGAGGGGTCTATGCCGCCCGAGCGGTACTGGGCGCTGGCCATGGAGCCGAGGCCGTCGCGCAGCTCGTTGACCTCTTCCTGGCCGCGGGCGACGTTGTCCTGGATGGTGGAGATCTCCTTCTGGAGCTTCTCCTGCTTCTCCTTGGCCCCGTTGTACTTCTCGGTGGCCTGCTCCGCCTCCTGGTAGAGCTTGTCGACCTTGGCCTTGACCTCGTCCTTGGTGGGCTTCTCGCTGGGCGCGGCGTTGGCGGCCTGCGAGCTCAGGGCGACGGCAGCGGCTGCCGCGGTGGTCAGCACGGTCACACGTGCGCGGCTCGGCTGCTTGGGTCGACGGTGGGACGCCACGGGGGCGATCTCCTTCTTCCTTCAGCCGCCTACCGACACGCCGGCGGGCGGTTCCCCCGCCGTCACTCACCCCTTGTGAGTGATCACCCGAGCGAGGGTTCGAGGCATGACCCTAGTGACCTGTCTGTGATCAGTTCAAATCCTCAGCTGAAAAATCTCGCCCCATCCAGCATTCTTTACACACAACTCACCCGAGGTGATGAGCGACTGACACTACGTCGCGCGATCTTCCGCCCAATTCGGGCATTGGCCTTCGTTTTTGCCATTGCGGCCATAGGAGCCGAGCGGCGGACATTGGTGCGTTGGACGCCATTGACGCCATTGACGGCCATCGGCTCCCATTGAGTCCCATTGCGGGTCGACCGGAGGTCAGCCCCGCGAGAAGCGTTTGAGGAGCACGGCGGAGGCGACGGGCCGGGCGCCGGCCCGTGCCACCCCGTCGGCGACCTCGCGGTCGGTGGAGGCGACGATGACCGGCCGGCCCGGCGGCTCGGCGCGCACCAGCTGCCGGATCAGCTCGTCGGCGGTGACACCGGGCTTGGAGAACAGCACCCGTACCCCGCGCGGCGGCGCCAGCAGCACCGGCGCGGCCAGCTCGGCCCCGTCGAAGACGCAGGTGACCTCGGCTCCGGTCTGCGCGGCGAGCTGGGAGAGCTGGCCGAGCAGCCGCAGCCGCTGCTTCTCCAGCGGCATCTGGGGATAGCCGGTCTTGGTGACGTTGTAGCCGTCGACCAGGAGATGGGCCTGCGGCAGCGCCAGCAGCTGGTCGAGGATCGCGGGGTCGTCCTCGGACAGGGCGCGGGCGGCGATGTCCTTCGGCGTCATCCGCCCCGGCTCGACCGCGTCGACGGTGTCGGCGGGCCGCACCGACACGGGCGGCAGCGCCAGTTCGCGGCGCAGGCCCTGGGCGGCGTCCAGCACGGTGTCGAGCAGCAGCCGCACCCGCATGTCCTCGACGCTGCGGCCCTCGCGGGCCGCCCGGCGGGTGGCCTCCAGGGCGGCCTCCGCCTCGCCCAGCCGGGCCTTGAGACGCCGGGTCTCGCTCTCCGCGGCGGACACCTGCGCGTGGCTCTCGGCGCGCACGGCCTCCATCTCTCCGTGGGCCTTGCGCAGCGCCGCCTCGCCGCGCTTGACGTCGCTCAGGGCGGAGCGCAGCTTGCGGTGAAGCGATTCGGCTTCCTTGCGGGCGGCGTCCAGTTCGGTGCGCAGCCGCTCGGTCTCGGCGCGGGTGTGCTCACGCGCGGCGGCGAGTTCGGCGCGCAGACGCTCCAGTTCGGCGCGGTTCTCCTCGTCGGCGCGCTCGGCGTCCGCGCGCTGGGCCTCCTCGCCGGCGGCGGTCACGAGCTTCACCCAGCCGGCCGTACGCAGCACGTACGCCGCGGCGGCGACGTCCAGCGGGTCGGCGGCGGGCGGGGGCGCGCCCGAGTCGAGGGCGCCGCACAGCTCGGGCTGGACCTCCCGGAACTTCTCGCCGATGCGCTGCCGGAACAGCGGGTCGGTCTCCAGGGCCGCGGCCATGGCGTTCCCGGCGAACTTGGCACGGCGGTTGGGGGCGAAACGGGCGTACTGCCGCAACTGGGCGGGCAGTTCGGCCATGGTCAGTCCGCCGAAGCCGTCGGCGACGATCTGCACGACGCGGCGGCGCACACCCTCGGGCAGCGGACGGTCGAGCACCTCAGCGGCGCCGTCGTCCGGCTCCCCGCCTGTGGTCTCCACCATCCTCACCCCAATGCCTGTACGCGACCCCGGTCACGGGATCACCGGCCCAGGAGCCCGCTCCCGTCAGGAGCCGACGCCGGGCCTCTCCACGAGTTCCACCTGATCCACGGCGTTGCACCAGCGGCACCGCACCGACTCGATGGTCTCACTGACGACCTCGCGCTCCTCCACGTTCGGCTCACCGGCCAGGTCGAGGTGCACGTACTCGACCACCTTGGAGGAACGGGTCACGTCGAAGCGGGTGAGGTTGCCGCACAGCTTGCAGCGCCACCGCGTCGAGGCGGTCGGCAGGGGAACCGTCATCGTGCCTGGTCCCTTCCCTTCTGGTTTCCCGGCGCGCCAGCGTGCCTGGAGCGTGTGGCTCGTAACCCTACGGCCTGCCGGGTGCCCGACGCCCGTCCGTCCACGGCGGCGAGGCGGTCCGTGCGGATACGTCCCGTTGCGTCATGCTCTGTGTTCATGGTCAGCGACTGGAGGGCGGTGGCCCTGAGAGCCCGGCGGAGGCCGCCGGCGCCGGTGACGTACGGGCTGATCGGCCTGTGCTGCGTGATCTTCCTGATCGGGCCCGCGTCGGGGCTCGGCCCCGCCTACGGCACGGGGGAGGAGCTGCTCGCGGTGCAGCGGGCCTATTTCCGCCGCTGGGGCGTGATCCCCGCAGAGCTGTTCGGCGGCTCCCCCGGGGCCCTCCTCACCCCGGCGACGGCACTGTTCGTGCACGGCAGCTGGGTGCATCTGCTCGGCAACATGCTGTTCCTGCACGTCTTCGGCGCGATGACCGAGGAACGCATGGGCCGGGCCGGGTTCACCCTCTTCTACGTCGGCTGCGGCTGCCTCGCGCTGCTGGCGTACGCGGCGGCCAACGCGGGCTCCGAGCAGTCGCTGGTCGGCGCGTCCGGGGCGATCTCGGCGGTGCTCGGGGCGTTCCTGTTCCTCTTCCCGACCGCGCGGGTGACCAGTCTGCTGCCGTTCCTCTTCTTCCTGCCGCTGCGCTTCCCGGCGTGGGTGGTGCTGCCCTTCTGGGCGGCCCTGCAGTGGCTGGCGGCGGGCCGCTCCGACGGCGGGCCGGGGGTGGCGTACCTGGCCCACCTGGTGGGCTTCGCCCTGGGCTTCGGCTACGCGTGGGCCCGGTTCGGCCGGAGGACTAGAGTGAAACCCGCCCCAGCTCCGGCCCCCGAGGGAGAGAACCAGCCGTGATCACCGCGATCGTCCTGATCAAGACCAGCGTGGACCGGATCCCCGAGATCGCCGAGCGGATCGCGGCGCTGGACTCCGTCAGCGAGGTCTTCTCGGTCACCGGCACGTACGACCTGATCGCGATGGTCCGGGTCCGCCACCACGAGGACCTGGCGGAGGTCATCCCCGGCCGCATCAGCAAGATCCCGGGCGTGGAGGCGACGGACACCCATGTGGCGTTCCGCACCTACTCCCAGCACGACCTGGAGGCGGCCTTCGCCATCGGCCTGGACAATTGAGGCCGGGCTGACCGGCCGGCCGCCGGGGACGGTCACCACCGCCCCCGGCCCAGGCGACGCCCCGGGGGGCGCGGGGAACTGCGCGACCGGCCCTCCACAACCCGCACCCGAAGCACACGCCCCTCGGACACGGCCCCTCACAGCCGACGTCCGGGCAACACCCCAAGGGCGCGGGGAACTGCGCGACCGGCCCCCGACACCCTCACCCGAACACCACGCCCTCGCCCCCGACGACCTCAAGCCGCCGGCCCAGGCACCGGCACGCACCGCCCGCCCTCCGTCCGGTAGGACCACCGCGACCCGTTCCCGAGCAGCTCCCGCGTCGCCCGCAGGAACCGGTCCACATGCTCCTCGGGAGTCCCGGCGCCGAAGCTGACCCGGACGGCGCCGGCGGTCCCGGGCGTCCCGCACTCCTGAGACGTCCCCGACGTCCCGGCCGCGCCGTCCAGCAGCGTGCGCAGCAGCGGATGGGCGCAGAACAGCCCGTCCCGCACCCCGATGCCGTACTCCGCGGACAGTGCCGCGGCGAAGTGCGAGCCGTTCCAGCCGTCCACCACGAAGGACAGGACGCCGACCCGCGGCGCGTCCTCGCCGAACAGGGACAGCACCCGCACCTGCGGCAGCCCGGCCAGTCCCTCGCGCACCTTGCGCAGCAGGTACTCCTCGCGGGCGACCAGGGACTCGAAGCCGGCCTCGGTGAGCGCCTGGCAGGCCGACGCGACGGCGTGGGCGCCGATGACGTTCGGGGACCCCGCCTCGTGCCGGGCCGCGCCGTCGTGCCACTCCACCTCCACGCCGCCGTCCGCCCGCCGGGCGACCCTGCGGCTGGCCCCGCCGCCGGCGAGGTACGGGTCGGCGGCGCCCAGCCAGTCGGCGCGGCCGGCGAGGACGCCGGCGCCGAAGGGGGCGTAGAGCTTGTGCCCGGAGAAGGCGACCCAGTCGACGTCCAGGTCGCGCACCGACACGGGGCGGTGCGGGGCGAGCTGGGCGGCGTCCAGGACGATCCGGGCGCCGTGCGCGTGCGCGGCGGCGGCCAGTTCCCGTACCGGCCACAGCTCGCCGGTGACGTTGGACGCCCCGGTGACGCAGACCAGCGCGGGGCCGTACGGGTCCCGGTCGGCGAGGGCCCGCTCCAGGGCCGCCACGGCCTCGCCCGGGCTGCGCGGCGCGTCGAGCCAGGTGACCGCGTCCTCCGGCCAGGGCAGCAGCGCGGCATGGTGCTCGGTCTCGAAGACGAAGACCCGGCATCCGGCGGGCAGCGCCCCGGCCAGGAGGTTCAGGGAGTCGGTGGTGGAGCGGGTGAAGACGACCTGGTCGTCGGCCCGGCAGTCGAGGAAGCCCGCGACCGTGGCGCGGGCCTTCTCGAACAGGTCGGTGGACAGCTGCGAGAGGTACCCGGCACCGCGGTGCACGCTGCCGTAGTACGGCGCGTACGCCGCCACGTCGTCCCACACCCGCTGGAGCGCGGGCGCGCTGGCCGCGTAGTCGAGCGCGGCGTAGACGGCCTCGCCGCCGGTCACGAGCGGCACGGTGACATCCCGCCCCAGAACGGGCAGCGGGGGGCAAATGACCGGGGCGGAGGCAGCGGAGGATACGGAAACCGGCATGACGAGGACTCCCGTGAGTCGAGCGCTGGGCAGCAGCGCGGGGGACGAGAAGAAAGGGGGTGCGCCGAGGCGACCGGTGCGGAAGGCGCGCGCGTCGACGGCGCACCCGGGGCACGGCTGGAAAACGGCCGACAGACCTAGCGCATTCGTTTGCTCACGGAAGGCTCCCTCGAACGACCCAGGACCCCTGGTCTCGCGAGGGGTCCGCGCTTGCCGCAGACCTTGCTGTCTGCGGCCTGGTCTTCACCCGGGGCACCCCGCCACGGACGGAGGGTTGCCGGACAGCCGGCCGGGGCCTGATGGCTGTCGCTCATGACCTGGTCCCACATCTTGCCACACTGTCGGATACGCGCAAGGGCGCGGTCCGCATCCCGGACCGCGCCCCTGCGCCATCTGCCTTTGCCCACGCGGCCGTTCAGGCGTTGCTGACCGCCACCCAGCGCTCCAGGACCCGCCCGGCCGCCCCGGAGTCGATGGACTCGGCCGCCTTCGCCATGCCGTCCCGGAGCTGCTCCGCGAGCGGTCCCGTGCCCGGCTCCAGCGCCACCAGGGCCGCCGCCGAGTTCAGCAGCACCGCGTCCCGTACGGGACCCCGCTCGCCGTCGAGCAGCCGACGGGCCACCTCGGCGTTGTAGGAGGCGTCGGCGCCGCGCAGTGCCTCCAGCGGGACCGGCTCGATGCCGACGTCCCGCGGGTCGAAGACCTCCTCGGTCACCTTGCCGTCGCGGACCACCCACACCCGGGAGGTGGCGGTGACCGTCAGCTCGTCGAGGCCGTCGTCGCCGCGGAAGACCAGCGAGGAGTTGCCGCGTTCGGCGAGCACGCCGGCGACGATCGGGGCCATGCGCGCGTCGGCGACGCCCACCGCCTGGGCCCGCACCCGCGCCGGGTTGGTCAGCGGGCCGAGGAAGTTGAAGGTGGTCCGGATGCCCAGCTGGCCGCGCGCCGCAGCCACATGGCGCAGCGCCGGGTGGAACCTGACCGCGAAGCAGAAGGTGATCCCGGCCTCCTCGGCCACCTCGGCGACCCGCCGCGGCGTCAGCTCCAGATTGACCCCGAGCTTCTCCAGCACGTCGGACGCGCCGGACGCGGAGGAGGCGGCGCGGTTGCCGTGCTTGACGACCTTGGCGCCGGTGCCGGCGATCACCACGGCGGACATGGTGGAGATGTTCACCGTCTTGGCGCCGTCGCCGCCGGTGCCGACGATGTCGACCGTCTCCCCCGGCACCTCGATCACGTTGGCGTGCTCGTACATGGTGCGGACCATGCCGGCGATCTCCTCGACGGTCTCGCCCTTGGCCCGCAGGGCCACCGCGAAACCGGCGATCTGGGCGTCCGTCGCCTCGCCCCGCATGATCACGTCCATCGCCCAGGCCGTGTCGTCCGCGCTCAGGTCGCGGCCGTCGAGCAGGCCGTTCAGCAGGGCGGGCCAGGTGCGGCCCGCCGCGGTGTCGCCTCCAGCGGGGGTCACAGCGCTCATAAGCCGCTCCTGGCTCGGTCCCGGATGTCGGGACGGGTGTCTCGGACGGGCTCCACCCTATCCAGCCGCCGGACAAGACGGAGGGCCCCGTCCGTACACCGGACGGGGCCCTCGGCCGTGGCTGTGGCGAACGCAGCGATCAGTGGTGGCCGTGGCCGCTCGTGATCTCCTTGTACTCCTCGACGGTGGGCTTCGGGATCTGCGACTCCTCGCCGAAGTAGGCGTTGCTGAGCTTGACGCGCAGCTTCTCGGAGCCCTTCACCTTGCGCTTGACGCCGTTCTCGTCGACCGTCTGGCCGATGGCCAGCGGCTTGTACTGCTCGTGCGCCGTGAGCGTGTGCAGCTGCTCCTGGCTGAGCGGCTCGTGCACCTCGATGAACTCACCGTGCGGCAGGCGCTTGATGGTGCCGGTCTCCCGGCCGTGCAGCACCTTGTCCCGGTCCCGGCGCTGGAGGCCGAGGCAGATCCGCTTGGTCACGACGAACGCGATGACCGGTCCGACGAAGAACCCGATCCGGACGAACCACGTGACCGCGTTGATCGACAGATGGAAGTGGGTCGCGACGATGTCGTTGCCACCGCCGATCAGCATGATCATGTACGCGGTGATCCAGGCCACGCCGAAGGCGGTGCGGGTCGGGGCGTTGCGCGGGCGGTCCAGCAGGTGGTGCTCCCGCTTGTCCCCGGTGACCCAGGCCTCGATGAACGGGTACAGGGCGATCACCGCGAGGAACAGACCGAAGATCACCAGCGGGACGAACACGCCCAGGACGAGCGTGTGACCCCAGAAGTTGATCTCCCAGCCCGGCATGGCGCGCACCAGGCCCTCGGCGAAGCCCATGTACCAGTCGGGCTGGGCGCCCGTGGACACCTGGTCCGCCCGGTAGGGGCCGAGGACCCAGATCGGGTTGACCGACGCGATGCCGGCGAGGGCCGCGGTCACACCGAAGACCAGGAAGAAGAAGCCTCCGGCCTTGGCCGTGTAGACCGGCAGCAGCGGCATGCCGACGACGTTCTTGTTGGTCCGGCCGGGGCCCGGGAACTGGGTGTGCTTGTGGTAGAAGACCAGGATCAGGTGGGCGCTCACCAGCGCCAGCATGATGCCCGGCAGCAGCAGGATGTGGATCGAGTAGAACCGGGCCACGAAGTCCGTGCCGGGGAACTCCCCGCCGAACAGGAACATCGAGATGTACGTGCCGACGATCGGCACGGACAGGATCGCGCCCTGGGTGAAGCGGACACCGGTGCCCGAGAGCAGGTCGTCCGGGAGCGAGTAGCCGGTGAACCCGGTGAACATGCCCAGGACGAACAGCAGGAAGCCGAACAGCCAGTTGACCTCGCGCGGCTTGCGGAACGCGCCGGTGAAGAAGACGCGCATCATGTGCACGAACATGCCGGCGAGGAAGATGATCGCCGCCCAGTGGTGGATCTGCCGGATCAGCAGACCACCGCGCACGTCGAAGCTGATGTCCAGCGTGGAGGCGTACGCCTCGCTCATCAGCACGCCCTGCAGCGGGACGTAGCTGCCGTGGTACTCCACCTCGTTCATCGACGGGTGGAAGAACAGCGTCAGGTACACACCCGTGAGGATGATGATGATGAAGCTGTACAGGCAGATCTCGCCCAGCATGAACGACCAGTGGTCGGGAAAGATCTTGCGCATGTTGGCCTTGGCCAGGGAGTAGATCCCCAGCCGGCCGTCGGCCCAGTCGGCGAGGCGCTCGCCGGCCGGAGCCTTCCCGCGGGCGCGGGATTCGGTGCTGGTGGTGCTGGTGGTGCTCATCCGCGCTCCCAGAATGCAGGGCCGACGGGCTCCTCGAAGTCGCCGAGCGCCTCGAGGTACCCCTCGTCGTTCACGCCGATGCGCAGCTGCGGCAGGGCGTGGCCGGCGGGGCCGAAGATGACCCTGGCTCCGTCGGAGAGGTCGAAGGTGGACTGGTGGCAGGGGCACAGCACGTGGTGCGTCTGCTGCTCGTACAGCGAGATCGGGCAGCCGACGTGGGTGCAGATCTTGGAGTACGCCACGATGCCCTCGTGCGACCACTCCAGCTCGCGCTTGTCCTTGATGTCCTCCGGCTCGATCCGGACGATCATCAGGGCGGCCTTGGCGATCTCGTTCTGGTACGAGTGGTCGTGCTCCTCCAGGCCCTCGGGCTTGGCGAAGGTGAGCGAGCCGACGGAGATGTCCGAGGGACGCAGCGGCTCGTTCGTGTTCATGTTGACCAGGAGCAGGCCCTTGGACCACATGGTGTGGCGCAGCGAGGTGCCGGGCAGCGGACCGAGGTCGCGCAGCAGGACCAGGCTGGTGAGCGGCACGAGGGTGAGCGCGCCGAGCATCGTGTTGCGGATCAGCTTGCGCCGTCCGAACGCGGACTCCTCGACACCCTGCTTCCACTCTTCCTTGATCTTGGCGTTCAGCTCGGGCGACGCCTCGATCGGGTGGCGCTCGTCGGCCATCTCGACGTCCGCCATCAGCGTGCGCGCCCAGTGGATCGCGCCGGCGCCGATGGTGAACAGCGCGATGCCGAGGGTCAGGCCCAGCGCGAGGTTGAGCGCGCTGACGTGGCCGAGGGTCCAGACGTAGACCGACCTGTCCACGGGGATGGTGACGAACGCAGCGATGAAGCCGATGGTGGCCAGCATCGAGAGCGTGAACAGCAGGGCGACCGCGCGCTCGGACCGCTTGGCGGCCCGCTCGTCGATGTCCTGGATGCGGTGCTCGTGCGGCGGCAGGCCGGGGTCGGCGAACGGGTTCTCCTCGTCCGCGACGCCCACCGCCGTGCCGTGCGCGTGGCCCTGCTCGGCAGGGAGCTTCTCTTCGGGAATGTCGTGGCTGCTCATGACTTCTTGGCCTTTGCGGTCCGGGCGGCGACCCACACGGCGATGGCGATCAGGCCACCGAGACCGAAGATCCAGCCGAACAGACCCTCGCTGACCGGCCCGAGGCCGCCCAGCTGAAGGCCGCCGGGGCTCTTGGCCTCGTCGCCGTTGACCTCTTCGAGGTACGCGATGATGTCCTTCTTATTCTGCTCCGACAGGACGGTGTCGGGGAAGGAGGGCATGTTCTGCGGGCCGGTCTGCATGGCCTCGTAGATGTGCTTGGGGTCGACGCCCTCCAGGCCCGGCGCGTACTTGCCCTTGGTGAGGGCGCCGCCCTTGCCGGTGAAGTTGTGGCACTGCGCGCAGTTGGTGCGGAACAGCTCACCGCCCTTGGCGATGTCCGCGCCCTCCGTGCCGTACTGCTCCTCGGTCGGGATCGCCGGGCCGGCGCCGAGGGAGGAGATGTAGGCGGCGAGCTGGTCGATCTCGGCCTGGGTGTAGACGACCTTCTTGCGCGGGACCTGAGCGCTCTGGGAGGTCGCCGCCGGCATACGGCCGGTGCCGACCTGGAAGTCGACGGCGGCGGCGCCGACGCCGACCAGGCTCGGTCCGTCGGAGGTGCCCTGACCGCCGGTGCCGTGGCAGCTGGCGCAGCCGACGGCGTAGAGCTTCTTGCCCTCTTCGATGGCGAGGGACTGGGCGGTTTCATCGGCCTGCGCCTTGCTCGCGGGCGCGAACGCGGCGTACAGCCCCCCAGTTGCCGCCAGCGCGAGGAGTAGGACGACGACTGCCGCCAGCGGATGGCGTCGTCGTGCGGAGAGCTTTTTCACGGATTACCCCGGTGTCAGGATCTTCTGCGTCGATGCTTCTGGGATGTGCGCTTCGGTGAGGCGCTCGGGTACGAGCCCCGACTACTTGATCATGTAGATCGTGGCGAAGAGGCCGATCCAGACGACATCGACGAAGTGCCAGTAGTAGGACACGACGATGGCGGCGGTCGCCTGCTCGTGGGTGAATCTCCGCGCCGCGTAGGTGCGGCCCAGGACCAGCAGGAAGGCGATCAGGCCGCCCGTCACGTGCAGGCCGTGGAAGCCGGTGGTCAGGTAGAACACCGAGCCGTACGGGTCCGACGAGAGCGACAGGCCCTCGTGCTTGACCAGCTCGGTGTACTCCAGCACCTGGCCGCCGATGAAGATCGCACCCATGACGAAGGTGACGATGAACCACATCCTGAGCTTCTTCACGTCACCGCGCTCGGCGGCGAAGACGCCGAGCTGGCAGGTGAGGGAGGAGAGCACCAGGATCGTGGTGTTCGTCGCCGAGAACGGGAAGTTCAGGGCGTCGGCCTTCTCGTGCCAGAAATCGGGCCCGGTCACCGATCGCAGGGTGAAGTACATCGCGAAGAGGGCCGCGAAGAACATCAGCTCGGAACTCAGCCAGATGATGGTTCCGACGCTGGTGAGGTTCGGCCGGTTGACCGACGGGTGCGCGTGCCCGGTATCTACTGTCGTTGCTGTCGCCACGACCGACATTATGTCGGTCGCTTATCCCGCCCTCACCCCGGGGGGTGCCGTTCGGTGCGTTCGGCCCCCGTGTACTGCTCGTATGGCCCATCGAAGTGGTGTTCCCACAACTGTTGACGAGAGGGTCGAAGGGGTAGCATCCGCCGCAGCAGGCCTGTCCTTTCACGACGCCGACGTCCCGGAGGAACCATGCAGCCGACCGCCACGGTGCTGGTCTACAGCGACGACTCCAACACCCGCGAGCAGGTGCGCCTGGCGACCGGCCGCCGGCCCGCTCCGGACGTTCCCGTGGTCGAGTTCGTCGAGTGCGCGACGCCCGCCGCCGTCGTCAAGGAACTGGACAAGGGCGGCATCGACGTCTGCGTGCTGGACGGCGAGGCCGTGCCCATGGGGGGCATGGGCGTGTGCCGGCAGATCAAGGACGAGGTGTTCCGCTGCCCGCCGGTGCTGCTGCTCATCGGGCGCCCGCAGGACGCCTGGCTGGCGACCTGGAGCCGGGCCGAGGCGGCGGTGACGCTGCCGGTGGACCCGGTCGAGTTCGCCGCGGCGCTGGCCTCGCTGCTGCGGGAGCGGGCCGCGCTGAGCGCCTAGCGGGCGCCGTCGCCCCGGTTCACAGCGCCGCCGGCCGGAGCCTGGCCCGTTCCGCCGTGGCCGGGCCCTGGGCCGCGGTGCCGTGCAGGGCGCTGCCCTGTTTCCACTCCTTCCAGTCCAGGTTCCAGTCGCCGAAGCCGTTGCCGAAGGGCTCCATCGTGCGGCCCTCGGAGTTGACGACCTTGACCAGGTCGCCCTCGCGGACGGTGTCGAAGAACCACTGCGCGTTCGCGGTGCTCATGCCGGTGCAGCCGTGGCTGACGTTGGCGGAGCCCTGGGAGCCGACCGACCAGGGGGCGGCGTGGACGTACTCGCCGCTCCAGGTCACCCGGGTCGCGTAGTAGACCGGCAGGTCGTACGACTCGGCGGAGCCCTCGGCGATGCCGATGGTGGTGCCGCGCATGCGTACGAAGTACTCCTTGCCGATGACGACCTTGACCCCGTTGCGGGTGTCGAAGCCGGGCTTGCCCGTGGTGACCGGGATGGTCCTGATCTCCTCGCCGTTGCGGTAGACCGTCATCCGGTGCGCGGCGGCGTCCGTGACCGCGACGACGTGGTCGCCGATGGTGATCCGCACGGGTCTGGCCGGGCCGCCCCGGAGCCGGTCGCCGACCTTGATGCCGTCCAGGGTGCTGCGCGCCTCGACGGTGGCGCCGGCGGGCCAGTATTCCCGGGGCCGGTAGTGCAGCTTCCGGTCGTCCACCCAGTGCCAGGCGCCCTCCACCGCGGGCGTGGAGCGCACCTTCAGGGCCCGCTCCACGGTCGCGCGCTGCGCCCTGTCCCGCACCGGCAGGTTCAGTTCGGCGGTGATCGGCCGGCCCACGCCGTAGCGGCCCGTCCCGGGGCCGAAGGTGACGGTGAGGCGCTTGTCGGACCGGGGCTTGCCCGTCTCCACGGTGAGGACCCGGCGGCCGGGGGCGCCGTCCTCGTTCTCGGTGCCGACCCGGACCGTGTAGCGGGCGCTCGCGGCCAGCGGGGAGGTGGAGCGCCAGCGGCTGCCGTCGGCGGACAGTTCGCCCGACAGGTGGCGGCCGGCCGCGTCGACGGCCGTGACGTCCGTGATACGGCCCTCGGAGGCGTCGGCGGTGATCTGCAGGGGCCGGTCGGGGTCGGCCTTGCGTCCGGCGCCCGTGGGGCCGCTGACGGAGATCTGCCGGGCCGCGTCGTACGGCGCCGCGGTGGGCGGCACGTCGTCGCCCCCGCAGGAGGTGGCGCCCGCGACGAGGGCGATCACGACCAGCGTGCAACCGGCGGCGGTGCAGGTGCGCGGGACGCCGGCTGCGGTGCCCCGGGAGAACACGGAGTGGCTCATGGCCTCAACGTAGGAAGCTTTGCCCGGCTCGGCACGGCGGGTAGGCCGGACGGGCGAGCGGGGCTGGGCGGAACGAGGGAGCCCGGACCCTCCTGACGGAGTGTCCGGGCTCCCTGGCGCTCGGCGCGTGCTACTGGGTGCGGTTCTCACCGCGGTAGTACTCGAAGACCCAGCCCCAGATGCCGATCAGGACCAGCGGGGCGGAGAAGTACAGCAGCCACCAGCCCACCGCGACCGCGAGGAACGCGAAGGCGCCGCCGATGGCCAGCGACAGCGGCTGCCAGCTGTGCGGGCTGAAGAAGCCCAGCTCGCCCGCGTCGTCCGCGACGTCGGCCTCCTTGTTGTCCTGCGCGCCCGCGTCGACCCGCCGGGCGGTGAAGCCCAGGTAGAAGCCGATCATGATGCACAGGCCGAAGGCCAGGAAGAGGGCCGTGGTACCGGCCGGCTCCTTCGACCACACGCCATAGACGACCGCCATGGCGAGGACGAAGACGCTCAGCCACATGAACATCTTGCCCTGGATCTTCACTTGCCGGCCTCCTTGCTACCCGCGAGGGCGCTGGCCCCGTGACCGGCGTGCCCGAGCTCCTCGAGCGCCGCGATGTCCGGGTGGTGCAGGTCGAACGCCGGGGATTCGCTGCGGATCCGCGGCAGGGTGAGGAAGTTGTGCCGCGGCGGCGGGCAGGAGGTCGCCCACTCCAGCGAGCGGCCGTAGCCCCACGGGTCGTCCACGCCGACCGGCTTGCCGTACTTGGCCGTCTTCCAGACGTTGTAGAAGAACGGCAGGATCGACAGGCCGAGCACGAACGAGGCGATGGTGGAGATCGTGTTCAGGGCGGTGAAGCCGTCGGCCGCCAGGTAGTCGGCGTACCGGCGCGGCATGCCCTCGGCGCCCAGCCAGTGCTGGACCAGGAAGGTGCCGTGGAAGCCGATGAACAGCGTCCAGAAGGTGATCTTGCCCAGGCGCTCGTCCAGCATCTTGCCGGTCCACTTCGGCCACCAGAAGTGGAAGCCGGAGAACATCGCGAAGACGACGGTGCCGAAGACGACGTAGTGGAAGTGCGCCACCACGAAGTAGGAGTCGGACACGTGGAAGTCCATCGGCGGCGAGGCCAGGATGACACCGGTCAGACCACCGAAGGTGAAGGTGATCAGGAAGCCGGTCGCCCAGAGCATCGGCGTCTCGAAGGACAGCGAGCCCTTCCACATCGTGCCGATCCAGTTGAAGAACTTCACACCGGTCGGGACCGCGATGAGGAACGTCATGAAGGAGAAGAACGGCAGCAGCACACCGCCGGTGACGTACATGTGGTGCGCCCACACGGTCACGGACAGACCCGCGATGGCGATGGTCGCCGCGATCAGGCCCGAGTAGCCGAACATCGGCTTGCGGGAGAAGACCGGGATGACCTCGCTGATGATGCCGAAGAACGGCAGCGCGATGATGTACACCTCGGGGTGGCCGAAGAACCAGAAGAGGTGCTGCCACAGCAGGGAACCGCCGTTGGCCGCGTCGAAGATGTGCGAGCCGAACTTGCGGTCCGCCTCCAGCGCGAACAGGGCCGCCGCGAGGACCGGGAAGGCTAGCAGGACCAGGACACCGGTCAGCAGCACGTTCCAGGTGAAGATCGGCATGCGGAACATCGTCATGCCCGGGGCGCGCATGCAGATGATCGTGGTGATGAAGTTGACCGAGCCGAGGATGGTGCCGAAGCCGGAGAAGGCCAGACCCATGATCCACATGTCGGCGCCGATGCCCGGCGAGCGGACCGCGTCCGACAGCGGGGCGTAGGCGAACCAGCCGAAGTCGGCGGCGCCCTGCGGGGTGAGGAAGCCGGCCACCGCGATCAGCGAGCCGAACAGGTAGAGCCAGTAGGCGAACATGTTCAGCCGCGGGAACGCCACGTCGGGCGCGCCGATCTGCAGCGGCATGATCCAGTTGGCGAAACCGGCGAACAGCGGCGTCGCGAACATCAGCAGCATGATCGTGCCGTGCATCGTGAACGCCTGGTTGAACTGCTCGTTCGACATGATCTGCAGGCCCGGGCGGGCCAGCTCGGCGCGCATGAAGAGCGCCATCACGCCGCCGACGCAGAAGAACACGAACGACGTCACCAGATACAGGGTGCCGATCGTCTTGTGGTCGGTGGTCGTCAGCCACTTGACCACCACGTTGCCCGGCTGCCTGCGGCGGACCGGGTGCTCGTTCTCGTAGGTGCCCGCCTCGGGGGCACCTGCGGGTTCGTTGACGATGCTCACAGGACGTTCGCCTCCCGGTCCTTCGCGTGCTGCGTCTGCTCGATACCGGCGGGCACGTATCCGGTCTGGCCCTTCTTGGCGAGGTCCTTCAGGTGCTGCTCGTAGCGCTCCGGCGAGACGACCTTCACGTTGAACAGCATCCGGGAGTGGTCGACGCCGCAGAGCTCGGCGCACTTGCCGAGGAAGGTGCCCTGCTTGTTCGGGGTCACCTGGAAGGCGTTGGGGTGGCCCGGGATGACGTCCTGCTTCATGAGGAACGGCACCACCCAGAAGGAGTGGATGACGTCACGCGAGGTGAGCACGAAGCGGACGGTCTTGCCCTCGGGCAGCCACAGCGTGGGGCCGGGGTTGCCGGTCTGCGGGTTGCGCTCACCGGGCGTGCCGCAGGTGTAGACGCCGCCGGCGTTCGCCGGGAAGTCCTTCTTGTAGCGCTGCGGGACCGCGTCCAGCTCCTTGGCGGTCTTGGCGTCGCCTGTGGAGCCTTCGACGTTCTCGATGTAGTTGAAGCACCAGCTCCACTGGAAGCCGACCACGTTGACCGTGACGTCCGGCTTCTTGTCCATGTCGAGCAGCTTCGACTCGTCGCGAGCCGTGAAGTAGAAGAGGACCGACACGATGATGATCGGGACCACCGTGTAGAGCGCCTCGATCGGCACGTTGTACCGGGTCTGCGGAGGGATCTCCACCTTGGTGCGGCTGCGCCGGTGGAAGAAAGCACTCCACAGGATCAAGCCCCACACCAGCACGCCGACGGCGAGCGCGGCAGCCCAGGAACCCTGCCACAGGGAGAGGACGATGGGCGCCTCTTCCGTGGTGGGGGTGGGCATACCAAGGCGGGGGAAGTCCTCGTATGTGCAACCGGTAGCGGTCGCCAGGACCAGGCCCGCGGTCAGTGCCTGCAGCAGCTTCCGCCGCATCGGGCGCCGCGGCGAGCGGTCGGAGCCGTTGGGACTCACGTAGCGCCTTCCCGAGAGTCTCGCCCGCGCGGTCGGCTGCGGCCTTCTCGCTGGTAGGTCGCCGCCCTGCGTCGGGCAGGGGTTTGGATGTTTATGCGGACCAAACCCTACTGGACGCTATTTGGGGTCGCGCGGGGAGGGGGGCGCAACGCGCCGCGGGTCCTTCGACGGGGGTCTGTTGTCCGGCTCTGGGCCGGTTCTGACGGTGGGTTTTGTCCGTCGCGGAGCCCCGACGTGCGGTTTTTGTGGCGGCTGCGGACCGAATGTGGTCGATCGCGCGTTTCCCCACGCCGCCACCGGGCGCTTAGCGTTGCCGTATGGCCTACTTCGACGCCGCTTCCGCCGCTCCCCTCCATCCCGTCGCCCGGCAGGCCCTCCAGGCCTCCCTGGACGAGGGGTGGGCCGACCCGGCGCGGCTGTACCGGGAGGGGCGGCGGGCCCGGATGCTGCTGGACGCCGCGCGGGAGGCGGCCGCGGAGGCGGTGGGGTGCCGGGCGGACGAGCTGGTGTTCACGTCCTCGGGGACGCGTGCGGTGCACTCGGGGGTGGCCGGGGCGCTCGCGGGGCGGCGGCGCGCCGGACGCCACCTGATCGTGTCAGCCGTCGAACACTCCTCCGTCCTGCATGCGGCCGAGGTGCACGAGGCGGACGGCGGGACGGTCACCGAGGTCGCGGTGGGCCGGGAGGGCGCCGTGCGGGCGGACGCGTACGCCGCCGCGCTGCGCCCCGACACGGCGCTGGCGTGTCTGCAGTCCGCCAACCACGAGGTGGGGACCGCCCAGCCGGTGGCCGAGGTGGCCGCGCGGTGCCGGGAGGCGGGGGTGCCGCTGCTGGTGGACGCGGCGCAGTCGCTGGGCTGGGGTCCGGTGCCGGGCGAGTGGTCGCTGCTGACGGCGAGCGCGCACAAGTGGGGCGGGCCGTCCGGGGTCGGGCTGCTGGTCGTGCGCAAGGGGGTGCGGTTCGCGCCGCAGGGGCCCGCGGACGAGCGGGAGTCGGGGCGGGCGGCCGGGTTCGAGAACATCCCGGCGATCGTGGCGGCGGCGGCCTCGCTGCGCGCGGTGCGGGCCGGGGCGACGGCCGAGGCGGCGCGGCTGCGGGAGCTGACGGACCTGATCCGGGCCCGGGTGCCCGAACTGGTGCCCGACGTGGAGGTGGTGGGCGATCCGGTGGACCGGCTGCCCGGGATCGTCACCTTCTCGTGTCTCTATGTCGACGGGGAGACGCTGCTGCACGAGCTGGACCGCGCCGGTTTCTCCGTGTCGTCCGGTTCGTCCTGTACGAGCAGCACGCTGACGCCGAGCCATGTGCTGCGTGCGATGGGGGTGCTGAGCGAGGGCAACGTGCGGGTGTCGCTGCCGCCGGGGACGCCGGCCGAGGACGTGGAGCGGTTCCTCCGGGTGCTGCCGGGCGCGGTGGCGGGGGTGCGGGAGAAGCTCGGGACGCCGGCGCCGGCCACCGTGGTGCGCGGGGACGCGCTGGTGGTGGACGCGGTGGGCAAGCTGTGCCCGATCCCGGTGATCGAGCTGGCGAAGGTGATCGGGCAGGTGCCGGTGGGCGGCACGGTCCGGGTACTCGCCGACGACGAGGCGGCGCGGCTGGACATCCCGGCGTGGTGCGAGATGCGCGGGCAGGAGTACGTCGGCGAGGAGCCGGCGGACCAGGGCTCGGCCTATCTGGTCCGCCGGGTCTCCTGACGTCGCGCGGGGTCAGGCCAGGTGGGCCTGGACCTCGGCGGCGGCGTCGTGGCCGTACGCCTTGGTGAAGCGGTCCATGAAGTGGGCGCGGCGCAGGGCGTACTCCTGGGTGCCGACGGTCTCGATGACGAGGGTGGCCAGCATGCAGCCGACCTGGGCGGCGCGCTCCAGGGAGACGCCCCAGACGAGGCCGGACAGGAAGCCGGCGCGGAAGGCGTCGCCGACGCCGGTGGGGTCGGCCTTGCGCTCCTCCTCGGGGCAGCCGACCTCGATCGGCTCCTCGCCGGCCCGCTCGACGCGCACGCCCCGCTTGCCGAGGGTGGTGACGCGGTGGCCGACCTTGCCGAGGATCTCCTCCTCGGTCCAGCCGGTCTTGGACTCGATGAGGCCCTTCTCGTACTCGTTGGAGAACAGGTAGGTGGCGCCGTCCAGCAGGATGCGGATCTCCTCGCCGTTCATCCGGGCGATCTGCTGGGAGAAGTCGGCGGCGAAGGGGATGCCGCGCGAGCGGCACTCCTCGGTGTGGCGGAGCATCGCCTCCGGGTCGTCGGCGCCGATGAGGACGAGGTCGAGGCCGCCGACGCGGTCGGCGACGGTCTTGAGCTCGATGAGGCGGGCCTCGCTCATGGCGCCGGTGTAGAAGGAGCCGATCTGGTTGTGGTCGGCGTCCGTGGTGCACACGAAGCGGGCGGTGTGCAGGGTCTCGGAGATGCGGACCGAGGCGGTGTCGACGCCGTGCCGGTCGAGCCAGGCACGGTACTCGTCGAAGTCGGCGCCCGCGGCGCCCACCAGGATCGGCCGGGTGCCGAGCTGGCCCATGCCGAAGGCGATGTTGGCGCCCACGCCGCCCCGGCGTACGTCGAGCTGGTCGACCAGGAACGACAGCGAGACCGTGTGCAACTGGTCCGCGACGAGCTGGTCGGCGAAGCGGCCGGGGAAGGTCATGAGGTGGTCGGTGGCGATGGAGCCGGTGACTGCGATGCGCACGGCGTGGAATCTCCCGGGTGGAAGGCGTTGACGGTTCACGCTACCGGGTTCCGGCGAGGTCGCTGAAGCGGGCAAAACTACCCGATAGTAGACCTTTCATGGCAGGCCGGTCCGTGCATACGGTGCAGCATGACCAACCTTCGAGCGACCTCCCCCGCCCCCGCCGACCCGGAGGGCGATCTCGCCTCGCTGCGCGGCGACTGCGCCCGGATGGCTCCGCACTGGACGGCCCCCGACCGCCGCGCCCCGCGCCCGGTCTCCCCGTCGGCGATCCACGGCGTGCGGGTCCCGCCGGATTCGGCGCGACTGGTGGACGCGATGCCGGAGTACGGCGACTGATCCGGCGCCTCCGCGGAACCGCTCGCGCCTCCGCCGCGTCCCATCGCCGTCCCCGCGCAGGGGAACGGGACGCGACCCGTGTATCGGCCGGGTCGCAGGCAGGCGAAGGAGCGATGCGGTGGACACCGAGCGACCCGACCACACCGAGGGCCCCGAGGGTGCGGGCGCCGCCGAGGGAACCGGCACGGCCGGCCCGGCGCGGCGGCGTTCGTCCGTGCTGATCGCCTCCGTCGCCGCCGCCGTGCTGGTCGCGGGCGGCGGCGGGGCGTACCTCGCCACGTCCGCCGGGGACGGCTCCGGCGGGACCACGGCGTCCGAGGCGCCCGGCGGCGACGGCACTCCCCCGCCGCTGGTCCTCGACGGACACGTCGGCGGCATCGCCCCGGGCGAGCCCGGCTCCGGCGGCGTCTCCTACCGGGCCTCCGGCAGGCTGCCCGACGGGCCGGACTCGGCGCCGGTCCACCAAAGCGCCGGCCGGGTCACCGAGGCCGAGGTGACGAGGCTCGCCCGGGCGCTCGGCCTGGAGGGCAGGCCCGTCGCCGAGGCCCAGGCCTGGCGGATCGGCAGCGCCCGCGACGGCGAGGGCCCGAGCCTTCAGGTGAACCGGCAGGTACCGGGCACCTGGACGTTCCAGCGGTACGCCCCCGGCTCCGACGACTGCAAGAGCGCCGTCTCCTGCCCGGACGAGCCGTCCGGCGGGGGCGCGGTGAGCGAGGAGGCGGCCAGGAAGGCGGCCCTGCCGGTGCTGGAGGCGGCCGGGCAGGAGGGCGCCCGGGTGGTCGTCGGCGCGGACACGGGCGCCGGGCGGACGGTCGACGCCCGGCCCGTGGTCGGCGGACTTCCCACGCACGGCTGGCCGACCGGCGTCACGGTGGGCGCGGGCGGCGAGGTGGTGGCCGGCAGCGGACAGCTGAAGGCGCCGGTTAAGGGGCACACGTATCCCGTGCTCGGCGCCGCGCGGACGCTGGAGCTGCTCAACGCGGCCCAGGCGCCGGACGGGCCCGTGGGGATCGGCGGCTGCGCCAGTGCCGTGCCGCTGGACGAGCCGTCCGACCTGCCCTGCGCCACGCGGAAGGCTCCGGCCGGGAAGCCTGCCGAGGTCGAGGGCGCGGTGTTCGGGCTGGCCTCGCACTTCGTGGAGGCCCGGCAGACGCTGGTGCCGTCCTGGCTGTTCGAGGTGCGGGCGCCCGGCGCGAAGGAGACCTTCACGGTGGCGCATCCGGCGATCGACCCGCGGTTCCTGAAGTCGCCGGAACCGGCCGCGACGCCGGACGAGCGTCCCAGCCCCCGCCCCGGCGCGCAGGACCCGGCCGTGGAGGGCTACACGACCGAGGGGCGCGAGCTGACCGTGAGCTTCACCGGCGGTGTCTGCTCCGACTACGAGGTCACGGCCGAGGAGGGCCGGGGCCGGGTGACCGTGAAGGTGACCGAGACGGCCTGGCCGGACGCGGTCTGCATCGCGATCGCCGAGATCCACCACCGGACCGTGCGGCTGGAGGAGCCGCTCGGCGACCGGAAGGTGGTCGGCCCGGACGGCGAGGGAGTGCCGCTGGAGAAGCCGGGGGCGCGGCTTCCGCGGTAGGAGCGCGCCTCACCCCGGCGGGGTCCGCCCCCGGGCGGGGCGGATGCGCCCCCGGGCGGGAGCGCGCTCCCCTGACGGAAGCGCACCTCCCCGATGCGAGCACGCCTCTGCGGCGGTACCGCACCTCCCCGGTGTGAACGCCCCGGCCCCGGACCCGGACCGCCGTCCGGGTGCGGCGCGGCGACGGCGCCCGGGCCCGCGGGCGCCGTCAAGCGAGCGCACACCCCCGGTGCGAGCGCGCAGAAAGGCGGCGGCCCCAAAGGGACCGCCGCCTTTTCGTGCCGTGCGCACAGAGCCGCCGCGCAGGCGCAGCGTGCCTGCTCAGGCACGGCGCCGAGCGTGCGCTCAGCGAGCCGCGCCCGGCCGGCCGCGCTCCGCGTCGGTGCTCAGCTGAAGGAGTCGCCGCAGGCGCAGGAGCCCGTGGCGTTGGGGTTGTCGATGGTGAAGCCCTGCTTCTCGATGGTGTCGACGAAGTCGATCGTCGCGCCGCCCAGGTACGGGGCGCTCATGCGGTCGGTGACGACCTTCACTCCGTCGAAGTCCTTCACGACATCGCCGTCGAGGGAGCGCTCGTCGAAGAAGAGCTGGTAACGCAGGCCGGAGCAGCCTCCGGGCTGGACGGCGACGCGCAGCGCGAGGTCGTCGCGGCCTTCCTGGTCGAGCAGCGCCTTGACCTTGGACGCGGCGGCGTCGGTCAGGATGATGCCGTCGGTGACGGTGGTGGTCTCGTCCGATACGGACATCTACATCTCTCCCGGGTTGTACGGAGACTGCTTGCCGACGGTTGCAACCGTGGGGGCCGCGGATTCATTCCGGGCCGGGCGCTCGCTTTTCGGCTCCCTCCTCATGCTCGCACACGCCCCACCGAGCGGAAAACGGTCCTTGTGGGGCCTTCCGGGAATGAATCGAGGGCTCGGGGGATTCACGTCACATGGACGCTATGGCCATCGTCAAAGTGACGTGAAGCGGTTATGATAAATAGCGTCAGACAGACGAAAAGTCGCCCCGCAGAGCCGGCCGCTGAACAGAAAGTGGTGCGTAGTGACCACCGCCCAGACCCAGGAGCTCGACGTACAGCCGACGCCCCTCGCCCTGCTGCTCCTCGGCCGTGAGGCCGACCCGAAGAGCGAACGCGGTGTGGAGTGCCCCGGCGACCTGCCCTCGCCGTCCGACCCGGACCTGGTCGAGCGTGCCCGCGCGGCCAAGGAGAAGCTGGGCGACAAGGTCTTCGTGCTGGGTCACCACTACCAGCGCGACGAGGTCATCCAGTTCGCCGACGTCACGGGCGACTCCTTCAAGCTCGCCCGGGACGCCGCCGCGCGCCCGGAGGCGGAGTACATCGTCTTCTGCGGTGTGCACTTCATGGCGGAGTCCGCGGACATCCTCACCTCCGACGACCAGAAGGTCGTCCTGCCCGACCTGGCGGCCGGCTGTTCCATGGCCGACATGGCCACCGCCGAGCAGGTCGCGGAGTGCTGGGACGTGCTGACCGAGGCCGGCGTGGCCGAGCAGGTCGTGCCGGTGTCGTACATGAACTCGTCCGCCGACATCAAGGCCTTCACCGGCAAGCACGGCGGCACCATCTGCACCTCCTCCAACGCGCAGCGGGCCCTGGAGTGGGCCTTCGCGCAGGGCGAGAAGGTGCTGTTCCTGCCCGACCAGCACCTGGGCCGCAACACCGCCGTCCGCGACATGGGCATGTCCCTGGAGGACTGCGTCGTCTACAACCCGCACAAGCCGAACGGCGGGCTGACGGCCGAGCAGCTGCGCGCCGCGAAGATGATCCTGTGGCGCGGTCACTGCTCGGTGCACGGCCGTTTCAGCCTCGACTCGGTCGAGGACGTGCGGGCGCGCGTACCGGGCGTGAACGTGCTGGTCCACCCCGAGTGCCGGCACGAGGTCGTGGCCGCCGCCGACTACGTGGGCTCGACGGAGTACATCATCAAGACGCTGGAGGCCGCCCCGGCGGGCTCCAAGTGGGCCATCGGCACCGAGCTGAACCTGGTCCGCCGGCTGGCGAACCGTTTCGCTCCGGAGGGCAAGGAGATCGTCTTCCTGGACCGGACGGTCTGCTTCTGCTCGACCATGAACCGCATCGACCTGCCGCACCTGGTCTGGGCCCTGGAGTCGCTGGCCGAGGGCAAGCTGGTCAACCGCATCGAGGTCGACAAGGAGACCGAGGCGTTCGCCAAGCTGGCGCTGGAGCGGATGCTGGCGCTGCCGTAGCCGTTTCCGGCGCGCAGGCCCTTCCCGGGTGCGCGCAGACGGCCGTGAACCTTCCCCTGCGCACCGAGGGCCCACCCGGAGTCTCCCGGGTGGGCCCTCGGCCGTGGACCGTGCGTCAGACCTCGGCCGACGCCGGCTCCTGCGAGGCCTGCTGCGGAAGTGCGTCCTTCTTCGCCGCCCGCTTCTTCGCCCGGCGCTCCTTGCGCAGCTCCAGCATCGCGTAGAGCGTCGGGACGAGGAGCAGCGTCAGCAGGGTGGAGGTGATCAGACCGCCGATCACGACGACCGCCAGCGGCTGGGCTATGAAGCCGCCCTCGCCGGTGACGCCGAGCGCCATCGGGAGCAGGGCGAAGATCGTCGCCAGGGCGGTCATGAGGATCGGGCGCAGCCGGTGCCGGCCGCCCTCGATCACGGCCTCCACCACGCCGTACCCCTGTGCCCGGTACTGGTTGACGAGGTCGATCAGCACGATCGCGTTGGTCACGACGATGCCGATCAGCATCAGCATGCCGATCATCGCGGGGACGCCCATCGGGGTGCCCGTCGCCACCAGCAGGCCGATCGCGCCTGTCGCCGCGAACGGGATCGACACCAGCAGGATCAACGGCTGGGCCAGCGAGCGGAACGTCGCCACCAGCAGCATGAACACGATCGCGATGGCCGCGAGCATCGCCAGGCCCAGGTTGGCGAACGCCTCCTCCTGGTCCTCGGAGACGCCGCCGATCTCGGCCGTGGCGCCGGCCGGCAGGTCCAGGCCGTTGATCGTGGACTGGAGGTCGGCGCTGACCGCGCCGGTGTTGTCGCCGGTCGGCTTGGCGGTGATGGTCGCCGCGCGCTGCCCGTCGATGCGGGTCATGGAGACCGGTCCGTCGACCAGCTTCACGATGGCGATGTCGCCCAGGGTGACCCGGCCCAGCGGCAGCCGCTTCAGCTCGGCGAGGGTGTCGGCGGGCCGGGCTGACTTGACGACGACGTCGCGCTCGGTGTCGTCCAGCGTCGCCCTGGCCGCGGTCGTGCCGCGCACCGCCTGGGCGACGGCCGCGCCGAGGCTCTGGTCGGTGAAGCCGGCCGCGGCGGCCCGGTCGCCCGCCTCGACGGAGATGCGGGGCACGCTCTGCGAGAGGTCGCTGGTGACGTCGGTGACGTCGTCCAGACCGGCCACCGCCTTGCGGACCTCCTCGGCGGCGGTGCGCAGCACCTTCGCGTCGGCGGCCTTCACGACCACACTGAGGTCCTGGGCGCCGAAGCCGTCGCCGGCCGCGATGGTGGTCGTGCCGATGCCGTCGAGACCGGCAAGACCCTCCTCGATACGGTCGCGCACGTCGTCGGAGGACGCGGAGTCCTCCAGCATCACCGAGTATGACGCCTGGTTGGTGTCGGTGCCGCCGCCGAAGGCGGCCATGAAGCCGGACGAGCCGACGGTGACCTGGTAGTCCTTGACGCCCTCGGTGTCGCCGAGCAGCTTCTCGACCCTCTTCGCCTGCGCGTCGGTCGCCGCCAGGCTGGTGCCGGGCTCCAGCTCCTGCCTGACGGTGAGCACCTCCTGCTCGCCCTGGTCGAAGAAGTTGGTCTTCAGCAGCGGCGCCATGCCGAAGGTGCCGATCAGCACGACGACGGCGATGGCCACGCTGGTCAGCCGGCGCCGGGTGGCGAAGCGCAGCACGGGGACGTACAGGCGCTGCAGACGGCTGCGGGCCTCCTTCTCCTCGGCCCTCCGGCGGGCCTCCTCGGCGTCCTCGGGGGTGCCCTTGGGCGCGCGCAGGAACCAGTACGACAGGACCGGCACGACCGTCAGCGACACCAGCAGGGAGGCCAGCAGCGCCGCGGTCACCGTCAGCGAGAACGAGCCGAACAGCTCGCCGACCATGCCGCCGACCAGGCCGATGGGCAGGAAGACGGCGACCGTGGTGAGGGTGGAGGAGGTGACGGCGCCGGCGACCTCGCGGACGGCCTTGAGGATGGCGTCCTGGCGCTCCTCGCCGTAGCCGAGGTGACGCTTGATGTTCTCCAGGACCACGATCGAGTCGTCGACGACGCGGCCGATCGCGATGGTCAGCGCGCCCAGCGTGAGCATGTTCAGGGACAGGTCGCGGGTCCACAGCACGATCAGGGCGAGGACCACCGACAGCGGGATGGACACCGCGGTGACCAGGGTGGAGCGGATGGATGCGAGGAAGACCAGGATCACCAGGACGGCGAAGACGAGGCCCAGTGCGCCCTCGGTGGTCAGACCGTCGATGGCCTTGGACACCGCCGGGCCCTGGTCGCTGACGACCGTGACCTCGGCGCCGGAGCCGAGGTCCGCGCGCAGGCCGGGCAGCCTCTCCTCGACGGCCTCGGAGATGGCGACCGCGCTGCCGTCGCGGTCCATGGTGAGGGCGACCGAGAGGCTGGGGCGGCCGTTGGTGCGGGTGAGGGAGTCGGCGGCGGCCTGCTCCTCCTCCACCGCGGCGACGTCACCGAGGCGGACGGGCTTCTTCACGCCCTCGCCGGTGATCATCAGGTCCTCGATCTGCTCCAGCGAGGTGAAGGCGCCGCCGACCTGGACGGTGCGGTTGCCGCCGTCCTCGTCGAAGGAGCCGGCCGGGACGGTGACGCCGCCGGTCTGCAGGGCCTGGGCGAGGTGCTGGGCGGTCAGCCCGGCGCGGGCCAGCGCGGCGTCCTCGGGCGTGACGGAGACCTGGAGGTCGCGGACGCCGTCGACGGTGACCTGGCCGACGCCGTCGATGTTCTTCAGGTCCGGGACGACCGTGCGGTCCACCCGGTCGGCGAGGGCCTGCTGGTCCTCGTCGGAGGTGACGGCCAGCACGACGGTGGGGATGTCGTCCGTCGAACCGGCGATGACCTGCGGGTCGACGTCGTCCGGGAGCTGGACGCGGGCCCGGTTGACGGCCTGCTGGACGTCGGCGACGAGCTGCTGGGGGTCGGGGCCGTAGTCGAAGGACGCCATGATGACGGCGTTGCCCTCGCTGGCCGTGGAGGTGACGCCGGTGACGCCGTCGACCGCCTCGAGGTTGTCCTCGATGGGTTCGACGACCTGCTTCTCGACCACGTCGGGGGACGCGCCCTGGTACGGCGCGAGCACCGAGACCATGGGCAGTTCGATGGTGGGCAGCAGTTGCTGCTTGAGCTGGGGGATCGCGATGGCGCCGAAGGCGAGCGCGATGATGGACATCAGCCCTGTCAGGGCCCGTTGCGCGAGGCTGAATCTCGACAGCCAGGACATGGGTCAGCGTCTCTCTTCCGTGGCCTGAGCGGAGCGGTGGGCGCACACGTGAGCGCCCGCCCCAACACCCTGAGCCATCGGCGGAGGCCGAAAGGTAGCTCCCAGGTCCCGTTCCTTACGCCGCGCATACTGCGGGAGGAGTAGAGGGGCGAACGGATCAGTCCACCCTCGGGCGTACCAGCCCGGACTCGTAGGCGATCACCACGAGCTGCGCCCGGTCGCGGGCGCCCAGCTTGGCCATGGCCCGGTTGACGTGGGTCTTCACCGTGAGCGGGCTGACCTCGAGGCGTTCGGCGATCTCGTCGTTGGAGTGCCCGCCGGCGACCTGCACCAGCACCTCCCGTTCGCGCACGGTCAGTGCGTCGAGCCGCTCGGAGCGGGCCGGGTCCGGGCCGTCGCCGGTGCCGCCCTGGGCGAGGAAGCGGGAGATGAGGCCCTTGGTCGCGGCGGGCGAGAGCAGGGCGTCGCCGCCCGCCGCGACCCGGATGGCGTTCAGCAGTTCCTCCGGTTCGGAGCCCTTGCCGAGGAAGCCGGAGGCGCCCGCGCGCAGCGACTGCACCACGTAGTCGTCCACCTCGAAGGTGGTCAGTATGACGATCCGGACGTGCGCGAGGGCGGGGTCGGAGCTGATCTCGCGGGTGGCGGCCAGGCCGTCGGCGCCGGGCATGCGGATGTCCATCAGCACCACGTCCGGGAGGTGTTCGCGGGCCAGCCGCACCGCCTCCACGCCGTCGCCGGCCTCGCCCACCACCTCCATGTCGGGCTCGGAGTCGACCAGGACGCGAAAGGCGCTGCGCAGCAGGGCCTGGTCGTCGGCGAGCAGGACACGGATGGTCATGCGGGGTCCTCCCCTGGGCGGGTGCGGGGCTTGACGGGCAGGATCGCATGGACGCGGAAGCCGCCCCCGTAGCGGGGGCCGGTGGTGAGGGTGCCGCGCAGGGCGCCGACGCGTTCGCGCATGCCGAGCAGCCCGTGGCCGCCGCCGCTCGGGGAGGGGTCGTCGCCGGAGCCGTCGTCCAGGACGGTGATCTCGACGTTCGGTCCCACCCGTACGACGCTCACCTCGGCCTTGGCGTCCGCGCCCGCGTGTTTCTGCACATTGGTCAGGGCCTCCTGGATGATCCGGTAGGCGGCGAGGTCGACGGCGGCCGGCAGGGTGGTGTCCTGGTCGGCGCGGGCGACCTGGACCTGGAGGCCGGCGTTGCGGAAGGTGCCGACGAGCTCGTCGAGGCGGTCGAGGCCCGGCGCGGGCTCGGTGGGCGCCGCCGGGTCGTCGGACTGGCGCAGCAGGCCGACGGTGGCGCGCAGTTCGTTCAGCGCCGACCGGCTGGCCTCGCGTACGTGGGCGAGGGCCTCCTTGGCCTGGTCGGGCCGTCGGTCCATGACGTGCGCGGCGACCCCGGCCTGGACGTTGACCAGGGCGATGTGGTGGGCGACGACGTCGTGCAGGTCGCGGGCGATGCGCAGCCGCTCCTCGGCGACGCGGCGGCGGGCCTCCTCCTCGCGGGTGCGCTCGGCGCGTTCGGCGCGTTCCCGGATGGCGTGCACGAAGGCGCGGCGGCTGCGCACGGCGTCCCCCGCGGCGGCGGCCATGCCGGTCCAGGCGAAGATCCCGACGTTTTCCTGCGCGTACCAGGGCAGCGGGCCGACGAGCATGGCGACGCCGGTCAGCACGGTCATGGTGAGCAGGCCGACCCGCCAGGTGGTGGGGCGGTCGGTGGAGGCGGCGACGGTGTAGAGGGCGACCACGGCGGCCATGGCGACCGGGGCGCGCGGGTCGCCGGTGACGCACTCGACGACGGAGAGGGTGCCGGTGAGGGCGAGGACGCGCTTCGGGCCGCGGCGGCGGAACACCAGGGCGGCGGCGCCGAGCGCGATGAGCACCAGGCTGGTCGGGTCGGGGGTGCGCAGGCCCCAGCTGACGCCGTTCTCGCCGTGCGGGTCCACGAAGGAGCCGGCCACCATGCAGACCAGGACGCCGGCGGCGAGCGCCGCGTCCAGCGCCATGGGATGCGCCTTCAACTGCCGCCGGACGAGCTCGAGATTGCTCACGCCTGCTTACGGTACGGGCACGCCGGGGGGCGGGGTACGGAAACCGCCGGGTGGCGCGGGGGCCGGGGTGCCTGCGGGGGCCGGCCCGGGGAGGCGGTCGGCCTCGGTGCCGGGCCGCGTCCGGTCGCGTCGGTGAGGCGCGTCGGCCCGGCGCGGGACCGAGCCCGCGCGGCCGGGCACCATTCCCGGGAGCCCTGTCCTGCGAAGTCCCCTGTCGGCCCTGGAGTCACCGGACACCGCGGGGCACAGGCCGAGACACCCGGGTCACGGCCGGGCCGGGGTCGGCCCGGCGCGGCACGGCAGCGAGCGGAGGCCCGGTGCGCCGGGCCGGGCCCGCGCGGCGGGACGCGCCGCCGCCCGGCGGCGGACGCCGCGGGACGGAGTCCGCGCTCCAGCCGGGCGTTCTCCTGGGCCTGCAGGGTCACGGACGGCCACTGGCCGAGGCCCGGCACGATGCCGAGGGCGACAGGCGGAGAACCCCGATCGCGACCGGGCCCGGTTCCGCCCGGCCCGCGCGGCGATGTCCCATACGTGCCGCAGGGCCGAGCCCGCGCGGCGGGGCGCGCCGCCCGGCGGCGGACGCCGCGGGACGGCAGGCGGACAACCCCGATCGCGACCGGGCCCGGTTCCGCCCGGCCGGGCGCGGCGATGTGCCACAGGTGCCGCAGGGCCGGGCCCGCGCGGCGGGGCCGGTCCCCGAAGCGGACGCCGCCCGGCGGCAGGGCTGCGGCGCCCCGATCGCCGCCAGGTTCGGGCCTGCGGCGCGCGGCTGTGCGGCGGGACGTCCGTCAGGGGCCGGCGGGCCCGGGCCTCAGCCCGGGATCAGCCCGTCGTCGCTGAGGAGTTCGCGGACCTCGTCCAGGGTGGCGTCCGGGGACGGGAGGATCAGCTCCGACGGCTCCAGGGAGTCGTCGGGGAGCGGTTCGCCCAGTTCCCGCACCCTGGTGAGGAGGGCGGTCAGGGTGCGGCGGAAGCCGGGTCCGTCGCCCTGCTCCATCTCCGCCAGGAGTTCGTCGTCCAGCTCGCTGAGTTCGGCGAGGTGGCCGTCGGCCAGCCTCACCTGCCCCTCCCCCATGATCCGTACGATCATGTCGCCCTCCTCGGCGTGGGCCCCGGCCTCGTCCGTCCGTCGTTACTGCTTGTCGAAGCGGGGGGTGTCCTGCGGCTGCTGCTGCTGGTTCTGCCGGCCGTCGCCGCCTTCGATGGCCTGCTGCCCGCCGGTCGTGCCGCCGGCCAGCTCGGCCTTCATGCGCTGCAGTTCCAGCTCTACATCCGTACCACCGGAGAGCCGGTCCAGCTCGGCCTGGATGTCGTCCTTGGCCATGCCCGTGGGGTCGTCGAGGGCGCCGGAGGCGAGCAGTTCGTCGATCGCGCCGGCCCGCGCCTGGAGCTGCGCGGTCTTGTCCTCGGCCCGCTGGATGGCCAGGCCGACGTCGCCCATCTCCTCGGAGATGCCGGTGAACGCCTCGCCGATCCGGGTCTGCGCCTGGGCCGCGGTGTACGTCGCCTTGATCGTCTCCTTCTTGGTGCGGAAGGCGTCGACCTTGGCCTGAAGCCGCTGGGCCGCGAGAGTGAGCTTCTCCTCCTCGCCCTGGAGCGTGGAGTGCTGGGTCTCCAGGTCCGTCACCTGCTGCTGGAGCGCCGCGCGCCGGGACAGCGCCTCGCGGGCGAGGTCCTCGCGGCCGAGGGCGAGCGCCTTGCGGCCCTGGTCCTCCAGCTTGGCGGACTGGCTCTGGAGCTGGTTGAGCTGGAGCTCCAGCCGCTTGCGGGAGGTGGCGACGTCGGCCACGCCCCGGCGGACCTTCTGGAGCAGCTCCAGCTGCTTCTGGTACGAGTAGTCGAGGGTCTCGCGCGGGTCCTCGGCCCGGTCAAGGGCCTTGTTCGCCTTCGCGCGGAAGATCATCCCCATACGCTTCATGACACCGCTCATGGGCTTCGCGCGCCCCCTTCTGACGGACTCCGGCTCACAGGTCTGCGACAGAACCCACAGTAAGGGCCCTGCTTCCATTACCGCACTGTTCGGGGACGGATGCGCTCATCCCCAAGGACGACTGAGTGCGCTTCTGCTCCGGCGTGAGGAGTAGGCGGATCTCCGGGTACGCCCCGGGGTCCGGTGCGACCCTTCGTCCCGTCTGCCCCCTACAGACGCACGGTGTTGCCGGATCGTTCCCCACCGCACTGGGGTCCATGCGTGTGCAGCACGTACCCTTGGCTTTTGTGTTCCGTAGCCGTGCCAAGGAAGAGAAGGCCGCGGTCGCCGCCAAGGCGACGCAGACCGACTCCAAGCAGCCCCGTGATCCGCAGGCCCCGAAGGGCCGGCCGACGCCCAAGCGCAGCCAGGCCCAGTCCCAGCGCCGCAGCGTCGCCAATACGACGATGACGCGCAAGGAGGCCGCCAAGCGTCAGCGCGAGGAGCGTCGTGCCGCGCTGGAGCGGCAGCGCCAGGCGCTGGCGGGCGGTGACGAGCGCTACCTCCCGGCGCGCGACAAGGGCCCGGTGCGCCGGTTCGCCCGCGACTTCGTGGACTCGCGGTTCAACATCGCGGAGTTCTTCCTGCCGATGGCCGTGGTCATCCTGGTGCTGAGCATGGTGCAGGTGCCGGCGCTGCAGAGCGCCTCGCTGCTGCTGTGGCTGGTCGTGATCGTGCTGATCGTGCTCGACTCCGTCGCCACCGGTTACCGGCTCAAGAAGCGGCTCGCCGAGCGCTTCCCCGACGAGAACAAGCGCGGCGCCGTCGCCTACGCGCTGATGCGCTCCCTCCAGATGCGCCGACTCCGGCTGCCCAAGCCGCAGGTCAAGCGCGGAGAGCGGCCCTGAGCGCCGCTTCCTTCTCCGGGGGTGCGGCACGCGCCTGGCTCAGCGGGCTGGGCGGCCTGCGGGACGTCGTACGGCAGGAACTGGTCGCCCGGCAGCTCGACGAGCAGATAGCCGGGCGGTTCCCCGTCGGGCGGCGGCTGCGCGTGCTCGACGTGGGGATGGGCCAGGGCACGCAGGCGCTGCGGCTGGCCCGGGCCGGGCACAAGGTGACCGGCATGGAGCAGGACGCCACGATGCTGGGCGCGGCGCGGGCGGCGCTGGCCGCCGAACCGGAGGGGATCCGGGAGCGGGTGCGGCTCGTGGAGGGGGACGGCCGGGAGACCGGCGCGCACTTTCCGCCGGGCAGCTTCGACGTGGTGCTCTGCCACGGCGTGCTGATGTACGTCGAGGAGCCCGACCCGCTCCTGGCGGGGCTCGCACGGGTGCTGGCGCACGGCGGTCTGCTGTCGCTGCTGGTGCGCAACGGCGACGCGCTGGCGATGCGACCGGGCCTGTACGGCGACTGGGCCACGGCGCTGGCCGCCTTCGACACCACCGCCTACCGCAACCGCCTCGGTCTCGACGTGCGCGCCGACCGGCTGAGCGCGCTCACGGCGACGCTGGCCGGGATCGGGGCGCCGCTGCACACCTGGTACGGCGTGCGGGTGTTCACCGACACGGCCGCCGACGGGGCGCAGCTCCCCACCGACCTGGAGACGCTGCTGACGGTCGAGGAGCGGGCCGGCCGGACGGACCCGTACCGGGGGATCGCGGCGCTGCTGCACCTGTGCGGCGTACGGGGCTGACGGGCCCTCCGGCGCCCCTGTCGCTTTGCGCGGCGTACGGGGCTGACCCGGGGCCCTCCAGCGCGCCTGTCGCTCTGTGCGGCGTACGGGCCGGCGTGGCCCGGCGCGCCTGTCGCTCCGTGCGGCGTACGGGGCTGAGAGGGCTCGTCGCGCCCGTCGCTCCACGTTCCTCGCCCGTCCTCCCCTTCCTTCCCGTTCCGCCGTTCGGGCGCGCAGCGGGGGCCGGGCGGGGCCGGCGAGGTCATGCTCGGGGCATGGACGCTTCCCGCCGCTCGCCGTACCGCCGCGCCCTGCCGCCCGCCGTCGCCGCGCTGTGCTGTTCGCTGGCGTTCGTCGCGGGATGCGTGGGCTCCGGCGCCCCGGAGCGGCGGGCGGACGCCTCGCCCCGGCAGGCGACGCGGGCCCCGCAGGCGGCGCTGCCCGCCGCCGTGCCGCGGGCAGCGGCGCGTGACCTGGAGGACGACTACCAGAAGGTCATCAGGGACGTCCTGCCGTCGGTCGTGCAGATCCAGGGCCGCGAGGACCTCGGCTCGGGGGTCGTCTACGACGGCAGGGGCCACATCGTCACCAACGCGCACGTCATCGGGGAGGAGAAGACCTTCCGGGTGATCCTCGCGAACCATCAGGAGCCGCTCACCGCGCGGCTCGTGCACTCCTACCCCGAGCAGGACCTGGCCGTCGTCCGGCTGGAGGACCCGCCGGACGGGCTGCGCGCGGCGCGGTTCGGGGACTCGTCCCGGGTGGAGGTGGGGCAGATCGTGCTGGCGATGGGCTCCCCGCTCGGGCTGTCGTCCAGCGTGACGCAGGGCATCGTCTCGGCGACCGGGCGGACCGTCACCGAGGGCGGCGGCAGCGGCGGCACGGGCGCGACGATCGGCAACATGGTGCAGACGTCGGCGGCCATCAACCCCGGCAACAGCGGCGGGGCCCTGGTCGGCCTGGACGGGCGGGTGATCGGGATCCCGACGCTCGCCGCGACCGACCCCGGGCTCGGGGACGGCGCGGCGCCCGGCATCGGGTTCGCGATCCCGGCGTCGATGGTGCGGACGGTCGCCGACCAGATCATCAAGGACGGCCGGGTCACCGACTCCGGCCGGGCGGCCCTCGGCATCACCGGCCGCACGGTGGTGGACCGGGACTACCGGGCCGCGGGCGTCGCCGTCGTGGACGTGGTGGAGGAGGGCGCCGCCGAGCGGGCGGGGCTGCGCGCCGGGGACGTCCTCACCCGGGTCGGCGCCACGGAGATCACGACGATCACCTCGCTGGCGGAGGCGCTCGCCGCGGCCCGGCCCGGTGACCGGACGCGGGTGACGTTCACCCGCGACGGTGAGGAGCGCACCGTCGACGTGACGCTGGGCGAGCAGTGAGGAGGGGGCCGGTCGGCTTCCTCCCGGCCGGCCCCCTCCCCCCCCGGCCTACGCCTCTTCGGCGTGCAGGCTCATCGGGCCGTAGATCTCCGTGGCGTCCTCGAACAGCCGCACCTGGTCCGCGCCGCCGGCGAGCAGTTCCTTCCAGTGCTCCCCGAGCCAGGATTCGGCGTCGCCCTGCGTGGTGAACTCCTCGGGCTCCACCGCGGGCGGGACCTCCGTCCCGTCGGCCTTCTCGAATCGCCACGTCCATGCCGCCATGTACGCCTCCCAGATGTGAGCCCGAGCCGAGCGGACCCGGCCATGCGGAACGGGACCGGACCTTGATCCGGCTCCCGCCCCGAGCGTAGGGCCTGTCCGGCGGATCATGCCCCGGACGCGGGGGTTCGCACGCCTCGGGACCGGAGGACCGGGGGCCGGTCCCGGTCCCGATCCGCCGGACGGAGCCCGGCCGGGCGCGCAGGAGCTGCGGGGACGCGGGAAAATCACTGCGTGGAACTGACTCTGCTCGGCACCGGCGCCCCCGCGGGACTGCCCCGCCCCGACTGTCCCTGCGCCGCCTGCGCGCGGGCGCACGGACCCGACGCGCGGGCGGGCGCCTCCGTGCTGGTGGACGGGGCGCTGCTGCTGGACCTGACGCCCGGTGCGGTGTTCGCGGCGGCGCGGGCGGGGCGTTCGCTGGCCGGGGTGCGGCAGGTGCTGCTGTCCCACCCGCACGACGGGCCGCCGGTGGAAGTGCCGGCCGGGCTGCCCGCACCGGGGCGGGTGCCGGACGGGCGGGAGCTGGCCCTGCTGACGGGACACCGGGTGCGGGCGGTCGCGATGGACGCGCCGGGCACCGGATACGCGGTGACCGGCCCCGACGGGCGCCGGCTGCTGTATCTGCCGCCGGGGGGCGCGCCGGCCGGCCTGGAGGAGGGGACCGGCGGGGCACAGCCGTACGACCTGGTCCTCGCGGACGTGGTGGGGCGGCCGGACGCGCTGGCCCGGCTGCGGGCGGTCGGCGCGGCGGGGCCGGCCACGGACGTGGTCGCCGTGCACCTGGACCACGACGTGCCGCCCGGCGCCGAGTTGCGGCGGCGGCTCGCGGCGGCCGGGGCGCGGGCGGTACCGGACGGGACGACGCTGACGGCGGGCGGGTACGAGCACCTGCCCGACGCGCCCGACGTGCCGCGGCGGACCCTGGTGCTGGGGGGCGCCCGGTCGGGCAAGTCGGTGGAGGCCGAGCGGCGTCTGGAGGCGTTCCCCGACGTGCTGTACGTGGCGACGGGGGGCACGCGCGGCGGCGACGGCGAGTGGGCCGCGCGGGTGTCGGCGCACCGGGAGCGCCGGCCGGGGTCGTGGCGCACGAAGGAGACCTGCGATCTGGTGCCGCTGCTGACGGAGGAGGGCCCGCCGCTGCTGATCGACTGTCTGTCGCTGTGGCTGACGGACGCGATGGACTCGGTCGGGGCGTGGGACGACGCGGAGTGGGCCGGGGGCGGCGAACGGGCGCTGCGCGCACGGGTGCGGGAGCTGACGAACGCGGTGCGCGGGGCGCGGCGGATGGTCGTCGCGGTGTCGAACGAGGTGGGCTCGGGGATCGTGCCGGCCACGGCGTCGGGGCGGCGGTACCGGGACGAGCTGGGGCGGCTGAACGCCGCGTTCGCCGGGGAGTGCGAGCAGGTGCTGCTGGTGGTGGCGGGGCAGGCGCTGGTGCTGCGGGGGTAGCCCGTGGGCGGTGCGCCCGCACGGCGCACCCCACGACCGAGACCCGCCGGCAGCACGCCCACACGGCGCACCCCACGACCGAGACCGATCGGCGGTGCGCCCGCGCGGACCCTTGCAGGCGGCCGTCGGCTGGGCCCGCACGGACCCTGCGGGCGGCCCGTCTGCGGTGCCCTTACGCGGCGTCCTTGCGGGCGACGATCCGGTAGGAGTTGGCGAACGGGCCCTCGCGCAGCAGCGGGTACAGCAGCAGGTCCGCCGCCCTGGCGAGGGCGAGCAGTGGGGCCGAGGCCCGGTCGAGGACCGTGCGGACCGTGCGCCGCACCTCGCTCGGGGGCGACGGCCGCCAGGGCTCGTCGGGGTCCGGGACGGCGTGCGCGAGGGCCAGGGCGAGGGCGGCGGACAGGTCCTGGGGGCGGTGGGCCGGGCGGTGCGCGGCGACGAGCACCGTGCAGCCCCGGGACTCCAGCTCCGCGCGGACGTTGGCCAGGGGCAGCAGGTTCGGGTGGCGGGGCTGGGTGTGCGGGAACCACCACTTGCCGAGGATGGCGGCGAACGCGCAGTCCGGGTCGGCCGCTTCGAGCAGCAGGATGCCGCCGGGGCGCAGCGCGGTGAGGGCGGCGTCGAGTTCCGCGCGGGGGTCGGGGGCGTGCTCCAGGCGGTGCAGGACGGTGACGACGTCGTAGCGGGCGCGCAGCCGGGCGGCGAGGCCGGGCGTGGCGAGGTGGCCGACGTGCGCCTCCTCGATCCGGCCGGCCGCACGGGCCTCCAGCACCCTCGGGGTCGGGTCGGAGCCGTCGAAGGCGGTGTAGGGGAAGAACCGCCGGGCCACCGCCGGGAAGTCCGCGCGCCCGGTGCCGACGTCCAGCCAGCTCTCCGGCTCGCCGTACGGCAGCACCACCCGCGCGGTCGTGCGCAGCCGACGCCGGGAGGGCACGCCGAGGCCGCCCTCGTACCGGTCCCGGTCGTGGAAGGCCAGGCCCTCCGGGGTGAGCGGCGGGTTCTGGAAGGCGTGCGCGCAGTCCCGGCACTCGTCGAGGGTGAACCGGCCCGGCTTGTGCTGGAGGAGGTCGGGCGCGGTGAACCGGGTGCGCAGCTGCCGGGAGCCGCACCAGGGGCAGTCCGCGCGGGGCGGCTCATGGAAACGGTCGGTGCCCAGGGCGAGTTCGGCCAGGTAGGCGGCGCGGCGCCGGTCGGCCGACGGCAGCGCCGAGGGCACGGGGGATGCGGACATGGGCGGCTCCCGGGCGCAGGAAGGTGGATACGACAATCCGCTGCAAACCGGAACGTATGGGATACCGATCTTGGGTGCAACGACGTCGGCCGGTCGCCGTGACCCGGTGGCGGCCCCCTGTTCGACCGGTGCCGGTACTGTTCGGCGAATGAGCTCGCTGAATCTCGACGACTTCACCGATCTGATCGAGCGCCCCGACGCCGGGGTGCGCCGTGACGCCGAGGCGCACCGGGAGAGCCGGAACGTGCCCCCCGGCGCGCTGGGCCGGCTCGACGAACTGGGTGAGTGGCTGGCCTCGGCGCAGGGCGCGGCGCCGGTCAGGCCGGTCGAACGGCCTCGCGTGGTGCTCTTCGCCGGTGATCACGGCGTCGCCGGGCTGGGCGTCTCGGCGCGCCCCGCGGGCAGCGCGGCCGAGCTGGTGCGCGAGGTCCTGGAGGGCGGCCGTCCGGTGGCGGTGCTCGCGCGGCGGCTGGAGGTGCCGCTGCGGGTGGTGGACATGGCGCTGGACTGCGATCCGTCGACGCTGCCCGAGGACGTCGTACGGCACCGGGTGCGGCGCGGCAGCGGCCGGATCGACGTCGAGGACGCGCTCACCCCCGAGGAGGCCGAGGCGGCGTTCCGGGCCGGGGTCGCGGTGGCCGACGAGGAGGCCGACGCGGGCACGGACCTGGTCGTGCTCGGGGACGTCAGCGTGGGCGGCACGACGGCGGCGGGCGTGCTGATCGCGGCGCTGTGCGGGACCGACGCGTCGGTGGTGACCGGGCGGGGCGGGCAGGCGATCGACGACCTGGCGTGGATGCGCAAGTGCGCGGCGATCCGGGACGCGCTGCGGCGGGCCCGGCCGGTGCTCGGCGACCAGCTGGCGCTGCTGGCGGCGGTGGGCGGCGCGGACCTCGCGGCGACGACCGGGTTCCTGCTGCAGAGCGCGGTGCGCAAGACGCCGGTGATCCTGGACGGCGTGGTGTCGGCGGCGTGCGCGCTGGTGGCCCAGCGGGTCGCCTTCCGCGCGCCCGACTGGTGGCTGGCGGGCCACGACAGCGGCGAGCCGGGCCAGGCCAAGGCGCTGGACCGGATGGCCCTGGAGCCGCTGCTGGACCACGGCGTCCGCGTGGGCGAGGGCCTGGGCGCCCTGCTGTCCCTGCCCCTGGTCCGGTCGGCGGCGGCACTGGCGGCGGAGCTGCCGGAGAAAAGGCAGCCGGAGAAGGCGGAGCCGGAGGGGCCGGAGGAGCCGCAGTCGCCGGAGGAGCACGGGTCGCCGGAGCAGCCGGGCCGGGCGGAGGCAGCGGGCGGGCAGGCGCCGGCTCAGGGCGCGCAGGCACAGGAGCGGGCGAGCCGCCCGGAGTCCGTCTAGGCGTCGTCGGGGCGGCCCCCCAGCCAGTCCTGGAGCCGGCGGCGGGGCCCCGCCCAGCGGCGGTCGTGGCGCCGCGCCCGACGCTGGGCGCGCGCCCTCGCCCGCGGGCGGCGGGCGTAGAGCCGCCTGTCCCACGGCGACCCGGGCCGCGCCAGCCGGATCGCCCCGATGAGCGCGACGAGCGGCACGATCACCCCGAAGACCGCCGTCCGGGCCTTGCCCTTGCTCAGCGCGAGCAGCGAGAAAAAGAAGTTCACGGCGACGGTCGACACGACCGACCCCCGGCTCTGCAGCTCGTCCTCGTCGAGGTCGTCCACCCCGAAGGGCGCGAACCCGACGAGGAGCAGCCCCACCAGGGCCGCCGTGAGCACCACGGCCTCGACGCTCTTGCGGCCGGCCTCGGTCCAGTAGACGTCGTCCAGATGCAGGATCAGCGCGAACTCGTCCAGCACCAGCCCCGCGCCCGCGCCGAAGACGACCGCCGCCAGCGCGGAGCCGAACCCGTGCTGCCCGCCCGCCACCGCGCCGAAGCCGCCCGCCAGGGTGAGGACGACGCCGGGGACGACGTGGTGAATGTGCAGTCCGCCCGGTGTGACGTCGCGGAATGGGCCCTTCCCCGCGCGGATCATCCGGGTGATCAGGCGGGTGACCAGGAAGGTGACGACGAAGGCCGACAGGGCGAGCAGCAGGGGCAGCTTGCCGGGTTCGACGATGTTGCGCTCGAGCCAGGTCCCCATATGACCCAGTCTGGGCCGATCCGCCGCGAGGTGCGCCCCGACGGTCGCATAAGGTGCCCGCCATGTCCATGATCTCGCGGATGCCGCCGCTGCACGGTCTCCGGTTCGCGTTCGGCACGCTCACCGTGCTGCCGGTGCGGGTCGACCGCTGGGACCGCACGGCCGCCCGGGGCGGGATGCTCTGCGCGCCGCTGGCCGGGCTGGTCGTCGGAGGCGTGGCCGCCGGGGCCGGGCTCCTGCTGCTGTTCCTCGGCGCGGGCCCACTGCTCGCCGCCGTCGCCACGGTCGCCGTGCCCGCCGCGCTGACCCGGGGCCTGCACCTGGACGGGCTGGCCGACACGGCCGACGGGCTGGGCAGCGGCAGGCCCGCCGAGGACGCGCTGCGGATCATGAAGCAGTCGGACATCGGCCCGTTCGGCGTGATCACGCTGGTCCTGGTCCTGGCCGCCCAGACGGCGGCCCTGTGCGAGCTGTACGGCGGCTCCTGGGGCGCGGGCGCGTACGCCGCCGCCGTCTCCGCCGTCGCCGCCCGGACGGCGCTGACCCTGGCCGCCCGCGAGGGCGTGCCGGCCGCCCGGCCCGAGGGTCTGGGGGCGGCCGTGGCCGGGGTCGTCCCGGTGCGCGCCGCCCTGGGCGTCGCCCTCGCGGTGACCGTCGCCGCCGCGGCGTGCGGGGCGCCGTCCGGGCCGTACGGCGTGCTGCGCGCCGTCCTCGCCCTCGCCGCCGCGGCCGGCGCGGCCGAACTGCTGCTGCGGCACTGCACCCGCCGCTTCGGCGGGGTGACCGGCGACGTCTTCGGCGGTCTGGCCGAGACGGCCGCGACCACCGCGCTCGTCGTGCTGACCCTCGGCTGACCCGACGGACGCTCCACCGGGGGCTGCGGAGGGTGCGGGACGGTCGCCGGCGGTCGTCGCCCGCGGAAAATGACCACGACGCCACTCGCAGGTGAACGCCCGGGCGAACGATCGCGCGGGCACCCGGCGTAGGCTCGTGCCCGGGTCTTTCGCCTGTCCGGGCGAAGCCCGCTCCGCCCGAGGAACCTCAAGTCGGCTGTCGGGCCCGGCCGACCCACCCCCTCGGCCAACGAAACTTCACATCGGAAGCGAGAATTCACCACCGTGACTGCTCTCACTCTCAGCACCGCCGCGGCGCCCGGCCTGCGGGCCGACGCGATCGTGATCGGTGTCGCCAAGGGCGACAGGGGCCCGGTCGTCGCACCGGGCGCCGAGTCCGTGACCCAGGCCTACGACGGCGGGCTCGCCGGCGTCCTGGAGACCCTCGGTGCCTCCGGGGCCGAGGGCGAGGTGACGAAGCTCCCGGCGCCGGCCGGCTTCAAGGCGCCGCTCGTGGTGGCGGTGGGCCTGGGCGCACTGCCCGAGCAGGACGCCCCGTTCGGCGCCGAAGCCCTGCGCCGCGCCGCCGGCGTGGCCGCCCGCACCCTGGTCGGCGCCAAGAAGGCCGCGTTCGCACTGCCCGTCGAGGACGCCGCCGCCGTCGGCGCGATCGGCGAGGGCGCGCTGCTCGGCGCGTACTCGTTCGACGCGTACAAGGACACCGCCTCGGCCGGCAAGGACAAGAAGAACCGCAAGGCCCCGCTGGGCGAGGCCGTCGTCCTCGGCGCCAAGCCCCGCGACAAGGCCCACAAGGCCGCCGTCGAGCGCGCCACCGCCGTGTCCGAGGAGCTGAACCGCGCCCGCGACCTCGTCAACACCCCGCCGAACGACCTCAACCCGGAGGCCTTCGCCGCCGTCGCCCAGGCCGCGGCCAAGGAGCACGGCGTCAAGGTGCAGGTGCTCGACGAGAAGGCCCTCACCAAGGGCGGCTACGGCGGCATCCTCGGCGTCGGCTCCGGCTCCGCGTCGGCCCCGCGCCTGGTCAAGCTGTCGTACACCTCGTCCAAGGCGAAGAAGCACCTCGCCCTCGTCGGCAAGGGCATCACCTACGACTCGGGCGGCATCTCGCTCAAGCCGGCCGGGCACAACGAGACGATGAAGTGCGACATGAGCGGCGCCGCCGCCGTGTTCGCCGCCGTCATCGCCGCCGCGCGGCTCGGCCTGGAGGTCAACGTCACCGGCTGGCTGGCGCTGGCCGAGAACATGCCCTCCGGTTCCGCCACCCGCCCCGGCGACGTGCTGCGCATGTACAGCGGCAAGACCGTGGAGGTGCTCAACACCGACGCCGAGGGCCGGCTGGTCCTCGCCGACGCGCTGTGGGCGGCCTCCGAGGAGAAGCCGGACGCCATCGTGGACGTCGCCACGCTCACCGGCGCGATGATGCTGGCGCTGGGCAACCGGACGTTCGGCGTGATGGCCAACGACGACGCGTTCCGCACCGCGGTGTTCGAGGCCGCCGAGGAGGTCGGGGAGCCGGCGTGGCCGATGCCGCTGCCGGAGCACCTGCGCAAGGGCATGGACTCCGCGGTCGCCGACATCGCCAACATGGGCGAGCGGATGGGCGGCGGGCTGGTCGCCGGGCTGTTCCTGCGGGAGTTCGTGGGCGAGGGGATCACCTGGGCGCACCTGGACATCGCGGGGCCCGCGTTCAACGAGGGCGGTCCGTTCGGGTACACCCCGAAGGGTGGTACGGGCACCGCGGTACGGACGCTGGTGCGGCTGGCGGAGCTCACGGCGGCGGGCGACCTGGGGTGAGGTCCGCCCGCTGAGTCCGGCCCTTCCTCCCGCCCGGCGGGCGCGGCGACCCGTCCTCGCCCGCGCCCGCCCGGCGCGGGCCGCGCACCGGCACGGCCCGCGCCGGGCGGGCGGAACGTGGGACGTCTCACACACCGGCCCCGCGTCTCCTCCGGGGGCGACAAGTGCGAAGATGGGGCCCGGCAGGACAGGGCCCCACCGAAGGGCCGAAGAACGAGCGGCCGGACACCAGCCGCCTGCCGGTCAGCGAAGACCGGCGTACGGCGCACATGCATGGAGGACGTGACGTGGCGAACGACGCCAGCACCGTTTTCGACCTAGTGATCCTCGGCGGTGGCAGCGGTGGTTACGCCGCGGCCCTGCGCGGGGCGCAGCTGGGTCTGGACGTCGCCCTGATCGAGAAGGACAAGGTCGGCGGCACCTGCCTGCACCGGGGTTGCATCCCCACCAAGGCCCTGCTGCACGCGGGCGAGATCGCCGACCAGGCCCGCGAGAGCGAGCAGTTCGGCGTCAAGGCCACGTTCGAGGGCATCGACGTACCGGCCGTCCACAAGTACAAGGACGACGTGGTCGCGGGCCTGTACAAGGGCCTGCAGGGGCTCATCGCCTCCCGCAAGGTGACGTACATCGAGGGCGCGGGCCGGCTCTCCTCCCCCACCTCGGTGGACGTCAACGGACAGCGCATCCAGGGCCGCCACGTGCTCCTGGCGACCGGCTCCGTGCCGAAGTCGCTGCCGGGCCTGGAGATCGACGGCAACCGCATCATCTCCTCGGACCACGCCCTCGTCCTGGACCGTGTGCCGAAGTCCGCCATCATCCTCGGCGGCGGCGTCATCGGCGTCGAGTTCGCCTCCGCCTGGAAGTCCTTCGGCGCGGACGTGACCATCATCGAGGGGATGAAGCACCTCGTCCCGGCCGAGGACGAGAACAGCTCCAAGCTGCTGGAGCGGGCGTTCCGCAAGCGCGGGATCAAGTTCAACCTCGGCACCTTCTTCCAGAAGGCCGAGTACACGGCCGACGGGGTCAAGGTCACCCTCGCCGACGGCAAGGAGTTCGAGGCCGAGATCCTCCTCGTCGCCGTCGGCCGCGGCCCGGTCTCGCAGGGCCTGGGCTACGAGGAGGCCGGGGTCGCCATGGACCGCGGTCACGTCCTCGTCGACGAGTACATGCGCACCAACGTCCCGACCATCTCCGCGGTCGGCGACCTGGTGCCCACGCTCCAGCTCGCGCACGTCGGCTTCGCCGAGGGCATCCTGGTGGCGGAGCGGCTGGCCGGTCTGAAGGTCGTCCCCATCGACTACGACGGCGTGCCCCGGGTGACGTACTGCCACCCCGAGGTCGCCTCCGTCGGCATCTCCGAGGCCAAGGCCAAGGAGATCTACGGCGCGGACAAGGTCGTCGCCCTGAAGTACAACCTGGCGGGCAACGGCAAGAGCAAGATCCTGAAGACCGCGGGCGAGATCAAGCTCGTCCAGGTCAAGGACGGTGCGGTGGTCGGCGTCCACATGGTCGGCGACCGCATGGGCGAGCAGGTCGGCGAGGCCCAGCTGATCTACAACTGGGAGGCGCTGCCGTCCGAGGTCGCCCAGCTGGTCCACGCCCACCCGACGCAGAACGAGGCGCTCGGCGAGGCGCACCTGGCGCTGGCCGGAAAGCCGCTGCACGCGCACGACTGACGCCCTCGGTCACAAGCGACGACCCAGACTTCCGCAATTCGTTAGGAGCAACCGAAACCATGGCGGTTTCCGTAACCCTTCCGGCGCTCGGCGAGAGCGTCACCGAGGGCACCGTCACCCGCTGGCTGAAGGCCGAGGGTGAGCGCGTCGAGGCCGACGAGCCCCTGCTCGAGGTCTCGACCGACAAGGTCGACACCGAGATCCCCGCGCCGGCCTCCGGTGTCCTCGCCTCCATCAAGGTCGCCGAGGACGAGACGGTCGAGGTCGGCGCCGAGCTGGCCGTGATCGACGACGGCACCGGCGCCCCCGCCGCGGCCCCGGCTCCGGCCGCCGAGGAGGTCGCCCCGCCGGCCCCCGAGCCCGCCCCGGCCGCCCAGCCGTCCACCGAGCAGTCCGCCCCGGCCCCGGCGCCCACCGCCGAGGCCGCCTCCGGCGGCGGTTCCGCCGAGGGCACGGACGTCGTCCTGCCCGCGCTCGGCGAGTCCGTCACCGAGGGCACCGTCACCCGCTGGCTGAAGTCGGTCGGCGACAGCGTCGAGGCCGACGAGCCGCTGCTCGAGGTCTCCACCGACAAGGTCGACACCGAGATCCCCGCCCCCGCCTCCGGCGTGCTGCTGGAGATCACGGTCGGCGAGGACGAGACCGCCGAGGTCGGCGCCAAGCTGGCCGTCATCGGCGCTCCGGGCGCGGCCCCGGCCGCCGCTCCGGCGCCCGCCGCCCCCGAGGCCCCGGCCCCGGAGGCTCCCGCCGCCCCGGAGGCACCCGCCGCCCCGGCCCCCGCCCCGGAGGCTCCCGCCGCTCCGGCTCCGGCCCCCGCCGCTGCCGCACCGGCTCCCGCGCCCGCCGCCCCCGCGGCTCCGGCGCAGCCCGCCGCCCCGGCTCCGGCTCCGGCCGCCCCCGCTCCGGTCGCCCCGGCCGCTCCGGCGCCCGCCGCCGCGCAGCCGACCGACGAGGGCGCCTACGTCACCCCGCTGGTGCGCAAGCTCGCCGCCGAGAACGGCGTCGACCTGGGCTCCGTCAAGGGCACCGGCGTCGGCGGCCGGATCCGCAAGCAGGACGTCCTGGCCGCCGCGGAGGCCGCCAAGGCCGCCGCCGCTGCCCCGGCGCCCGCCCCCGCCGCCGCGCCGTCCGCCGCGAAGCAGGCCCCCGTCCTGGAGGCCTCTCCGCTGCGCGGCCAGACCGTCAAGATGCCGCGCATCCGCAAGGTCATCGGCGACAACATGGTCAAGGCGCTCACGGAGCAGGCCCAGCTGTCGACGGTCGTCGAGGTCGACGTCACCCGTCTGATGGCGCTGCGCAACCGGGCCAAGGACGCGTTCGCGGCCCGTGAGGGCGTCAAGCTCTCCCCGATGCCGTTCTTCGTCAAGGCGGCGGCCCAGGCCCTGAAGGCCCACCCGGTCGTCAACGCGAAGATCAACGAGGCCGACGGCACGATCACCTACTTCGACACCGAGAACATCGGTATCGCGGTGGACTCCGAGAAGGGCCTGATGACCCCGGTCATCAAGAACGCCGGCGACCTCAACCTGGCCGGCATCGCCAAGGCCACGGCGGAGCTGGCGGGCAAGGTCCGGGCGAACAAGATCACCCCGGACGAGCTGTCCGGCGGGACCTTCACCATCTCCAACACCGGTTCGCGCGGCGCGCTGTTCGACACCATCATCGTGCCGCCGGGCCAGGTCGCCATCCTCGGCATCGGCGCCACGGTCAAGCGCCCGGCCGTCGTCGAGACGGCGGAGGGCACGGCGATCGGCGTCCGCGACATGACGTACCTGACCCTGTCCTACGACCACCGCCTGGTGGACGGCGCCGACGCGGCCCGTTACCTGACGGCGGTCAAGGCGATCCTGGAGGCCGGCGAGTTCGAGGTCGAGCTCGGCCTGTAATCCCGCTCCGCACGCACGCATCGGTGCCCCCGCCCGGAACGCTCCGGGCGGGGGCACCGGCGTCTGGGGCGGGGCCGCGGCGCCGCGGAGCACGGCCGGAGGCGGAGGCGGGACCGCGGGGCACGGCCGGCCGCGGCCACCGGCCCGGCCCCGGTGCCGCGCGGCGCCACCGGCCGCCACCGGCCGCACACCGGAGGTGTAAGTCTCGTCTCACCTGCGCGAAAGCCCCCTCAAGCGCCTCTCCAGCAGCCCTGGACGGCCGTATTGTCTAAGCCAACGCCTCCCGCTAAGGAGCCCTCATGACCGCGCCCGTCGTCCACTCGCTGCGCGAGCAGATCCGCGAGCACATCCTCGAGGGGATCATCAGCGGACGCTGGCAGCCGGGCGAGCGGATCGTGGAGCGGCGGATCGCCACCGAGCTGGAGGTCAGCCAGACGCCGGTGCGGGAGGCGCTGCGCGAGCTGGAGTCGCTGCGGCTGATCGAGTCCGCGCCGAACAAGGGCGTGCGGGTGCGCAATCTGACGGCCGCCGACCTGGAGGAGTCGTACCCCGTCCGGGCCGGCCTGGAGGCGATCGCGGCGGAGCTGGCGGCGGAGCGGCTGGCCCGGGACTGCTCGGCGCTGGAGCCGCACGTCGCGGCGCTGTACGAGGCCGACAGCAGGGCCGACGGCACGGCGCAGGTGCGGCACACGGTGGGCTTCCACCGCGAGATGGTGCGGGCCGCGGGCAACTCCGTGCTGCTGCACACCTGGGAAGGGCTCGGAATCGAGGTGTTCACGGCGCTGTCGATACGGTGGCTCGGCACCGTGCAGCAGTCGTACGCCGAGGAGCACGAGGAACTGGTGCAGGCGTTCCGGCGGCGGGACCCGCGGATCGCGGAGTTGGTGAAGGCCCACGTGCTGGGCTGCGCGCCGCGTCACGAGAGCTGAGCGCGGGTTCGCTCAGACGTCGTCCGACCTGCGAAAACCTTTCGAAATGCGGCACGCCGTGCCCGCGGCCGAGGCACCGCGTGCCGACTTTCTCGATTTCGAGAGATTTTCCGGCTCCACCCTTTGATCGATCATCGATCAGGGGGTTACAGTCGCCGACGGGCTTCCACAGGAGCCCCGACGCCCTGTCCTGCCAAAGACCAAGGGCACCCCCGAACCCTTACCGATGAGGGAACCCCCTTCGACTGAGGAAGGCGGCGACATGACCGACCCCAACGCCATCCAGCCGAGCGCGCTCGACCAGCTTCCCGACCGCGACCCCGAGGAGACCGCCGAGTGGCGGGCCTCCCTGGACGCCGTCGCCCAGGCGGCCGGGCCGCACCGTGCCGCGTACCTGATGCGCCGCACGCTGGAGCGCGCCGAGGGCGCCGGCATCGCGCTGCCGAAGCTCCTCGAGACCGACTACGTCAACACCATCCCCACCGCCGCCGAGCCCGCGATGCCCGGCGACCCGGAGATGGAGGCCAGGATCACCGCCTGGAACCGCTGGAACGCGGCGGCCATGGTGACCCGCGGCAGCAAATACGGCGTCGGCGGCCACATCGCCACCTTCGCCTCGGCCGCCTGGCTGTACGAGACCGGCTTCAACCACTTCTTCAAGGGCAAGGAGGCCGACGGTTCGGGCGACCAGCTCTACATCCAGGGCCACGCCTCCCCCGGCATCTACGCCCGCGCCTTCCTCGACGGCCGGCTGAACGAGACGCACCTCGACAACTTCCGCCGCGAGTCCGGCGGCAACGGCATCCCCTCGTACCCGCACCCGCGCCGGCTGCCCTGGCTGTGGGAGTTCCCGACGGTGTCGATGGGCCTCGGCCCGCTCTCCGCGATCTACCAGGCGCGGTTCAACCGCTACCTGACCAACCGCGGCGTCAAGGACGTCTCCGCCTCGCACGTCTGGGCCTTCCTCGGCGACGGCGAGATGGACGAGCCGGAGTCGACGGCGGCCCTCGCGCTCGCCGCCCGTGAGGAGCTGGACAACCTCACCTTCGTCATCAACTGCAACCTCCAGCGCCTCGACGGTCCGGTCCGCGCCAACTTCAAGATCGTGCAGGAGCTGGAGGCCCAGTTCCGCGGCGCCGGCTGGAACGTGATCAAGACGCTGTGGGGCTCCGCCTGGGACGAGCTGTTCCGGCTGGACACCACGGGCGCGCTGGTACGCCGGCTGCGCCAGGTGCCGGACGCGCAGGTGCAGACGTACCAGACCCGCGACGCCGCCTACATCCGCCAGGACTTCTTCGGCGCCGATCCCGCGCTCGCCGAGATGGCGAAGCTGCTGAGCGACGACAAGATCCTCGACTGCTTCCACTTCTCGCGCGGCGGTCACGAGCCGCGCAAGGTGTACGCCGCGTACAAGGCCGCCGTCGAGCACAAGGGCGCGCCGACCGTGATCCTGGCCCAGACGGTCAAGGGCCACACGCTCGGCGAGGGCTTCGCGTCGAAGAACGCCAACCACCAGATGAAGAAGCTGTCGGTGGACGAGTTCAAGGCGATGCGCGACCGCCTCGGCCTGCCGATCAAGGACAGCGACTTCGTCGACGGCGTGGTGCCCTACGGCCACCCCGGCGCGGACTCCCCCGAGGTGCGCTACCTCCAGGAGCGGCGCGCGGCGCTCGGCGGCCCGGCCCCGGCCCGCCGGGTCCACCCGGTCGCGCCGCTGCCGGCCCCGGCCGAGAAGGCGTTCGCCTCCTTCGACAAGGGCTCCGGCTCGCAGAACGTGGCGACGACGATGGCGTTCGTCCGGCTGATCAAGGACCTGGTCCGCGACAAGGAGACCGGCAGGCGCTGGGTGCCGATCGTCCCCGACGAGGCGCGCACGTTCGGCATGGAGTCGCTGTTCCCGTCGCTGGGCATCTACTCGCCCAAGGGCCAGACGTACGAGCCGGTCGACCGCGACCAGCTGATGTACTACAAGGAGGCCAAGAACGGCCAGATCCTCAACGAGGGGATCACCGAGGCCGGTTCGATGGCCGACTTCATCGCCGCGTCGACGTCGTACGCGACGCACGGCGAGCCGATGATCCCGTTCTACATCTTCTACTCGATGTTCGGCTGGCAGCGCACGGCCGACCAGATGTGGCAGCTCGGCGACCAGCTCGGCCGCGGCTTCCTCATCGGCGCGACGGCGGGCCGCACGACGCTGACGGGCGAGGGCCTGCAGCACGCGGACGGTCACTCGCCGGTGATCGCGGCGACGAACCCGGCCGCGCTGACGTACGACCCGGCGTTCGCGTACGAGGTCGCGGCGATCGTCAAGGAGGGTCTGCGCCGGATGTACGGCGAGGCCGCGCCGGGCGAGGACCAGGACGTCTTCTACTACCTGACCGTCTACAACGAGCCGCTGCCGCAGCCCGCGAAGCCGGCCGTCGCCGGGATCGACGAGGGCATCGTCAAGGGCCTGTACCGCTTCAACACGGCGGAGTCGGCGGGCCTGAGCCCGGCGGCGAACGCCCCGCGGATCCAGCTGCTCGGTTCGGGCACGGCGATCCACTGGGCGCTGAAGGCGCAGCGGATGCTGTCCGAGGAGTGGGGCGTGGCCGCCGACGTGTGGTCCGCGACGTCCTGGGGCGAGCTGCGGCGCGACGCTCTGGAGGCCGACGCGGCGCTGCTGCGCGGCGAGGAGCGGGTGCCGTACGTGCGCCGGGCGCTGCAGGGCGCGCAGGGGCCGGTGCTGGCCGTCTCCGACTACATGCGGCAGGTGCCGGACCAGATCGCGCAGTGGGTCGAGCAGGACTACACGTCGCTGGGCGCGGACGGCTTCGGCCTGTCGGACACGCGCGACGCCGCGCGCCGGCACTTCGGGGTCGACGCGGAGTCGATCGTCGTCGCGGCGCTGGCGCAGCTGGCGCGGCGCGGCGAGGTGAAGGCGACGGCGGTGAAGGAGGCGCGCGAGCGCTACGGGCTGTAGGTCCGGGGTTCGTGTTCCGAGGGGGGTCCGCCGGGCGGGCCCCCCTCGTTCGTGTGCTCTTCGGGGGCGGGTCGTGGGGCAGCGGGGCGCATGCGTTCGGCTGCGGGTTGTGAGGGCCGGTCGCGCAGTTCCCCGCGCCCCTTGGGGGGCGTCGGCCGGGCGCCGGGCGAGGCGGGGCATGATGAGGGGGTGCGGGCTGCTCGGCTGATCAGGATGGTGCTGTTGTTGCAGGCTCGGCACGCCATGACCGCCGGGGAGCTGGCGCGGGAGCTGGAGGTGTCCGAGCGGACCGTCGCGCGGGACGCGCAGGCGCTGTCGGAGGCCGGGGTGCCGGTGTACGCCGATCGGGGGCGGGGCGGGGGCTACCGGCTCGTCGGGGGGTACCGGACGGGGCTCACGGGGCTGCACCGGGGGGAGGCCGAGGCGCTGTTCCTGTCGGGCGTGCCGGGGGCGCTGCGGGAGATGGGGCTGGAGGACGCGGCCTCGGCGGCGCGGCTGAAGGTGTCGGCGGCGCTGACGCCCTCGCTGCGGGACGCGCCGCGGGCGGCGGCCCAGCGGTTCCACCTGGACGCGCCCGCCTGGTTCGCCGAGCCTCGCACGCCCGAGCTGCTGCCCGCCGTCGCCGAAGCCGTCTGGGACGACCGGTGCGTCACCGCCCGCTACCGGCGCGGGGACGGCGAGGTCGAGCGGACCCTGGAGCCGTACGGACTCGTGCTCAAGGCGGGGGTCTGGTACCTGTGCGCGCGGGTCGCGGGCGAGGGGCCGTTCCGGGTGTACCGGATCGAGCGGTTCGCCTCGGCGGAGCCCCTGGGGGAACGGTTCGCACGCGACGCGGACTTCGACCTGCCCGGCTTCTGGGACGCTCAGGCGGAACGGTTCGCGCGTTCCCTCCTGCGCGCCCGGGTCGTCGTACGGCTCACCGCCGACGGCGTGCGCAGGCTGCCGTACGCCGTCGAACCGGTCGCCGCGCGGGACGCCCTCGGGAGCGCCGGGGAGCCGGACGGCCAGGGCCGGGTGACCGTGACGCTGGGCGTCGAGTCGGAGGACGTCGCCCACACCCAGCTCACCGCGCTCGGGCCGGAGGCGGAGGTGCTGGCGCCGGAGTCGCTGCGCCGGCGGTTCGCGGCGGACGCGCGGCGGCTCGCGCGGTTGTACGGCGCATAACGATCCGCCCCACTCCGCGTGCGGGGGCCCCGCCGAGGCAGGATGCTGGACCCGTGATGGACGAGACGGAGTTCTGGGAACTGGTCGACAGCACGCGCGAGGCCGCCGGGGGCGACCCCGAGGAACAGGCCGACCTGCTCGTGGAACGGCTGCTGCGGCTCGACCCGGATCAGGTGCTGGACTTCGCCCGTCACTTCGAGGCGCGCTACAACCGCGCCTACACCTGGGACCTGTGGGGCGCCGCCTGGGTGCTGCTGGACGGGGCCAGCGACGACGCCTTCGACTTCTTCCGCTGCTGGCTGATCGGCCAGGGACGCGAGGTGTACGAGGGCGCGGTGCACGACCCGGACGCGCTCGCCGACCTGCTGGACGACTTCGACGAGGAGATCGACGGCGACGGCGAGGACCTGGGCTACGCGGCCGACGAGGCCTACGAGCAGCTCACCGGCACCGTCGCCCCCGACCTCGGCATCCCGCCCGCCGCGGCGGAGCCGGAGGGCACGCCGGTCGACTTCGAGGACAGGGCGCGGCTGGCCGAGCGCTTCCCGCGGCTGTGGGCCCGCTTCAAGGAGTGAGGCCCGCCGCGCGGATCACGCCGTGGCCCGGCGCCGGCCGCTGTCCGACGGGACGTACGCCTGTGCGGTGCCGGCCCTGTGGGTCGCCGTGGGGGCCCGGGGGCCCGTGCCGCGGACCTGTGGGTCTCAGCTGCGGCCCTGGAGCCGGGCCGCCAGTTCCCGGATCTCCGGCAGGCGGGCGGCCAGGGCGGCGCCGGGGCAGTTGGTCATGTAGCCGTCGCTGTGGCCGGCCACGGCGGGCAGGGCGACGGCGGTGCCGGCCGCGAACCGGCTGTGGCTGTTGCTGGAGACCAGCCGGACCGGGACGCGCGGGTCGGTGCCCGACAGGCCCAGCTTCCAGGCGGCCAGCGCCGCGATGGCGTCGGTCATCGCCTTCGGCACCTCGGCTCCCTCGGTGAAGGTGCCGAGGGCGGCGACGCCGGCCGTGCGGTGGTTGAAGCCCTGGGTGTGGGCGCCGGTGACGGCCCGGTCGGTGCCGCCCGCCCGGCCCTCGTAGACGGTGCCGCAGCGGTCGACGAGGAAGTTGTAGCCGATGTCGTCCCAGTCCCGAGCGCCCGTCTGGCCCGCGTACAGGTGGTGGATGATGCGGGGCGCGTCCGCGCAGTCGTAGCCGTTGGGCGAGTCGGTGTGGTGGACGAAGACGGCGACGACCCGGTCGTCGTAGCGCGGCGGCGGCTGCCGGCCGGGGGGCGGGCCGCCCTGGCTCAGCCAGACCGAGCGCGGCAGGATGCGCGGCCTGGGAGCCGTGTGCCGCGGGGCGGGCTCGGCGGTGAGCGCGCGGGTCGCGGCGCGGTGGGTGACCGTGCGGTCGACGCCGTGCGCGCACAGCGCCAGCACGGCGACCGCGGCGAGCCCGGGCAGGGCGCACAGCAGCGGGACGGCGGCGCTCGGTATGCGCACGGGGCGCCGCCGCGCCCGGGACCGACCGCTGGAGCGGCGGGGAAAGGCACACATGGTCCCACTGTCGACCGGATGTGCTCCGTCCGCGACGTGTGCTGTGCCAGCCGGTGGAACCGTCGTCCCGCTCGCTCCACGGCGTCTTCTCCGGTAAGCGCGTGTCGCCGGTTGCGCACCGGTTGCGGCTTCGCCGTTCGGGCGAGGGAGGCCGAGGCATGCGCGTTCCGGCTCCGGCGTGCGGACGCGGCGGCAGGGCGCGCGTTGCCGGTCGTCGGCTCCGGCGTGCGGACGCGGGTGAAGCAGGCGCATTCCGGTTGCGGCTCGGCGTGCGGACGCGGCGGGAGTGCGCGCGTTGCCGTTCGTCGGCTCCGGCGTGCGGACGCGGGTGGAGGACGCAATTCCGCCGGTCGCGCGCCGGCTCCCGCTCGGCGCGCGGGCACGGCTGATCTCCGGCCCCTCCGGCGCGTACTCCCGCGTACCTGGGGCACGCGAACGCGTACCGACGGGTCGGACAGAAAGGCGGCTCAGTGGACGTGCTCGACATCCTGCTGGTGCCGGCGATCGTGCTGTACGCCGTTTCCGGCTACCGGCGAGGGCTGGTGGCCGGCTGCGTCTCGCTCGCCGGGTTCGTGGGCGGCGCGCTCGTCGGCGTGTGGCTGCTGCCGTGGACCACGGAGCTGGTGGCGGCGCCGGGCTCGACGGCGGCGGCGGTGACCGCGGTGCTCACGGTGCTGCTCGCGGCGGCGCTGGGGCACGCACTGGCGGGACGCCTCGTACCCCGCCTGCGCCATGAGAAGGCCCCGGGGCCGCTGCGGGTCGTCGGCGGGGTGGGCGGAGCGCTCTCGAACGCGGTGGCCGTGCTGCTGGTGGCGTGGGTGGCGGCGAGCGTGCTGGGCGCGTCGTCGTCGCCGCTGACCTCGGCCGTCCGGGACTCGCGGGTGCTGGGGGCGGTGCGGGGCACGATGCCCGACACCACCCCGGCGTGGTTCGCGCGGGCGACGGCGGCGCTGACGGAGGCGGGCTTTCCGCAGGGGTTCGACCCGTTCGAGGGCCGGTCGGCGGCCGAGGTGGCCAGGCCCTCCGGGGACAGCGTCACGGCGAGCGCGACGGCCGCCGCGCAGCGCAGCACGGTGAGGGTCGAGGGTGTGGCGGGCGACCAGGGGCGCGAGGGCAGCGGGTTCGTGTACGCGCGGGAGCGGGTGCTGACCAACGCCCATGTGGTGGCGGGCATCGACGCGCCGAGCGTGCGGGTGGGCGGGGTCGGGCCGTCGTACGAGGCGCGGGTGGTGCTCTTCGACCCGGACCGGGACGTGGCGGTGCTGTACGTGCCCGGACTGCGCGCCCCGGCGCTGAGCTTCGACGACGGGGCCGGGCACGGCGACGCGGCCGTGGTGGCCGGTTATCCGCGGGGCGGCGGCCTCGACCTCCGCGCGGCGACGGTGGCGGGCCGGGTGCGGGCGACCGGCCAGAACATCTACCGCGACGCGTCGGTCACGCGGGAGATCTGCTCGATCCGCTCCACCGTCCGCCCCGGCAACTCCGGCGGCCCGCTGCTGACCACGCAGGGGCGGGTGTTCGGCGTGGTGTTCGCCCGCTCCACCTCCGACGCGGAGACCGGGTACGTCCTGACGGCCGCCGAGGTCGCCGCCGACGCCGAGCGCGCGGCGGACGCGACGGCGCCCGTGGACACGGGCGAACTGGTGACCACGTGACCGCTGCTCCCCCGACCGCCGCCCCCATGGCCGCTTCCCCCGCACGCCGCCGCCTCCGACGCCGAAACGGGCACCGCCTCCCGACGGCGGCCGAGATCACCGCCGGCCCCCGGCGGGCGACGGACACGAGGACGCCCGTGGACACGGGCGAACCCGCGAGCGACGACCTGACCGCCTCCCCCGCGTCCCGCCGCGCACCGGGACAATGACAGGCATGCAACCTTCCCGAATCGTGGTGGCCGGCGCGTCCGGTCTCATCGGCGGCGCGTTGGCACGGTCCCTGACGGCGGACGGGCACGAGGTGGTGCGCCTGGTGCGCCGGGAGCCGAGAGCGGCGGACGAGGTCCGCTGGGACCCGGAGGGCGAGGGCCTGGACCCGGCCGGCCTCGCCGGGTGCGAGGCGGTGGTGAACCTGGCCGGGGCCGGGGTGGGCGACCGCCGCTGGACCGACGCGTACAAGGCGCGGATCCGCGACAGCCGGGTGCGGGGTACGGCGGCCCTGGCGGGGGCGATCGCCGCGCTGCCGTCGGGGGAACGGCCGCGGGTCTTCGTGTGCGGCAGCGCCGTCGGCTACTACGGGGACACCGGGGACCGTCGGGTCGACGAGGACGCGGGGCCGGGGACGGGGTTCCTGCCGGAGGTGTGCGTGGCGTGGGAGTCCGCCGCGGCGCCGGCCCGTGAGGCGGGGGTGCGGACGGTGTTCGCCCGGACCGGGCTGGTGGTGGCGCGCGAGGGCGGGGCGTGGGGGCGGCTGTTCCCGCTGTTCCGGGCGGGGCTCGGCGGGCGGCTCGGGGACGGGCGGCAGTACTGGCCGTTCATCTCGCTGCACGACGAGGTGGCCGCGCTCCGCCATCTCCTGGACCGCGACGACCTGTCGGGGCCGTTCAACCTCACCGCCCCGCAGCCGCTGACGAACCGTGAGATCACGGCGGCGATGGCGAGGGTACTGCGCCGGCCGGCCCTGTTCACCGTCCCGGCGCCGGTGCTGCGGGCCGTGCTGGGCGAGATGTCCGGCGATGTGCTGGGCAGTCAGCGGGTGCTGCCGCGGCGGCTGCTGGAGTCGGGGTTCGTCTTCGCGTTCCCGGGCATCGAGGAGGCGATCCGGGCGGCGTGAGGCGCTCGGCCCACGCCGCCCGCGCCGCCGTCCTTCCGCCCGCCTCCCGACCGCGCGAGCATCGGCGATCGTATGCGACCGCTGTGCGACCGTTCCCTGCCGACGTGCGACCTCCCGCGACCGCATACCGCCCTAACCTCGAAACGAACTCGGGTATTTCTGGAGCCGGTTGAGGGCATGACGTCTGCACCGGCCGCGCAACCTCGAGGAGGGGCACGTGCTTGAGCCCGCGTTTCAGGCGGACGTCGTCGTCGTGGGAGCCGGGGTCGCCGGACTCGCCGCGGCGCATCGGCTGACGAGTGCAGGAGTCACGACCACGGTGCTGGAGGCCGCGCCCTGTCCGGGCGGGCGGATGGCGACGGAGAAGGTGGACGGCTTCCGGCTCGACCGCATCGGACACCTCCTGTTCACGTCGTATCCCGAACTGGGCCTGACGCCGGGTCTGGACGCGCTCGCCTTACGGCCGTTCGAGCCGGGCGTCCTGGTGCACGCCGACGGCAGCCGCCGGCTCGCGGGGGTGCCGAGCCCGAGGGCAGGCGGCGGCCGCGGGGCCGGTGCCCGCGGGGTCGGCGCACGAGAGGTCGGCGCACGCGGTGGTAGCGCGAGGGGCGCACTGTACGCAGTACGCGCCCTTGCGAGCGCCCCCAGACCGCCCCGCACGGGAACCGCACCGCTGGGCGGCCCGCTGGACCAGGCCCGGCTCGGCGCGGCGCTGGCCCGGCTGGCCGGGACGCCCGTCCCCCGGCTCCTGTCCCGCCCGGAGCTGCCCGCCGGGCGGTCCCTCGTCACGCGCGGGCTGCCCGCCCGTACGGTGGACGGCTTTCTGCGCCCGCTGCTCGCCGCGCTGCTCGGCGACCCGGAACTGACCACCTCCAGCCGCTGCGCCGACCTCGCGCTGCGGGCGTACGCGGCGGGGCGGATGTGCCTGCCGGAGGGCGGGGCCGAGGCGGTGCCCGAGTTGCTGGCGCGGGCGCTGCCGCCGGGCACGGTGCACACGGGGGTGCGGGTGACGTCGGTGTCGACGACGTCGGTGGCCACGGCGGAGCACGGGGAGTTCCGGTGCCGTGCGGTGCTGCTGGCGACGGACGCGCGGGCCGCCGCCGAGCTGCTGCCGGGGCTGCGGGTGCCCGACTTCCACCCGGTGACAGTGGTCCACCACGCCACGGACGAACCGCCGGCCACGGGCGCGTCGCTGCTGCTGGACGCCGACCGGGGCGGGCCGGTGGCGCACACGGCGGTGATCAGCGCGGTGGACCCGACGCGCGCGCCGGCGGGCCGGGCGCTGGTGTCGTCGACGGTCCTGGGCGCCGCGCCGCCGGACCTGGACACGACGGTACGGACGCATCTGGCGCGGCTGTACGGCACGTCGACCGCACGCTGGGAGACGCTCGCCGTCCACCACTCCCCCGAGGCGGTCCCCGCGATGCGCCCGCCCCACGACCTGCGCCGCCCGGTGCGTCTGATGGCGGGCCTCTACGTCTGCGGCGACCACCGCTCCACCAGCACCCTCCAGGGCGCCCTCCACTCGGCCCACCGCGCCGCGCGAGCCGTCCTGACGGACCTGGGCGCGTCGGGCTCCCTCCACCTGGCGGACCCGGCACCGAGGGCACGGGCGGCCTGACCGCCGCCCGTCGGCCCGGACGGGCCGACGGGCGGCGGCCCGTCCGGGCCAGCCGGACACCGCGGGCCCCCTGCCGACCCACCCGGCCGGATGCCCCCGCACCGGCCGGACGTCCACGGGCCAGGCCCGGCCACACACCACGGCCCCCGCCCTGCCGACCCGCACCCGGCCGGATGCCACCGCACCGGCCGGGCCGCCGGATCGCCGCCCGCACCGGCCGGACGTCCACGGGCCAGACCCGGCCACACACCACGGCCCCCGCCCTGCCGACGCACCCGACCGCATCCGCACGGACCGGCACAGCCCCGGCATCCGCCGACCGAAGCCCGCCGGCCCGCACCTGCCCTGCCCACCGGACCACCTGGCCACCAGCCACCAGCCACCAGCCACCAGCCACCAGCCGACCCTCGCCCTCCCCGGCCCCCGCGCCCCGCCCCGCCCCGCCAAGGGCACCCCGCCCCTCACCCCAACGCGGCCACCTTCTCCCGGTACATCCGCACCGGCGCCGCGTCCTTGTACGGCTCCAGCCTGCGCTCGAAGTCCCTGACGTACTCCACCGCCCGCACGGACCGCATCTCCGACGCCTGGGCCGCCGCCTCGGCCGCGAGGCGGCAGGCCTGTTCGAGTTCACCGAGACCCAGGCGGGCGGTGGCCAGGACGACGCGGCAGAACAGGCGGCTGCGGGCGTACGCGGGCGCGCGCAGTTGCAGGGAGCGCTCGGCGTGCTGTGCGGCGGCGCGGAACTGCTGCAGGTCCCGGTGGCAGTGGCCGAACTCGTCGGCGAGTTGCGCCTCGTCGAAGAAGCGGGCCCAGTGCGGCACCTCGTCGCCGGGCCGGGCCGCGGCCAGCGCGCGCTCGGCGCGGGCCAGGCTCGCGGTGCACGCCCGCACCTCGCCGAGCACCCCGTGCGCCCGGGCCTCCGCGGCGTGCAGCAGCGCCAGCACCGCGGGGGGCGCGGCGCCGCCGATGCCCTGCTGGGCGACGCGGGCGAGCTGCACCGCCTCCCGGCCGTGCCCGAGGTAGACGGCCTGCCGGCTCATGGTGACCAGCACGTACGCGCCGTACGCCCGGTCGCCGGCCGCCTGGGAGAGCCGCAGCGCCTGGACGAAGTACCGCTGCGCGAGGCCGTGCGCGGCGATGTCGTACGACGTCCAGCCGGCGAGCCGGGTGAGGTCGGCCGCGGCGGCGAACAGGCGCCGGCCGGTCTGCTCGCCGTAGACGCCGCGCAGCATCGGCTCGCACTCGTGTTCCAGATAGCGCACCAGGGCCTGGCGGGCGTGGCCGCCGCCGTAGGCGTCGTCCAGGCTGCGGAACAGCTCGCCGACCGAGCGCAGCGCGGCGAGGTCCCCGGCGGTGACCCGCTGGGCGGCGGAGTGGTCGGCCCGGCCCCGCGGGACGCCGGGCACGAGCGGCGCCGGGGGCCGGGGCGCGCCCGGACGCCCCTGCGCCGGCACCCGTGCGGTCGGCTCGCCGCGCGCGACCCTCTCGTCGGCCCGCCCGATCAGCCAGTCCCGGCTCGGCACCACCAGCCCGGCGGGCGTGAACGCGATCTTGCGCAGCTCGGCGTGGCTGCCCGAGTCCTTGCGCCACAGCCCGCTGACGATGTCCACGGCCTCCTCGGGCCCGGCCGCGAACTCCAGCCCCGCGTACACGGGCGCGCAGGCGTCGAGGCCCAGGTCCTGCGCCGTGAGGCGGCGCCCCAGCCGCCGGGTGAACACCTCGGCGATCAGCGCGGGCGTGGCCCCTCTCGGCTGCTGACCGCGCAGCCACCGGGTGACCGAGGTCTTGTCGTATCTGAGATCGAGTCCGTGCTCCAGGCCCAGCTGGTCGACACGACGAGCCAGACCCGCGTTGGAGAATCCCGCCTCCGCGATGAGCGCGGCGAGCCGGCGGTTGGGAGTGCGCTGCGCGGGTCGTTCCGTCATCTGCGGTGCGATCTCCTGCCTGCGGTCACCCGGCGGCGGACCGCCCGGATCCCGGATTGCCTGTGAGCAGCCCTGATGGCCTCGTGAACGGCGCGAATGTAGCGGAGAGTGAGCGTCCGATCGCACATTTCGACGTGCATTCATCCGATCGTGTGAGGATTGGCCCCGGGGCTGACGCACAGTGCGCAGTCGTACAGTGGCGTAGGCGCCTTTCGCGCCTGACGACCGAGGGAGGCGCTTGCCGTGAGTGAGTTGCGGTTCGTCCGGATGGGATTCGGCGCGGACGCCGTGGAGTACCGGGAGGCGTGGGACGAGCAGCGCCGGGTGCACGCGGCCCGGTTCGCCGACGAGATCCCCGACACCGTCCTGCTGCTGGAACACCCGCCGGTCTACACCGCCGGCCGCCGCACCGCGGACAGCGAGCGCCCCCTGGACGGCACCCCGGTCGTGGACGTCGACCGCGGCGGCAGGATCACCTGGCACGGCCCCGGCCAGCTCGTCGGCTACCCGATCCAGAAGCTGCCCCGCCCGGTGGACGTGGTGGCGCACGTACGGCGTCTGGAGGAGGCCCTGATCCGCGCCTGCGCGGAGTTCGGTCTGGAGACCACCCGGGTGGAGGGCCGCAGCGGCGTCTGGGTCCTCGGCGACCCGGTCGAGCGGCGCCCCGCGCTCGGGGGCCTCTCCCTCGACTTCGACCCCCGCCTCCAGGACGAGGAGTTCGACCCCCGGCTCAACGGCCCCGAGTACGCGCCCTCCAACGCCGGCCAGCGCCGCGAGGACCGCAAGATCGCGGCGATCGGCATCCGGGTCGCCAAGGGCGTCACCATGCACGGCTTCGCGCTGAACGTGAACCCGGACAACGCGTGGTTCGACCGCATCATCCCGTGCGGCATCCGCGACGCGGGCGTCACCTCGCTGGCGAACGAACTCGGCCGCGACGTGACCGTCCACGAGGTGCTGCCGGTCGTCGAGCGGCACCTGCGGGACGTCCTGGAGAACGCGGACCTCAAGCCGCGGCGGATCGAGCCCGCGACCGCCTGAGCCCGCCGCCCGCGGCCGCCCCGGAATGCATCCCCGCATCCCGCGGTTGGCCTGACGGAAAGGCCCGTCGAACACGGGCGTACCCTGGTGTACGCCGAAGAATCGAAGCACAGGGAGCCGATGTGTCCGCAGTCGCACCCGACGGACGCAAGATGCTGCGCCTGGAGGTCCGCAACAGCCAGACCCCCATCGAGCGCAAGCCCGCGTGGATCAAGACCCGGGCGAAAATGGGCCCCGAGTACACCAAGATGCAGAACCTCGTCAAAAGCGAGGGCCTGCACACGGTCTGCCAGGAAGCCGGCTGTCCCAACATCTACGAGTGCTGGGAGGACCGCGAGGCGACCTTCCTCATCGGCGGCGACCAGTGCACCCGGCGCTGCGACTTCTGCCAGATCGACACCGGCAGGCCCGAGGCGCTCGACCGCGACGAGCCCCGCCGCGTCGGCGAGTCCGTGGTCACCATGGACCTGAACTACGCCACCATCACCGGCGTCGCCCGCGACGACCTGGAGGACGGCGGCGCGTGGCTGTACGCCGAGACCGTGCGCCAGATCCACCGGCAGACGGCGGGCCGCGAGGCCGGCCGCACCAAGGTCGAGCTGCTCGCCCCCGACTTCAACGCCGTCCCGGAGCTGCTGCGGGAGGTCTTCGAGTCCCGCCCCGAGGTCTTCGCGCACAACGTCGAGACGGTCCCGCGCATCTTCAAGCGCATCCGCCCCGGCTTCCGCTACGACCGCTCCCTGAAGGTGATCACCGAGGCCCGCGACTTCGGCCTGGTCACCAAGTCGAACCTGATCCTCGGCATGGGCGAGACCCGCGAGGAGGTCAGCGACGCGCTCCGGCAGTTGCACGACGCCGGCTGCGAGCTGATCACCATCACCCAGTACCTGCGCCCCTCCGTGCGCCACCACCCGGTGGAGCGCTGGGTGAAGCCGCAGGAGTTCGTGGAGCTGAAGGAGGAGGCCGAGCAGCTCGGCTTCTCCGGTGTGATGTCCGGCCCGCTGGTGCGCTCCTCGTACCGCGCCGGACGGCTGTACCGGATGGCCGTGGAGAAGCGGGGCGCGTTCGTCGCCACCCAGGCGGTCTGACGGCGGCGGCCTGACGAGCCGTCACTTCCCCGGCGCGCCACGGGCGGTTGAACGATCCGGGCACCCTGTGAATTCGCGCACAAGACGCTACCCACCAGTAGTGGCCGATACGACGCGGCCCCGACCGTCCTCGCAGCTGGGGACGCCGGTCGGGGCCGCGCCGCCGTTCACGGCCCCCGAATCGGGCCTTCATGCCCGTTTGACCGGTCGGTCACGTCCTGGTAACACCAACGAGTGACCCTTGACGCACACCACGTACCTCCGCACCCGGAGCCGTACCGAGGGGGGACCTCCACCATGCAGGCCGCACCCGTCCGCGCCACCGCCATCCCGTCCGTCACCGGCGCCCTGCGCGCCGTCGAGTCGCTGCTGCTCGCCGGCGGCCAGCGCACCGCCCGCCGCAACGCGTGGAACTCCGTGCTGGAGGACCGCCGCCGGGCCAAGGACCGGGTCGAGGCGCAGCGGATCCTGGAGCGGGCGGACGCCGCCCGGACACTGCCGTCGTAGGCGCTCCGGGGTACACGTAGACTTCATTGCATGGCGAGGAAGGAAACCGCAGCGGACGCTGCGAACCCCGGGCGACTGAAGCAGATCGCTCTGACCTACAAGATGACCCGCAAGGCCGACAAGAAGATCGGTCTTGTACTCGCGGCTGTCGGAATCGTCACCTTCGGTGTCTTCCTCGCGATCGGTTTCTTGATCGGGCACCCCATCTATCTCGGCATCCTGGGCCTGCTCGTCGCCTTCCTCGCGACGGCCATCGTCTTCGGGCGCCGGGCCGAGCGGGCGGCCTTCGGGCAGATGGAGGGCCAGCCGGGCGCCGCAGCGGCCGTGCTGGACAACATCGGCCGAGGCTGGACGACCACGCCCGCGGTGGCGATGAACCGCAACCAGGACGTGGTGCACCGGGCCGTCGGCAAGGCCGGCATCGTGCTGGTCGCCGAGGGGAACCCGAACCGGGTCAAGAGCCTGCTCGCGGCCGAGAAGAAGAAGATGAACCGCATCGTGGCGGACGTGCCGGTGCACGACCTGATCGTGGGCAAGGGCGAGGGCACGGTCGAGCTGACGAAGCTGCGCACGACCATGCTGAAGCTGCCGCGGGTGCTGACCGGCCCCCAGGTGACCGCGACCAACGACCGGCTGCGCGCGCTGGGCGACCTGATGAGCAACATGCCGCTGCCGAAGGGCCCGATGCCCAAGGGCATGCGGATGCCGCGGGGCGGACCACGGGCTCGCTGAGGCCGGCGACGAACAGCAACAGGAAAGGGCGCCCGCACCGGGCGCCCTTTCCTGTTTCCTGTTTTCCCGTTGCTGTTCCCGGTCTTTCTTCCTGCGCCTACATCCGGACTTCCACGGTGCCGGCGAGCCGGTCGTGCAGGCCGCGGCCGTCGCGGTCCCAGACGAGGGCGGGGATCGCCAGGCACAGCAGGGCGGTGCGCAGCAGGGCGCGGCCGGGGTGGACCATGCCGGTGGCGAGGGTGACCACGCGCAGTCCGAGGATCCGCTTACCCGGCGTGCAGCCGATGGTGCCGACGGTGAGGACGCTCATCACGAAGAAGATGAGCAGGGTCCAGTTGGAGGTGGCCTGACCGTAGCCGTCAGTGATGAGACCGTATGCGATCAAGAGGCACAGGCCCCAGTCCACGGCCAGTGCGGCGAGCCTGCGTCCCGGCCGGGCGATCGAGTTCGGCCCGTCCTCCGGGAGACCCAGTTGCTGACCGCGGTATCCGACGTCGGCACCGGCTTCCTCCATGGCCGCGCGGGGTCCGGAGAGCCATGATCCGATTGCTTGCCTCTTGTCCACCCGACCACGGTACTGCGGGCGAGTCCGCCCGAGGCACCCCGGGGTGCGCAAGCGTTACCGTGGAACGGGGCTGGTTAACTTCTGCGAAACAAATGGGTCACGCACGAGAAATGACGCGTCCCTAGGGTCGAGGCAGCGTGTGCCACCGCACTGGCAGCACGAACGAACTACCACCCCGGCAGGACGGTCGGGAGTAGGAGGAGCTGGATGTTCCAGAACGCCGACGAGGCCAAGAAGTTCATCGCGGACGAGGACGTCAAGTTCGTCGACGTCCGCTTCTGCGACCTGCCGGGCGTCATGCAGCACTTCACGATCCCCGCTGCGGCGTTCGACCCGGACGAGGAGCTGGCCTTCGACGGATCCTCGATCCGCGGCTTCCAGGCCATCCACGAGTCCGACATGGCGCTGCGCGCCGACCTGTCGACCGCCCGCGTGGACCCGTTCCGCCGGGACAAGACGGTCAACATCAACTTCTTCATCCACGACCCGATCACCGGCGAGCAGTACTCCCGTGACCCGCGGAACGTGGCGAAGAAGGCCGAGGCCTACCTGGCGTCGACCGGCATCGCCGACACGGCGTTCTTCGGCCCCGAGGCCGAGTTCTACGTCTTCGACAGCGTGCGCTTCAAGACCGCCGAGAACGAGTCGTACTACCACATCGACTCGGAGGCCGGCGCCTGGAACACCGGTGCGCTCGAGGACAACCGCGGTTACAAGGTCCGCTACAAGGGCGGCTACTTCCCGGCCCCGCCGGTCGACCACTTCGCCGACCTGCGCGCCGAGATCTCCCTGGAGCTGGAGAAGGCCGGCCTGCAGGTCGAGCGCCAGCACCACGAGGTGGGCACCGCCGGCCAGGCCGAGATCAACTACAAGTTCAACACGCTGCTCGCCGCGGCCGACGACCTCCAGCTCTTCAAGTACATCGTGAAGAACGTCGCCTGGCGCAACGGCAAGACCGCGACCTTCATGCCGAAGCCGATCTTCGGCGACAACGGCTCGGGCATGCACGTCCACCAGTCGCTGTGGAGCAACGGCGACCCGCTGTTCTACGACGAGCAGGGCTACGCCGGCCTGTCGGACACCGCCCGCTACTACATCGGCGGCATCCTCAAGCACGCCCCGTCGCTGCTGGCCTTCACCAACCCGACGGTGAACTCGTACCACCGCCTGGTCCCGGGCTTCGAGGCCCCGGTGAACCTCGTGTACTCGCAGCGCAACCGCTCCGCGGCCATGCGCATCCCGATCACGGGCTCCAACCCGAAGGCCAAGCGCGTCGAGTTCCGCGCGCCGGACTCCTCCGGCAACCCGTACCTGGCCTTCTCGGCGCTGCTGCTCGCGGGCCTGGACGGCATCAAGAACAAGATCGAGCCGGCCGAGCCGATCGACAAGGACCTCTACGAGCTGGCTCCTGAGGAGCACGCGGGCGTCCCCCAGGTCCCGACCTCCCTCGGCGCGGTCCTCGACTCCCTCGAGGCCGACCACGAGTTCCTCCTCCAGGGCGACGTCTTCACGTCCGACCTGATCGAGACGTGGATCGACTACAAGCGCACGAACGAGATCGCTCCGCTGCAGCTGCGGCCGCACCCGCACGAGTTCGAGCTGTACTTCGACGTCTAAACCGTCTGAACACGCCGCAACACCGCTGCACCGGGATCGCCGCTGCACTGACCGAGCCCCTGCCGCTCCTCACCCGAGCGGCAGGGGCTCGGCCGTGCGCCGGCGGGATCTCCGTCGGCAGAATGAGCCCCATGACCGCAGACCAGCCCGCGACGTTCGCGCTGCCGCGCGGTGCCACGGGCTTCGTCGGGCCGAAGGGCGGGCCGCTGCCGGAAACCGACCTGCGGGCGTTTCGGACGGCGCTGCATGCGGCCGCCCGCGCGGCCGGAGGCCGGGTAGGCGAGATGGAGACCCGGGCGTACCCCCGCACGTTCCACACCGCGTCGGTCGTCGAGGACACGGGCGAGTGCGTCGTCCTGTGCCACGCCCACCACCCCTGGATCGCCGTCGCCCAGGAACGCCGGGACTGGTACACCGAGGAGTTCCTCGCACCGCCGCCGTGGGCCCGCACCTTTTCCGACCTGGGGTTCGCCGTGCTCGGTGGTGCGCAGCTCACTCTGCCGCTCTCGGACGTCGACACCTCGGTCCTCACCCGGGACGAGTGGCGCCGCATTCGCTGCCACCGCATCACCACACTGGGCGGACTGCTCTTCGACTCATGGGACTGACCCCCGGGTTACGCTCGGCCGTGTCCGGGCCGTGGAGCCGTCGGAGGGCCCGACGATTCCCGCACGGCGACGGCGTGCCGGGACGAGCAGTCAGGGGGACAGTGGGGGTGGGTCTCGTGGGACAGCGTGAAGGCGACGGGCTTGCGCGGCTGCGGGCGGCGCTGGACGGCGTGGGCGTGGGCTGGGGCGAGGTGGCGGGGTACGAGGAGCTGGGCGGTGGCACGTACAACACCGTGTTCCGGGTGCGCCTGGCCGGCCGGCCGGGGCTGGTGGTGAAGCTCGCGCCGGCTTCCGGCTCCCCCGGGCTGCGGTACGAGCGGGGCATCCTCGCGACCGAGGCCCGGTTCTACGCGCTGGCGGGCGAGGTCGCGGGGGTGGAGACGCCGGCCGCGCTGCCGTCGGCCGGCGGGGACGGCGTATCCCCTGATCACCTGGTGATGACGGAGTGCGCCGGGACCCCCTGGCACGCTCTCGGGGACCGGATCGGCGCCATCGAGCGGGCCCCGCTGCGCAGGGAACTGGGGCGGTGGACGGCCGCCCTGCACACGATCACCGGGGACGCGTTCGGCTACCCCGCCGAGCCGTGGGGGCCGCTGCGCGCGACCTGGCGGGAGGCGTTCCTGGAGATGGTCGGCGCGGTGCTCGACGACGCCGGACGGTTCGGCGTGCCGCTCCCCCGGCCGGCGCGGGAGATCCGGGGGCTGTTCGCCTCGCGCGGCCCGCTGCTGGACGAGGTGACCGTCCCGGTGCTGGTCCACTTCGACCTCTGGGACGGCAACATCCTGGTCGACCGGGGCGACGGCGGGCCGCGCCTGAGCGCGCTGATCGACGCCGAGCGGGCGTTCTGGGGCGATCCGCTGGCCGAGTTCGTGTCCTTGGCGCTCTTCGGCGACATCGAGGAGGACGACGCCTTCCTCGACGGGTACCGGTCGGGCGGCGGCCCGGCGGTCATCGACGCCGCGGCCCGGGAGCGTCTGGCGCTGTACCGGGCCTATCTGTATCTGATCATGTGGGTGGAGGCGGTCCCCCGCGGATTCGGCGCCGAGCATCGCGACTGGCTGCGTCAGGCGGTCGTCCGGCCGCTCACGGCGGTGCTCGACGCCTGGGCCGTCGAGCACCGGCGGGAAGGCGCGTGAGCGGGCGGCGGCCGATCTGACAGCCCCCCGCCATGGGGACTAGTGTTCTATTCAGGCGTACGGCGACGAGATCTCCGGGGGAAGCGGACATGCCCGAGCGCGAGCACGAGGACGGCCGGGAGCGGGAGTTCGATCTCCGCTGGGCCGATGCCGCCGAGCACAAGGAGCCCTCGGCGCGGGCCCGGATGCTGGCGGCGCGATGGAAGCACGACCCGCCCGGTCCCGTGCCGTTCCGGCCCGATCCGGAGTCGGTGGCTCACCGGCGGTCGGGGTGGGTGTCGACGGTCGTGGTGCTGGGGTGCGTCGTCGCGGTGATCCTGCTGCTGGGGTACGTCAATTTCCGGGCGCCGTACTGAGCGGGCGGGGGCCTTCCATGAGTGAGCCTCGGTACATCGCGGCGGCGGAGCGCCGGGCGCGGCTGGGCGTACGGCAGCTGCTGGCGCCTTCGGCGCGGGCAGGGCGGCCGGAGGAGGTCGCGGAGGCGCTCGTCGCGCTGCACGGCACCGACCCCGCGAGCGTGTACCTGTCGGTGGGCGCGCGGCTGAAGGACGCGGCGGAGACCGTCGCGGAGACCGGGCGGGCGCTGTACGGCGAACGGACGCTGGTGCGGATGCACGGGATGCGGCACACCGTGTTCGTCTTCCCTGCCGCGCTGACCGCCGTCGTGCACGCCTCGACGGGCCTCGCGGTCGCCGCACGCGAACGGGCCGCGCTCCTGAAGGACATGGCGAAGGCCGGGGCGCCGGACGCGGTGTGGCTGAAGGAGGTCGAGGAGTCGGCACTGGCGGCGCTGGTCCGGCGCGGCGAGGCGACCGCGGGCGAACTCGCCGAGGACGAGCCGCGGTTGAGGGAGCAGTTCGTCTACGCGGCCGGCAAGAGCTACGAGGGCGTGCACACCGTCTCCACGCGGCTGCTGAAGGTGCTGGGCGTGGAGGGGAAGGTCGTACGCGGGCGTCCGCTCGGATCCTGGACGTCCAGCCAGTTCCGGTGGGCGCCCGCGCCCGAGCATCCGGAGCTGGATGTCGCCGAGGCGCAGGCGTCGCTGCTGCGCCGCTGGCTGGCGGTGGCCGGCCCGGCGACGGAGGCCGACCTGAAGTGGTGGACGGGGTGGCGGGTCACCGAGGTGCGGCGGGCGCTGGCCGCGATCGGGGCCGAGGAGGTGCGGCTGGACGAGGGGCCGGGGTACGTCCTGGAGGGCGACGCCGGGCCGGTGGAGTGCGAGGAACCGTGGGCGGCCCTGCTCCCCGCCCTCGACCCCGCGCCGATGGCCCGACAGCACCGCGACTGGTTCCTCGCCCCCGGGCTCCGGGCGGCCCTGTTCGACCGCAGCGGCAACGTGGGGCCGACCGTGTGGTGGAACGGTCGCGTGGTGGGCGGCTGGGCCCAGCGGGCGGACGGGGAGATCGTCTGGCGGATGCTCGACGGCGAGGGCGCGGGCCGGGATGCGGAGGCGGCGGTCGCCGCCGAGGCTGAGCGGCTGCGCGCCTGGGTCGGCGGGACCAGGATCACGCCGCGGTTCCGGACGCCGCTGGAGCGGGAGTTGGCGGCGGGCTGAGACGGGGGCGCCCCCGTGCGGGGCGCCCGGTGTCCTCGGTCAGCGGGAGTAACGCATCAGGGCCCGGACCATGTGGCACGTCGTGTCCGACGGCGGGTGGATGCCGATCTCTTCCGCGGTGGAGCGGATCGTCTCGTCGCGGGCCTGGTTCGGCACGTAGACGCCCGCGTCGAGCAGGGCTATGGCCAGGCGCATCGCCTTCAGCCGGCGGTTGTGCGTCACGTACCACTCGCGCGGCCTGCCGGGCGGCAGCGGACGCTTCTTCACGGGGGCGTGGGGCAGGTCGAACAACGGCTTCTGCTTCAGGGCGGCAGCGGGCACAGGCATCCTCCTGTCGCGGTCAGGGCACCGCCCGGAAGTCCCGGCGGCACCCTCGAACACTGCTTCCAGTTTAGTGCCCGGCACTGACAATCAGGGGGTCCAGGACGTCCAGCGAAACGCCTGTTCAGCGGCCAACTGTCACGGGGTTGCGCAGGGTTGGAGAGGGGAGTGCGAGGTGGTGCCAAATTCGAACAGAGGGCCTCTGGCGGGTGCCGTCGCCCCGTCAACGTGAACCGGAACAGTCGCCACACACCGGCGACTTCCGCTCTAAACGCTCATAACCTTGGGCAACTCGCTCCAGGGATCGCTTCAGCAGGGGGGCGATCAGACCGCGGCGGACCAGGGGCCCGACAGCAGGGCCAGACCGCGTCGAACCGCCGGCCACCGAGCGAGAGACGGACGTCATGAGCATGATCCAGACAGGCAAGCTGCAGCTGAACTCCACGAGCGCCGCGGTGGTGACGGGCGGGGACACCTCGACCTTCACCCAGGTCGCCTTTCCCGCGCCCTTCCCCGACAACGCGGCGGTGATCGTCGTGCCGTTCGTCCAGACCTTCAACGGTCCGGAGACCCCGGGCCTGCGCATCGCCGACGTCACGCCCACGGGCTTCAAGATCCGCCTGAACGAACTCGTGGGCGGCGGCAAGGCGATCTCCGACGGCATGCACGCCTCCGAGACCGTCGGCTGGATCGCCACCACCGTCTAGGCGCCGGCCCGGAGGGGAGGGGCACGACTTCGGGGAAGGGGCACGGCGACCTTCCCCGAGCGCTCCGGCACACCTCTTCGCCACCGACAAAGCCCCTGGCCACAAGGGCTGTCGAGGACTCCGTGGCGTACCGTGGGGCGCATGGAGATCTGGATCAACCCGGCATGTTCCAAGTGCCGCAGCGCCGTCAAGCTGCTCGACGCCGAGGGGGCCGAGTACACCGTCCGGCGGTACCTGGAGGACGTGCCGAGCGAGGACGAGATCAGGGACGTGCTGGAGCGGCTCGGGCTGGAGCCGTGGGACATCGCCCGGACCCAGGAGGCCGAGGCCAGGGAACTGGGCGTGAAGGACTGGCCCCGGGACGCCGGCGCGCGCGACCGGTGGATCAGGGCCCTCGCCGAGCATCCCCGGCTCATCCAGCGGCCCATCATCACCGCGGACGACGGTACGGCCGTCGTCGCCCGCACGGACGACGCCGTACGGGATGCTCTGTCCCGGTAGGCAGGGGAACACCGGGTTCGCAACTGTTTGCCGGGCGGCGGGAGTTGGGGCGGTCACTGCTGTTACCCTCCGCCGCCATGGACTCTGGTGATCATGGAACGGCCCGGACCGTCGTCGGCACGACCTGCGCCCTGCTGCTCGCCGCCCTCGTCGCGGGCGGCGTTCTCCACACCGGCGAGGCGGACGGCGGCTCGCCCGCGGCGGTTCCGTCCGTCACCGCCTCCCCGCCGTCCGGCGCGCCCTCCGACGGACTCTCCGGCACGCCCTCCGCGCTTCCCTCGCTGCTCGCCCGCCCCGCGATCAGACCCGAACAGGCCTTTCCGCAGCGCGGCGTGCGGCTGGCGGACGGTTCCCGGTACGACCGGGTCGACCTCGTCACCACCACCGACTGCGCCCGCGCCGTCTCCCCCGGGCTGGCCTCCCTCCTGGACCGGGGCGAGGGCTGCGCCCGGCTCACCGCCGCCCTGTTCACCGACGTGGAACGGCGCTCCCGGGTGACGGTCACCGTGCTGAGCATGCGGCGCGTCGAGGACGCCTCGACGGTGTTCGCCATGGCATCCCTGGACCCGGTGACGTACCGGGTGGTCTCGCTCGATCCGCCGCCCGAGGCCGGGATGCCGACGGCGCCGCCCGGGTCGGCGGGGGTGTTCCGGCGGCTGATGACCGTGCGGTCCGTCGTGTTCGCCAACGGGCAGTGGGGCGACGGCTCGGAGCGCGACGAAGCCGCGATCACCCGGCAGACGCAAGGGCTGCTCCAGTACGTCAACGACGGGGTGGCGGCGTACGAGGAGGGCGGGGGGCACGAGAGTGCCGGGGGAGCGTGAGGGAGCGGGGATCACCGCCCAGGCAGCGCGGGCAAGCAGGCAAAGCAGGCAGCGCGGGCTCGGGAGGTACGGGCGTGCAAGGCGCGTGTGACGCACGTTATGCTCCGCCGCTTCCGTGACCGCCGAGCACCTCGTTCGGGATCTCGTACATCACGGTGTACGCTCGCCTACCTCCCAGGAGGCGCGCATGTCGCGCAGGAGAACTCTCAGTACGCGGGAAAAGCCGGCGCTGCCGGCCGACGCGGCGACGGTGGCCGGCAGCGGCGCCTTCGTCATCGCGAGCACCTCGAACGCGGCGCAGTCCGCCGACGACTCCGATGTCTGCCGAGGGCTCGCCACCGCCCTCGGCAACAGCCAGCGGTTCATCGACGGCCAGCGGGCCGCTCCGGACGCGCAGTCCGCGGCGCGGATCGCCAACCGCGAGGCGGTGATCGCCGAGATCGAGCGCAAGCAAGAGGCTTCCGGGTGCGTGGTCGAAGAGGCCGTCGGAGGGACGACGGAGGGGACGGGCGGAGCGGGTGGAGCGACCGGGGCGGGTGGAGCGGCCGGAGGGTCGGCTCAGGACTCCCAGACCGGGCAGCCCGCCCCAGCCCGAGCAGCCCGACCAGCCGTCCCAGTCGGCCGCCCTCGGTGACGGCGCCGCCTTCGAACAGGTCCGCGAACCCGGTAAGTTCCTGATCCGCCGGGCCGTGATCGAGAAGGCGGGGTGACGTCCGGCCGCTGAGACCGGTGCGGCGCGACGGCTCGTTCCCGGCTCATTCCCATCGCATACGAGCCGCCGCCCCGCGCCCGTCCGCCGGCGCGCGGGGGCGTCTTCCGCGCGTCCGTGCACCCGGCGGACGCCTCACAGCGTGAAACGCGCCACACGACTACCAGGTAACACGGGGTTCACATTCGGGCAATGACCGGGAAATCGCCTGTTGACAGGCTTCCGGGCACACAACGCGGCGCCTCAGTGCCGCAGCGCCGCAGCACCCGCAAGCCCTGACCCACCCCCGAAGGAAGTGGCCCGTGACCTTCAAGGCTGAGTACATCTGGATCGACGGCACCCAGCCGACCGCCAAGCTCCGCTCCAAGACGAAGATCCTGGCGGACGACGCCAAGGGCGCGGAGCTGCCGATCTGGGGCTTCGACGGGTCCTCCACGAACCAGGCCGAGGGCCACGCCTCGGACCGTGTCCTCAAGCCGGTCTTCTCCTGCCCGGACCCGATCCGCGGCGGCGACGACGTCCTCGTCCTGTGCGAGGTCCTCAACATCGACATGACGCCGCACGAGTCCAACACCCGTGCCGCGCTCACCGAGGTCGCCGAGAAGTTCGCCGCGCAGGAGCCGATCTTCGGCATCGAGCAGGAGTACACCTTCTTCGACGGTTCGCGTCCGCTGGGCTTCCCCGAGGGCGGCTTCCCGGCCCCGCAGGGCGGCTACTACTGCGGCGTCGGCGCCGACGAGATCTTCGGCCGCGAGGTCGTCGAGGCCCACCTCGACAACTGCCTGAAGGCGGGTCTGGGCATCTCCGGCATCAACGCCGAGGTCATGCCGGGCCAGTGGGAGTTCCAGGTCGGCCCGCTGTCCCCGCTGGAGGTCTCCGACCAGCTGTGGGTCGCCCGCTGGCTGCTCTACCGCACCGCCGAGGACTTCGGCATCTCCGCCACCCTCGACCCCAAGCCGGTCAAGGGCGACTGGAACGGCGCCGGCGCGCACACCAACTTCTCCACCAAGGCGATGCGCGAGGGCTACGACGCCATCATCACCGCCTGCGAGTCGCTCGGCGAGGGCTCCAAGCCGCTGGACCACGTCAAGAACTACGGCGCCGGCATCGACGACCGTCTGACGGGCCTGCACGAGACCGCCCCGTGGAACGAGTACTCCTACGGCGTCTCCAACCGCGGCGCCTCGGTCCGCATCCCGTGGCAGGTCGAGAAGGACGGCAAGGGCTACATCGAGGACCGCCGTCCGAACGCCAACGTCGACCCGTACGTGGTGACCCGCCTGCTCGTCGACACCTGCTGCTCCGCGCTGGAGAAGGCCGGCCAGGTCTGATCCGGGCCCCGCACAGCTCCTTCGAAGAGGCGTCCGCCCTTGCGGTGGACGCCTCTTCGGCGTATTCCCGGGGACGAGGATCTGCTTCAATGGGGGGCATGGCCAGTTTCCAGAAGTACGACGCGACGGGTCGCCATGACCTCGAGCCCTTCTGGCCTTCCCGTCAGCACCACGACTTCGACCGGGTGTGTTGCCGCGCGATGACCGCGCCGGCCCTCTGAAGCCGTTCCACCGGCCCCCGGCCTGCGCGACACGACGTACGTCCACATCCGACGCACCTCTCGCGCGAAAGAGCTGACCCGTCATGGCGACCGTCCGTTCCCTGTCCTCCGTACCCGCTCCCGCTTCCGTTCCCGCTGCCGTCCCGGAGACGACGTCCTCCCCGGCGTCCTTCCTGCCGCCCGGGGCCACCTGGTTCCCCGCCCCGCAGCACGCCCTGCCCGCCCTTCCCGGCCGGCCGCCCATGGTCGGTTACCTGGTCCTCGTGCCGGCGGACCAGGCCCCGCCGTTCCGGCCCGTCGCCGTACCCGCACCGGCGCCCGCGCCCGCTCCCCCGGCCGCCCATGACGACGACGGCCTCCGGCACGGCGGCGAACCGCCCGTCCGCATCGACGCCGTGCGCCGCACCGCCGAGGTCGACGGGCGTGAACTCGACCTCACCTACCTGGAGTTCGAGCTGCTCGCCCACCTCGTCGCGCACCCCCACCGGGTGCACACCCGCGACCATCTGGTGAGCACGGTGTGGGGGTACGGCCACGTCGGCGACGGCCGCACGGTCGACGTCCACATCGCGCGCATCCGCCGCAAGCTGGGCGCACAGCACCGCGACACCATCCGCACCGTCCGCCGGGTCGGCTACAAGTACGCCCCGCCGGCCTGACCGCCGCCGACGGCCCGGTCATTCGTCCGACGGGCGGCGGCCCGGTCTCCCAATGACGGCCCGTTCGTCCGCCGACCGCCCGGTCTTCCGGTGACGGCACGGTCATTCGGTGGCGGTCCAGTCATTCGGTGAGGCACGGTCATTCGTCCGGCCGCAGCCCGGTCGTCCGCCGGCCGCCCGTTCGTCTGCTGACGGCAGATCCCCGTTCCCCGGCCCTCCCCCACCGGGCAGAGTCACCCGCATGAGACTTCTGATGCTGGGCGGGACGGAGTTCGCGGGGCGGGCCGTCGTGGAGGCGGCGCTGGCCCGGGGCTGGGACGTGACCGTCTTCCACCGGGGACGGCACCAGGCGCCGCCCGGCGTGCGCGTGCTGCACGGCGACCGCACCGCCCCCGGCGGGCTCGCCGCCCTCGACGAGGCGGGCGGGGCCGGGGACTGGGACGCCGTCGTGGACACCTGGTCGGCCGAGCCGCGCGCGGTGCGGGACACGGCGCGGCTGCTGCGGGACCGGGCCGGACGGTACGCGTACGTGTCGAGCTGCTCGGTGTACGCATGGCCACGCCCCGCCGGGTACGACGAGGACGCTCCGCTGGTGGAGGGCGCGTCCGCCGACGCCGTGGCCACCGACTACGCGCGCGACAAGCTGGGCGGCGAGCTGGGCGCCGTGGAGGCCTTCGGGGCGGAGCGTTCGCTGCTGGTGCGGGCGGGGCTGCTCCTCGGGCCGTACGAGAACGTCGGCCGGCTGCCGTGGTGGCTGAACCGGATCGCCCGGGGCGGCCCGGTGCTCGCGCCGGGTCCGCGTGACCTGCCCCTGCAGTTCGTGGACGTCCGCGACCTCGCCGAGTGGACCCTGGACGCGGTCGAGGGCGGGCTGAGCGGACCGTACAACCTCGCCGGACCCCAGGGACACACCACGACCGGCGAGCTGCTGGAGGCCTGCGTGCGGGCGACCGGCGCGGCGGCCGAGCTGCGCTGGACCTCGCCCGAGGCCGTGCTGGCGGCCGGCGTCGAGCCGTGGACGCAGCTGCCGGTCTGGGTGCCGCCGGACAGCGAACTCCACGACGGCGTGCACCGGTTGGACGTCTCCCGCGCCCTCGCGGCGGGACTGCGCTGCCGTCCGGCCGCCGAGACCGTCGCCGACACCTGGAGCTGGCTGTGCGCTCTCGGCGGCCGTGCCCCGCAGCGCCCGGACCGGACCGTGAAGGGCCTGGACCCGGAGCTGGAGGCCAAGATCCTCGCCGCCGGGGACGACGCCGCGGACTGGGGTGGGGCTGGCACCACCGTGTGACCGGTGGCCCGGCCCAGTGACCGGTCCCGGCCGCTCGACCAGACTGGCGTCATGACCACGGAGAAGAACAACGGCGGCGCGCCGACGGCCCGCAGGGACACGCGGGCCGCCGCGCTGGCCGCCGTACGGGGGCTTGGCCTGGCGCTGGTGTCGTTGCCGGTGGCGGTGTTCTGTCTGACACTGTCGCTGGTGTCCATCGCGCTGATACCGGTCGGCGTCGGCATCGTCACCACCCCCTGGATCCTGACGGGCGTGCGGGCGTTCGCCAACTGGCGGCGGGTGCTGGCCGCGGAGTGGGCAGGCGTGCGGATCCCGGCGCGGTACCGGCCGGTGCCGCCGGACGCCAACCCGTGGGCGCGCACCTTCACCATGCTGCGCGACCCGGCGACCTGGCGGGACCTGGGCTGGCTGTGGGTGGACACGACGGCCGGGTTCTTCACCGCGCTGCTCCCGGCGATGATGTTCCTCTATCCGCTGGAGGGGTTCGCGATAGCGGCGGGGTTGTGGCGGGTGCTGCCCGACCCGTACTGGTACGGCTTCGTGCCGGTGACCGGACAGGCGAGCGCGCTGGGCGCCGCGGGGCTCGGCGCGGCGGTGCTGATCCTCGCCCACCGGTTCGCGCCCGCCGTATTGACCGGGCACTTCCGGCTCACCCGGGCGGTGCTCGGTTCGCACCAGGGTGAACTGGCCGAGCGGGTCAAGGTCCTGACCGAGACACGGCAGGTCGCCGTCGACTCCTCCGCCGCCGAACTGCGCCGCATAGAACGCGACCTGCACGACGGGGCGCAGGCCCGGCTGGTCGCCATGGGCATGGACCTCGGCACCGTCGAGATGCTGCTCGACAAGGACCCTCAGCAGGCGAAGGCGCTGCTCGCGCAGGCCCGCCGCTCCTCCGCCGAGGCCCTGGCCGAACTGCGCGACCTGGTGCGCGGCATCCATCCCCCGGTCCTCGCCGAACGCGGACTGGGCGATGCGATACGGGCCTTGGCGCTGCGGCTGCCCATCGCCACCGAGGTGACCGTCGACCTGGACGGGCGGGCGCAGGCGCCGGTCGAGTCGGCCGCGTACTTCGCCGTGAGCGAGGTGCTCACCAACGCGGTCAAGCACGCGGACGCCGAGCGGATCTGGATCGACGTGCACCACACGGACGGGCGGCTGCGCATCGGCGTCACCGACGACGGCAGGGGCGGCGCGGTGATCGAGGCGGGCTCCGGGCTGGCCGGGGTGGAGCGGCGGCTGGGTACATTCGACGGCGTCCTCGCCGTCAGCAGCCCGGCCGGCGGCCCCACCATGGTCACCATGGAGATTCCGTGCGCGTTGTCCTAGCCGAAGACCTGTTCCTGCTCCGCGACGGGCTGGTCCGGCTGCTGGAGGCCTACGACTTCGAGATCGCCGCCGCCGTCGAGACCGGCCCCGAACTGGACCGGGCACTGGCCGAGTCGGAGCCGGACGTGGCGGTGGTGGACGTTAGGCTGCCGCCGACGCTCACCGACGAGGGCCTGCAGTGCGCGCTGCGGGCGCGCCGGGCCCGCCCGGGCTTTCCGGTGCTGGTGCTGTCCCAGCACGTCGAGCAGCTGTACGCGCGCGAGCTGCTCGCCGACGGCAGCGGCGGGGTCGGCTACCTGCTCAAGGACCGGGTGTTCGACGCGGAGCAGTTCGTGGACGCGGTGCGCCGGGTCGCGGCGGGGGGTACGGCGATGGACCCGCAGGTCATCCAGCAGCTGCTGGCCCGGCGGGCGGCCGACGATCGTCCCCTGGCCCGGCTGACGCCCCGCGAGCGGGAGGTGCTGGAGCTGATGGCGCAGGGGCGGTCCAACGCGGCGATCGCGGCGCAGCTGGTGGTGACGGAGCGGGCGATCGCCAAGCACACCTCCAACATCTTCGCCAAGCTCGGGCTGGAGGTGTCGGACGACGACAACCGCCGCGTCCTGGCCGTACTGGCCTATCTGGACCACGGCCGCTGAATGCCGGGCGAACCCCTGTGGCCACCGCCGAGTTGAGGACCAGTTCCGGCCACGGCTGAACACTGCCGCCCACGGCCGCGTATGGAAGGGAGCCGCTTCACTCCTGTCGGGCGCCTCGATGCTGCCCCGCAAGGAAGTCAGAGGAGTTCCATGGGACGCAACACACGAAAACGCCGTACGCCGCCGGCCACCAAGGTCATTGCCGCATCGGCGGCCCTAGCCCTCGGTGGGGGCGGGCTGATCTGGGCGAACGTCCACGCCTCTGCGCACGAGGAGAACCGCCGGCAGAACGGGATCCGGGCAGCGGCGGCGCAGATCGCCACGATCGACTGCCCCGACGTCGGCCAGCAGCTGTCCGACGTGCCGGACGGGGCCCGGGGCGAGGTCGACGGCGAGCTGGCCACCCTCGACCAGCAGATCACCGAGGCCTACCAGCGCCTCGCGGCGACGCGGGATGCGCAGGCGAGCGACGCGGGTTTCGTCGGGAACACCATCCTGCAGCCGCTGAAGGACCGGCGGCAGGCGATCATCGACCGTATCCAACTGGAGATCAACCGAGCCGGGGGCAGCGCCCCCGAGAACCTGGACGACCTCTCCGGCTGCACCGGCACCCCGGCGGAGCAGCCCCGGACCAACGACGGTCAACAGGACGGCGACGGCCGGCAGGGCGGAGACCAGGGCGGCGGGGACCAGGGTCAGGACGGGGACGGTCGGCAGGACGGCGACGGGCAGGACGGCGGGGAGGGCGACGGCCGGGACGGGGACGGTCAGCAGGGCGGCGGCATCGGCGGGCAGGCCGGCAACGGCCCGGTCGCCGACGACTTCGTCGACATCACCACCGTCGAGCCCAACGTCCAGGCGCCCCCGCGCAGAAGCCGGTCCGCCTCCACCGGACGGTTCGTCACCCGCTGCGGTGTCAACGAGAACGAGAACCACAACACCGACAACGTCATCGTGGCCCCCGGCGTCACCAACGGCGCGCACCACCTGCACGACTACGTCGGCAACCAGGACAACGACGCGTTCTCCGACAACGACGCCTTCGCGAACGCCGAGACCTCGTGCCAGAACCAGGGCGACAAGTCGTCGTACTACTGGCCGGTGCTGCGCGTTCAGGACGGTACGCAGGACTTCGACCAGAACGACGCGGGCGGCGGCGCCGAGGGCAACGTCGGCCGCATCCTGACGGCGAAGCAGGCGGAGATCAAGTTCGTCGGCAGCCCGAGGAGCAAGGTCGTGGCGATGCCGCGGTTCCTGCGCATCATCACCGGCGACGCCAAGGCGTTCACCAACGGCCCGGCCAACGCCAACGCGCACTGGTCCTGCACGGGCTTCGAGAACCGGGTGCAGCTGACCGACAAGTACCCGATCTGCCCCGAGGGCAGCGACGTGGTCCGCTCGTTCGCCTTCCAGAGCTGTTGGGACGGGCAGAACATCGACAGCGCCAACCACCGCACCCATGTGGCCTTCGCCGACGCGAGCGGGCGCTGCCAGAACGGCTTCGTCGCCATCCCGCAGGTGCGGATGCGGCTGGTGTACGACGTGCCGACGCCGGTCGTGGAGGACGGGCAGGTGACCAACGCCTACGCGGTGGACGGCTTCCCGGAGCAGCTGCACAAGCCGATCACCGATCACGACGACTTCATCAACGTCTTCGACGAGAGCCTGATGAACAAGATGGTCAACTGCATCAACACCGGCCGCAAGTGCCAGTGAGGTCCGGGCGGGAAAGCCGGCGGTGCGCCCCGCACGCACCGCCGGCTCCTCCCTGCCCGCCCACCGTCAGTGGGCCCCGTGCGCCGTCAATGTGACCCGGGCACCGTCAATGGGACCCGTGCCTCTCGCCCTCCTCGATCGTGCCGCCCAGCGTGGCGCGCAGCGCGGTCATCACCCGCGTCTCCCCCACGGCCACCCACTTGCGGCCGACGAGGTAGTGGCCGCCGTAGTCCTTCGCCTCGTTGATCCACTCCCGCTGGCCGCGGTCGGTGGCGAAGGTGGCGAGCACGAACCGCCCGTCGCGGTTCTCGCACAGGGCCTGCCGGATCTCGTCGGCGTCCGTCTGCACGTCCGGCTCGCAGCGCGCCTCGGCGGCCAGGTGCTCCAGACTGCCGGTCGCCGTCGGCGGCACGGCATCCTCACGTCCGGCCCCACCGGAACCGCAGCCCGCGAACACCAGCACCGCCACGACGGCGCCGATCGGCACGACGCCCGTCGGCACGGCTCTCACCGGCACGAGCGCCGGTCGCTTCCGCCTCATCCGTTCCTCCTCCTCATCCCTGTCCCCCACCTCGCCGCATCGCCCGGCGGGCACGCACGCCCCCGGATCGGATACGGCTGGGAACGCCCCGGCGCTCAATCCGGGAGCGGTACCGGCGCTCGCATTCCGGTACCGCGGCCCGTACGCCCGTGCGAGGCTGGGCCGGTGAACCAGGACTGGGAAGACCGTGCGACCGCCGCCTGGGCCGCCCTCGACGACCGCTTCGAGGCCGACCCGGCCGGCTTCCGGGCCGTGATCGACACGCTCGTCGCCGAGCTGCCCGAGCACAGCCCGCTCGGCCCGTTCGAGCGGGCCTGCGCCTGGGACTCGACCGGGCACCCCGAGGAGGCGGTGCCGCTGTACCGGGAGGCGCTGGCCGAAGGGCTCGGCGAGGTGAGCCCGTACCGTGCCCGCCGGGCGCGGATCCAGCTGGCCAGTTCCCTGCGGAACGTCGGCCGGCCCGAGGAGGGCGTCGAGCTGCTGACGCCGGAACTGGACGCCCCGTCCGACGAGTTGGACGACGCGGTGCGGGCCGTGCTCGCCCTGTGCCTGGCCTCCCTGGGCCGCGACCGCGAGGGCCTCGCCCTCGTCCTCGGCGCCCTCGCGCCCCATCTGCCCCGCTACCAGCGATCGATGGCGAACTACGCCCGCGCGCTCGTCGAACCCTGACCCCGGGCCCGGCCGGAACCGTCGGGCGGCGGCCCGGACGAAGCGGTCGGGACGGCCGCCCGGAGCCCCGGGACGGCAGGCCCCGGTGACCAACCACCGGCCGGCTCGTTCTGCTCAACGTGCAGTCACAGGAAGCAGCCCCGCGTCACAGGAAAGACGGTTCCTCCCCCGCCGGCCCGGTCGTCGGCGTGGCACAGGCGGAGGCCGCGCTCGTCGAGCACTATCCGCGCCTGGTCCGCCTCGCCTACCTGATGCTGCCCCCGGACCGGGGCCGCGGCCGGCGGGTCCTGACCGCGCACGCCCTCACCCAGCGCGCGCTGCCCCGGGGACGGACCCGGACACCGGTGATCCCGGCCCAGTCCACCGGTCCCGACGGCGACCCCGGCTACGCCTTCGTGCGGGTGCGGATCGTACGCGCGGCGCTGGAGGCGGACCGGCCCCGCAGGCGGCTCTCACTGCCCCGCCGGTCCACCGTGCCGCCCCTGATGCCGCAGGTGTGGGGGCTCAGCCTCTTCCCGCGTGCGGGCGGCGCCGGCGAGCTGGCCCTGGAGCAGCGGATGGCGGGTCTGTCCACGGAGGGGCGTGCCGCGTTCGTGCTGCGCGGCCTGGAACGGCTTCCGGACGCGGACGTGCTGCGGGTCCTGGCGGCCGCGGGCGCCGTCGACCCGATGCGGGCGCTGGCGGAGGCCGCCGCCGTGCCCGCGCGGTACGCACTGCTGGAGTCCCCCGCGTTCGACCCTTCCTGGCTGCACGCCCGGCCCACCGACCTGATGCGCCGCCGCCGGCATCTGAAGGCGGCGCTCGCCGCGGCGGTGGCGCTGGCCGTGGGCGGGACTCTGTTCGCGCTGCCCGTCGGCGGCTGGGGCGGCGACGGTCCCGTCTCCCCCGCATCCGCGCAGAACCCGGCCGCCCGCGCCGCCCTCGACCCGGACAGGCTGGTCAGGGTGCCCGCCGCCGCCTGGCGGTCCTCCGCCCGCACCGACTTCTCCGTCTGGCCCGCGCGCGGCGGCCTCACCGGCGACCGCGCCCTGCTGCGCCGCGCCCTCGCCGTCTGGGCCCGCCCCCACGACGCCGTCCAGGTCTCCGCGACCGCCGGCACCCCCACGGGCGGCCCGCCCGGCCCGCCCCAGCTGCTGTACGCCGGGGACGTCGGCACGGCCCGCGTGGTGATCTTCTACGACGGGCTGCGCATCACCCGCTACGCCGAGCCGAACGACGGCACGGCCGGCGCCGCCCTCGACCTCGCCCGCGCCGACGCGGCCGGCCGGGCCGAGGCGGGCGCGGTGGTGCTGGACCGCGCCGACGGCAACGTCCGCTATCTGACGGCGCCCTGGGTGCGGCAGGCCGCCGAGCGGGATCTGCGCAACCCCAACTCCGGCACCATGGACCTCACCCTCACCGACGGCATCACCTCGCCCCTGGCCAGCCCCGCCCTGCGCACCGGCGCCTGCACCTCGTGGAACGTCCTCCAGCTGACCGACTCCTCCGGCGCCCGGCTGCTCACCGACCTCGGGGAGCTGATCCCGGCCCGCCTCACCACCGGCCGTCCCGGCGAGGTGCACGACGCGGCGGGTGCGGAGGCGCTGCGCACCTGGGCGCCGTTCGCCTGCTCGCTGTCGCAGATGCGGGCGCGGGGCGTGCGCTCGGTGAACGCCTGGCAGTACGCCGAGCAGCCGCTGCCCGACGCGAGCGGCATCGCGGCGTGGGTGTGCACCCGGGCGGAGACCTGGCGGGGCGGCGGCGAGCGGGTGCTGGCCCAGTTCCACACGCCGGGCGGACCGGACGGCGCGGTCGCCGCGCAGGCGCGGAGCGTGCCGGCGTGCGGGGCGCGCGATCCCCAGGTGCTCGCGGGCGTGCTGTGGAAGTCGCAGGACGGGTCCTGGTACCTGCTGGCGGCGGGCGGCCGGGACACCGCGACGATCAGCGCGACCGGCGGCGTGGAGCACACCGCGCAGGGCAACCTGCTCGCCGTGCCCGCGCAATCGGGCGCGAAGCCCGGGCTGGAGGGGACCCTGACGGACGGACGGTCGATCGACGCGCTCAAGTAGGCGACTCGGGGCTCGTCACACCGCTGACCGATCCTGACCGTTCGGGGCTGGAATTAATCGGTAAGGTGTTCGTATGTCTACCGGGGTACGCCGCAGGATGGCGGTCGAGGAGCGACGGCAGCAGTTGATCGGCGTCGCCCTGGAACTGTTCAGCCGGCGCTCCCCCGACGACGTCTCCATCGATGAGATAGCCGCCGCCGCGGGCATCTCGCGCCCGCTGGTCTACCACTACTTCCCCGGCAAACTCAGCCTGTACGAGGCCGCGTTGCAGCGGGCGTCGGACGATCTGGCGAGCCGGTTCGTGGAGCCGCGGGAGGGTCCGCTGGGGGCCCGGCTGCTGCGCGTGATGCGCCGCTACTTCGACTTCGTGGACGACCACGGCCCCGGTTTCTCGGCCCTGATGCGCGGCGGCCCCGCGGTCGGCTCGTCCACCGCCAACGCCCTCGTCAACGGCGTACGGCAGACGGCGTACGAACAGATCCTCGTCCACCTGGGCGTCGAGAAGGCGCCCCCGCGGCTGGAGTTGGTCGTCCGGTCCTGGATCTCGCTGGCCGAGTCGACGGCGCTGATCTGGCTGGACGGGCGGAACATCCCCCGCGCCGAGCTGGAGACCCAGCTGGTGCACGACTTCGCGGCGCTCACCGCCGTGAGCGCCGCGCGGGACGAGGAGCTGGCCTCCCTGATGCGCCGGGTCCTCAAGGACGAGCCGGGCCGGGGGCCGTTCGCCGACCTGGCCGCCCGGCTGGTCGCCCTGGCCTCCTGAACGACGAGATCGGAAGACGACGGGGCCCGGATCACCCCGGCACCGCTCAGGCGTCGAACTTCCGGTAGGAGGCGTCGAGTTCGCGCACCTCCGCCGAGGCGTGCAGGGCGACTCCCCCGGCGGGCTTGACGTACTGGCGCAGCAGGTCCAGGACCGCCTCGGTGAGCCGGGCCTTGGTCTCCTCGGTGCGCCCGGTCAGCAGCCCGAGCGAGACGTGCACGATGGCGTGCCCGTCGGCGTCCTCGCCGACCGCGGTGTCCTCGGTCCGCCGGAACTGGGTCTTGCACGCGTGCGGCTTGGCGGCGGCGACCTCGACCACCGCGGCGTGCAGGGCACGCGCGAAGGCCGGGCGGTCGAAGTCGTCCGCCAGCGTGGCGGAGTAGTCGACGGTGATCTGCGGCATGGGTGCTCCTGTTCTGGTAGGCAGGAGCACCCTAACCGCAGTCCCGTCAGCCGGCCGGGGTGAAGACGGCCACAGTGCGGGCCGGGACGGTGAACGTGCCCGAATCCGCCGTGTGGGCCGATTCCTTCACGACCTCGTCCGCGCCGGACGCCTGCACCGGGTGGAGCCGGTAGCGCTCGCCGGACAGCGCCTCGACGCGCTGCTCCTGCCGCTCGGGCGTCGCGTTGAAGACGACGACCAGCTCACCGAGGCGCATGGTGATCACGCCCGGCGTCTCGTCCTTGCCGGACAGCGGGAAGGACAGCGCGTTCTGCACCTGCGCGGCCGTGTCGAGCCGGAAGGCGCTCTCCGTCGTACGGATCCTGAGCAGGTCCCGGTAGGCGGCCGAGGCGCCCTGGATCTGCGGGCAGCCGACGCCGACCGAGGTCAGCAGGGGTTTGGCGTACGGCCACTTGGCGGCGTTGTCGGCGGCCGGCGGCAGACCGCGGCCGAAGCCGTTGCCGTCGGCGCAGTTCCAGTGGATGGCGTTGAACCAGTCGCCGCTGTCGTAGGAGTTGCGGTCCAGCGACTTGGAGCGCAGCAGGTCGGTGCCGGCCTGGGAGAGGGCCGGGCCCTGCGAGAGGGTGGCCGTGGCCATCGCCAGGACCTGCATCCTGGCCCGGTCGGCCGCGCTCACCGAGGACGGCAGCTTGAACGCCAGGGCGTCGAACAGCGACTCGTTGTCGTGGGCGTCGGCGTAGGCGAGGGCGTCACCGGGGGCCTCGGCGTATCCGGCGGGGGCGCCGTTGTAGTCGACCTGGGAGCCCTTGACCTCCTTGCCGCTGGTGTCCGTGAAGGTGTAGTCGGCGAGGTTGCCGGAGAGCCCGACCTTGATCAGGTCCTGGTAGTGCAGCAGTCGTGCCCGCTGCTGGGCCTCGGTGCCGTTGGCCGCCGAGGAGTTGGGCTCGGTGTAGAGGCCGGAGGCGAAGCCCTGGACGCCGGGGTCCTCGTCGAAGGGGCCGCCGCCGCGCACCGCGTCGCGGGCCCGGTCGGAGAAGGTCGCGACGCCCGTGCCGGCCATGTTCTTCTGGGTGGCCTGGGTGAAGCGGGCGTCGTCGGCGACCTCGCCGAAGTTCCAGCCCTCGCCGTAGAGAATGATCTTCTTGCCGTCGACGCCGTCCTTTTCGACGGTGAGGGCGTCGAGGGCCTTGCGGACGGCGAGGATGTTGGCCTTCGGGTGGTGGCCCATCAGGTCGAAGCGGAAGCCGTCGACCTTGTAGTCCTTGGCCCAGGTGACGACGGAGTCCACGACGAGCTTGCCCATCATGGCGTTTTCGGTGGCCGTGTTGGCGCAGCAGGTGCTGTTGGCCACCGAGCCGTCGGCGAGGAGCCGCTGGTAGTAGCCGGGCACGATCCGGTCGAGGACCGAGGTCTCGGCCTGGCCGGCGGCCGCGGTGTGGTTGTAGACGACGTCCATGACGACGCGCAGGCCGTCCTCGTTGAGCGCCTTGACCATCTCGCGGAACTCGACCGTGCGCTCGGTGCCGTCCGGGTCGGTGGCGTAGGAGCCCTCGGGGACCGTGTAGTGGTAGGGGTCGTAGCCCCAGTTGTAGGCGTCCTTGGCGGCGGCCTTCGCCACGCACTCCTGCTGCTTGTCGGAGTCGGCGGCGAAGGAGGCGAGGTCGCAGTCGACGGTGGTCTGGTCGGCCTTCCTCTCGGGGATGGTGGCGATGTCGAACGCGGGCAGCAGGTGGACGTACGACGTCCCGGCCTCGGCCAGCCTGCGCAGGTGCTGCGAGCCGTCGCTGTCCTTGTCGGCGAAGGCGCGGTAGGTGCCGCGGTGCTTCGCCGTGTCGTCCTCGACGGAGAAGTCCCGGATGTGCAGCTCCTGGATCTGGGCGTCCTTGAGCGGCACGGCCTTCGGCTTCTTCAGGGTGTTCCAGCCGCTCGGGGCGAGGGACCGGTCGCGCAGGTCCACGACCAGACTGCGCTCGGAGTCGGCGGTCAGCGCCACCGAGTAGGGGTCGGTCACCTTGTTGACGACGACCTCGCGGACGCTGGGCGCCCACACCTTGACGGCGTAGCGGTACGGCTTGTTCTTCCAGGACGCCGGGCCGGTGACCGACCAGACGCCGGTGGCGGCGTCGCGCTTCATCGGGACGGTGCCGCCCCCGATCTCCAGGGCGACGCTCTGCGCGGTGGGCGCCCAGACGGCCAGGGTGGGCCGGCCGTGCCGGAAGGTCGGGCCGAGGTCGGCGTCGGTGGCGTCGTACAGGTCGTCGAGCACGCCGGCGATCTGCACGCCGGTCGCGGTGAGGACGGCGCCGCTAGCGGCCCGCTGGGCGGCGACGAGCTGGCCGCGCAGGGCGGCGCGGACCCGGTCGCGGTCGCGCGGGTCGACCGTCCAGGCGGTGTACTCCTTCAGGTGCGGGAACTTCTCCTTCTGCGCGTCGGTGAGCGTGCCCTTCTTCAGGCGCAGCCAGGTGGCGTCGCCGGTCAGGGTGCCGTTCTCGACCTTGAGGGAGCCGTCGCGGGAGGCGAGGAGCTGGGTGGAGGCGGCGGCGTCGGAGCCGTTCCAGGCGACGGTGTCGCGGTCGATCCAGACGGCCCTGGAGGTGCTCAGGTCGAGCGCGGCGGCGGAGCCGGCCGGCTGCGGGAGCAGGTGGTCCTCCTGGCCGCTGAGCAGCCACACCTCGTGGCCACTGGCCTTGAGGTCGAGGGCCTGGTCGGTGGGCAGGTCCTTCTCGTCGCCCTTGTGGAGGATGTAGCTGAGGCTGGTGGCGCCCTCGGTGAGCGGCACCTCGTAGACCGCGCCGTAGGAGTCGGTGCGCACCGGCATGAGGGGCTTCGACCACTCGGTGGGCTGCGCTGCGCCGGACCACACGTGCAGGCCCCAGCCGTCGTAGTTCCCGTCGGCGCGGTGGTAGTGCAGGACGGCCTTGGTGGTGTCCTGCGCCGGGTACTCGGGCCGTTCGGTGCGCAGGGTCTCCTTGCCCTGTTCGATCCAGACCTCGCCGGTCTTCGTCACGTCGATCGTGCGGTCGGCGGCGACGTCCTTGTTGCCGTGCTTGTCGATGACCAGGAAGCCGACGTCGGTGGCGCCGGGCTTGAGCTTGACGTAGGCGAAGGCGCCGTAGGCGTCGCGGCCGATGAAGGGGTGGCTGTCGGGCCAGTCGGTGGCCTCGCCGTCGGCGAGGTCGCCCCAGGCGTACAGGCCCCAGTCGTCGTAGTTCCCGTCCTCGCGCTTGTAGTGGACGATCGCGTAGTCGCGGGAGGACGCGGTGGGAACCTCCTCGGCGGGCGGGACGCCGGTCGAGGAGGCGGCCAGGGCGCTCGCGGTGCGGCCGGCCGAGTCGACGACGACGGCCTTGTAGCGCAGGGCGGTGCCGGGCGGCACGTCCTCGCCGATGGTGTGGGTGACCTTGTAGGGGGCGTGGTCGGCGGAGCCGAGGGTCTGCCAGGCGCCGTTGCCGGTCTGGGCGGCGAAGACGACCCGGTTGAGCCGGCCGCCGTCGACGTCGGCGGTGATCTCGACGGTGCCGGTGGCTCCGGCATCGGGGGCCTTCAGCGTGACGGTCGGGGCGGCGGTCGCCCTGTCCACGGGGCCGGTGGCCCGCAGGACGACGGCGGAGCCGGCCGGGACGGTGACGGTGACCTTCTTGTCGGCGTCGGAGCGCACCGAGTCGTCGGTGCCGTGGATGCCGCGGAACGTCATGCCGGCGGAGCCGGTGGCGAAGGTGGCCGGCCTGGCGTCGTCCGCGTTGTTGAAGGCGACGACGTACTCGACGCCGGTCCTCGCGTCGGTGCGGGAGAAGGCGTAGACGCCCGCGCCGTCGGCGGCGTACCGCTCCGTCTGGACGCCGTCGGCGAGGGCCGGGTGGGCCTTGCGCAGCTTGGCGAGAGCACTGATCTGCCGGTAGAGCGGCGCACGCGTGTCGTAGGCGTCCTCGGCGTGGGTGCGGTCGGTGCCGAGTTGGTCGTCGTCCAGGTAGTCGGCGGTCTTCGACGCGAACATCGTCTGGCGGGCGTCCTTGTCGCCGCCCGCGCCGGTGAATCCCTGCTCGTCACCGTAGTAGACGACGGGGTTGCCGCGGCTGAGGAACATCAGCTCGTTGGCGAGCCGGGCCCGCTGCAGCAGTTCGGCGTCCGAGGCGTCCGCGTCGTCCTGCTTCAGGAAGGCGCCGAAGCGGCCCATGTCGTGGTTGCCGAGGAAGGTGACCTGCTCGTAGGCGTTGGCCCGGCCGGTCGTGTACTTGTAGTCGTCGCCGAAGACGGCCGCGAGCTTCTTGGCGCTGCCGCCCTGGGAGGCGTAGGCGCGGGCGGCGTCCTGGAAGGGGAAGTCGAGCGTGGAGTCCAGGCGGCCCTCGGTGACGTACGGGGCGGTGACGGAGGTGTCGGCGGAGTAGACCTCGCCGAACATGAAGAAGTCGTCCCGGCCCTTCTTGGCCGCGTAGGCGTCCAGGGCGGTGGCCCACTGGGTCCAGAACTCCATGTTGACGTGCTTCACGGTGTCGATCCGGAAGCCGTCGATGTCGAAGTCCCTGACCCACCTCTTGTAGATCTTCTCCATGCCCTCGACGACCTCGGGACGCTCGGTCCACAGGTCGTCCAGGCCCACGAAGTCGCCGTAGGTGGCGGACTCGCCGGCCCAGGTGGAGTCACCCCGGTTGTGGTACATCGTCGGGTCGTTGAGCCAGGAGGGGACCTTGACGTCCTTCTCGTCCTCGGCGACGACCGGGGTGCGCGGGAAGGAGCCGGAGTCCACGGCCGGGAAGTCGCGCCCGCCGTCCGCGTAATCGGCGTCGTCGAACGGCTCGCCGTCCTTGGTCAGGTACGGGAACGCGCCCTTGGAGAGGTAGTCGTAGGACTTCTCCTCGTAGTCCACGACGTCGGCGGTGTGGTTGGTGATGACGTCGAAGAAGACCTTCATGCCCTTGGCGTGGGCCTTGTCGATGAGGGTCTCGAGGTCGGCGTTGGAGCCGAAGTGCGGGTCGACCTGGGTGAAGTCGGTGATCCAGTAGCCGTGGTAGCCGGCCGAGGCGCTCGCGCCCTCGCCCTGCACCGGGCGGTTCTTGAAAATGGGGGCGAGCCAGATGGCGGTGGTGCCGAGGCCCTTGATGTAGTCCAGGCGCTGGGTCAGGCCCTTGAGGTCGCCGCCCTGGTAGAAGCCCTTGTCGGTGGGGTCGTGGCCGGTGGCGAGGCGGGAGCCGGTCAGGCCGCCCTTGTCGTTGCCGGTGTCGCCGTTGGCGAAGCGGTCCGGCAGGACGAAGTAGAACTGCTCGCGGGTGAGGTCGTGGCGGGCCGGCGCCTTGGCCAGCGAGGCGTCGGACGGCGGCGGGGGCGCGGTCTCGGCGCGTGCGGCGAGCGGCTGGACCACGGCCGCGGCGAGCGCGGCGACGGTGACGGCCGCGACCCGTCTGACATGCGCGGTGCGGCGCTTCGGGCGCGCCGGCCATCTGGGTATCACAGGCGTGGACTCCTTGCGATTACGGCTCAAGAGGGGGCCTGTGCTCAGGCCCCGTGCGCCACGGCTCGGCTCCGTCACCGGGCGTCCGCGTGACCGTACCGGTGGCGAAAGCCTTACTGCAAGAGTTCTGAAACCCTCGGTAAGAACTTCCATCCACCGGTACGGCGTTACGTCAGCAGCTGGACTTGCCGGCGTACACCGCGAGCGCGGTGTTGGCGCCCAGCGTGGCCGTGAGCTGGCCGGAGCCGTTCACGGTCACGGTGGTGTTGTTCTGGACGTTGCAGTAGGTGCCCGCGGGGAGCGAGGTCTGGTAGGTGCGGGTGAGGGAGCCGGACTCGTGGTTGATGGCCACGAAGCCCTTGCTGCCCCGGCCGAACGCGATCGCGTCGTTGCCGTTGTCCCACCAGTTGGTCACCGCCTGGCCGCGGGTGGCGTTGCGGAAGCCGACCATCGACATGATCTCCCGCCAGGCGTGCTGGCACTTCCAGCCGTTCTGCCAGCAGGCGCCGACCTGGCCGCCGTTCGGAGGCCCGGCGTCGTGGTCGGTGAACTCGTATCCGGAGTTGATGTCGGGCGCCCCGTAGGGCCAGGCCAGCATGAACACGTTCGCCAGGGTGTAGTTGGCGTTGTCCTTGTAGCTGAGGGTGGATCCGTTGCGCTCGGTGTCGTGGTTGTCGACGAAGACGCCGGAGACGGAGCTGTTCATGTAGCCCCAGCCCTCGCCGTAGTTCTTGAGGTAGGCGAGGTTCTCGTTGTTGAAGACCCGCTTGAGGTCGTAGGCGTAGCGGAACTCCTGGACGTCGCCGTTGCCCGTGTACTCGGTGGGCTGGACGGCCTCTCCGGCGCCGTGGATGACCTCCTGCTTCCAGTAGGCCGACGGGTTGCTCAGCCGGGACTTGATGTTGGCGAGGTCGGCGGCCGGCATGTGCTTGGCCGCGTCGATGCGGAAGCCGTCGACGCCCAGGGAGAGCAGGTCGTTCATGTACTTGGCGATGGCCGAGCGGACGTAGTCCTCACCGGTGTCCAGGTCGGCCAGGCCCACCAGTTCGCAGTTCTGGACGTTGCCGCGGTCACCGTAGTTGGTGATCTGCGCGGTGCAGTTGTCGAAGTCGTAGGAGCTGTACAGGCCCGGGTAGTTGTACTTCGTGTACGACGAGCCGCCGGTGCCGGTGCCGCTGCCCGCGGACATGTGGTTGATGACCGTGTCGACCACGACCTTCACACCGGCCGCGTGACAGGTGTTGACCATGTTCTGGAAGGCGGCCCGGTCGCCCAGCCGACCGGCGATCTTGTAGCTGACCGGCTGGTAGGAGGTCCACCACTGCGAGCCCTGTATGTGCTCGGCGGGCGGGGAGACCTGGACGTAGCCGTAGCCGGCGGGGCCCAGGCGGTTGGTGCACTCCTTCGCCACGGAGGCGAAGTTCCACTCGAACAGGACGGCCGTGACGTCCTTGGTCCCGGGCGGGGAGGCCTGTGCGGTGGATGGGTTCATGACAAGGGCGGCGGCCGCGAGGGCGAGCGCGCCGGAGAGGATTCTGCGTGCCATGTGGGGTTCCTTCTCCGTTGAAGGCTTGGATGAAGGCTCTTGCTGAAAGCTTCAGCAAGCCTTTGTGACGCAGATGTTAAAGGCCCGCCGCCCAAAAGGCAGCGGGCCGTACCAACTTCAAGAAAAAAACTTTCGCGGTGCCGACAGACCGCGGACCGACAGACCGCGGATCGACAGGCCGCGGCCGACAGACCGCGGCCGACAGACCGTGAATCGTCAGGCCGGCAGACCGTGGGCCACGAGGCCCGTCAGACCGTGGGCCGTCAGGCCGTCGCCCACCACACCGTGGTGTCGCCGGGCACCTTGATCTCGCCGTCCGCCTCCGCCACCTCGTCGCTGGCGATCAGGACGCGCCCGCTGCCCACCGGAGCCGTCACCGACTCGCCGGTGGTGTTCGCCACGCACACGAACTCTCCGCGACGGAAGGCCAGTACGCCCTCGGGCGCCTTGAGCCACTCCACCGAGTCGCCCGCACCGAGGTCGGGCCGCTCCCGCCGCACGGCCAGCGCTGCGCGGTACAGCTCCAGCGTGGAGCCGGGCACGCCCTGCTGCGCCTCGACGCTCAGCTCGCCCCAGCCCTGCGGCTGCGGCAGCCAGCTGCCCCCGCCGCCGAAGCCGTACGACGACCCCTCACGGGTCCACGGGATCGGCACCCGGCAGCCGTCGCGGAAGCCGTCCTGGCCGGCGCCGCGGAAGTACGCCGGGTCCTGGCGCACCTCGTCGGGCAGGTCGACGACGTCCGGCAGGCCCAGTTCCTCGCCCTGGTAGATGTACGCCGAGCCGGGCAGCGCCAGCATCAGCAAAGTGGCGGCGCGGGCGCGGCGCAGGCCCAGCTCGCGGTCGCCGGCGCTGCGGATCTGGGTGCCGAGGCCGGGCGGGTTGGCGAAGCGGGTGGCGTGCCGGGTGACGTCGTGGTTGGACAGCACCCAGGTGGCCGGGGCGCCGACCGGGCGCATCGACTCCAGCGTGCGGTCGATGACGGACCGCAGCTCCTCGGCGTCCCAGTAGGAGCCGAGGTACTGGAAGTTGAACGCCTGGTGCAGCTCGTCGGGGCGCACGTAGTTGGCGGTGCGCTCGACGGTCGGGGTCCACGCCTCGGCGACGAAGATGCGCTCACCCGGGTACTCGTCGAGGATGAGCCGCCACTGCCGGTAGATGTCGTGCACGCCGTCCTGGTCGAAGAACGGCATGACATCGTTGCCCAGCAGCTTCAACTGCTCGTGGGATCCAAGGTCCGGCAGGCCCTCGGCCTTCACCATGCCGTGCGCGACGTCGATGCGGAAGCCGTCGACGCCCATGTCGAGCCAGAAGCGCAGGATGGAGCGGAACTCGTCGCCGACCGCCGGGTGCTCCCAGTTGAAGTCGGGCTGCTCGGGGGCGAACAGGTGCAGGTACCACTCGCCGGGGGTGCCGTCGGGCTCGGTGACCCGGGTCCAGGCCGGCCCGCCGAAGATGGACTCCCAGTCGTTGGGCGGCAGTTCGCCGTTCTCGCCCTTGCCGGGGCGGAAATGGTAGCGGTCCCGCAGCGGGGAGCCGGGGCCCTCGCGCAGCGCCCGCTTGAACCACTCGTGCTGGTCGGAGGAGTGGTTGGGGACCAGGTCGACGATGATGCGCAGGCCGAGCGCGTGGGCGTCGCGGATCAGCGCGTCGGCGTCCAGCAGCGAGCCGAACATCGGGTCGACGGCGCGGTAGTCGGCCACGTCGTAGCCGGCGTCGGCCTGCGGCGAGGCGTAGAAGGGGCTCAGCCACACGGCGTCCACGCCGAGGTCGCGCAGGTACGGGAGTCGGGAACGTACACCCTCCAGGTCGCCCATGCCGTCGCCGTTGCTGTCGGCGAAGCTGCGCGGATAGACCTGGTAGATCACCGCGTCCCGCCACCAGTCGCGGCGCTTGGCGACGGTGGCGACGGCGGAGTTCGGTGCCGGGTCGGCGGAGTGCTGGCTCATGGCGTCCTATGCGTAAGGAGACGTGGTCGGGTGGGTGCGGTTGCGGGGGCCGTGGTGCAGGCGGCCGCGACGCCCGGCGGGGCGGAAGGGCGTCGCGGCCGCCACCCGCGCCGGTCAGGAGCGCGGGAGCCCTCGGGGCGGCAGGGCGCTCAGCCCTTGGTGCCGCCCGCGGTGAGGCCGGTGACCAGGTTCTTCTGCACGAGGTAGAAGAAGGCGGACACCGGAATGGCGATCAGGACCGCGGTCGCGGCCATGAGGTTGCGCTGCGCGTCGTGCTCGCTGACGAAGCTCTGCAGACCGACGGCGAAGGTGTACTTCTCGTCGTCCAGCATGAAGGTGGAGGCGAACGCGACCTCGCCGAAGGCGGTGATGAAGCTGTAGAACGCGGCCACCGCCAGGCCCGGCCGGGCGAGCGGCAGGATCAGCCGGAAGAAGGTGCCGAACGGGGAGAGCCCGTCGACGCGTCCGGCCTCGTCGATCTCGAACGGGATGGTGTCGAAGTACCCCTTCAGCAGCCACGCGCAGTAGGGCACCGCGGTCGAGCAGTACACCAGGACCAGGCCGAAGTAGGTGTCGATGAGCCGCAGCTCCGACAGGATCTGGAACATCGGCACGATCAGCACGGCGATCGGGAACATCTGGGTGCACAACAGGACCCACATGAACTTCTTGTACCCGGGGAAGCGCATCCGGGAGACCGCGTAGCCGGTGGTCGCGGCGATGCACACGCCGATGACCGTGGTGCCCAGCGACACGATCAGCGTGCTCCACAGCCAGTCGAAGAAGTTGGTGTTCTGCAGGACGTGCGTGTAGTTGTCCAGCGTCATCGTCGACCAGATGCGCCCGGGGTACAGGTAGTCGTCCTTGTCCGGGCCGAGGGACAGGAAGACCAGCCAGGCGATCGGGAACAGCGCGATCAGGCTGGCGACGATCAGCAGGCCGTGGGAGGTCAGGCTCGCGGCGAGGCCGCGCTGCCCGCGCCGGCGCACCTTGCCGGGCGCGGGGACGACGGGGACCGGGCCGTCGGCGTCGGTCTTCTGGACGGTCGTGGTGCTCATGGGGACTCCTGCCTCAGATCGCGAGCTGCTGCTCATCGCGGTTCAGCCAGCGGCGGTAGAAGGAGGTGAAGACGATCAGGATGCCCAGCAGCAGGATGCCGTAGGCGGCGGACTGCGCGAAGTCGCGCGGCTGCTGGCCGAAGCCGAGCTGGTAGGCCCAGGTCACGAGGATCTGCGCGTCCGGCGCGGTGTTGCCGAACAGCAGGAAGATGATCGCGAACTGGTTGAACGTCCAGATGATGCCGAGCAGGACCACGGTGGAGCTGACCGCCCTCAGACCGGGCAGCGTGACGTGGCGGAACTGCTGCCAGGGGGTGGCGCCGTCCATCTCCGCGGCCTCGTAGAGGGTGGCGTCGATGGACTGCAAGCCGCCGAGCAGGGAGACCATCATGAACGGCACACCGCACCAGGTGTTGACCATGATCGCGGCGAAGCGCTGCCAGAGGGTGTCCTCCAGCCAGGCCGGGCTGGGCAGGTGCAGCGCGTCCAGGGCGGAGTTGATGATGCCGGTGTCGGCGAGCATGAAGCGCCAGCCGAAGACGGTGACGAAGGTCGGCACGGCCCACGGCAGGACCAGGATCAGCCGGTAGAAGGTCCGCCCGCGCAGCTTCTGGTTGAGCAGCAGGGCGAGGCCGAGGCCGATGGAGTAGTGCAGGGCGACGCAGGCGGCCGTCCACACGATCGTCCAGATGAAGTGCGACCAGAACCGGTCGTAGGCCGTCTCGCCCCACAGGATGTCGGCGTAGTTGTCGAAGCCGATGTACTTGTAGGTGGCCTCGATCTCGTTGACGCCGATCGTCCGTGCCGTGTTCAGGCTGGTCGCGTCGGTGAGCGTCAGATAGAAGCCGTAGGCCAGGGGGTACAGCACGAGGACGCCGAGCACGACCGCCACGGGCGCGATCATCACATAGGCGTACCAGTACTTCTGGTAGCTGTTCTTGAGACGCCGGCCGAGCCCGGACCGGGGACCGCGGTCACCGCTCGCTCTGCTCTTCTTGCCGGTCGCGCGGTCGATGGCGACTGTCATGGTTCGACACCTTCTGGAAGATCAAAAGACCAAGGGGTACGGCACACAGGCCGATGGCCGCCGGATCCTTCCCCCTCTGTTCCTGCTGGAGGATCCGGCGGCCACGCGGGCTTACTTGCTGAAGTCCGGGACCAGCTTGGCGATCGCGGTCTCGGCGTTGCTCAGGCCCTCGTCGAGGGACACCTTGCCGCCGGCGACCTTCAGCAGCTCGTCGTCGAGCGGACCCCACAGGGAGCTGTACTCGGGCAGCTCCGGGCGCGGCTGGGCGGCGTCCAGGACGCCCTGGTAGCCGGCGATGCCGGGGTCGGCGACGACCTTGACGCTGTAGGCGTCCTCACGCGTGGGCAGCGTGGAGTTCTTCAGCGCGATGGTCTCCTGCGCCTTGGCCGAGGTCATGAAGTTGACGAACTTCAGCGCGGCCTTCTGCTTGGCCTCGTCGGAGCCGGCGTAGACCGCCAGGTTGTGGCCGCCGGTCGGGGCGCCCGCCTGTCCGGAGGAGCCGGCCGGGACGGTGGCGATGCCGAGGTTCTTCTTGTCCTTGAAGGCCGAGCCCTTGTAGAAGTTCGTGATCTCCCACGGGCCCTGGATGATCGAGGCGACCTTGCCGTTGACGAACGCCTCCTGGATGTGGGCGTAGGCGTCGGCGGTGGTGTCGGCCTTGTGCAGGCCCTTGCCGTCGAACAGGCTCAGCCAGGTCTCGTAGCCCTTCTTGGCCTCGGGCGAGGTGACCGTGATTTTCTTGGCGTCGACGTCGACGGTGTCGGCGCCCTCGCCGTAGAGGAAGGACTGGGCGTAGTAGGCCTGGGTGGAGCCCCAGTAGCCGTCGACGCCGGTCTTGTCCTTGATCGTGGCGGCGGCCTTCTTCAGGTCGGCCCAGGTCTTGGGGACCTCGACGCCGGCCTTCTCGAACAGCTCCTTGTTGTAGACCAGGGCCAGCGTGTCCGTGGTGAAGGGGACGCCGTACGTCTTGCCCTCGTACTGGGCCTGCTTGAGCAGGTTGGGCTGGAACTTGTCCTGGTCGGCGAGGGCCTCGGTGCCGTCCAGCGGCAGGAAGAAGCCCTTCTTCGCGAACGCGGGGGTCCAGCCGACCTCGGAGCGCAGCACGTCCGGGGCGCCCTTGGAGCCGGCCGCCGTGTCGAACTTGTTCTGCGCCTGGTCGAAGGGCACGTTGACGTACTTGACCTTGACGTCCTTGTTCGCGGCCTCGAAGTCCTTGATCAACGCCTGGTAGGTCGGCGCCTCGTTGGTGGCGTTCGAGGTGTCCCACCAGGTGATGGTGACCGGACCGTCAGAGCTGTCGCTGCCGCTGTCGTCGCCGCCGCAGGCCGTCGCCGCGAGAGCGAGGGACGCCACCAGCGCGGTGGCCGCTATGCCACGCCGCATGAGTTCTCCTTGAGGGTGAAAGCCCGAGTGGTGCAGGGGGCGGTCCCGTCCGCCGCCCCTGCGACTTGCCGACTGCGCCGTTGCCGCCGCCGGGCGACTGGAACGTAACAGCCGTGTAAGCGTTCCGAAAGACCTTGCAGAAAAAAAGTGCAAGGCATCACCGAAGTTATCCTCGCGTAACCTCTCCTGTGTCAGTCCGAGACCGCTCCGAGACCGCCTCTTGCTGGTTCTGAGCGGTTCGGGGCCAGGTTGTGCAAGACTCTGCAAGCTCTTGCCACACGTTCCGGGCCGGGGGACCATCCTCTTGCGGACCGGACGCCGACCGAACTTCAAGGGGACGCAATGAAGCAGCAACCCGCAGCGGGCCGGGCAACCGCCCGCGGCCGGCGTCCGATTGGTGGGCAAGGGGAGATACGCCCGGTACAGTCCAATCCCGTGACCACACGGCTTGCCGACATCGCTGCTCAGGCGGGGGTGAGCGAAGCGACCGTCAGCCGCGTCCTCAACGGGAAGCCGGGCGTCGCCGCCACCACCCGTCAGTCCGTACTGGCCGCGCTCGACGTCCTCGGGTACGAGCGCCCCGTACGGCTGCGCCAGCGCAGCGCCGGCCTGGTGGGCCTGATAACCCCTGAGCTGGAGAACCCCATATTCCCGGCCCTCGCCCAGGTCATCGGACAGGCGCTGACCCGGCAGGGCTACACCCCGGTGCTGGCCACCCAGACCCCCGGCGGCTCCACCGAGGACGAGCTGACCGAGATGCTGGTCGACCGCGGCGTCGCCGGCATCATCTACGTCTCCGGACTGCACGCCGACACCACCGCCGACATGCAGCGCTATGAACAGCTGCGCGCACAGGGAGTGCCCTTCGTCCTCGTGGACGGCTTCTCCCCGAAGGTGCAGGCGCCGTTCATCTCCCCCGACGACCGGGCCGCGATGGCCCTGGCGGTCACCCACCTCGTCTCGCTGGGGCACACCCGGGTGGGGCTGGCGCTGGGGCCGAAGCGGTTCGTGCCGGTGCAGCGGAAGATCGACGGTTTCGTCCGGACGATGCAGGAGCAGCTGGGGCTGTCCGCGGAGGTCGTCGAGACGGAGCTGATCCAGCACTCCCTCTACACCCTGGAGGGCGGCCAGGCCGCCGCCACGGCGCTGATGGAGCGCGACTGCACGGCGGTCGTCTGCGCCAGCGACATGATGGCGCTCGGCGCCATACGGGCCGCCCGCCAGCGGGGCCTGGACGTGCCGAAGGACATCTCGGTGGTGGGCTTCGACGACTCCCCGCTGATCGCCTTCACCGACCCGCCCCTGACGACGGTCCGCAAGCCGGTCCCCGCGATGGGCCAGGCCGCGGTGCGCACGCTGCTGGAGGAGATCGGCGGGACGCCGGCCCCGCACAGCGAGTTCGTGTTCATGCCCGAGCTGGTGGTGCGCGGTTCGACCGCTTCGGCCCCCGGCGACCGGAATCGTCCCTGAGTCGGAGAGTGAGCGGGCGCCTCTCCTGCGCGGGTACGAGGCGGGCGCCTGTGTCCGGCGTACGAGGTGCACCCCGGACGGGACCGGGGGATGATCGGACCGGAACGTCTTTTCTGGCAGACTCTGGCCCATGGGTGACACGACCGTGACGACATCGGAAGGCCGCGCCGAGGCCGTTCCGCACCCCGTCGCGGACGCCACGGGGCGGGAGCGCCCCCGCAGGTTCCGCGCTCCGCGCCGGCCCCGGCTGTGGTTCGAGATCCTGCTGATCGCGGTGAGCTACTGGACGTACTCGCTGATCCGCAACGCCGTCCCGGAACAGCGTGCCGAGGCACTGCGCAACGCGGACTGGATCTGGAAGGCCGAGCAGCAGCTGGGCATCGCGGTCGAGCAGTCGGTCAACCACGCCGTGAACTCGGTGACCTGGCTCATCGTCGGGATGAACTACTACTACGCCACGCTGCACTTCGTGGTGACGCTCGGCGTGCTGGTGTGGCTCTACCGCGGCCATCCCGGCCGGTACGCAGCGACCCGCACGGTGCTGTTCGCGACGACCGGTGTCGCCCTCGTCGGCTACTACCTGTATCCGCTCGCCCCGCCCCGGCTGATGACCGGCGGCGATTTCATCGACACCGTCCTGGTCCACCAGACCTGGGGCTCGATGGCGTCCGGCGACCTGAAGAACATGTCCAACCAGTACGCCGCCATGCCGTCGATGCACATCGGCTGGTCCCTGTGGTGCGGGCTGACGCTCTTCGCCCTGGCCTCGGTGCCGTGGGTGCGGGTCCTGGGCCTGCTCTACCCGGCGGCCACGCTGGTCGTGATCGTCGCCACCGCCAACCACTTCTGGCTGGACGCGGTGGGCGGCATCCTCTGCCTCGCCTTCGGCTACGGGGTGGCGTGGCTGTGGTACGGCGGCCTGCCTCACACCCTGCCCAGGTCGGTGACGGCGCTGCCGCGGCCCCGGCCGGGTTCCGGGACGGGGCCGGTAGCCGTGGGCCCGGCGTCCGCGCGGAGCACGGCGGGAGACCCGGCGGCCGCGCAGGAGGACGGGGAGGCCAGGCCGGAGCGGGCCTACGCCCCGTAGGGCCCCCAGGGCGGGAGGGCGGGAAGGCCCGGCCGGAGGAGGGCCTACGCCCCGTAGAACAGCTCGTCCACCACGGCCCGCGCCTTGCGCGTCGTACGCCGGTACGCGTCGAGCATGTCGCCCGCGTGCCCCGGCCCGTAGCCCAAGTAGCGCCCCACCGCGGCCAGCTCGCGGATGTCGGACGGGAAGGTGTCGCCCGCCCGGCCGCGGACCAGCATCACCGCGTTGCGCACCCGGGTCGCCAGCACCCAGGCCTCGTCCAGCGTCACCGCGTCCTCGGCGGACAGCAGCCCGGCCTCGCGGGCGGCGGCCAGCGCCTCGCGGGTGCGGGTGGTGCGCAGCCCCGGCACCTCCCAGCCGTGCCGCAGCTGGAGCAGCTGCACCGTCCACTCCACGTCGGACAGCCCGCCCGGCCCGATCTTGGTGTGCAGCTTGGGGTCGGCCCCGCGCGGCAGCCGCTCGGTCTCCATGCGCGCCTTGAGCCGCCGGATCTCCCGTACGGCCTCCTCCCCCAGCCCGTGCTCCGGGTAGCGCAGCGGGTCGATCAGCTCGGTGAACCGCCGTCCGAGGTCCTCGTCGCCGGCCACCGGCTCGGCCCGCAGCAGCGCCTGCGACTCCCACACCAGCGACCAGCGCCGGTAGTAGGCCTCGTACGACTTCAGGCTGCGCACCATCGGGCCGGACTTGCCCTCGGGTCGCAGGTCGGCGTCGATCAGCAGCGGCGGGTCGGCGCTCGGGACCTGCAGCAGCCGGCGCATCTCGGCGACGACCTTGTTCGCGGCGTCGCCGGCCTCCCGCTCGTCCACGCCGTCGCACGGCTCGTGCACGAAGATCACGTCGGCGTCGGAGCCGTAACCCAGTTCGTGCCCGCCGAAGCGGCCCATGCCGATCACGGCGAACCGGGTCGGCAGGTTCTCGGCCCAGTGCTCGCGGACGACAGCCCGCAGGGTGCCCGAGAGCGTCGCCGCGGTCAGGTCGGACACGGCCGCGCCGACCCGGTCGACCAGCGCGCCCCGGTCGGCCTCGGCAGGCTGCGTCTCGGTGCCGTAGGAGCCGACGATGTCGGCGGCGGCCGTGCGGAACAGTTCCCTGCGCCGCACCCCGCGGGCGGCGGTGACCGCCTGCTCCGCGCCGCTCGCGCGGCCGACCGCGGCGAGTATCTCCTGCTCCAGGTGTGAGCGCGGCCTCGGCGCCAGACCGTCGCCGTCGCCGTCGCCGAGCAGCGCCACCGCCTCCGGGGCGCGCAGCAGCAGGTCGGGGGCGAGGCGCCCGGCGGACAGCACGCGGGCGAGGTTCTCCGCCGCGGCGCCCTCGTCGCGCAGCAGCCGCAGGTACCAGGGGGTGTTGCCGAGCGCGTCGGAGACCTTGCGGAAGTTGAGCAGGCCGGCGTCCGGGTCGGCGGAGTCGGCGAACCAGCCCAGCAGTACGGGCAGCAGGGTCCGCTGGATCGCCGCCTTGCGGGAGACGCCGGAGGCCAGCGCCTCCAGATGGCGCAGGGCCGCGGCCGGGTCGGCGTAGCCGAGGGCGACCAGGCGTTCGCGGGCCGCCTCGGGGCTGAGCCTGGCCTCGCCGGGGGCGAGCTGGGCGACGGCGTCGAGGAGGGGCCGGTAGAAGATCTTCTCGTGCAGGCGGCGGACGACGGCCGCGTGCCGCTTCCACTCGCGGTTCAGCTCGGCGACGGGGTCCGCGCGCAGCCCGAGCGAGCGGCCGAGACGCCGCTGGTCCTCCTCGGCCTCGGGGACGAGGTGGGTGCGGCGCAGCCGGTAGAGCTGGATGCGGTGCTCCATGGAGCGCAGGAAGCGGTACGCCTCCTCCAGCTGGGCGGCGTCGGACCGGCCGACGTATCCCCCGGCGGCGAGCGCGGCGAGGGCGTCCAGGGTCGTGCCGCTGCGCAGCGAGGCGTCGGCGCGCCCGTGCACGAGTTGCAGCAGCTGCACCGCGAACTCGACGTCCCGCAGTCCGCCCGGCCCGAGCTTCAGCTCCCGCTCGACCTCGGCGACGGGGATGTTCTCGACCACCCGGCGGCGCATCTTCTGCACGTCGGCGACGAAGTTCTCCCGCTCGGCGGCCTGCCACACCAGTGGTCCGAGCGCCTCGGTGTACTGCGCGCCCAGCTCCGGGTCGCCGGCTACCGGGCGGGCCTTGAGCAGGGCCTGGAACTCCCAGGTCTTGGCCCAGCGCTGGTAGTAGGCGAGGTGGCTGCTGAGCGTGCGCACCAGCGGGCCGTTGCGGCCCTCGGGGCGGAGGTTGGCGTCGACGGGCCAGATGGACCCCTCCACCGTCGTCTCGGAGCAGATCCGCATCATGTGCGAGGCGAGCCGGGTGGCGGCGCGCAGCGCCTTGCCCTCGTCGGCGCCGCCCTCGGCCTCGCCCACGAAGATGACGTCGACGTCGGAGACGTAGTTCAGCTCGTGGCCGCCGCACTTGCCCATCGCGATCACGGCGAGCCGGCACTGCGCCGCGTCCTCGGGCGCGGCGGCCTCGGCGAGGGCGAGGGCGGCGCGCAGGGTGGCGGTGGCCAGGTCGGCCAGCTCGGCGGCGGTCTGGGCGACGTCGGTGGTGCCGCAGACGTCGCGGGCGGCGATGGAGAGCAGGCAGCGGCGGTAGGCGACGCGCAGCGCCACGGGGTCGGCGGCCCCCGCGAGGCCGCGCTCGAACTCGGCGACGCCGGGATGCAGGTCGCGCGGCTCGTACATGACCAGCGCCCGCCAGTCGTCGGCGTGCCGGGCGAGATGGTCGCCGAGCGCGGCGGAGGCGCCCAGCACGCCGAGGAGGCGGTCGCGCAGGGGCTTGGCGGAGATCAGCGTGCCGAGCAGCTCACGCCGGGCGGCGGACGAGGGCTGCGCCTCCAGGAGGCGGACCAGGCCGGCGAGGGCGAGGTCGGGGTCGGCGGTGGCGCCGAGGGCGTCCAGGAGGACGGGGTCGTTCCTTATGGGCGCGAGGTCGGGGCTGTCGAGCATCCCCTCGGCCGCGGAGGGGTCGGTGAATCCGTGCCGCAGCAGCCGAGTGAAGGTACTGCTCCTGCGCCCCGGCGTCATCATCGCCCTCCCGTCCGGATCAGCGGTGGTACGGAGCGAGCCTAACCGGAGGGGGTGGACGGGGCGTGTCCACGGTGGCGCGGGGAGCGGTTTTCCGCTTCGGTGGAAGCGAGCGGGGCGGGGCCTGCCGGCCCGGTCAGGCCGGGCCCGTACGAGTCCCATGGCCCGTGCGCATTCCTGCCCGTGACCATGACCGTGACCGTGACCATGACCGTGACCGTGACCGACGGAGGCCGAGCCGATGGACTACACGCTCGAAGTGATCCCACTGCCGGTGAGCGACATCGACCGGGCCCGCGACTTCTACCGCGACAAGGTCGGCTTCCACGTGGACATCGACCAGGAGGTCATGCCGGGCATGCGCATCGTCCAGCTGACCCCTCCCGGCTCGGGCTGCTCGATCGCCCTGGGCGACGGCATCTGGGACATGACCGGCGCTCCCCGCCCCGAACCGGGCTCCTACCAGGGCCTCCAGCTGTGCGTCGCCGACATCGAGGCGGCCCACGCGGAACTGGCGGGGCGCGGTCTGGACGTCTCCGACCCCGTCCGCTACGCCCCCGACGACGGAGCGACGTTCCTCTACTTCAAGGACCCGGACGGCAACGGCTGGGCGATCCAGGAGTACCGCCGCCGGGCTGCGGAGCCGCTGTACAAGGTGCTGTCGGACCTGGCGGGCGGTCGGCCGTAGCCGTCACGGCGCGGCCCCGGAAGCGGTCAGGCCCGCAGCCGACCGGCCGGACGGTGCGGAAGCCCGCAGGTTGGGGGTGGCACCGGCGTTCGTCGCCCGCGGCCCGGCGCCTGACGCCGCCGGATACGGAGCGCGGCCCCGTCACGAACGCCGCCGGCCCGGCGCCTGGGGAGGCGTCGGGCCGGTGGGTGGTGCGGGGACGGGGACGGCGTCAGACGGTGGCGGGGACGGCCTTGGGGTTGAAGCCGTACTCGTTGGCCTCCGGCTTGCTGTCGCTGACCGTGAAGACCAGCAGGACGATGCCGCCGACCAGCGGGACGAAGCTGATGAAGAACCACCAGCCGGAGCGGCCGGTGTCGTGCAGGCGGCGCACCAGCACGGCCAGGGTCGGGACCAGGACGGCCACCATGTAGAGCGGGGCGATGAAGCCCAGGCCGAGGAGGCCGAAGTCCAGCGCCAGCAGCGCGGCGTAGATCACCGTGTTGATGAGCGTGAACATCCAGTATTCCTTGCGGCGGGCGCGGCCGCTGAAGGTGGCGTACTTCTTGAGAACGTCTACGTACCAGTGCATGGGTGGTCCCCCTGGGGAGTGAGCGGTGGGGCCGTCCGAAAGGATCAGGCCAGCGGAATGTAGATGGCCTGTTGTGCACCGGTCAAAAAGTTACCGCTCAGCGGCCGATCGGTGACCATGATCGGCCCGACCGGAGCCGGTTTCGGCCGGTTTCACCCCGAGGTAGACGGATCGCCCGAGGAACAGCCCGGTACACCCGGGTGAAGTCGCCGGGGCGCCGGACCTCATCGCCCGGCCGCCGGACCTCATCGGCGGGCGACGGGCCTCCACCGCCGGGCGGCTCAGGGCCGGATCTCGGCCAGGTCCCCTGCGCGAAGGAGCGCCGTCCGCCCGCGACGGCGCCGTGGTCCCCTGCCGGTGGGACGCGGTGCACTCTGCGCCGACCGCTCGACGCCGACCGCCTGGAGTGCGGGCCCCGGCCCTGCCTGGCCGGCCCACCCGACGGGGGCGGCGCACCGCCGCCGCCCGATCGCGGCGGCGGCTGTGCGCCCGACCAGGCCCTCTACGCCGTCTCCCGCCACCCGTTGGTGATCGGCAGCCGCCGGTCCTTGCCGAAGCCCTTCGGGGAGATCTTCGTCCCCGGCGGGTACTGGCGCCGCTTGTACTCGGCCGTGTCGACCATCCGCAGCGTCTTCGTGACGAGCGCGGCGTCGAACCCGGCGGCCACGATGGTGTCCGCGCCCTCGTCGCGGTCGACGTAACGCTCGAGGATGGCGTCCAGGACGGGGTAGTCCGGCAGGGAGTCGGTGTCCACCTGGCCCGGGCGCAGCTCGGCGCTCGGCGGCTTGGTCAGGGAGTTCTCCGGGATCGGCGGGGTCTGGCCGCGCTCGGCCGCCGCCCGGTTGCGCCACTGGGCGAGCCGGAACACCGACGTCTTGTACACGTCCTTGATCGGGCCGTACGCGCCTACCGAGTCGCCGTACAGCGTGGAGTAGCCCACCGCCAGCTCGGACTTGTTGCCGGGAGCCAGGACGATGTGGCCCTCCTGGTTGGAGATGGCCATCAGCAGCGTGCCGCGCAGCCGGGACTGGAGGTTCTCCTCCGCGAGGCCGGTCAGGCCCAGCGACCCCATGTAGGCGTCGAACATCGGCTCGATGGACACGGTGCGGAAGTTCAGCCCGGTCCGCCGGGCCAGCTCCGCGGCGTCGCTCCGGGAGTGCTCCGAGGAGTACTTCGACGGCATGGACACGCCGTACACGTTCTCCGCGCCCACCGCGTCGCAGGCGATCGCCGCGACCAGCGCCGAGTCGATGCCGCCGGACAGACCGATCAGCACGGAGCGGAAACCGTTCTTCGCCACGTACGCGCGCAGGCCCACGACCAGCGCCGAGTACATCTCCTCGTCGTCGTCCAGGCGGTCCGCGTACGCGCCGGCGTGCTCGGGCTCGTACGCCGGCAGCGGCTCCTCGGACAGCACCAGCCGGTCGATGCGCAGTCCGTCGTCCACGACGCCCTTCGGCGCGTCCGGAAGTGCGGCCGGCAGGTCCAGGTCCAGCACGAGGCAGGTCTCGGCGAACTGCGGCGCCCGCGCGACGACCTCGCCGTCCGGGTCCACGACGATCGAGTCGCCGTCGAACACCAGCTCGTCCTGGCCGCCCGTCATGGCCAGGTAGGCGGTGGTGCAGCCGGCCTCCTGGGCGCGCTTGCGCACCAGTTCCAGCCGGGTGTCGTCCTTGTCGCGCTCATAGGGCGAGGCGTTGATGGAGAGCAGCAGCCCGGCCCTGGCCGACCGCGCGGCGGGCACCCGGCCGCCGTCCTGCCAGAGGTCCTCACAGATGGCAAGGGCCACGTCGACGCCGTGCAGCCGCACCACGGGCATGGTGTCGCCGGGGACGAAGTAGCGGAACTCGTCGAAGACGCCGTAGTTGGGCAGGTGGTGCTTGGCGTAGGTGAGGGCGACCTCGCCGCGGTACAGCACCGCGCCCGCGTTCTGCGGGGCGCCCGGCGGCTGGCCGTAGCGGGGCTGGGCCCGGTCGCTGCGGTCGAGGTAGCCGACGATCACCGGCAGCTCCCCGAAGCCCTCCTCGGCGAGCCGGGCGGCGAGTGAGCGCAGGGCCGCGCGGGACGCCTCGACGAAGGAGGAGCGCAGGGCGAGGTCCTCCACCGGATACCCGGTCAGCGCCATCTCCGGGAACGCCACGAGATGCGCTCCCCGCTCGGCGGAGTGCCGGGTCCAGCGGAGGATCGTCTCGGCGTTCCCGGCGAGGTCGCCGACGCGCGCGTCGATCTGGTTCAGTGCGAGGCGTAGTTGAGGCACGGGATCAGTGTAATCGTCAAAGCGACGCGATGGGGGTGCGGGGATGTGGCGCGCACCACGCGACCGGGGGCGGCCGTGCGGCCGCGCCGCGGCGGGAGCGGCCGTTGCACCGCGCCGCGGCGGGAGCGGACCTGCGACGGCCCCTCGGAGGGAGCGGCCCTGCGACGGCCCCTCGGCGCCGCCGTTAGGGCCGCTCCGTTGCGCCGCGCTCCTCGAGCATCCCCGCCATCAGGTCGATCTCCGACTCCTGGCCCTCGACCATGCCCCGGGCCAGCTGCTTCTGCACCGGGACCGCGCACCTCTCGACGCAGGCCTCGGCCATGTGGACGCCGCCCTTGTGGTGCTCGGTCATCAGCTGGAGGTAGAACACCTCGGCGGCCCGCCCGCTGAGCCTGCCCAGCCGCTCCATCTCGTCGTTGGTCGCCATCCCGGGCATGAACGCGCCGTCGCCCTTGGTGGGCGCGTCGCCCATGTCCATCCAGGTCATCGGCGGGTCGGCGGACACCTTCGGCAGACCCCACAGGTCCAGCCAGCCCAGCATCATGCCGCGCTGGTTGGCCTGCGTCTGCCCGATGTCGTACGCGAGCCGCCGTATCTCCTCGTCGTCGGTGCGGTCGCGCACGATGTACGACATCTCCACCGCCTGCTGGTGGTGCACCGACATGTCGCGGGCGAAGCCGGCGTCGGCGGAGTCGGCCGTCGGCACGCCGTCGTCGGCGCCGCCGTCCTGGGCGACGGCGTACGTGATCCCGCCGACGCCCACCAGCAGCGCCGCCGCGGCGCCCGCGATCCAGCCGGCCTGCGCCTGCCTCACCTGTCCCACTCGCCTCACTTGGACAGTCCGCCGGTGCAGGCGGCGCCCTTCTCGGGCGTCTGCTCGCCCTGGACGAACTTCTCCAGGAACTTGTCCACGTTCGGGTCGTCCGCGCCGGTCACCGTGCGCTGGTGGCCCCAGGCGGTGAGCATGATCGGGTCCTTCTGCTCCTCGTTGGGGCTCATGAGGGTGTACGGAGTCTTCTTGACCTTCTCCGCCAGGGCGTCGACGTCGGCCTTGTCGGCCTTGTCGGTGTACGTGACCCAGACCGCGCCGTGCTCCAGGGAGTGCACGGCGTTCACGTTCGGTATGTCGTCGGTGTAGACGTCGCCGTTGCAGTTCATCCACACCTGGTTGTGGTCGCCGCCGACCGGGGGCTCCACCGAGTACTTCACGTCCTTGCTGACGTGGGTCCGGGAGAGCTCGCCCTCCCACTTGCTCACGCCGTCCGCTCCGGCCACCAGCTTGCCGGTGGTCTTGGAGTCGGTCGCGGTGTCGGAGTCGTCGGACTGGGTCTTCACCAGCACCACGCCGCCGACGACGAGGCCGACGACGATCACCGCGCTGGCCGTGATGGTGAGGATTCTGCTGCGGCGCTCGCGGGCACGCTCCGCGCGCCGCATCTCCTCTATGCGCGCCTTGCGCGCCGCACTGCTCTGCTTGTTCTTGGCGGAACCCATGGGGCTGGCCCTTCTGGGGAAGGAGGACGGTCGGGTTTGCTGATCGTAGTGCCGCAGATGGGTGATCTCGTAGAGAGGCGGCGGGAACCGACCATGAAACCCTCCCTGAAATGGCCCGATCACTGCCACGGGGCCCGGCCCGGCATTACGGAAGCCGGTGCCGGCAGGCAAGATGGAGGCAGGACAGCCGTGACAGCGGTGACGCGGCGGCCGGCGCCGCCGACAGCGGGACACCTGCCGTACGCGAGGCGTTCAGTCCGGGGTCGGCCGGGCGATCGGGGTCCGCAACGCGCGTGAAATGGTGTTGTGGTGGGATGCTCAGGTGCCCGACCGCCTCCCGCGCGCGGGAGACAGGCGGCCTGACCAGCAAGGATGGGGAAGCGGAAGATGGACAAGCAGCAGGAGTTCGTGCTCCGTACGTTGGAGGAGCGCGACATCCGGTTCGTACGCCTGTGGTTCACGGACGTGCTGGGCTTCCTCAAGTCGGTGGCCGTGGCCCCGGCCGAGCTGGAGCAGGCGTTCGACGAGGGCATCGGCTTCGACGGCTCCGCCATCGAGGGATTCGCCCGCGTGTACGAGTCGGACATGATCGCCAAGCCGGATCCGTCGACGTTCCAGATACTGCCGTGGCGTGCGGAGACCCCGGGCACGGCCCGTATGTTCTGCGACATCCTCATGCCGGACGGCTCCCCGTCCTTCGCCGACCCGCGCTACGTCCTCAAGCGCGCTCTGGCCCGCGCCTCCGACCTGGGCTTCACCTTCTACACCCACCCCGAGATCGAGTTCTTCCTGCTGAAGAACAAGCCGGTCGACGGCTCGGTGCCCACCCCCGCCGACAACTCCGGCTACTTCGACCACACCCCCACCAACGTCGGCATGGACTTCCGCCGCCAGGCGATCACCATGCTGGAGTCGATGGGCATCTCGGTCGAGTTCTCCCACCACGAGGGCGCGCCCGGCCAGCAGGAGATCGATCTGCGCTACGCCGACGCGCTGTCGACCGCGGACAACGTGATGACGTTCCGCCTGGTCATGAAGCAGGTGGCGCTGGAGCAGAACCTCCAGGCGACGTTCATGCCGAAACCGTTCTCCGAGCACCCCGGCTCCGGCATGCACACCCACCTCTCCCTCTTCGAGGGCGACCGCAACGCGTTCTACGAGTCCGGCGCCGAGTACCAGCTCTCCAAGGTCGGCCGCTCCTTCATCGCGGGCCTGCTGCGGCACGCGGGGGAGATCTCCGCGGTCACCAACCAGTGGGTCAACTCCTACAAGCGCATCTGGGGCGGCTCCGAGCGCACGGCCGGCGCGGGCGGCGAGGCCCCGTCGTACATCTGCTGGGGCCACAACAACCGCTCGGCCCTGGTCCGCGTCCCCATGTACAAGCCCGGCAAGACCGGCTCCGCCCGCGTGGAGGTCCGCTCGCTGGACTCCGGCGCCAACCCCTACCTCTCCTACGCCGTCCTGCTGGCCGCCGGCCTCAAGGGCATCGAGGAGGGCTACGAACTTCCGCCGGGCGCCGAGGACGACGTCTGGGCCCTCTCCGACGCCGAACGCCGCGCGATGGGCATCGAGCCCCTCCCCCAGAACCTCGGCGAGGCCCTGACCCTGATGGAGCGCAGCGACCTGGTCGCGGAGACCCTGGGCGAGCACGTCTTCGACTTCTTCCTCCGCAACAAGCGCCAGGAGTGGTACGAGTACCGCTCCGAGGTGACGGCGTTCGAGCTGCGGAAGAACCTGCCGGTGCTGTAGGCGCAGGTCAGAGCTTGTTTCCCGCCGAGTTGGCGGGCGGGGCCGACGGTCACAGACCGTCGGCCCCGGCGCGTCTCACTCCCCTTGGGCCGTCTCTGGGCCGTCGGGCGCTGGATCGGTGCCCTCATACATACCGTCCACGGCCTTCCGGGCGCGGGCATCGCTGCTCGGCATGAGGTGCGTGTAGACGCGGAGCGTGAACCCCGGATCGTTGTGGCCGAGGTAGTGACTCAGGGCTTTGATGTTCTCGCCGGCGTCCAGCAGAACGGAGGCGTAGAAGTGCCTGAGCGCGTGCATGCCGTGTTCACGGGCCGCCTGATGACGCTCGCCCGGCTTCGGCGCGGGAATCACGCCAGCGGCCACGAGCGCAGGCTTCCACACACGGTCGTTGAAGTCGGTACGCCGAACCGCACCCGCGCCGTCGAGGCGAGTGAACAGCAGCCGTTTCGTCACGGGCGGACCGTCCGCCCGGAGCCACGGCAGGGTGATCTCTACTGGGGGAAACGCCTCCATGTGTTGCTTGAGGATGTGCGCCACGCGGTCCGGCAACGGAACGTCGCGGATCTTGTTCCGCTTCGGTGGGCCGAACACGAGACCGTCTTTCGTCACCTTCACCTGGTTTGCAATGTGCAGCCATCCGGAGTCGAATCCGATGGCATCGACGGGCAACCCGAAGATTTCCCCTTGTCGGAGCCCGCATCCACCTCCGAGGTCGACCGTCGCGCGGTATCGCTCCGGGAGCGCTGCTCGCACGGTGAAGACCCGCTCTGGGGTCCACGGAACAACGCGGCCAGTGCCCGCAGCAGGCGGACGCACGGATTGCGCATGGCACGGGTTCTTCGACAGGTGACCGTCGTCCACGGCCGCGTTGAGAATCGTGGAAACGTTGTTGTAGATCACGCGCCGGTAGGACGACGCAGGGACAGCCCGTTCCAGTTCGCTGAGCCAATCCCGGATGTGTTCGGGTTTGAACGAGCCGAGCGGTCGCGGTCCGAGGTAGGGGATCGCGTGGCCACGGATCGCAGACTCCACCGACTCTCGTGTAGTCATGTCGGTGGTCTGCGTGTTCAGCCACTTCTCGGCGTACTGCCGGAAGGTCACTCGGCTCGCGGCCGGGTCCACGTACTGCCCGCGAGACATGTCCGCCTCAATGTGGGCGAGCCATTGATCGGCCAATCGCTTCTGTCCGTCGGGGAACGATTTGCTTTTCTCTGTTCCGTCGGGGCCGATGTAGCGGGCGCGGTAGCGCATTCCCGTGCCGTAGCGGTCGGTGCGTACACGGCGGGGCTTGCCGGCGACGTCAGGTTCAGTCTTGTACCACCGGTCTTGGATGTGGCCTGCCATCAGGCAGTGAGTCCTCTCGACATGCGGCAGGGAGTACCGCCCCGAGGCGGCTCTCCCTGCCGTGGGGTGGGTGTTCGGTTATGCGGCGGCGGTTTCGGCGTGCTTGCGCTGGTCGACGTAGGCCCGTACGTCGGCGGGGTCGTAGCGCAGGTGTTTGCCGATGCGGAAGCCGCGGGGGCCGGTGCGCTTCTTGCGCCACTGGTAGACGGTCTCCAGGGGCACTTCGAACATCTCGGCGATGTCGTCGGGGGTGAGGTACCGGTCGGGGAGGCCGCCTCGGAGAGTGGCGCGGGGGTCCGCATCTGTCGGCTTTGCCATGGGAGCTCCAAGCGGGAGAGCAGGGCCGTGTCTGTCCGAGGTGCGGATTTCTGCGTCACTGCGCCATCTCTGTCACCTAGGGCTGTGACCTGCTGCTTTGTGTGACACAGAGAGGGCGGGGCGCGTCATCGGGTGACACAGGGCCTCGTCACGGGGTGACGCAGGTGACGCGGGATGACGCAGCCGCCGTCCGTCTGCGTCACCCCTGTCACGGCAGGTCACAGACCGCTTTCGGTCGGCGGGTGCCACAGGTGACGCAGCGTCTCTTTCCTTCGGACAAGGAAAGGGGTGTCTGTTGTGTTGCGCGGCTCAGAGGATGAAGAAGGAGCCGCTTCGCGGCGCGTCCATCGGCGGCGGCGTGGCCGCCGAACAGCAAGAGGAGCACGCGGTGCCGCTGGGTGCTCCTCTTGCTTGTCCGGCCGGCGGTGCCGCGCGGTCAGAAGGCCGCTTCCTGCTCGGGCGGGGGCGGTCCGTCGGGCGTCCGGGTCATTTCGATGTAGCGGGCCGTGCGGGTGCGTCCCCAGTCGATGAGGACGCCGCGGGCGGCGAGGGTGGGCTGAAGGCGCTTGAGACGGTCCGAGAGGACCTTGCCGGTGGTGGGCCAGCCTTTGGGCAGGGGACGGCAGTCCTCGCCCGTGTAGAGGCCGGTGAGGCAGTGAAGCCACTCGGTCGAGGTCATCCGCTGCTCGGTGCCCGGTTCGAGGCCGGCGGCATGCTTGAGCACGGTCTGTGCCAGCAGATCGCCCTCGATGACGTCGTCGTTGAGGTCGTCCAGGCTGGCCCGGTAGGCGGCGAGAGCTCCCAGACCGGTGGCCGCGTCGAACTGCGCGCACAGGCGCGCGAAGTCGGCCATGCGCAGATCGGTCGGGATCTCCGCCTCCGCTGCGCGCACCTGCACGGTCAGGTCGAGCAGGGAGCCGAGAATGACGGGGAGTGCCTCGGCGTACTCCGCCCACAACTCCGCCTCGGTGCGGCGGACCTTGGGCCGCTCGAGCCGCAGCGGAAGGAGCCGTTCGGCGAGGTCGGGCCGGATCACTCCCACGTCGATACCGGTCAGGAGCAGAGGGCGGCGGTAGCGGGCGCGGACCACGTCGCCGTCGGTGTAGAGGGCGCGCTTGACGGTCTCGGCTCCGGTGACGATGCAGCACATCGCGTCCGACAGGTCGGGGGCGAGGTGGGAGAGGTTGTCCAGGGCGGTGACCCATCCGGCCGCCACGGCCGCGATCAGGTTCTCCTCGTCCTTCGGCGCGCGGCGCAGGTCGCCGCTCATCCCCTCGATGACCCGCACGAGCATCCGCCCGCCGGTCGACTTGCCCGCACCCTGCGGCCCGGTCAGGAACGGTGCCGGGACGGGCACCGTGGGCCCCAGACAGCCGATCAGCCAGGCGATGGCCAGGCATTCGGTCTCGGCGTTGGCGAAGTTGCACAGCCTCAGTAGGGCGTCGATGCCCTTGCCGTTGGTGTCCTTGGCCGGCAGGGGCAGTTCCCCGGTGAGCTGGGTGCGCCGCCAGCACACTTCCTGCGGGTCGGGGACGCGGATGTCCCAGCCGGTGGGATGGATGCGGACGGAGCGTCCGTCGTCGCGGCCCAGGTCCAGCCACGTCGCGCCGTCCAGTCCGAGGGCTACGCGGATGTGGACGGGCTGCACGTCCTCGGTCAGCGCAAGTGCTTCGATCAAGTCGAGTGCTTCCTTCAGTGCGGTGCCGTTGAAGACGCCGAGTCCGTCGCGGTAGAGGCCGACCATGAGTTCCTGGCGGTGGCTTCCCGTGGTGCCCTGCGAGCGGATCGGGCGGGCGACGGGGTGGCCGTTGCGCTGCGCGTACACGGTCCCGTCAGCGGTGCGGAAGTACCGGAAGTGCGATTGCGCGTAGTCGGTGATGACGTCGCGCGCGGGGGTCTTGTCGTCGTCCGGCATGGGTCACAGTCCCAACGTGGTGCGTGCGTTGGTCCACGCGTCCGTGCAGTGCCGGACGGTCTCGCCCTTGGCCTGAGCGGCGGCGAACAGCCGGGAGACATGGGCGTCGGTGAGGCATCCGCAGCGGCCGTGCCGGGACAGCACGGCCAGGAACGTCCGGTACACCGTCGCGTGCACCGCGCTGCGCGCCTCGGTGATCTGCTGCACGGCCATCGTGATCCCGCGCTCCAGGTAGGCGGGCGTGCGGTGCGGGCACTCGCCGTTCCCGGACCGTGCGGGCACGGCGGCCGGGGCCACCGGGCGGGAGGGGGGCAGAGTTTTCGCGGCCAGGGCGCGGACGGTGTCGGGCAGGTCGGTCATGGGGCCGGTGCCGGGGCCGAGGTAGCGGGCGTAGGCCATGGACGACTTGACGTCGACACCGGGCCGCACGGCGTTGTGGGAGGTCATGGTGCCCCGGTAGATCCAGTGCTGTCCGCGCGTCGTGGTCACGGTGCGGGTGGCGGGCAGGTGGGCGCGGGCCCAGTCGACGGCCGCCACGTCGTCCAGGTCGACCACGGTCAGCCCGGCCGCGCCCGGGTGGTAGGCCACGCAGACGGCCCGCCGCCACGCGGCCGACCAGGCCGGGGAGGTGAGGACGTCCGGGTCGGTGGTGGCGGCGGCCCACGCGTGGCAGACGCCGGGGCACCGGCACGCGCCGGCGGTCTTCATGTTCGGCCGGCCGCCGCACACGTTGCCCGCACACCGCCGGCAGTTGCCGAACGGCTTCTTGCCCGCCCGCAGCGGCAGCACCGGCACACCGGATGCCGCCAGGGGCAGAGCGGTCCGCAGGGCTTCGGGCATCGTGCTCATGCCGCCACCTCCAGACCGGGCGTGACGAGCTGGGTGAGGGCCGCGCGGCCGATGTGCCGGGTGTAGGCGGGTGGGATGCATTCGCGGATGCCGTCGCGGTTCATCCAGGGCACCCCGAGTACGCGGCGGGCGAGGTCGACACCGGAGAAGTTGCCGACGAACTGGCCGTAGTGGCCGGGCGGGACGGGGCGGCCCATCTTGGCCTGCGGGACGGTGTGTGCGGGGTGGTCCGGCTGGGTGAGGGTGAAGCCGCCGCCGGTCTCGAAGAACCGGTGCCGGTAGTTGGCCAGGCCGAACATCTGCCCGCACAGCATCACCGGCTTGCGCAGCTTGGGCACCGCACCGCCCACGTTCTCCATCACCCACGGACGCCCGGTCGCCTCCAGCGCCGTGCGGGTGGGGGCGATCAGGTCGGGGTGGTCGTTGCCCCGGATGCGCTGGCAGTCGGTGTCGTGCTGGCAGGGCGGGGAGGCGTGGATGAAGTCGAACGCGGCGCCGTGTTCGAGGACGAACGCGATGGCGTCCGCCTGCACGAACCGGTACGGGTAGCGGGGCTGCGGGTCCTTGTCGACGCCGGTCACGTCGAACCCGGCGTCGTCGTAGCCCTTAGCGGCGCCGCCCTGGCAGCAGTACAGGTCCAGTAAGCGCGGGCGTCGGCCGCGCACTCGCCGGAAGGCGGTGGGTTGCGTCATGCTGGGAGACCTCCAACGGGTCTGTAGTGGGCTGGTTGGCCGGGGCGACCGCGCATCTTTGGCGAGAGGGGCGGTCGCCCCGGGCGTATCTAGGTGGTCTTGCCGCGGGCGAGCTTGAGGGTGATGCCGCCGATGCCGATCGGGCCGGCGGCGCCCGCTATGACGGTGGCGGTGTGGGCCGCGGCGTCGAGCAGGAGGCACAGGCAGGCGACCAGTCCCCAGCCTCCGGCCACGACCGCCCCGGCAATCGCGAACGGGATCAGGACCCGGCGCCAGGGGACGCCGGCCGGGTGGGTGTCGTGGACGACGATGACGACGGGCTGTCCGGTGGCCTGCGCGCGGCGGTAGGCGCCGGCGGGTATGTGCGGGGCGATGTTCCCCGGCGGCGTGCGGTGGTCCATGACGGGGCTCCCTCGTGTGAGCCGCAGGCCCGCACCATGAGGTGGTGCGGGTCCGCTCGGATGGATGGGTGTGCTTGTCGCGTGGCTTGTCGTCTGCCTTGTCGCGCGCTTGTCGCTTGTCTTGTCTTGTCGCTTGTCGCCTTGCAGGTCACAAGCCGTTTCCACGCCCCAGAGAGCCGGTGGCGGCGTGTGTACTGGCGGGGGCGACAAGCGACAAGCGGTCAGCCCTCCGGGGGTGGTTCGGGGGCGTGCTGGCGGTGGACGTAGCGGGCCTTGGTGCCCTCACCGACGCGGACGGCGGTGCCGTCCTTCACCCAGTCCCGCAGCCAGCCGACAACCGTCTGACGGGACGTGCCGTGCTCATCGGCGAGCGCCCGGGCGATCGCGGAGGCTCCGGTGCCCTCACGGCCGGCGGCGAGCAGCAGCGCGAGGGCGGCCTGCTGTGCGGGGCTGTCCTGCTCGCCTCGCAGCGCCGACAGGTTCAGCCCGCCCGCGGCCGGCGGCCCGTCGCTCCCTGTGGGGGTCTGCGGTTCGGGGGCGGTGCCGAACTGGGCGTCGATCTGCTCCCGGAACTTGCGCAGCATCTCGTCTTCGGGCGTCACCTGCTCCGCCTGGCTCTCGCGCAGGGCGGTCAGGTTCAGCCCGCCCGACCCGATGTCGGAGTCGTTGCCGTGGTCGGCGTCAGTGGGGGTGAGGTCGCGCATCCATGCGGTGCGTTCGGCGTCCCAGCGGCGGGCGTAGGCGGGCCCGGCGGCCTTGGCGGACACGTCGTCCAGGCGGGGGTGCCGGTCGGAGGTGGCGACGGTGATGTCGCGGATCTGGTTGGGCAGGATCCGCCAGGACTTGAACAGCGCGGCCGGCGACTCGGGGGTGCCCATGAACCCGGATCCCTTGTAGGGGGCCTGGTCGACGCGCAGTCCGCGCCGGCCGGGGAACATCTTGCCCAGGTCCATGCCCTCGGTCTCCCCGCCGGTCAGGGCGACGCGGACCTTGCCCTCCCGGCGGATCATCAGGTTGCCCAGCACGCTGCCGGTGGCACCGAGCGCGGTGAGCACGGTACGGATCCCCATGGCGCGCAGCATCCGGATGACTTCCAGGATCTTCTTGGCGAGCTGCTTCATCTGCCGGTCGGTGCTGACCAGAATCTCCGCGCCCTCGTCGATGACGAGCACGATCTGCGGAATGCTGGCGCTGATGGGGAGCAGGTCCGTGTTCGCCTTGGCCAGCAGCTCCTGATACGCCATCTTGCGGTGCAGGCCGATGGCCAGCGCGGCATCGAGCATCAGCACCGCTTCCTCGTAGGAGGAGGCGAGCCAGTCCACCCCGGGCCGGACGGGCTTGCCGTCCTGGCTGGTCAGCTCGCCGTTGAGGGCGGGCAGGACCCAGGGCAGGCCCGCGCTGCCGGCGTTGAGGTCGATGACCCAGGTGAGCACGTCCTGCGCGCGGGCGAACCCGGCGAGGATCGTGTGCACCATGTTCGTCTTGCCCGACCCCGTCGGGCCGACCACGAGTGCGCACTGCTCGCGCAGGTAGGCGGAGACGATCTCCCCGTTGGTGCGCACCCCCCACGGGATGCCGGACAGGACCGACAGGGGCCCGTAGTCCTCCGGGTAGGGGCAGTCCTCTTTGAGGACGTTGACCGTGGTCACGTCCATAATCGTGCGGCCCTGGTGGATCCCGGGCCCGGCACTGGCGGTGCAGCCGTGCGGCAGCCGCGCGTCCGCCGACAGGGCCACCGAGTACTGCGCGATCCGGTCGTAGGTGATGCCGCCCTGCGGTTCCAGGTCCAGGGAGTAGCCTGCGCCGGTCGGCCACATCTCCACTCCGATCACGCGCACGCTGATCGAGCAGATCCGCTGGATCCGCTCCACCCACTCCGCGGCGATCGCCCGCCGCTCCGCAGACAGCTCCCGCGCAATCTCCCGCTGTTCAGCCGCGATGGCTTCCTCCTCGCGGGCTTCCTCGAACAGGGCGGCCGATCGAGCGGCGGCGCCGATGCCGACGCCCATGGTGGCCAGGGAGCCGAGGGCGGCCCAGGTGAGCGGGCCGTGGGTCATGGCCCAGGTGGTCCATCCGGCGCCGACCAGCCAGGAGGCGGCGCGGGTGGCAAGCGTCCGGCCGGCGTTGCGCACCCGCAGGCCGACGACGGTGTGTCCGAGGGCGCCGGCCGCACCCACGGCGAGGGCCCAGCCGGGCGGCATGTGGGTGGCGGCGCCGGTGGTGGCGACGGCGAAGGCTCCGGTGGTGGCGGACAGGGCGCCGGTCACGGGTCCGTGACCGGCCGCCCAGTCCAGCACCGGGCCACTGCTCGCCTGCTGCTTAGCGGTGGCGGTGCTACTCATCTCAGACGTTCCAGCCCTTCTCGGCCTCGTGGCCGTTGCGGGGGTCCTCGTGGCGGGCGATGTCCTGCTCGTGGGCCTGGCGGAACAGCGGGCCCATGTCCTCGGCGACGGCGACGGCGCTCATCAGGGCGCCGAAGATGTCGTTGAAGCCGTCCGCGACTTCCTTCTCCAGCGGGAACTCCGAGTCGGACCGCTCGGCGAGGATCTTCATCACGTTCGCCACGCTGGTCAGCGCGGCGGGCAGTCCCTCGACCATGGCCAGGATCTCCATGGCGCTCTCGGGCTCGTAGGAGTTGGCGGCCTGCTCCATTTCCTCAGCGGCCTCTTCAAAACGGAAACCGGACACGTTCTCTCCCTCGGTCGACGGGGTGTTCGTGCTGGTGGGGACGGTGGATGCGGGACGCTCGACGCTGTCGGTGATGCCGTCGGCCCCGTCCGCGGTGGCCTCCGCGTCGGCGGCGGCTTCCTGCTCGGCCTGCTCCTGGCGGATCGCCGCGTCGCGGTGGGCGCGCTGCTCGGTGGCGGCGCGGACGATGCGCCAGAACAGGCGACGGCCGGGGTACATCAGCCACGGAATATCGAACTTGCGCCCGATAGGCGTGGTGACCAGGCCAAGCAGCCCGAGCGGGAGGGCGAGCAAGGCAGCAAGCAGGCGCCGGCCGTGAAATCGGGCCGCAGACCTGCGCAACGCCTGCCGCGCCGCCCGCCGGGCCGGCGCCTTACGGACCGCGGCGCGCTGGGCGGTGACGGTGCCGGCGGTCTTGGCGTCGCGCTGAGCACGGTTCTTGGCGACCGCCGCATCCCGCACGGCGCGGGCCTTACGGACGGCACCACCGAGCATCCGCCCACCCAGTCCGCCGCGGCGTCCGGCGCGGTTGGTTTGCCCGGCGCCGCTGGCGGTGGTGCGGGCCTTGGCGTTGCGGCGGGCGTCCGCGACCGCGCGGCGTGCCGCGGTGGTCTGCGCCCGCTGTCCGGCCCGGGAACCGGGCGCGGCCTGCTGCGCGGACCGGCGCAGGGCCTTGACCTGCCCCACCTTGCCCGCAGCCTTCCCCACGGCACCGGACGCGTGCTTGGACGTGCCCTCACCGGCCTTGCTGCGAGTCTTCCCGGCTGTGCTGGCGGCGGTGCCGCTGTGGCGGGCGGTCGTGCCTGCTCCGCGGCGGTGCTGGCCGGGCCCGTGGCCCGACTTGCCACCGACGCGACCGGAGCGCGAGCCGGCCGAACGGCTGCTCCCGGCTCGGCTGCTGCCGGCCGTTCCTGCTCCGGTGCGGCGCGGCCCCGCGCTGCGGGCGGCGGACCGGCCGGCCGTGCGGGCGGCGGCGCGGCGGGCTTCCTTGCGCGCGTTGGTCTTGCGGCTGCGGGTGCCGGCCACGGTGCCGAGGACCACGGCGCCGGTCGCGGCCACCATCGCGGCGATCGGGCCGCCGGCCAGGGCGGCGGTGGCGACCATGCCCACGGTGCTGTTCGCCCCGGCCAGGGCGAGCGGGACAACCGGCCAGCCGCCGGGCGTGTGCCCGAGTCCCGTCTCGGCCGGGGCCTGCTCAACCGGCGCGGGTGCGGGCGGCGGGGGCGGTGCGGGGGCCGGGATGGCTACCGGCTCGGTGCTGAGTTCCGTCATGCTGTGAGCACTCCTTCAGGGGAGTAGGGCCCGGCCAGGGCTGTAGGAGGCGATCTGGCCGGGCCTGCCAACAGGGCTTATGCGGCGCGCTGTTCCTCGGGGAAGGCACACGGGGCGCACATCCCGAGCGACGGCGGGATCACGTATCCGGCATCCCGCCCGCACTCGGGGCAGATCCGCCGGGCGGCATTCGCCTTGGCCAGCGCCGCCCGCTTCGCAGGGGTCATCGGCCGAACGGGCTTGGCCTGCTCGATCGAGTAGAGGTAGGCGACCAGCGGTTCACGCCGTCGGCGGGGGCGTTCGACCTGCGCGACGACGTCCTGACCACCGGGCCGCAGCCCGAGCGCGCGCAGCTGGCGGCGCGTGGCCAAACCGTCCGGGGCGAGCCGCCACCGGTAGACGGGGATCGCAGCCATCAGTTGCTCGCAATGGCCAGTTGGGCACCACCGGCACCGGGGTCGCGGTGCTCGGCGTAGCGGGCGGACACCCACCCCACCGACCAGCCGCACAGCTCCGCAGCCGAGCGCACGGACAACTCCGCGCCGAACGCGGCGGCCACAATCTGCCGGGCTTCGTCCTCGGGAAGCTTGCCGGTGGCCGGCCCACGCGCCAGCAGGGCAGCGCGTTCACGCTCGGCCCGCTCCTGACGCTCCTGGTGTTCACGGCGTTCACGCGCTTCCCGCTCGGCCCGCTCGCGGGCACGGCGCTCAGCGGCTTCCCGCTCGGCCCGTTCACGCTCCTGCTCACGCTGTTCACGCTCGCGTTCACGGCGTTCACGCTCGGCCCGCGCCACGGCCTCCGCCCGCTCCCGCGCTTCCCGCTCCTCGCGCCGCTGCCGCTCCTCCCGCTCGGCCTGCTCGCGGGCGAGAGCCGCCTCGTGCTCACGCCGTTCACGCTCCAACTGCGCGGCGTGCTCGCGCTCCTCCCGGGCTTCTGCACGGGCCTGCGCGGCACGCTCGCGCGCCGCCTGCTCGCGCCGCTCCCGCTCGGCCCGCTGCTGCTCCTCCAGCGCCGTCACAGCGGCGGCGATGGCACGGCGGTAGGCGAGGCTGGTCTCTGCGGTGACGATCAGCAGCAGCGGCGCCACCGCATGGACAGCTACGCCGACCAGGTCCTTCTTCAGTGCGGAGTCGGCGGTGTTGAGGGCGAGGGTCATGAGCCCGGTCATCCACCGCAGTACGACGGGCCATCGGCCGCCGTGCCCTCCGAGGCGGGCCAGTACGTCATCGAGTTTGACCACGATGACCACGGCGGCGTCCACCACGAGCGGCAGGATCGGCGCCGTCCAGTCCCACTCCTCTGCCGTGTGCGCGGCCATCAACGGCGTGACGGTGAGGATGGAGTAGAGCATGGCCCCGCACACGATCAGCCATGTGCCGCCCGACAGGGCGCGCTCCGCTGAACGCGTCTGAACACTGTTCACGCCGCACCCCCAACCGGCTCCGGAGCGGGCGTGAACGCCCGGTGGAACCCCTTGCAGTCGGCGTCGTAGATGAACGCCGCGATGCACCACTTGGACGCCGACGCGGGACGTTCACCCGCGGGCACCCACGCGGTGCCGGCGGGCACCCCGTGCGTGGCCGTGTCGGCGTAGGCGTCCTCGCGGGAGACGTAGACGGTGTGCGGCTCGCCGTAGTGCAACAGCACCGTCAGCGTGTCGCCCTCCACCGGCCCGCGCTGCAGCTCCTGACGCAGTCGGCGAATCTCGATGTCCTTCAGCAGCAGCTCCTGCTGCGCGACGGACAGCTCCTCCATGGCCCGTGCGAGGATCGCGCCCACCTCGGACGTGGCCGCCTCCGCCCGCTCGGCGCGGTCGGTGACGGCGTACAGCTCCCGCACGTGGCGGCCCCACGCTGCATCCGCCTGCGCCTGTACGTCCCGCGCACGGTCGCGGGCCTGGTCGGCGTCCTGCTCCAGCCGGGAGATACGGCCGGCGGTGATAATGCGGATCACGCCGCCTCCCCGCGGCCGGCGCGGTTGGCCAGCACCACGCGCGTGGCCAGCGCCTTGCGGCGGGCCCGGCGGATCCGGCGGGCGTCCAGCTCGGCCGGCCGGGTCTCCAGCGCGGCGATCTCCGCGTCGACCAGGTCGACGTCCGCGAGGATCGCGGGCATCTCCAGCTCGATCGCGTCCAGCTCCGCGTCCGTCGGCTCCTTCCAGTCGGCGAAGGCGGTAACAGCTTCCTGAACAGTGACGATGTGGCTCATTGGGTCGTGTCTCCCTAGCAGTAGGTACGGCCCCAACAGCGGCCCCGGGTGGCTAGACCCGGGGCCGCCCGCTGTCTAGGACAAAGCCTCTCGATCTGCACGAGCGGCCACGGCTCCCCGGCACAGCACGCCGCGTACTGCGCAGGTGCCGGGGACCGTGAGCACTGGTGCTCAGGCGGGACGACGATTGCCCCGCGAAGGTTCTGTCGGAAGTGGGATCAAGCGAGGCCGGATCTGCCCCGCAGGACAGGTCCGGGCAGGTCACCCGGCCCAACATGGGTCGTCGGGGTGGTGACCCGCACCCATCGACCACCCGTGTTCAGGTGGCTGGGTCGGCACTCTGTTGAGTTCTTCGCAGTGCGGAATCCAGGCCTTGCATCCGGGCACTGACACGGCCGGTGCAGCCCCTTCGGGCCTCGCGGTGCCGACATCAGATTGACCTAGGTCAATCTGGCTGTCAAGGGAGTGCGACAGAAGAGTGAGAGATTGACCTAGGTCCGGTTACTCTCGGGGTATGGATCAGAGCCCCGAAGCGCGCAAGCCCACGCCGACGGCCAAGGAGATCGCGGCGCAGTTCCGCGAGAAGATGACGGGCCGCAATCGTGAGTACGACCCGGGGGACCGACTCCCGGCTGCCCGCTCGCTCGCTAAGGAACTTGGCGTGCAGCTCATGACCGTCCAGAGCGCGTACGGTCAACTCCGTGACGAAGGGCTGGTCCTTACCCAGCAGGGACGTGGGACGTTCGTCCGTGATCCTGCGGTGCCCCTTGGCACCGAGCCGGGCAGCAGCCCCGCTTTCGCGGCTCTGGCCGCAGAGCTCAGCACAATTCATGACGCTCTCCGCTCGCTCGGGGAGCGGCTTGACCGGCTTGAGCAGCTTGTGGGTAGCGAGACTCCACCGTCGCCGTGAGTTCGTCTGCGCGCCTCAGCAGTCGTTCGACCTTGAGGCGCGCATCCCGCAAACTCGCTTCGATGAAAGCGAGTTCAGCAGGAGTCATGCCTTCCAGCTCGCCGCTTCGCTCATTGATCCCTGGCATGCCAATGAGCATGTAGCCCTGAACAGCAGAGGACCCGGACACAGTGTCCGGGTCCTCTTTCTTGCAGTCAGAAGGGTTGCCCACTCGTCATGTGGTGACTTCGTCCACAGCGTCCAGCACTGCCCCCCATGGGAGCTCACGCGCCGCCGGCGCTTCGCGCGGCTCGTACAACGGCCATACATCCGGGCCGTAGATGATGTGCACGCCCCCCGCCCGAAGCGTGTCGATGTGGTGCTGCCATGACGGGTGCCGGGCGTGCGCCGCATTCACCCGAGGGAAGACGACGACAGGCAACCCGATGGTGCCAATCGCCTCGCCCACCTGAGTCAACGCCTGGTTGTCCATCAGGCCCGTGGCGAGCTTGGCCACCATGTTGGCCGACGCGGGGGCTACCGCGTAGCAGTCAACCGGCGGGTGCGGTCTCGCCTCGCCAGGTAGCCGCGGCTCATCGCGTACGGGAAGGCCGGTCAACTCCTCCAAATGCTTGACCTCGCCGCTCATCCGCAGCCACTGACCTGCGGTCGGCGTCAAAGTGACGGCCACCTTCCATCCGCGCTCCATCGCTGGCCCAACCAGACCGGTGCGCAGCACCTCTACCCCTCCGGCCGCCGACCCGACGACTCCAAGCACCCCACGCTTGCCTGAACTCACTGCACCGCCCTGCACCGTTGCGCCATCACGAACACCTCGGACGATCGCGAGCCGCCGGTCACCGGAGATTGCTTGATCAGATCCCGCAGCGTCTCACGCACCCTCGGATTGTTGCGTACCAGCTGCGGCGACGTGCGCTCAGCCGTGCGTAGCTCCGCGAACGCCTCATCACCCCGTCCGCTGAGCGACAGGGCCCGTGCGAAGTCGATGCGGTGCGACACGCTGCGTTCCTGCGGCATGTGGTCGACGTCAATCCGGCCGTGTTCCACCACATACGCCACGTTGTCGAGATCCAGCTCAACCGACAGACGGTGTAGAAGGACGTTCGTGGGTCCGAAGCCGGTCTGCCAGTAGTTCTCATCCGAGCCGAGATCATCCGCGAGTGCCTCGGCTCGATCCAACAGGTTGGTAGCGGTGGGCCGGTCCTGGTGGCGGGCCGCAGCGACAGCGGCCCGCAGGTGGATCATTCCCAGCAGACTCAGTGCCGCAGGGTCGTTGTCGGTCACCTGAGACGAGAGCCATGCGGCGGCCGTGTTGCCCAGCTCCAACGCGTCGTCGTACCTGCCGTTGGCCAGCAGAGCGTGTGTGCCGGACCGTGCGGCGGACGCCAGCACGAGTGGGTCGTCGGACTCGTCTGCGGCACGCATAGCGCGCTCGGCAGCGAGCCATGAGATATCCGATTCGCCGATCTTTGCGAGGGTCGTTGCTGCGAGGTGGTGGGTACGGGCCGACACTGCCCAGCAGTCGCTACGGTCCTCACCACGCCGCGCTGCTCGCTCCTCTAGCTCCTGCGCAGTCTGGAGGAGCGCGGGGAGTGCGGCGATGACGTTGCCGAGCCGCCCACCCTGGTAGTCGTTCCATGCCTGCTCCACACGCACGGCTACGGGTGCCGGCATGGGGAGCTGCGCCTCAGCCTCAGGGCCGAAGAGCAGACGAGACAACCGGCGCGGGCTCATGAGCGCGTCGCGCACGGCCGGTACGTCGTCCTGCTGCTTCTCGTCCTCCATGAGAACGGTCTGGCCCAGCAAGTCCCCTAGCGGCACACGCAGGATGCGTGAGAGCTCGGCCAGCATGTCGATGCGTGGGGGCTTCCGTCGCCCCGTCTCGATTTTCGCCAGCCAGTCAGTGCTACGGCCGACCAGTCCGGCCAGCACCTCTTGCGTGTAGCCGCGACGCTTCCGGTAGAACGCGATCCGCTCACCGATGCTGAGGTGATCTCCAAGACCACGCATTACGTGCTGCCTCCTGCTGGTTGTAGGGGCCCGGTTCACGGTACCGAGCCCCCTGGCCTGGCCGGTAGTTAGCCTGCTCTTACTCGTTCTCGACAGCTTGGGGCACTAACGAAGTAGGGACCCGGACACACTGTCCGGGTCCCTAACGTCCCACGGTGGGCGTCACGCAGTGTTGTTTGCCGATTCGATGAATTTGATGATCTTAGCGACCTGCTTCGCTAGATGGGACTTGGGGTCAGGAAGCTCTTTCCAGCCACTGACTACGAAGCGCGCGACCTTGTTTTTGTCGGGATGAAACACTTCTCCTGTTCTCTTACGAAGGAGAAGGGGGTTAGACCACCGATCACCATCCCATGTGGGTTTTGGAGCGCCAGGGTGCATCTCGATTACTGCCATGGCGATGCGCTCGGGCGAGACATAGTTTTCGATGGTGTACCCCTCGGTGACCCACGCAAATCCGGTCGTCGAGTCTCTATCGAACTCGTCAATCACACGTTTTTTCGTGGCCGAAATCTTGGCCCGTGACGACGTTTTATCGCTGTCGATGACAATCGAAGTATATCGGTTAAGTCTCCGTAGCTCGATGAAGTCTGTCACCTCATGATCAGTAGCTGTCAGGTGATTCAGTAGTCGGCCTCCATAGAACATGATCGAATAGTGTAGACCTTCAATGAGATCAGGCTTTACCTGTGAAATCCAATGCCGCAGGTAGATCCGATCAGATGGCCCCTCGACCCAGATAATTGCGTTTGTTTGCAAGATGTCCGAGGGTCTGTATCCGAGGTCAGCGCACACTTCAGATAGCTCGGCCGGCGTAGTAGCCGGCTCCAGTGTGGTCTGTTTTCCGTCGTGAGTTACGTGAACAATGGTGGACCGCTTGTAATCCAAGAGATGAGCAGAGTGAGTTGCGATCAGATACTGGTTTGTGGTTTGACTAAACAAGTACCTGATGAGCTTTCTCTGATACTCGGGATGCATGTGCACCTCTGGCTCCTCGATGCACATGACGGTTCTCTCTAGGACCATAGCTGCAACAGCCAGAATCACGACCTGGTGGATTCCAGTCCCAAGGTGCTCAAGCGGCAGGACTTTTCCATCGTGGTGGACGTTGACTGTCTGGGCTCCGTATGGAACTTCGAGCCTCGCGCCAGGGTCCCCCAAAATACTTCTCAAGAAATCATTGATGGCGGCAAAACGGGCAGAGTCGGCTCTGTACGACGCTGCAGGTGGGTTTTGAAGTTGCTGAAGCTTACTCAAGAGTCCCGTTCCGTCGTACGAATCCATCGCATCCGCAGGCGTGATCTTCCTAAAAGCCTCGATTGTCACGCATGGTGGAAACTGTGATTGCTGTAGACTTGTGAGCCTTTGGAGTAGATTCTTGATGTTTTCGATGGTCGCGGTTACAGGATTTCCTTCAGTGCACCCCGAGGTCAATTCCCGTGAGGCCCTGACAGATTGCCCATACAGATCAGGCGAGGCAATTTCTGTCAATTGCCGTGAATCGAGCACCCGGTCAGCCGTGAATCGAAACCACGCTTCATTGCGGCCGTCGGGGTGGAGGGAATCATGTTCGAGAAGTTTTAGGAGAAAAGCTCCGGCATGTGATTGGTTGAGCTGCTCAGGCAGGCCAGGGAACACCCTTCTGATGTGCTCGCGCGTGACTTCAAGAGGGATTGAGTAAGTGAAGTATTCGTCCCTTCCTGCACTCTCTGGTGTGTCCAGTTCATCAAATGGAATCCTCCCTGGTCCCTTTAGGACTTTGGCAACAGCTCGCAGGAAGTTCGACTTTCCGGAGTTGTTCTGTCCGGCAAGTAGATTAACTTCTCCGAATGGTCCTGCGTGCTGCATATTCGAGCCGAAGCTGCGAAAATTAGAAACACCAAATCCGCCCAGAAGAATCCTGCTCACCGGTGTCCGCTCCCTAGGTGTGCGATAGACCGTCGCGTGACAGCCTCATTGTTGCGCCTCGCCCCCACTGAGAGTGCTGGGTTTCAGTGAGAGACACGTGCCTACGGCCGGAGCGATCCATGAGCGCGTGCACGTTGGGCCGTCTGTGGGCCGTCGGCGGATGGCCGGCACCGACCAACAGCGACCAATGATGACCGTTCAACCGCAGGTCAGCGCCGCGCTGACGTCGATCACGTGAGGTCGCTCAGGGCCGAGGTCACTTCCTCCGCAACAAGCGCCAGGAGTGGTACGAGTACCGCTCCGAGGTGACGGCGTTCGAGCTGCGGAAGAACCTGCCGGTGCTGTAGGGGCCGGGAAACGGGGCGCGGCGAGGGCTTCGCCGAGACGCTTCGTGAGAGCTGGAGGCCGACGGTCGGGAACCGTCGGCCTCGGCGCGTTCTGAGGGCCGGGAAGCGCCATGACCGGGTCGACGGGGTGGCCGCGGAGAGCCCTTCTGTCCACTCGCCCGTCCGGCGAGTCGGCCGACCGGGCAGTTCGCCGGCCGACCGCCGGTCAGTCAGCGGGCACGCCGAACCAGCGGAGGAGCACGGGGCGCGCGTCGTCGGGAGCGTCCTCGGGCCCGCGGGCGTAGCGCGCGAGCAGGGCCAGATAGTCGTCGTGGAACGCGTCCAGCTCGCTCTTCGTGAGGTGGACAAGGCTGCGTGAACCCCGCATCCAGCCTGCGGAATCCGCCTGGTCGGCGGTGAACCGCCGGGCGAGTTCGATGTCCTCCTCCAGCCTCAGGCGGTCCAGCTCGGCCGACATGACGCGCTCGGCGTCCGTCAGCTCGTCCTGCGGCGGTCTGCGGATGTCGAGGCCGCGCACCCCGCGCCACCACCGCTCGCGCCCGGCGGAGCGCTCGGGGATGTCCTCGATGAGGCCACTGCGCTCCAGCATGCGCAGGTGGTAGCTCAGCGTTCCGGTGTTCTCTCCGAGGGCGGCAGCCAGCGTGGTCGAGGTGGCGGGGCCCGCCGTGCCGAGGTGGCGCAGGATGCGCAGGCGCAGTGGGTGCGAAAGGGCCTTGAGCACCTCGGGGCTGTCGACCGTGCGCCGCCCTGTGTCGTCCGTTCTCCGCTCTTGCGTCATGGGGGCAGTCTATCCAGAAGGCGGAATTTTCTCTGCAGAGCTTCCTCTGCAGAGAAATCTCTGCAATGCTGACGGCATGACGACGAACCGAATGACCTTGGGTCGCGCAGTCCGGTGCTTCACAACTGCCACTGCCGGGATCCTGCTTGCCGGACTCACCCTGGGCGCCGCACCCGCGTACGGAGCAGAACGGGCCGCGGATCTGCCCGAGTTCGACTTCTCCGCCTGCCCGACCGCCGATGAGCTGCCCGCCGCCGGGGACCCTGGGACCTGGCGCTGCGAGGTCATGCATGCCACGGGGCATCTGCGCATGGGAGCCATCGACGAGCCGCTCGCCGAACCCATGAAGATCACCTTTGCCGAAGGCCGGGTGGGCGGTGAATTCCGGCAGATCTTCGGGGAGATGACCGCTGAGCCGATCCGGGTGGGAAGCACCCCGCTGTCCCTGACTCCGCAGTACGGCGGCTACTCGGACTTCCTGTCCGACGACCGCCGGCGAGGCGAGTTCGACATCAGGTTCGCCATAGGTTCGGCGCACGGGCTGCCCCTGCTGCCGTCGGACTGTTCTGTGGGCAGCGATGAGAACGCGGTCCACCTGGTGCTCAAGGACACCGAGCCCACCAGGCTGATATCCCAGGACCCCCTGGTCGCCGTCTTCGGCGCCCACGACGCGGAGTTCGCCGCACCGGCCACCAGTGGCTGCGGCCGCCTGGGCCGCGCGCTCGACCGGGTCCTGGGTCTGCCGTCCGCAGCCGGAGAGAACGTCTTCGACATGGATGTCACGGTGGCCATCCGGCCCTACTCGTAGACCGGTACGGCCGCCATGTCACCCCGCTCCCCTCACCCGGTCGGCCACTCATCGGCCATCTGGAAGGAGACGACGGTTCCACCGAAGCGGCTGGGCCCCGTGTGCCAGGACTCGGCGAGGGAGTCGACCAGGAGCAGTCCCCGCCCGTGCGCGTCGTCGGCGGCGGGACGCGCACGCCGAGGTGCGGTACCTGGGCGCGGAGCGCTGCGTGCACCGGGCTGTTCGTGTTCAGGAGCGCCGTGAGGACGTCCGTCACGTCGGCGGGCAGGCTCTCGGTCACCCCGTGACCGTATCCGACCGGACGGGAGTGGATACGGTCACGAGGTGAGGGCCGGTCAGCAGCCGATCGGGGACGAGCCCACCGCCACGTCGTCGAACCACAGGGTGTCCGCCCCCGTGCCGTAGCTCTCCCAGCCCAGGCGCAGGGCCGTGGGGCGGGGCGGGGTGGTGCGGGCCAGCCACTGCTGGTCGATGTCGTGGGTGGGGACGCCGTCGGCGTGCAGGCCCGGGATCTGTTCGTCGCCGAGCCAGGTGTCGAGCTTCGGGGCCGTCGTGTCGATCGCGAAGCGCAGGCACTGCCACGTTCCCGTCGGCAGCGGGCGGCTCAGGGCCACGCCGGCCGGACTCTGCGCGGGCAGGGTGGCGTCGTCGACCTCGCGGTTCCACTGGAGGGCGCCGTTCTGGCCCCCGACGCGCAGGGTGCGGCCGTTCTGCGAGGAGTCGGGCAGGGTGACGAACGTGACGTGGGCGGCGGGGAGTGCGGTGGTGTGCCGTACCCACATGCGGACGTGCAGGACCGGGCCGACCGAGGACAGGTCCGCGGTCGAGGCGACGAAGGCGTGGTTGCAGTAGCCGACCCCGCCGTCGACCCGCAGCGACTTGCCGCCGCTGTGCGCGACCGTGGTGTCCACCGAGGCCTTGCCGGTGCCCTGGCAGTCGGGGGCGGTGAAGCGCCAGTCGCCGGAGGGCGTGGTGCCGGTCTGGTTCTCGAAGTCCGAGCAGATCACCGCGGTGCCGCACTCGGGGCTGGGCGGCGGAGTGGTGGGAGGCGGGGTCGTGGGGGGCGGCGTGGTCGGCGGCGGGGTGCCGGTGCCGCCGCAGGAGACGCCGTTGAGGGCGAAGTCGGTCGGCGCCGGGTCGGACGACCGCCAGGTTCCCTGCACGCCGAACTCCGCGGAACCGCCCGTGGCCAGCGCGCCGTTCCAGCCCGCGTCGGTCGCGACGACGGAACCGCCGGTCTGGGTGACGGTCGCGTTCCACGCCGACGTCACCTTCTGGTCGCCGGTGTACGTCCAGGTCAGACGCCAGTTGCTGACCGACGGGCCGAGGTTGGTGACCTTGATCTGGGCCGTGTAGCCGCCGGTCCACTTGTTCACGCTGTAGTCGACGCGGCAGCCGGACTCCGCGCCGCTCGCGGACATCGCCGTGAAGCCGGATGCCAGCACCACGGCGGCGGTCAGGACCGCCGTCCAGGGCCTGGCCAGTAATCGCGGGAGAGAGACGCTCACGTGTGCCTCCGGGGTGGGGGTGAGGGGGTGGGGGGGTGGGGGGGTGGGGGGGTGGGGGGGTGGGGGTGGAGGTGGAGGTGGGAGGTTGAGCGGCGGCAGGCGCCGTGGGGGGAAGTGTGGGACATGCGGAATGTCGGGAGTTTGGGAGCGCTCCCAATCACGGTCGGAGAGACGGGGCTCCAGCAGCGCCGGAGCCCCGTCGTTGTGTCAGCTGGTGGGGAAGTTGTCCGCCGTGCTGATCCGGCTCTTGATCAGCGCGCCCGACTCGGTCAGCACGCCGCTGCTGCTGTAGTCGGTGCCGTTGCAGGTGCCCGGCTTGAACGCCGCGCTGCCCTCATTGGCGTCCGAGTACGTCCAGTTCGCGTAGCCGATCTTCAGCTGGTCGAGCAGGTCGAGCCACGCGGTGCTGCTCGCGCGGTCCACCGCGCCGCCACCGGTGTAGCTCACCGTGCCGAACTCGGTGACGAACAGCGGCAGCTTCGACGCCGCCCGGCTCACCGCGGCACGGTAGTTGTCCTGGTGGCTCGCGGCGTAGAAGTGGAACGCGTACATGATGTTGGTCGCGTTCACCGGGTTGTTGATGACCTCGCTCTCGTTGGAGCCGTCGGAGACGCCCAGCGAGGACCAGCCGCGGGTGCCGACGATGATCACGGCGTCCGGGTCGGCGGCGCGGATGACCGGGATGACCTGCTCGGCGTAGTTCTTGATGGCCGTCCAGCTCACGCCGTTGGGCTCGTTGGCGATCTCGTAGATGACGTTCTTCTTGTTGGCGTTGCGGGCGGCGACGGACGCGAAGAAGGTCTTCGCGCGGTCGAGGTTGTAGTTCGGGTCGCCCGGCGTCAGCGTGTGGAAGTCGATCATCGCGTACATGCCGCGGGCCTCGGCCATGTCGACCAGGCTGTTCACCCGGGCGGTGAAGCCGGCCGGGTCGGTCTCGTAGCCCTGCTCCTGCACGTACATGGCGATGCGGAACAGGTCCGACTTCCAGTCCTTCGCCAACGCGTCCAGGGACGCGTTGTTGTAGCACTTGCTGAACCACTGGATGCCGTGCGTGCTCATGCCGCGCAGCTGGATGGGCTTGCCGTACTGGTTGCAGAGGTTGACCCCGCAGACCTTCAGCTGCCCGTTGATGCCCACCGGGGTGCCGGTCGTGGGCGGGTCGGTCGGCGGGTCCGTGGGCGGGTCGGTGACCGAGCCCGTGCAGGTCACGCCGTTGAGCGTGAAGGACGTGGGCTTCGGGTTGGCGCCTGTGAACGACCCCACGAAGCCCAGGTCGGCCGACGCCCCGGTGGCGAGCGTGCGGTTCCAGTCGACGTTGGCGGCACTGACCGTGGCCCCGGACTGGGACCAGGTGGCGTTCCAGCCCTGGACCATCTTCTGCCCGGAGTCAGGCATGGTGAACTTCAGCGTCCATCCGGAGACGGGGTCGCCCAGGTTGGTGACCTTCACCCCGGCCTGGAAACCGCCCTGCCACTGGCTGGTGACGGTGTAGTCGACCCGGCATCCGGCGGCGGCCGACGCCTCGGTGCTGGCGACGGTCATGAGGCCGAGACCTGTCGCGCCGGTCGCCAGCAAAGCCAAAAAGCGTTTCAAAGCGTTCCTCCTCGTGCGAAGCGGAAACACGCGATGGGAGCGCTCCCAAGGCCCATCGGTCCGAGACCGTACACCGGTGTGCGGAGGCGCGTATAGGCATTCGACGGACGCATTCGATGGACGAGGGCATGACAGCCCGGACGGCGGCCGGGAGGCCGGACTGCAACGGCGTCCCGTACGCCCCTGTCGAGGACACCTCGCCCCGACGCACGGGAAAAGCCTTGTCCCCGGCCCGTGTTGGGCCGGGGACAAGGCTCTTTCTCGCCAATCGGGGTGGGGCAGGGCGTGCCGCCTCGGCCCGGTCCGGAGCGGTCGGAGGCATCCCGCCTCGGCCCGGTCCGGAGCCGTCCGGGGCGCCCGCCTCAGCCCGGTCCGGGTGAGCGGTCGCGGGCCTCGTCCGCGAGGTTGCGGCCGGAGTCGCGAGCCTGGTCGGTGACCTGGCCGGCCCGGTCGCGCGCCTCGTCCTGCGTGGTCCGGGCGGCCTGCTGAGCGGTGTCCTTCACCTCGGCGGCCGCGCTCTGGGCGGCCTCCTTGGCGCCCTCCTTCAGGTGCTGCGCGGACTCGGCGGCGGCCTGCTTCACCGGCTCAAGCGCCTCTCCGCCGCGCTCCATCAGCTGGGACGCCTTCTCCTGCTCGACCTTGGAGGCGGGCAGGAGGGACGAGACCAGCAGGCCGGTGCCGAAGGCGACCAGACCGGCGGCCAGCGGGTTGCCCTGGGTCTGCCGGCGTGCCATCTCGGGCGCCTGCTGCACGGCCTGCCCCGCCTGGCCGACGGCCTCACGGGTCGAGTCGGCCACCTGCCCGGCGGTCTCGCGCGCCGAGTCGGCCGCGCGTCCGGTGCCTTCCTGCACCGAGTCGGACGCCGAGCGAGCGGTTTCGGCCATGCCGTGCGCGGTGTGCGAGGTCGTGCCCATCACGCGCTCCCGCAGGCCCGACACCGCGCCGCGCACCCGCGCCTTGCGACGGTGGACCATGCGGCGGGGGCTGGTCCGGTCGGCGAGCCGGTCCACGTCCTCGGACAGCCGGTGCCGCGTGGCCTCTATCTCGGCCCTCATTTGGTCGGGTGACGTGCCCATTCCGCGTTCTCCTTCATGGTCTCGACGGTTCGCTCGGGCTTCGGGGAGACGCTGCGCATCCGGGTGCGGCCCTGCGTGTACAGCACGGCGGCGGCGATGCCCCACAGCGCGGCGACGATCAGGGCGGCCCATGCCTCGTCCATCACGTTGGCCAGGCCGAACATCAGCGCCAGGGACAGGAACAGGAGCACCAGATAGCCGGCGAATCCCGCGCCGCCCAGCATTCCGGCGGCCTTGCCCGCCCGGGATCCCTCCTCCTTGATCTCGGCCTTGGCCAGGGCGACCTCCTGGCGGAAGAGGTCCTGGAGGTCCGAGGTCACCGTGGAGAGCAGCTCGCCGACGGACCTTTCCTGCTCCACCTGCTGCGGTTCGACCGGCCGGGACGCCGCCGGCCCGGGTGACGTCGACGTCCTGGGTGTCATCGTCGCCATCTCACGCCTCCGGGAACGGGCGGCCCACGGTTCCGGCCGGCGGGGTGCCGACGGTGGGCGGCGCGGCGGGCGGCGGGGCCGGCGGCGTCAGCGCGCCCTCGCCCGGCGCCGGGGCGACGGGAACCTGCTGCCGTCCTTGGCCGGATCCGTTCCCTCCTGATCCATTCCCCTGGGATGCGGTCTTCGCGGCCTTGGTCAGTCGGCCGACGGCCATGCCGGCCACCAGCGCGCCGCCGAGGAAGGCGCCGGGACGGCGTCGGGCGAAGCCCTGAAGGTCGGAGAGGAGTCCCTCCACGCCCTTGCTCTCCAGGTAGTCGGCCGCGCGCTGTCCCCGGTCGCCCGCCTGGGCCGCGAGGCTGCGGGCGGGCGAGTCCTTCTCGGCGTGCGCGGCCAGGTCGGAGAGGTCCCCGGCCCACTGGCGCAGCGCGTCGGCCGCGCGCTTGGCCTGTCCTTCCGCCTCGTCCTTCACTCGGCCGCGCAGGTCCTCGACGACCGTGCCGGTCTGCTTCCGCGCCTCGCCGACCACGGTCCGCGCCTGGTCCGCAGCGGTTCCGGCGACCTGGGTCGCCGCCTGCCTGGCCTGGCCGGCCGTCGCGGAGGTCTCTGCCTTGACCTTCTCTCCGGTGCTCCCGGATGGGGTGTGTACGGACTCACTCATCGGCGACTTCCCTCCATCGGATGTCCTGCGAACGGCCCCGCCCCCGCACGTACGGGAGTCGTACGCCGGGGCGGCACACAGCCGTCCGTCTCACCCCGAGTCGCCCCTTATGAGGTTTTGACACACTCCGCGGGCCGCACATGTTCGGGCCGGGCACGGGGTCGCACCACCGTCGCGCAATCGCACCGTCGCGCAGGAGGCGAAAGCCATCCCCGTCGACACCGCACGTCCCACCCCGCCCCCGACGCCGTACGCCCCCTCGCGCCGTACGTCTCACCCCCGCGCCGTCTCCGCCTCCACCTCCGCCGCCACGCCACCCGGCTTCCGCCCCGCCACCACCCGCTCCTGCCCCGCCGTAGCGGCCGACCGGCGTCCGTCCACCGCCCACGCCACTCCCGCAACCGCCAGGCCCAGCGCCGCCAGGCCCGCGCCCGCCGTCGCCGGGGACGTCGGGCCGTGACCCGCGGCGAGGGTGACGCCGCCGATCCAGGCCCCGCCGGCGTTGGCGAGGTTGAAGGCGGCCTGGTTGGCGGAGGAGGCCAGGGACGGGGCCGCGGCGGCCTTCTCCATCACCATCAGCTGGAGGGGAGAGCCGGTGACGAAGGCGGCCACACCGAGGAGAGTGACCGCGAGGGCGGCGCTCCACTGGGCCGACATCAGCACCGGGAACAGGACCAGTACGGCCATCAGCGAGACGAGGCCGCCGAAGAGGGTGCCGCGCAGGGAGCGGTCGGTGAGCCTGCCGCCCAGCAGGTTGCCGATCGTCGCGCCGACGCCGAACAGCGCGAGCAGCAGGGTCACGCTGCTCTCGGCGTACCCGGCGGAGTCGGTGAGCATCGGCGTGATGTAGCTGTACGCCGAGAACAGCGCGCCGAAGCCGGCGATCGTCGTGCCGAGCGCCAGCCACATCGGCAGGGACTTCAGGGTGGCCAGTTCGCCGCGCAGGCCGACCGTCGCGGCGTCGGGGCGGTCGTGCGGGATCAGGGCGGCGAGCGACGCGATCGCCGCGAGGCCGATGACGCCGACGGCGAGGAAGGTCGCCCGCCAGCCGAAGTGCTGGCCCATGAGCGTGGCGGCGGGCACGCCCGCGATGTTGGCGACGGTGAGCCCGAGGAACATCAGGGAGACGGAGCGGGCCCTGCGCTCGGGCGCGACCATGCTCGCGGCCACGACGGCGCCCACGCCGAAGAAGGCGCCGTGCGGCAGGCCGCTGAGGAGCCGGGCCGCCAGCAGCCAGTGGTGGTCCGGCGCGAGGGCCGACAGGCAGTTTCCGGCCACGAACAGGACCATCAGGCCGATCAGGACGGTGCGCCGCGACAGCCGGGCGGTGGCCGCGGCCAGCAGCGGGGCGCCGATGACGACGCCGAGCGCGTAGGCGGAGACGAGGTGGCCGGCGGACGGGACGGAGACGCCGAGGTCGTCCGCGACGTCGGGGAGCAGCCCCATCATGACGAACTCGGTGGTGCCGATGCCGAAGGCGCCTACGGCCAGGGCGAGCAGGGCCAGGGGCATGAGGGGGCCTTTCGAGACGTGGAGCGGTTCCGCCCAGCATATGTTCACCGACGGAACAAAGCCCCCACCTCCCGTATTCCGGCAGGTGAAGAAATGCCGTGCAGCTCGAGAATCCCCGCAGCTCCGTGCGGATTCCCACGACACCCTGCAGCTGCCTGGCCCCGTTCGGATCCCTCGGCCCCTGCAGCTCAGTGATCCCCTCGGGTCAGGAACCGTCGCCCAGATCCACCCGCGCCGCCACCGGCAGGTGGTCGCTCGGGGTCTGCGGCAGCGTCCAGGAGCTGAGCGGCTCGACGTCGCGGACCATGATCTGGTCGATGCGGGCCATCGGGAACGACGCCGGCCAGCTGAAGCCGAAGCCGCTTCCCGCCGCGCCCTGCGTGGAACGCATCTGGGCGGTCACGGCGTTGAGCGCGCGGTCGTTCATGGTGCCGTTGAGGTCGCCGAGCAGCACGACCCGGTCGATCCGCTCGTCGGCGATGGCCTCGCCGAGCGCGTCGGCGCTGGTGTCGCGTTGCCGGGCGGTGAAGCCGGCCTTCAGCTTCACCCGGACCGACGGCAGATGGGCGACGTAGACGGCGATCCGGCCCTGCGGCGTGGTGACCGTGGCCCGCATGGCGCGGGTCCAGCCGAGCTTGATGTCGACGGACCGCACGTCGCTGACCGGGTACTTGCTCCACAGCCCGACCGTCCCCTGCACCGCGTGGTACCGGTACGCCGGCTTCAGCGCCTGCTCGTACACCGGCACCGCCCCGGCGGTCAGCTCCTCCAGCGCCAGCACGTCCGCGCCGGAGGCGGCCACGTCGCGGGCGGTGCCGGACGGGTCGGGGTTGTCGGCGTTGACGTTGTGCGTGACGACGGTGAGGTCGCCGCCGGTGGCCGCCTTGTCGGTGAGCAGCCCGCCGAAGAGGTTCAGCCACACCACGGCCGGGATCAGGACCGCGACGAGGGCGGTGGCGGACCGGCGCACCAGGGCGAGCAGGAGCAGCAGCGGGACGAACAGGCCGAGCCAGGGCAGGAAGGTCTCGGTGAGGCTGCCGAGGTTGCCGAACCGGTTCGGGATGTGCGCGTGGACCAGCATCACCAGGGCCAGCAGCACCGCGACCGCGGCCAGGATCAGACCGCGCCGCCAGATCCGCGGGTCGCCGCGCCAGGCGTCGCTCACGCGCCCGACGAGGCGGGCCGCCCGCTGCCGAAGCCCGGAATCGCGCCGCTCGTGCTCCGAGCCGCCGTTGTCCGTCTCCGTCACGTACGCCTGTTGCGCCATACCGTCGCCTCGCTACCTGCCGTGCATACCGTCGTCCCCCCGTGCCTGGGTACGACCCTAGGGGATGATCGGTTCCGTTCCTGCCGTCCGGGGACGGCCGTACGGGCACGAGGACGAACTCGGCCACGCCCGCAGTTCCTGCTCCCGGCGGCGGCCACGGTGTCTGTGACGAAAGACGCACACTCCGCCCGCACTCCGCCTGCACACTCCGCCCGCATCCTCCGTCCGCGCTCATCGCGCCGATCCCTCCGGCCGGCTGACGGGGCGTAGGCCGGCGAGGAGGGTGTCGACCAGCTGCTCGGCGAGGTCCTCGGGGAGGTCGGCGTCGGGGCGCAGCAGGGTGCGCACCAGCATGGGGCCCATGACCATGTCGTGGATCAGCTCCGGGTCGACGTCGGCGCGCAGTTCGCCGTTCTCCTGGCCGCGTCGCAGCACCTCCAGGCAGCGTCGGCGGCGCGGGGCGATGACGGTGCCGTGGTAGGCGGCCCATATCTTCGGGCTGCTCTTCATCTGTGCGTGGACGTTGTGCAGGATCGTGGAGGAGCGGTTGGCCAGGCCGCGGCGGCGCTGGGTGTCGAGCAGGACGACGAGGTCGTCGCGCAGGGAGGTGCCGGGGAGCTGCGGGTCGGGGGGTTCGGCGGTGCGGACGACGTCGACGAAGAGTTCCTCCTTGCCTCTCCAGCGGCGGTAGATGGCGGCCTTGCCGACGCCGGCGGTACGGGCGATGCGCTCGATGGAGAGTTCGGCGAGCGGGACGCCCTCTTCCAGGAGTCTCATCGTGCCCTCCACGATGGCCCGTTCGACGGCCTCGCTGCGAGGGCGGCCACGGGTGGGAGCGGCGGCTTCCGGCCCGGGTCCCGTCTCGGCGAGGCGGCTCACGGCGACCTCCTCCTTCTTCTCCCGCGCTGTGGCTCGGTTTTCGGTGTTGCCGGTGCGGTGGGCGGCGTTACCGATGGGCTTTCCGGTGTGACCATGGGCTTTTCGGTGTGACCGATGGGTTTCCGGTGTACCGATGGCTTCGGGTGTCACTGATGTGCTTGTCGGTGATTTTCGCAGGCGCCGGGCCGGCGCGGGCGCTTCCCGTCACTTTTCCGGGGCCGTCGCCGTGGCGTCCGCCAACTCCCCTTCCGGTCGCGACTGTCCGGCCGTCCGGCGGCTCGGCAGGAAGAGGGCCACGACGACCGATCCGGCCAGCGCGACGCCCGCCCCGCACAGGGCCGTGAGGTGCATGGCGTGCAGGAAGGCGTCGTGGGCGGGGGCGACGAGGGCGCGGCCCTCGGGGCCGAGCCGCGCGGCGGCGGCGAGGGTGGCCTCGATGGACTCGCCCGCGGAGTGGCGCAGTCCGGCCGGCACGGGGCCGAGGTCGTCCTCGACGGCGGTGCGGTAGGCGGCGGAGAGGACCGAGCCGAGGACCGCGATGCCGAGCGCGCCGCCGACCTGGCGGAAGGTGTTGCTGAGGGCGGAGGCGGAGCCGGCCTTCTCGCGGGGCAGGGACTGCATGATGACGACGCTGGTGGGGGTCATGATGTGCGCCATGCCGGCGCCCATCAGGAAGAAGATCAGTTCCAGGATCCACAGCGGGGTGTCCGCGTCGAGCGTGGCGAACGCGGCCAGTGCCGCGGCGACGGTCAGCATGCCGGCGGTGGTGGTGGCCCGGTTGCCGAAGCGGTCGACCACGAGCCGGGCGCGCGGGGCGAAGATCAACTGGGCGACGGCCAGCGGCAGCAGGAGCAGGCCCGTCTTCAAAGGGGAGAAGCCGCGCACGCTCTGGGTGTAGAAGACGGCGAAGAACGTCACGCCCATGAGGGCGAAGAAGACCAGGGCGATGGCGCAGACGGCGGCGGAGAACACCTTGTCGCGGAAGTGGGTGACGTCCAGGGACGGATGGTCGCTGCGCTTCTCGAACAGGACGAAGGCCGTGAGGACGGCGAGCCCGGCGCCGATCGTGCCGAGCACCGTCGGGTCGCCGAAGTCGGCGAGCCGGCCGCCCTCGATCACCCCGTAGACGAGCAGGACGAGCCCGGCGACGGAGAGCAGCACGCCGACGGGGTCGACGCGGCCGGGATTCGGGTCGCGGGAGTCGGGAACCAGCCACACCATCAGCGCGACGGCGATAACCACGATCGGCACGTTGACGAGGAAGACCGAGCCCCACCAGAAGTGGTCCAGCAGTACGCCGCCGGTGATCGGGCCGATGGCGATGGCGAGGCCGACGCCGCCGGCCCAGATGCCGATGGCCTTGGGCTGCTCGTCGCGTTCGAAGACGTGCATCAGCACGGCGAGGGTGGCCGGCATCACGAACGCCGCGCCGAGACCCATCACCGCGCGGAAGGCGATCAGCTCGCCCGGCGAGCCGGAGAAGGCGGCGAGCGCGGAGCCGGCGCCGAACACGACGAGCCCGCCGAGCAGCACCTTCTTGCGGCCGAGCCGGTCGCCGAGGAGGCCGGCGCTGAACAGCAGGCCGGCGAAGACCAGGGTGTACGAGTTGATCGCCCACTCCAGCTCGCCCTGGGTGGCGCCGATGCCGGTGGGGGCCGGGGTGGCGATCGTCTTGACGGCGACGTTCAGGATCGAGTTGTCGAGCACCACGATCAGCAGGCTCAGCATGAGCACGCCGAGGATGGCCCAGCGGCGGCGGTGCACCGATTCGGGCGTGCGACGAGCGGCGGTGGCCGGTGGTGTGGTCATGTCCGCCAGCGTAGAAGAATTACGATACGAGACGGAACCGTATCGGAACTCCTTTGCTGGCTTCTTACCGTCCGACGGCCCTTCCGGAAACTGCCCGACGGCCCCGGGGCACTGCCGGCGGCCCTTGGGGACACCGACCGACGGCCACTGCGGACACCGACCGACCGCCCCGCGGACACTGTCCGAATGGCCCCCCTGGCCCTCCCTGGCACGAGGTGCCACCATGGAAGGGATCCGGGGACGCCGTCAGGGCGCCTCGAGATGACGTTAGGAGCCGTTGCAATGACGCAGCTTTCGGCTGCCCAGACCGGGCGAACGGGTCCCTCCGACGGCAGCAGGGCGCTGTACGGAGGCAAGAGCACCCGGCGTGTCACGGTCCGCGACATCGCCGCCGCCAAGGAGCGCGGCGAGAAGTGGCCCATGCTCACCGCCTACGACGCCATGACCGCGTCCGTGTTCGACGAGGCCGGCATTCCGGTGCTGCTCGTCGGCGACTCGGCGGGCAACTGCCACCTCGGGTACGAGACGACCGTGCCCGTCACCCTCGACGAGATGACCCTCCTGTCCGCGGCGGTCGTCCGCGGCACCCGGCGCGCCCTCATCGTCGGCGACCTGCCGTTCGGTTCCTACCAGGAGGGGCCGGTGCAGGCGCTGCGCTCGGCGACCCGGCTGGTGAAGGAGGCGGGCGTGCAGGCCGTCAAGCTGGAGGGCGGCGAGCGCTCGCACGAGCAGATCCGGCTGCTGGTGGAGTCCGGCATCCCGGTGATGGCGCACATCGGCCTGACCCCGCAGTCCGTCAACGCCATGGGCTACCGCGTCCAGGGCCGCGGCGAGGAGGCGGCCCAGCAGCTGCTGCGCGACGCCAAGGCCGTGCAGGACGCGGGCGCGTTCGCGGTGGTGCTGGAGCTGGTGCCGGCGGAGCTCGCGGCCGAGGTGACCCGCACCCTGCACATCCCGACCGTCGGCATCGGCGCGGGCCCGGAGACGGACGCGCAGGTGCTGGTGTGGACCGACATGCTCGGGCTGACCGGTGGCCGGGTGCCGAAGTTCGTGAAGCAGTACGCCGATCTGCGCCGGGTCATGGGCGACGCGGTGCAGGCGTTCGCCGAGGACGTCGTCGGCGGAACGTTCCCGCTGGAGGAGCACTCCGTCCACTGAGCCGTCCCGGCTTCCCGGCCGTCCCGAGCCGCCGCGAGCCGCATCGCGCGCTCGCGCCAGAGCCACTGTGGATACGACACCGGTCCCGCCGATCATCCCCCGTCGGCGGGGCCGGTGTTCTTCGCGGGGCGCACCCGTGTGGGCCCGTCGGGGCCCTGTCGGCGTTCATGGGGCTGTCGGCGCCCTGTCGGCGGTTTGTCGGTGGGGGCTGGCACAGTGCCCCTCATGACACGCATCGACAAGGAAACCAGCGGCACGGCGGTCACCGTGCGGGGGCTGGTCAAGCACTACGGCGAGACCAAGGCGCTGGACGGGGTCGACCTGGATGTGCGCGAGGGCACCGTGATGGGGGTGCTCGGGCCGAACGGCGCGGGGAAGACGACCCTGGTCCGGATTCTGTCCACCCTGCTCGCCCCCGACGCCGGCCACGCGGTCGTCGCCGGGTACGACGTCGTACGGCAGCCCCGGCAGCTGCGCCGGGTGATCGGGCTGACCGGGCAGTACGCCTCCGTCGACGAGAAGCTTCCGGGCTGGGAGAACCTGTACATGATCGGGCGGCTGCTCGACCTGTCCCGCAAGGAGGCGCGGGCGCGGGCGGACGAGCTGCTGGAGCGGTTCTCGCTGACCGAGGCGGCCAGGCGGCCCGCGTCCACCTACTCCGGCGGCATGCGGCGGCGGCTCGACCTGGCCGCGTCGATGACCGGCCGGCCCAAGGTGCTCTACCTGGACGAGCCCACCACCGGACTGGACCCGCGGACCCGCAACGAGGTCTGGGAGGAGGTCCAGCGGATGGTCGGCGACGGGGTGACCGTGCTGCTGACCACGCAGTACATGGAGGAGGCCGAGCAGCTGGCGTCCGAGCTGACCGTGGTCGACCGCGGCAAGGTCGTCGCGGGCGGCCGGATCGAGGAGCTGAAGGCCAAGGTGGGCGGGCGCACCCTGCGGGTGAAGCCGGCCGACCCGGCGCAGCTGAGGCCGCTGGCCCGGGCACTGGACGAGCTGGGCATCACCGGGATCGCCACGACGACCGTGGACACCGAGGGCGGGGCCGTGCTGGTGCCGATCCTCAGTGACGAGCAGCTCACCGCGGTGGTGGGCGCGGCGGCGGCGCAGGACGTCACGCTGGCCTCGGTCACCACCGAACTGCCCAGCCTGGACGAGGTGTTCCTGTCCCTCACCGGCCACCGGGCCAGCGGCCCGCAGCACGACCCCGGCGCCGGCGCCGGGTCCGACACCGCTTCCGACACCCGCGAGGAGGTCGCCGTATGAGCGCCGCCACCGTCCCCTCCCCCGGCGTCGAGGCCGACGCCCGTATCCCGCTGAGCGGTCATCTGCGCCACACCGGCGCGCTGATCCGCCGCAACCTGCTGTGGATCCGCCAGGACCCGCAGTCGATGTTCGACGCCGTGCTGTTCCCGGTCGTCTTCACGCTGCTGTTCGTGTACGTCTTCGGCGGCTCGATCGGGCAGGCGCTCGGCGGCGGGCAGGAGGCGTACGTGCAGTACGTCGTGCCGGGTCTGCTGGCGATGATGGGCATGACGATGGCCCAGGGCGTGGGCACCGGGTTCAACCAGGACTTCAACTCCGGCGTCATGGACCGGTTCCGGTCGCTGCCGATAGGCCGCGGCTCGGTGCTGTTCGCCAAGATAGTGGTGGAGCTGGCGCGGATGATGGTCGCCACCGCGATCCTGCTGATCGTGGGCGTGCTGGTCGGCTTCGAGGTCACGAACTGGCTCGGACTGCTGGCCGCGGTGGCGCTGTCGGCCGTGTTCGGCTCGGCGCTGATGTGGGTGTTCCTCACCCTCGGCGTGGTCATGAAGGACGCCCAGTCCGTGCAGGGGATGGCCTTCCTGGTGCTGATGCCGCTCCAGTTCGGCTCGTCCATCTTCGCCCCGACCGGCTCGATGCCGGGCTGGCTCCAGGGCTTCACCGAGTACAACCCGCTGTCCGCCCTGGCCGACGCGGCGCGCGGCCTGATGACGGACAGCGGGCCGGTGGCGGACGACGTCTGGCTCACCCTGGGCTGGTCGGCACTGCTGACGGCGGTGATGGCGCCGATCGCGATCCACAAGTTCCGCACGAAGACCTGACGCGGACCGGGGCGGCGGCGCAAGACGCGCCCCGCCCCGTCGGTCGCAGCCGGGCGCCGCACAGCCCGCCCGGCACGGCCCGACGCAGCCCGGCACGGCCCGGCCCAGCCCGGCCCAGCCCGACCCGGCCCAGCGCGGCCCGACCCGGCCCGGCCCAGCCCGACCCGGCACAGCGCGGCCCGGCACAAGCGCGGCCCGGCCCGGCCCGGCGCGACACAGCCCAGCGCGGCACGGCACGGCACGGCCCGGTCCGGTCCGGCACGGCCCGGTCCGGTCCGGCACGGCACGGCACGGCCCCCGGCGGTCGGTGCACGCCGACCGCCGTCCCGCAGCCGCCCCGCACCCACCGTCGTCCAGCGAAGCCCGCCCGCTTCGGCCCGGCGGCCTCGCGCGGGCCGAAGCCGCAGGCTTCCCACCGTCGGCACCAGCCCCATCGGCACGTCAGCCCCGTCGGCACCGTCAGCCCCACCGGCACCGTCGCCCCGTCGTCGGCCTCGGCGGGCCCTACCGTCAGCGACGGGCGACGGGCGGGCTCACCCCGGCAGCGGGGCGCCGGGGGCGCCGGCCACGACCGCACCGCGCCACCGATCGCCGGCGCCCGCCGCCGCCGCACCCACCGCACACTCACCGCCCCGCACTCACCGCCCCCCTCGCCGCCCCGCACCCGCCGCTCACACCAGAGCCGCCGCCTCCCGGAAGGTCAGCCCGGCCCCTTCCCGGTACGCCGCCTCGAAGGCGGGCGCGTCCAAAGACGCGCGGACCGTCGCCGTCACCTGCGCCCGGCACTCGCGCTCCACCCCGGCGGGACGGTGCCCCGGTGGCAGCAGGGCCTCGGACGCGCCCAGCAGACGGGCGGCGTCGCGTGGGGCGGTGCCGCCGGCGGCCAGGGCGTGGGCGGCGACGGACAGGAACGAGGAGCGCAGCGTCGGCGCCATGGCCAGCGACATCGGGTCCTCGGACCGCTCCAGGCCCAGCCGGACCTTGCCGAGGGCCTCGGCGTGCCGGCCGTCGACGGTGTCCAGCCAGGCCTCCTGGGCGAGGATGAAGGCGTCGAAGACGACGAAGTGCGCGATGGTGAACTCCTCGCGCAGCCGCCGCATCTGCTCGCGCGCCTCGGCGATGCGGCCGGTGACGCCGAGCCAGCCGGCGAGGAAGACCCGGGCGGCCGGCATCGCCTCATTGAGGTGCCCGTGCTCCTCCTGCCCGTCGATCACCCCGCGCAGGACGCGCTCCCCGCGCTCGGACTCGGCGGGGTCCCCGGACTCCAGCAGCGCCTTGCCGAGCCGGGCCGCGAGGACCGCGAGCTGGGCGCGCGCCCCGAGCCGCTCGGCGTACTCCATGGCCTCCTCGTAGTCGGCGGCCGCATGCAGGAAGTGCCCCTCCTGCTCACGGGCCTCGCCGCGCGCCATCAGGGCCTCGGCAACGCCCCAGGAGTCGCCGAGCCGCCGGTAGATCTCCAGCGACTCGTCGGCGTCGCGGGCCGCGTCGGCCGCCCAGTCGGGCCGGCCGGCGACGAGGTTGACCCGCATCTGGAGGCTGCCGGCCAGCTCCCACTCGTAGCCGGGGGTGCGCCGGCAGGTGTCGACGGCCGCGTCCAGCACCGCCCGGACGCGGTCCATGTCGCCGGTCAGCATCACGGCGTAGAACCACAGCATGCCGGGGCTGCGGCAGGTCTGCGGCAGTCCGGGCTCGTAGACCTCGGTGACGTTGCGGAGTTTGCGCTGGGCCTGCGGGGTCTGCCAGGCGTCCAGTTCGGTGTCCATGCAGGCCAGATGCATCAGGTGGACGCCGCGCCGGGCCTCGGCGAGGATCTCGCCGGTCATCGGCGGCGGGGCGTCGGTGCAGCGCTGCCACACCGGGGCGGCCCGGCGGACCGGGTCGGCGAACGGGTCGGGGCCGAGCGCCATCACCTCGCGGCACCAGGTGCGGCACTCGATGCGCAGGTCGCGCACCCGCCAGTACCAGTTCAGCGACAGCACCAGGCACAGCGCCTCCTGCTCGTCGCGGGCGGCGAGGGCGTGGCGCAGGGCGGTGCGCAGGTTCTCGTACTCGCGTTCCAGGCGTTCCACGGCGGCGAGCTGGCCGGGGCCGCGCAGCGCGGAGTCGGTGGTGCGGGCGAGTTCGCGGTAGTACGTCAGATGCCGGCGCTCGGTCTCCTCGCGCCCGCCGGCTTCGTCGAGCCGTTCGCCCGCGTACTCGGCGACGGTCTCCAGCAGCCGGTAGCGCATCGTGCCGTCGCCCGCCGGAGCGGCCACCACCAGCGACTTGTCGACCAGCGAGCCGAGCGCCTCCAGCGCGGCCGGGCCGCAGACGGCCTCGGCGGCGGCCAGGTCGCAGCCGCCGGCGAACACCGAGAGCCGGCTCAGCACGTCGCGTTCGCCGGCGTCGAGCAGGTCCCAGGACCAGTCGACCACGGCCCGGAGCGTCTGCTGGCGGGGCAGGACGGTGCGGCTGCCCGAGGTGAGCAGCCGGAAGCGGTCGTCCAGCCGGTCGGCGATCTGCCGCGGGGTGAGCATCCGCAGCCGGGCGGCGGCCAGTTCGATGGCCAGCGGCAGGCCGTCCAGGCGGCGGCAGATCTCCGCGCACGCCTCCGGGTCGTCGTCCACCCGGAAGCCCGGCCGGGCCGCGGCCCCGCGGTCGGCGAACAGCCTGAGCGCGTAGGGCTCCTCCAGCGGCTCCACCGGCCGCAGCACCTCCCCCGGCACGCCGAGCGGCTCCCGGCTGGTGGCCAGCACGGTCAACTCGGGGCAGCGGGCGAGGAGTTCCTCCACCAGCCGGGCTGCTGCGGCGACGACGTGCTCGCAGTTGTCGAGGACGATCAGCATCCGGCGGCGGGCGCAGTGCTCCACGAGCCGTTCCACGGGGTCGTCGTGCCGGTCGGCGACGGCGCGCAGTTCCTCGGCGCCGGCGCCGTGCAACACGGTTCCGCGGGCGCCGATGGCGGTGAGCACGGCCTCGGGGACGGTCGCCGGGTCGTCCACCGGGGCGAGTTCGGCCAGCCACACCCCGTCGCGGGCGGCGTCCGTCACGGTCTCGGCGGCCTCCTGCGACAGCCGGGTCTTGCCCGCGCCGCCGGGCCCGAGCAGGGTGACCAGCCGGGCGGCGGCGAGGTCGGCGCGGATGGCGTCGATGTCGGCGACACGGCCGACGAAGGAGGTGAGCCGGGCCCGCAGGTTCCCCGGCGGCCGGGCGGGCGGCGGCGGTGCGGCGGCGGACACCGACCGCGGGTCCGGACCCGGTGACGGCTCAAGACCCGCCGCCGGTGACGGCTCAAGACCCGGCTCCGGTTCCGGCTCAAGACCCGGCTCCGGCGGTCGCAGCAACTCGGCGTGCAGCGCGCGCAGTTCCGGCCCCGGGTCGGAGCCCAGCCGGTCGGCGAGCAGCCGCCGTACGGCGTCGTAGGCGGCCAGCGCCTCGGCGGTGCGGCCCGCCTCGCGCAGCGCCCTCAGCCGCAGCGCCTGGAGGGGCTCGTCCAGCGGATGCCCGTCGCACAGCGCGGTCAGCTCGGGCAGCGCCTGCTCGGCGTGGCCCAGCGCGAGCGCGGCCGCGAGCCGGGCACGCCGCGCCTCCAGCCGGCGGGCCTCGCAGCGGGCGGCCTCGACGGTGCGGTCGGGCAGGTCGGCGAGGGCGGGCCCGTGCCACAGGGCGAGGGCGTCGTCGAGCAGGACGGCGGCCTTGGCGGGGTCGCCGTCGGCCAGGGCTCGCGCGCCCTCGTCGGCGAGCCGCTCGAAGCGGTGCAGGTCGACGTCGTCGGGGCCGGCGTCGAGCCGGTAGCCGCCCGCCACGGAACGCACGGCGTCCGCGCCCAGCGCCCGGCGCAGCCGCCCCACCAGGGCCTGGAGCGCGCCCGGCGCGTCGGCGGGCGGCTCGTCGCCCCAGACCTCCTCGGTCAGCAGCCCGGCGGGCACGGCACGGCCCGGACGCAGCGCCAGCACGGTGAGCAGGGCGCGCAGCCGTGCCCCGCCGACCGGAACGGGGGAGCCGTCGGGACGGAACGCCTGGGCGGTGCCGAGGATGCGGTAACGCACGGGATTCATTGTCTCCGGGGGTCTGCGAGAGGGCTCTGCGCGGGGTCTGCGAGGGTCCTTCGCGGGGTCTGTGCGGGGGGCTCTACGCGGGTCTTTCGTGTTCGCGGGGGGCTCTGCGGGTCTTCGTGTTCGCGGGGGCTCTGCGGGTCTTCGTGTTCGCGGGGCCGCCCCACGGGTGTTCGGACATGCGTGCCCACCCTCTTAGGAACCGGCGTCCGCCGCGAGACGTTTTCCGCATGCGCCCGGTACGGTCGGGCCGTCCAGCCGCCGCCCACCACCACCCGGAGCGTTCCATGACCACTGCCGGCATCCTCCGCGGCGAACGGCGGGTCAGCCCCGTCTTCCTCGGCATCCTCGCCGTGACGGCCGTCACGGGCTGGGCCACCTGGACCGGGTTCGCCGCGCAGCCGGGCGTCGCGGTGTTCCTGTTCGTGACGGCGGCGTGGATCGTCTCCCTGTGCCTGCACGAGTACGCGCACGCGCGCACCGCGCTGCACGGCGGCGACATCACGGTCGGCGCGAAGGGCTACCTCACGCTCAACCCCCTGAAGTACACGCACGCCCTGCTGAGCATCGTGCTGCCGGTGCTGTTCGTGATCATGGGCGGGATCGGTCTGCCGGGCGGCGCGGTCTTCATCGAGCGGGGCCGGATCCGGGGCCGCTGGAAGCACAGCCTGATCTCGGCGGCCGGTCCGCTGACGAACGTCCTGTTCGCCGTCGTGTGCACGGCCCCGTTCTGGCTGGACGCGCTGGACGGGGTGCCGCGCGACTTCCGGTACGCGCTGGCGTTCCTGGCGCTGCTCCAGGTGACGGCGGCGATCCTGAACTTCCTCCCGGTGCCGGGCCTGGACGGCTACGGGGTGATCGAGCCCTGGCTGTCGTACGGCGTGCGCCGGCAGGTGGAGCCGTTCGCGCCGTTCGGCCTGCTGTTCGTGTTCGCGCTGCTGTGGGTGCCCGCCGTGAACGGCGCGTTCTTCGACATGGTCGACGCCGTGCTGCGGGGCCTCGGCATCACCGACGCCGACACCTACTGCGGCTACGAGCTGTACCGGTTCTGGCAGGGCGCGAACGAGTACTGCGAGACGAGCCCCTGACGTCAGTCGCGGGCGGCCGAGCCGGCCTTGCCGCGCTTGATGTAGTACCAGGTCATGTTGGACGAGAGCCCCGCGATCAGCACCCAGACGATCCCCAGCCAGCTGCCCTGGACGAAGGAGACCACGGCCGCGGCGGTGGCGAGCAGACACACGACGAGGGTGTAGAGGGCGAGGCGGGGCATGTCGGTCGGCTCCTGTCGGGGACACTGCTGGGCTGACGTCCACCAGTGTCCCCCATGCGGTCATACGTCCGTGACGCGGAGGCCCGCATGCGCCTTGTAGCGGCGGTTCACGGAGATCAGGTTGGCGACCAGGGACTCCACCTGGTGGGCGTTGCGCAGCCGCCCGGCGAAGATGCCGCGCATCCCGGGAATGCGGCCGGCGAGGGCCTGCACGATCTCCACGTCGGCGCGCTCCTCGCCGAGGACCATCACATCGGTGTCGATCTCGTCGATCTCCGGGTCCTGGAGCAGCACCGCCGACAGGTGGTGGAAGGCGGCGGTGACGCGCGAGCCGGGCAGCAGGGCGGCGGCCTGCTCGGCGGCGCTGCCCTCCTCGGGCTTGAGGGCGTAGGCGCCCTTCTTGTCGAAGCCGAGCGGGTTGACGCAGTCGACGACGAGCTTGCCGGTCAGCTCCTCGCGCAGCGACTCCAGCGTCTTGCCGTGCCCCTCCCACGGGACGGCGACGATCACGATGTCGCTGCGCCGGGCGGTCTCGGCGTTGTCGGCGCCCTCGACGCCGTGCCCGAGTTCGTCGGCGGCGGCCCGCGCACGGTCGGCGGCCCGCGAACCGAGGATCACCTTCTGGCCGGCCTTGGCGAGCCGGTAGGCCAGGCCCTTGCCCTGCGGTCCGGTCCCGCCGAGCACGCCGACGACCAGTCCGGAGACGTCGGGCAGGTCCCAGGGGTCCTTGGCGGGCGCCTTCGCGGGCTTGTGCGCGCCGTCGGTCGCGGTGCCTGTCGCGCTGTCGGTCGCGGTGCCGGTCGTGCTGCCGGTCGCGGTGCCGGGAGAACTGTCGCTAGAGGTCATGGGCCGACTTTACGTCCGGGTACGGGACCCTCGCCGACCGCGCCCCGTCGGGTGAGCCGGCTCACGGGGATCCGCCGGAAGACGATCCGCTCGTACGCGCCGGCGTCGCCGGTCTCGTACAGCAGTCCGACCGTGTCGGCGTCGACGCGGACCAGGTCGGAGTAGGCGGCGGGCCGGTCGTCGACGGTGTGGGCATCGTGCCAGGTGGCGCCGCCGTCGGTGGAGGCGCGGAGGGTCATCCGGGCGCGTCCGGTGGGGTGGGCGGGCCCGGAGAAGAGCAGCACGTCGGGGTCGCCGAGGTGCAGGAGGCTGCCCTGGCAGACGGGTCCGGCGAGGCCGGGCTGCGGGTGGAAGGGGGCGAGCAGGGTGCGGCCGCCGTCGGCGGAGTGGGCGTCGGCGCGGTTGCCGGGGCGGAGGGAGTCGGTGCGGGTGTTGAAGTAGACGCGGCCGTCGGGGAGTTCGGCGGCGGTGGTCTCGTTGCCGTTGACGTGGCCGCTGGTGTCCCGGTCGACGTGGCCGAGGTACCAGCTCTCGCCCCGGTCGTCGCTGAGCAGGCAGTGGGCGTTGTTGTACCGCGGCTCGTCGCCGAGGTCCCCGGCGGCGGGCGGCAGGGTGTGGTTGCCGGGGACGACGACCCGGCCGCCGGTCAGCTGGATGCCGTGCCCGGGGGTGGTGGCGTACCAGCGCCAGCCCGGCTCCTTGACCCGTTCGGTGATCTCGCGCGGCTCCGACCAGGTGTGCCCCTCGTCGTCGCTGTGCTGCACCCACACCCGGCGTCCGTCGGCCTCGCTCACCTCGCCCCGCACGATGAGGTGCTCGGCGGCGCTCGCGGCGGAGCGGACGTGGACGAGCAGGACGCGGCCGGTGTCCAGGACGACCGGGGCGGGGTTGCCGGCGAGGTCGAGGCCGTTCGCGGCGACGACGCTCAGCGGCCCCCAGGTGCGCCCGCCGTCGGTGGACCGCTTCATCACGATGTGGATGCGCCCCCAGTCCCGCGCGGACTCCAGCCGCCCCTCGCAGAAGGCGAGCAGCGCTCCGGACGCGGTCCGCACGACGGCGGGGATGCGGTAACTGGCGTGTCCCTCGCTGCCCGCGGCGAAGGGGACGGCGGGATCGGTCCCGGTGGCAGGGTGGGCCCCGGCGGCGGGATCGGTCCCCGCGGCAGGATCGGTCCCCGCGGCAGGGTGGGTCCCCGCGGCGGGATCGGTCCCCGCGGCGGGGTGGGTCCCCGCGGCGGGGTGGGTCCGCGCGGCGGGATCGGTCCCCGCAGCAGGGTGGGTCCCCGCGGCCGGGTGGGTCCCCGCGGCGGGATCGGTCCCCGCGGCGGGGTGGGTCCCGGCGGCGGGGTCGGCCTCGGCGGCGGTGCTCATGGCGGCTCCTTACCCGGTCGGGGGAATCCGACGGCGAACTCCTGTCACGAGTGTCCCGTTCACGGCAGGATGCGGCCGTATGGACGCGGTACGGGTCGCCCTGTTGCGCGAGGTCCTCGCCGGGACGGAGTGGCTGGGGGCCACGCGCAGGTTCGCCGGGGCGCTGCGCGGGTCGGTGGTGTCGCACGGCGGCGGGCTCCTGCTGGTCGGCACCCCCGAGTACGAGCCCTGGCATCTGGCGGCCCACCTCACGGACGAGGCCGCCTGGTCGGGGACGCCCGAGCTGTCCCCGACCCTGGTCCGCCACAGTGCGCGTCCCTCGGACCCGGCGCACCTCGCGGTGGGCCTCGGCCGCATCGAGGCGGCCCGGCGCGGCGAGACCCTGCTCGTGGTGTCGCCGGACGACCCGGACGCGGGCCTGCTGGAGCGGGTCCACGACGCCCGCCGGGCCGGCGCCACGATCCTCGCCCTCGGCTCGGCCGGCCGTGACCTCGCCTCGCTGTCCCACGAGGCGCTGGCCGTGCGGGAGGGCGCCGAGCTGGACCTGGACACGGTCCAGCACCTGGTGAGCGCGGCGGCCGGCGAGAACCCCCTGCCGTCCCCGAGACGCCGCCCCACCCTGCGCGACCGCCTGGCCCGCCTGGCCGACCACCTGACGGCCCCGCCACCGGGGCGGTGGTGAGCGGCGGCGGGTGGGTGACTGCGCCGAGCACCACCGGGCGGTGGGCGGGCGACGCCGGTCCGCGCCGCCGGTCCGGCCCGTGGGCCGCCACGGCAGCCCTCGCCCGGAAAACTGGTTGCCCACTGCAGCCGGTGCGCCCCAGCATGAGCCCTCGTGAAGGACGACGACCCCGCCACGCCCTCCGGGCTGCGCGCCCTGCTGCCCGATCTCGCGCCCTGGCGGGTCTCCCGCGACTTCCGCCGGCTGTGGGTGTCGGGGCTGATCACCAACTTCGGCAGCTTTCTGACGTTCGTCGCGCTGCCGGTGCAGATCAAGGAGGAGACGGGGTCCGCCGCGGCGGTGGGCGCGATCGGGGCCGTGGAGCTGGTGCCGCTGGTGGTGTTCGGGCTGTACGGCGGTGCGCTCGCCGACGCCCTGGACAAGCGCCGGCTGATCCTGTGGACGGAGGCCGGCCTCGGCGTGCTGTGCGCGGCGCTGCTGGCCAACGCGCTGCTGCCGGACCCCGCGGTGTGGCCGCTGTACGTGATCGCCGCGCTCAGTTCGGCGCTGGTGTCGATCCAGCGCCCCGCCCTGGACTCGCTGATCCCCCGGATCGTGCCGCACGAGCATCTGCCGGCGGCCACCGCCCTGAACGCCCTGCGCTGGCAGGTCGGCGGCATCGCGGGGCCGGCGCTGGCCGGCGTGGTCGTCGTGTACGCGGGGCTGGGCTGGGCGTACGCGGTGGACCTGGCGACGTTCGCCGTGTCGGTGCTGCTGGTCGCGCGGCTCGGCACCTCCCCCGCCTCTCAGGAGGCGGCCAAGCCGTCGCTGCGGTCGATCGTGGAGGGTGCGGCGTACGCCTGGCGGCGCAAGGAGCTGCTCGGCACGTACGCCATCGACCTGGCCGCGATGTTCCTGGCGATGCCGCTGGCGGTGCTGCCGTTCCTCGCGGACGAGCTGGACGCCGAGTGGTCGCTGGGCCTGATGTACGCGGCGATTCCGGCGGGCTCGCTGGTGGTGGGCCTGACCAGCGGCTGGACGTCGCGGGTGCACCGGCACGGGCGGATGGTCGCCGGGGCGGCGCTGCTGTGGGGGCTCGCGATGGCGGCGGCCGGCGTCGCCGGGAACGTGTGGCTGGTGCTGCTGTTCCTCGCGCTGGGCGGCTGCTGCGACATGGTGAGCGGCATCTTCCGCGGGGCGATGTGGAACCAGACGATCCCGGACGAGCTGCGCGGCCGGCTCGCCGGGATCGAACTGCTGTCGTACTCGGTGGGCCCGCAGCTCGGCCAGGTCCGCGCGGGCGGTGTCGCGGCGCTGGCCGGGGTGCGGGCGTCGGTGTGGTCGGGCGGTCTGCTGTGCGCGGCCGGGGTGGGGCTGCTGGCGCTGTGCCTGCCGAAGCTGATGACGTACGACGTGCGCACGAACGAGCACGCCGTCCGGCTGCGCGATCAGCGCGCGGCGGCTGCGGCCGGCGCGGCGACGGCCGGCGCCCCGCCCGCGAACGGCTGATCAGCCGTCGCCCGCATGGCCGGCGCGAGCCGTCGTCTGCGTCATCGTCTCAGTCGTCGTCGGACGCGGCGGGGGCGTCGTGCCAGCGGGGGTCGTTCTCCCACTGGAGGTTGCGCTCGCGGGCGGTGGCCATGGCCCGCTCGGCCTCCGCCCGGCTCGTGTACGGCCCGAAACGGTCCTTGCCCGGACAGTCCGGCCCCTCCTCGACCTTCTGGTGCTCCAGGCAGTAGAACCACTCGCCCGGCTTTCCGACCGTGCGCTTCTTGAACAGGGCCATGACCGGCTCCTTTCGCCAGGGACATGGTCTCGTATGCCCGCTGGTTAGACTCGCTGACATGTCTGGCCAGTCGCTGCTCGTACCAGGGGAGCTGTCTCCCACCCGTTCCGTGCCCGGAAACATCCGGCGCCCCGAGTACGTCGGCAAGCCCGCGCCGACGCCGTACACGGGCCCGGAGGTGCAGACCCCGGAGACGATCGAGGCGATGCGGATCGCCGGCCGGATCGCCGCGCGGGCGATGGCGGAGGCCGCGAAGCTGATCGCGCCGGGCGTGACCACGGACGAACTGGACAGGGTGGCGCACGAGTTCATGTGCGACCACGGCGCCTATCCCTCCACGCTCGGCTACCGCGGTTTCCCCAAGTCGCTGTGCACCTCGGTCAACGAGGTCATCTGCCACGGCATCCCGGACTCCACCGTGCTGCGGGACGGTGACATCGTCAACCTCGACGTGACCGCGTACATCGGCGGAGTGCACGGCGACAACAACGCCACCTACCTGGTCGGTGAGGTGGACGAGGAGAGCCGGCTGCTGGTGGAGCGCACCCGGGAGTCGCTCAACCGCGCGATCAAGGCTGTGAAACCGGGCCGGCAGGTCAACGTCATCGGCCGCGTGATCGAGTCGTACGCCAAGCGGTTCGGCTACGGCGTGGTGCGGGACTTCACGGGGCACGGGATCAACTCGTCGTTCCACTCGGGCCTGATCATCCCGCACTACGACAGCCCGCACGCGACGACGGTGATGCAGCCGGGGATGACGTTCACGATCGAGCCGATGCTGACGCTGGGCACCCACGAGTACGACATGTGGGACGACGGCTGGACGGTCGTGACGAAGGACCGCAGGCGGACCGCGCAGTTCGAGCACACCCTGGTGGTGACGGAGACGGGCGCGGAGATCCTGACGCTGCCGTAACGCTCCTGCCGCCGACCCGTCCGGCCCGCTCCCGCCCCGGGAGCGGGCCGTCGTCCTTGCCCGCCGTCCGCGCACGGCCCCGGGTACGGTTTTACCGACAGGACGTCGGAAAGCCGTTGACTTAGGTGAACCTAACCACAGAGACTGGGCGGCATGGACTCCTTCTCGACCGTGATCCGGACCGCGTCCCACGAGCAGCACGTGGAGGCGGAGACCTCGACCTTCATGAGCGACCTGCTCGGCGGCCGGCTGGGCGTGAACGCCTACGCGCGCTACACCGAGCAGCTGTGGTTCGTGTACGCGGCACTGGAGGGCGGCGCCGGGCGCCTGGCGTCCGACCCGGTGGCGGGGCCCTTCATCCGGCCGGAGCTGTTCCGGCTGCGCGCGCTGGAGCGGGACCTGGAGCATCTGCGGGGCCCCGGCTGGCGCTCGACGCTCACCGCACTGCCGGCGACCCGGGCGTACGCGGAGCGGGTCGAGGAGTGCGTCCGTGCATGGCCGGGCGGCTATGTGGCCCACCACTACACGCGCTACCTCGGCGACCTCTCGGGCGGCCAGATCATCCGCGACCGCGCGGAGCGGACGTGGGGCTTCGCGAAGAAGGGCGACGGCGTCCGGTTCTACGTCTTCGAGGAGATCGCCAACCCCGCCGCCTTCAAGCGCACTTACCGGGAACTGCTGGACGCGCTGCCCGCGGACGAGCTGGAGAGGCAGCGGATCGCGTCCGAGTGCAAGCGGGCTTTCGCCCTGAACACGGCGGTGTTCGGGGCGCTGGGCGAGGAGTTCCCGCTGTCGGCGTGACATCGGCAGGCGCCGGGTGCGGGCGGTTCTCGGGCTGCTCGCTCAGGAAGAGTCCCTCGTCAGCGGGGCCGCCCGTACGGCCCTCGGTTCCTCCGCGTGCACCCGCCCCCGTCCGCGACAGCAAGGACCCGCCGGCCCCGTGACCCCCTCCGGCCGGGACGCCTCGGGCGCCTGCGTCGCGCGGGTCGGGCGTCAGCGTTCCAGCCGTACCCTGCCGCCGATCTCGGTCCAGCCGTAGGGCTGGGGTGCGGTGAGGATCTGGGAGCCCGCGCCCTGGGTGATGTTGAGCGCCCGGCCGAGCCGCTCGGTGAGCTGGAGGGCGGCGGAGCCGGTCGCCTCGTCCTCGTCGACGCCGTCGCCCCGGCCGGGGAAGCCGCGGGCGCGGATCCGGCCGGCCGCCTCGTCCTCCCAGGCCCAGGCGTAGATCCAGTCCCCCGGCGGCGGCACCGGCAGGTCGTCGACCTCGGCGGCGGTGGCGTACTGGCGCAGGACGCGCGGCGCGGCCCACTCGGCGCGCGCCTCGATCCAGCTGAACTCCCCGTCCTGCCGCGCTCCCAGCACCCCGGCGCGGGTGACCAGTTCGGGCACGTCGAGCAGCCAGGCCACGCCGACGCAGGGGTGTCCGGCGAACGCCAGCCGGACGCCGGGCGTGTAGATGTCGACGACGCCGCGCTCGGGGTCGTCGACGAACACGGTCTCGGAGAACCCGAGTTTCGCCGCGAGAGCCTGCCGCTCGTCCGGCCCCGGCACGTGCGAGCCCTCGCGGACGACGCCGAGTTCGTTGCCGTAGCCCCCGTTGGCCGCGCAGAAGACGCGCAGCACGTCGTAATCGGTCACCGGGGAATTGAAGCATCGCGCGACCGCCGGTCGAAGCCCGGCAAGGTCACGGTGTGGCCGCTGTACCCGGTCCCGGCGTTCGGGTGTCGGCGCGCCCCGGTAGGGTTCGGCTCCGGGAAGGGGAAGGTGAAGGACACCCGATGAGCAGGGATCGCGGCCCGCACAGGCTTCACAGGCACCACCGGAACACGCTCACCGCTGCCGCGCTGGCCCTCCTGGCGCTGCCGGCGAGCGGATGCGTCGTCGTCCACGGCGAGCGCGAGGTGCTGCCCGCGACGTCCGAGGCCGAAGCCGCCGAGGCGCTGCGGAAGTTCACCACCGCCTACAACAAGGCCGACAAGGCGTACGACAGTTCCTTCGACGCCGCCTACGTCACCGGCCCCCTCGGCGACATGGACGAGGCACGGCTGAACGCCGGGCACGTCAACCACCCGGCCGGCAACCCCGCGCACACGCCGCTGAAATTCGCGGACGTCGAGTACACGATCCCTGAGAAGGCGGGCTGGCCCCGCTGGTTCCTCGCCGACGCCCGGGCCAACCGGGGTGACGACGACCGCTGGCTGATGGTGTTCACCCGCGACGGCCTGGACGAGCGCTGGGAGGTGTCGTACCTGACGGTCGTGGACCCCGGCAAGGTGCCCGAGTTCAAGCTCGGCGAGGACGGATTCGCCGAGGCCCTCCCCGCCGACTCCCCCGAACTCGCCGTTCCCCCGAAGGACTTGAGCCGCGACTACGCGACGTACTTGGAGGACGGCGGCAACGGCTTCGCGCCCGGCCCGCACACCACCGACTGGCGTGCGGAGCGCGAGAAGAAGGAGACCCGGCCCGGGCTCGCCACCCAGTACATGGACGAGCCGCTGACCGGCGGCGACTACGATCCGGTCGCCCTGCGCACGGCGGACGGCGGGGCGCTGGTCTTCTTCACCACCCGCCACTTCGTGAAGCAGACGGCCGCGGCCGGCGCCTCGGTCCCGACGCCGAACAAGAACGTGCTCGCGCTGACGACCGGCGAGATCAAGCAGTCCCTGACGATGGAGTTCGTCTCCAACCAGGTCGCCCTGACCCCGGAGCGGGGCGCAGGCGACGCCGGGGTGAACGTGCTCGGGCGGATCCAGGGGCTGACGTCCGCGAAGGGCGGGTAACGGCCGCCCGTACCGCGGGAGTTCAGCGGCGCAGCGGCCAGGCGGCGCCCTGTTGGTCGGCGTCCGTGCCGGCGTGCCGGGCGCAGGCGTCGGTGAGGACTTCCAGCAGGGTCAGCGGGTCGGGCAGGGCGTGCTCGGGCCCGCGTACCCAGTGGACGCAGCGGTCGTCGTCGCCGGGGAGCCGGGCGGGCGGCACGAGGACGTAGGAGCCCCGGCAGTGCCAGCGCAGTCCGGGGTGCTCGTCCATCGTCTCGGGGTGGCAGTCCAGCTCGCAGGGCCACCACTCGTCCTCGTCCTCGGGGGTGCCGCGGGTGAGGGTGAAGAACAGCATCCGGCCGTCGTCGCTGGCGGCGACCGGGCCGACGTCGACGCCCGCCGCGAGCAGCCGCTCCAGCGCCTCCCGGCCGGCCTCCAGCGGCACGTCGAGCACGTCGTGCACCATGCCGGTCGCGGTGATGAAGTTGGCCTGCGGCTGGTGGCGGGCCCAGCGCTCGATCTGGGCGCGGTCGGTGGTGGACTGCGTCTGCCAGGCGAACGACACCGGGTGCCGGGCGGGCGTGGGACAGCCGACGCGGTCGCAGGAACAGCGGTAGCCGGGGGCCGGGTGCGCGGCGGGCGCCAACGGCAGTCCCGCTCCGGCGGCGGCCAGCAGCAGGGCCTCGCGTCCGCCGTCGTCGGCGGCGTCCTCCTTGGGCCGACGTCCGCGCAGCCACTGGGAGATCTTGCCCTGCCGGCCGGACCGGCCGCCGAACTGCGCGCTCATCTATCCCCTCGCCTCGCTGTGGAACGGGTGCCCGCCGCGAGCGGCCGGCACGTCCCATGGTCGCACCATCCTGCGCTCCGGGGGGCCACAGTCCCCAACCGGGAAGGGTGGGAGGAGACGGAATCCACACGGGGATCACGCGCTGTCGGGTACTTTGGCAGGATTTGACGTCCCCGCCGACGCCCCGCCGATGCCCCTCCGACGCCTTGTGGGCGGTGCCGCCGGGGTCCGGTCCGGCCGGTCTCTACCGGGGCGCGAGTCCGTTCAGGGCGTAGTCGACCAGGGTGTCGGTGTACTCGTGGGAGATCGGCGCCGTCCGCTGGAGCCAGCGCTGGGCGAGCGGGGAGACGAACAACTCCAGGGCGATGCGCGGATCGACCTCGGGGCGGACCTGGCCGGCCTCCTGGGCGGCGCGCAGCCGGCGCACGTACAGCTGGAGCTGGGGTTCGAGAAGCCGGGCGACGAAGACCCGGCCGATCTCCTCGTTGACGACGCCCTCGGCGGCCAGCGCGCGGGAGGGGGCCTCGAAGCGGGGGTCGAGGAGTTCGTCCACCGTGGCGCGCAGGACGTACTTGAGGTCGGCGGCGAGGTCGCCGGTGTCGGGGATGGCGTACTCGGCGCCGGGGTCGGAGCCGTCGGCCCGTGCGGCCTGCTCGGCGGCCTGTTCGCCGAGGTCGAGGAAGGCCTCCAGCAAGACGTCGGCCTTGGACGTCCACCAGCGGTAGATCGTCTGCTTGCCGACGCCGGCGCGCGCGGCGATGCCCTCGATCGTGGTCCTGGAGTAGCCGATCTCGCCGACGAGGGCCAGGGCGGCGTCGTAGATCGCGCGCCGGGAGCGTTCGCTGCGGCGGGTGGAGTCGGGGGCGGACTTCTGTGCCATGGGGCGAATCTATCAGGTTGACAAGACGGTGCGTCTCGCTTGATGGTGGTGGGGTCGCGATTGCGAGACGATACGTCTCGTTCAGGAGTGGCGTGACGTGAAGTGAAGCGAGAACAGGCAACGAGCAGAGGAGTCGGCCATGGCCCGGGGCGGAAACGGAAACATGCTGGGCGTCGGCGGCACACGGCGCCATCTCGGCCGTGACGCCCTGCGGGGCGGCGGCCGGGGCGCGCGCACCGGCGGCGCGGGCGCCGACGCGCAGGCGCAGAAGCGGGAGCTGCTGCGCAGGCTGCAGGAGAAGCGCGCCGGGGGCGCGGAGGGTACCGGCTCCGCGTCGTGATCAGCGGGCGGCGTCGGTCTCCGGGGGCCAGGCGTCGCCCCAGTCGGCGTCGCGGGCGGCCTTGTAGAGGTCGCCGTGGCGCTTGGTGACCGTCGTGCGGCCGAGCTGCTCGCCGGTCTCGCACAGGTCGAGCAGGACCTGGCCCTTGCGGATCTGCGGGCGGCGGACGACGCGGGAGGGCGCGGGGGCGACGGGGAGGCGGGTGGCGGCGACGTACGCGAACTTCTCGTCCTCGTACGGCAGCGAACCGCCCTTGACCTGACGGTGCAGGGAGGAACGGCTGACCCGCGCCGAGAAGTGGCACCAGTCCGCGCCGGGGGCGATGGGGCAGGCGGCGCTGTGCGGGCAGGGCGCGGCGACGCGGAAACCGGCGCCGATCAGGCGGTCGCGGGCCTCGATGACGCGGGCGTAGCCGTCGGGGGTGCCGGGTTCCACCACGACGACGGCCTGCGCGGCGCCGGCGGCGGCGTCGACCAGGGCGGCGCGGTCGGCGGCGGGCAGTTCGTTGAGGACGTACGACACCGTGACGAGATCAGTGCTCTCCAGGGTGAGCGCCGCTCCGATGCGTGAGCGCTGCCAGCGGGCGTCCCGCAGCGCCGGGTTGGCGGCGGCGAGCTCCCGTCCCAGCGCGAGCGCGGGCTCGGCCCAGTCCAGCACGGTCACCGGCCGCATCCCGTCCCAGACGGCGGTGGCCGCCCAGATCGCCGCCCCGGTCCCGCCGCCGACGTCCACCTGACCGCCGGGCGTCCAGCCGGGCACGGCCGCCGCGAACGCCTCCAGCGCCGAGCGCACCGCCTCGAACGTCGCCGGCATCCGGTAGGCGGCGTACGCGGCGACGTCCGCGCGGTCCCGCAGGATCGGCGCGTCGGTCGGGGTCGCCCCCCGGTAGCTGGCGATCAGCCGCTCCACGGCCTGCGCGGCCTGCTTGGGCGGCAGTCCGTCGAGCAGCGCCGCGAGGGCGGTGCGCAGGGACTCGGCCGGGGACGCCGGGGCGGAGGACAGGGGGGCGTGGACGTTCACCGTCCGATTCTCTCAGGTTCCCCCAGGCCCCCGGGCCGGTCCCGGAACCCGGTCGCCGAGCCGGTCCCGGAACCCCGGTCGCCGAGCCGGTCCCGGAACCCCGGTCGCCGAGCCGGTCCGGGAACCGGACGCCCAGCCGGCCGCGGAGCGGATCGCCGAGGTCGGTCCGGGAACCGGTCGCCGAGCCGACCACGGAGCCGATCGCCGAGGTCGGTCCGGAACCGCTCGCCCAGCCGGACGCGGAACCAGTCCCCGCGCCGGCCACGGAGCCCGCCCTCCGACCGGTCGGCCCTCTAACCGGCCCCCGCCGCCGCCCCGGTCCCCCGTATCGCCCGGGCCACCCGTGTGGCCGCCGCCGCGCGCGGGCGGCTGTCCGGGGCCCGTCGGCACGGGTGCACGGTGTTGGCCAGCAGCACGAGGAACGTGTCCGTCGCCCGGTCCAGCACCAGCGAGGTCCCGGTGAACCCGGTGTGCCCGGCCGCCCCCCGCCCCGCCATCTCGCCCATGAACCACGGCTGGTCCAGCGCGAACCCCAGGCCCGGCGGCGTCAGCAGCAGCTCCACGAAGTCCGGCCCGAGGATGCGCGCCGGCCCGTACGAGCCGCCCGCGAGCAGCGCCCGGCAGAACACCGCCAGGTCCCGCCCGGTCGAGAACAGGCCCGCGTGCCCGGCGACCCCGCCCAGCGCCCAGGCGTTCTCGTCGTGGACGACGCCCCGCACCATGCCCCGGTCGGTCTTCGCCCAGGGCCGGCGCTGGTCCTCGGTCGCCGCCGCGTCCGGGCAGGGGCCGAAGCGGGTCGAGGTCATGCCGAGCGGGCGGGTGATGCCGTCCCGGATCAGGACGTCGAGCGGGCGGCCGGTGATGCGCTCCAGAACGTGCTGGAGGAGCAGCATGTTCAGGTCCGAGTAGCGGTACGTGCCCGGTTCACCGGCCGGCGCCTCGTCGCGCAGCAGCCGCAGCCGCTCGGCCGCGCTGACGCAGTCGTACAGCGGCAGTTCGGGGCGCAGGCCGGAGGTGTGGGTGAGCAACTGCCGTACGGTGATCCCGTGTTCGGCGGCGGCTCGGAAGTCGGGCAGATACGCGCCCGCCCTGGCGTCGATGCCGAGCGTGCCGCGCTCGATCTGCTGCACGGCCGCGACCGCGGTGAACAGCTTGGTGAGCGAGGCCAGGTCGAAGGGGGTGGCGACGGTCGCCGGCACCCGCTGCTCCGGCGGCAGTTCGACGCCGGTGCCCGTCTCGGGGTCGTAGGCCGCGTACCGCACCGCGTACCCTGCGGCCTCCGCCACCGCGAGCACCGGGCCGCGCCCGGCGACGACGACGGCGCCGGCCGCCCAGGGCCGCCGCCCGGCCGTCAGATCCCGTACCTCCAGGACGAGGCGCTGGAGCTCGCCGGGGTCGAGTCCGGCGCGTTCCGGTGTGCCGACCCGCAGTTTCGGCGCGCTCAGCTCTCCTCCCTCACGGTCTCGGCGGCGGACCCGGCACACAGGATGCCCTCGCCCGAGCGCGCCCGCCAGGGGCGGCACAGCCCCACGAAGCAGCCCACCGCCACCAGTATGGAGACGACCTGGACGACCGCCATGGGCACGGCGGTGTGCTCGCCGGCGATCCCGACGAGCGGGGAGGCGACCGCGCCGATCAGGAAGCCCGTGGTGCCGAGCAGCGCGGAGGCCGAACCGGCGGAGTGCTTGACCCGCAGCAGGGCGAGAGTCTGGGAGTTGGGCAGGGCGAAGCCCATCGCGGTCATCATGACGAACAGCGCGGTCGCGACCGGGACCAGCCCCGTGTCGCCGAAGACGCCCAGCGTCATCAGCAGCAGGGCGGTCACCGAGGCCACGATCACGGCGAGCGCGCCGCCCAGCACCCGCTCCAGCGACACCCGGCCGACCAGCACCTTGCCGCTGATCTGACCGGCGGCCACCAGCCCGATGGAGTTCAGGCCGAACAGCAGGCTGAAGGTCTGCGGGGAGGCGCCGTAGATCTCCTGGACGACGAACGGCGAGGCCGAGACGTAGGCGAACAGCGTGGCGAAGGTGAAGCCGCCGGTGAGCATGTAGCCGGTGAAGGGCAGGTCGGCCAGGAGGCGGCGCATGGAGTGCAGGGCCTCGCCCACGCCGCCCGTGTGGCGTTCCGCGGGCGGCAGCGTCTCGGGCAGCCGCGCCCACACCACCACGGTCAGCAGCACCCCGAGGACGGTGAGGACCACGAAGACGCCCCGCCAGTCCGTGACGCGCAGGATCTGGCCGCCGACCACCGGCGCGACGATCGGGGCGACGCCGGAGATCAGCATGAGGGAGGAGAAGAGGCGGGCCATCGCCACGCCCTCGTACAGGTCGCGGACGATCGCGCGGGCGATGACCAGGCCGGCCGCGCCCGACAGGCCCTGCGCGAGCCGGCAGACGACCAGCGCCTCGACGGTCGGGGCCACCACGCACAGGGCGGTGGTGACGATGTAGACCAGCATGCCCGCGAGCAGCGGCCGGCGGCGGCCCCAGCGATCGCTCATCGGGCCGACCAGGAGCTGGCCGAGGGCCATGCCGGCCAGGCACGCGGTGAGCGTGAGCTGCACGGTCGCGGCGGGTGCGCGCAGGGACTCGGTGACGTCCGGCAGCGCCGGCAGATACATGTCCATGGCCAGCGGCAGGGTGGCGGTGAGCCCGCCGAGGACCAGGGTGAGCAGTGGGCCGGTGCTGCGGCGCGGTGCGCCGACCGGCGGCCGCGCCTTCGGTGCGGTCGCCTGAGACAGGTCCGGTATCGGCGCCCCTTCGGGCATGTGCCCCTCCCTCTTCGTACTGTGCGCTCCCTATGCTCTCAGCTCGGAGCCGGTGCCGGTGCCGGTGATCGGCGGTGCCGGACGCGCGCCGGGAGCGGCGTGCGGGATGTCGAACGACGAGGGTGGGCGGGTCATGACGCAGGACGCGGTGCGGTGGGGAATTCTCGCGACGGGCGGGATGGCCGCGAGGTTCACGGCGGATCTGGTGGATCTGCCGGACGCGGAGGTCGTGGCGGTCGCCTCGCGGACGGAGGACTCGGCGCGGGCGTTCGCGGAGCGGTTCGGGGTGGCGCGGGCGTACGGCGACTGGGAGGCGTTGGCCCGGGACGAGGACGTGGACGTGGTGTACGTCGCCACTCCGCACGTCGCGCACCGGACGGCGGCCGGTCTGTGCCTGGCGGCGGGGCGGAACGTGCTGCTGGAGAAGCCGTTCACGCTCAACCTGGGCGAGGCGCGGGAGCTGGTGGCGCTGGCTCGGGAGCGGGGCCGGTTCCTGATGGAGGCCATGTGGATGTACTGCAACCCGCTGATCCGGCGGGTGAAGGAGCTGGTGGACGACGGGGCGATCGGCGAGGTGCGCACGGTGCAGGCGGACTTCGGGATCGCGGGGCCGTTCCCGCCGTCGCACCGTCTGCGGGACCCGCTGCAGGGCGGGGGCGCGCTGCTGGACCTCGGGGTGTATCCGGTGTCGTTCGCGCAGCTGTTGCTCGGTGAGCCGTCGGACGTCGTGGCGAGAGCGGTGCTCTCGGACGAGGGCGTCGATCTCCAGACCGGAGCAGTGCTCTCCTGGGAGAGTGGCGCTCTCGCCACGGTGCACTGCTCCATCAACGGCGATCTGCCCGTGGTCGCCTCGGTCACGGGCTCGCGCGGCCGGATCGACATCCCGAACGGCTTCTTCCACCCCGACCGCTTCGTACTGCACCGCCCCGGCCGGGAGCCCGAGCGGTTCGTCCACGACCCGGCCGCCGACCCGCACACCAGCTTCAAGTACGAGGCGCGTGAGGTGATGCGCGCGCTGCGGGCCGGCGAGACCGAGTCCCCGCTGGTCCCGCTGGACGGCTCGCTCGCCGTGATGCGTACGCTCGACGCGATCCGGGACCGCATCGGCGTCCGCTACCCGGGCGAGCACGGAGGCGGGACGGCCCCCGCCGGGGACTCCCCCGCCGAGGACTCCCCCGGAGGCGGCGCCCCCGCCGAGGACTCCCCCGGCGGGGACGCCGCGCCGCGGCTCACACCTGCCTGAGCCCCGGCGCCCCCGCCTCCGTCACGAAGGACGCGGCCGTCGTGACCGGCGCCCCGGGCCGGGTCACGTACGGCACCGTCCGGAAGTCGGCCCGCGCCCGCTCACGCCCCAGCCCGACCGTCACATAGCCGCGCCGCCCGTCGTAGAAGCGCAGGTGCGGGTTGGCGGTCAGGTACGTCTGCCAGTTCGCGGGCCGCTCCGTGCCGTCCCGGCCGCTGGAGACGGAGGTCGCCACGATCTCCGTGCCCACGGTCCGGGAGGCCGGGTCGTCGAAGTCCTCCTTGACGTCGAAGGCGTATCCGACGTGCACGTCGCCGGTGAGGATCATCAGGTTCTCCACGCCGGCCGCCCGCGCGCCGTCCAGCACCCGGCGGCGCGAGGCGCGGTAGCCGTCCCAGGCGTCCATCGACACGCGCGAGGGGCTGGTCAGGTCGAACTTGCGCTGGGAGAAGACGACCTGCTGCGGTACGACGTTCCACAGCGCCCGCGACGCCTGCCAGCCGTCGAGCAGCCACCGCTCCTGCGTCTCGCCGGTCATGGTGCGCGCCGGGTCGTCGACCTCGGGTCCGGGGACGCGGGCGCCGTCGCCCTGGGCCTGGTTGGTGCGGTACTGCCGGGTGTCGAGGATGTCGAACTGGGCGAGGTCGCCCCAGACCAGCCGGCGGTACAGCCGCATGTCCGGGCCCTCGGGGCGCTGCGGGCGGCGCAGCGGCTGGTTCTCCCAGTAGGCGCGGTAGGCGGAGGCCCGGCGCAGCAGGAACTCCTCCGGCGGGACGTCGTTCTCGGGGATGTCGCCCGCGTAGTTGTTCTCGGTCTCGTGGTCGTCCCAGGTGACGACGAAGGGGTGCGCGGCGTGCGCGGCGCGCAGGTCGGGGTCGGTCTTGTAGAGGGCGTACCGCAGGCGGTAGTCCTCCAGGGTCACCGTCTCCCGGTTGAACAGGGCGGGCAGGGTCCGGTCGGTGTGATTGCGGTTCCCGCCGACGGAGTTCACCGCGTACTCGTACAGGTAGTCCCCGAGGTGGAAGACGACGTCGACGTCCTCGGCGGCGAGATGGCCGTACGCGGTGAAGTAGCCGTCGTGGTACGCCTGGCAGGAGACGGCGGCCAGGGTGAGCGCGGAGACCTGCTCGCGGGCCGCGGGCGCGGTGCGGGTGCGGCCGGTCTCGCTGATCCAACGGCCCACGCGGAAGCGGTAGTAGAAGACGCGGCCGGGTTCGAGGTGGTCGACCTCGACGTGCACGGTGTGGTGGAACTCGGGGTGGGCATGGGCGGCGCCGCGTCTGACGGGGCGGCGGAAGTGCTCGTCGCGGGCCAGTTCCCAGTGGACGGTGACGCGTTCGGCCGGGAGGCCGCCGTCGGGCTGGTAGGGAGCGGGGGCGAGGCGGGTCCACAGCAGGACCGAGCCGGGCAGGGGGTCGCCGGAGGCGACGCCGAGGGTGAAGGGATTCTCGGTGATGCGGGCGGCGTCGAGTTCGGCGGCGCCGGCGACTCCGGCGGTGGGCAGGTTGACGGCGAACGCGAGCGCGGCGGCGGCGCCGGTGGCGGTCAGGAAGCGGCGGCGTCCGATGTGCCGCGCGGCGGCGCGCAGTTCGGGCGCGTGAGCGTGCTCTGGGTGACGGGCAGCGGGTGTCATCCGGTCCTCCCCTGAAGAACCTGTCGATTGCGTTCAGGGGGGATTGGAGTGGCCGGGAGCGACACGCGCTTGGCGGGTGCACGACACCCACATGGCGGGTGCGTGAGTTCCGGATGGCGCGGCCTCGGGCGAGGGTGGCGCCCGCACAGGGGGCCCGGGCGGCGATTCACACAAGCGGAATTCGTCCATCCGTACCATCGCCGCCGATGGAGCCCTTATGCTCGACACCCCTCCACAGGAACTTCACACTTGGGGCACGGTTTTCCACGAACCACCGTGAGGGGGGAGGGCGGCGGCCGTTCCGGGCACCGGATGGGGGTGGGCCTCGCGCGGGACGCGGGGAACGCACCGGGCCGACACGGAACGGCCGCCGCACGCCACGCGTTGACGACGGGCGCTGGACGGCGCCCGGCGCCGTCACGCCTGGCCGGTCTCCAACCGCGCTATCCGCCCGTCCTCCGCGACGACGGAGCTCCACCGGGTCCGCATCTCGCCCCAGGCGTCGTTGCGGTGGCGGGCGATGAGGCGGCGGCCGCCGTCGGACTCGTTGTCGACCTTCAGATGACCGCGGGAGAAGAAGACCTCACGGTCGACCCAGTCGGCGAGGTCGTGTTCGGCGCCGTCGTCGGCCATGGTCGCGCCCGGCGCGAGGAGGGTCATGAAGCCCGGTCATGGCTGTCGACAGCGGTGACGAAAGCGCGCACGGCCGGGTCGCGTTGCTTGGCTGTCCGGATGGTCATGGCGGCCGGCCGAACACCGCGGTCCGCACCCCGCCACCCGAACGGCCTGCCGAAGGGGCCGGGCGGGTACCCGGGTGCGACGGTGGAGAGGCTGCGGACCATTTCGTTCCATTCCATTCGATTCGGATTCCGGATCCATTGAGGGAGCCATCGTGACGACGTACTACGACCGACGCGACCTGGGTCTGTTGCTGCTGCGGCTGGGGACGGGCGGGGTGCTGGCCGCGCACGGCGCGCAGAAGCTGTTCGGCTGGTTCGGCGGGGGCGGCATCGAGGGGACGGGCCAGTGGATGGAGTCCATCGGCTACCGGCCCGGCAAGGCGAGCGCGACGGCGGCCGGGCTCGCGGAGTGCGGCGGCGGCCTGCTGCTGGCGATGGGCCTGGCCACCCCGGCGGCGGGCGCGGCGGCGGCCGGCGCGATGGGCGGCGCGGCGGCCGTGCACACGCCCGCCGGCTTCTTCAACCAGGAGGGCGGCTACGAGTACGCCGCGACCCTGGGCCTGGCGGCGGCCGGCCTCGCGATCAGCGGCCCCGGCAGGCTCTCCCTCGACCACGCCCTCGGCCACGCCCTGGACCGCGGCTGGATGGTCCCGGCGGCCCTCGGCATGGCGGCGGCGGCCACGGTGACGGTGGTGGGCCTGCGCAACAAGCAGCTGCAGCAGCAGTCGGCGTCGCCGAACGGCCGGCCGACGGCCGACGAGGGGTCGTTGGACGACTAGGGTGCCCGTATGACGGGCGACGAGCGGGTGACGGCGGCGGACGCCGCGCAGCGAGCCACGGATGCGGACGGCGAACGGCGGCCGACCGCGACCGGCGCACCACAGGCCGCGGCCACCCCCTCGGACGGCGAACAGCGGGTGGCGGCCCTCTCCACGGGCGATCTGTGGACCTCCGTCGACGAGCTGTGGCACTGGCTGGAGGACAACCGCCGGCACGACGGGACAAAGGCCCTGCTCCTGCGGATGCTGAAGCTGACGGAGGAGGTCGGCGAGGTCGCGCAGGCGGTGATCGGCGCGACGGGCCAGAACCCGCGCAAGGGCGACAGCCACACCTGGGACGACGTCCGCTCGGAGCTGTGCGACGTGGTGATCACGGCACTGGTGGCCCTGCGCACGCTGACCCCGCAGCCCGACCAGGTCTTCGCCGCGCACCTGGCGAAGGTGAAGGCCCGTTCGCTGGGGCCGGCCGGCTGAGAGCGGCCGGCTCGGGGCAGCCGGCCGGGGCGTCTGCTCGCACGCCCGCGCGTGACGGAGCCCGGGAGTCGTATCCAGCTCCCGGGCCCCTGGGGATGCCACCCAATTGCGCACGCCGGCGGCGTTTAAGAGGTCGGATCAGTCGTCATGCCGTCGTGTTCTTCCTTTGAACTACCGCACCGTGCAAGAGGTGCAGGCGAGAGTCGAACTCGCATCCGACGGCGTACGTCCGGCCTCGGTCGATCCGGCGATCGGCGGCGATGCTGAGACTGGAGCGAGAGTCTGAGATTGACCGCGGCTGCCTCTGCCATGTTGGGCCACCCCGGCCCGTGGGTGGTGGTGCTGTGCCGGGGGGAGGACTCGAACCTCCACTGTCACCGCTTCTTCAGGCTGAACTTCAGTGTCAGCTTGCGCTCGTCGCGCGAACCGGGCCTCATTTCCGGTCCGCGCCCTTCGCGCACCCCCGCGCTCGCACGCGGGGGCGATCATGGATGCTACCCGTGGCCGGCGTCAGCCGAACAGGTAGCCGAACACCGCGTCGCCGACCCGCTGGTCGGTGACCTCGGCGCCGTTGGCCTCCTCGCGGGCGAACTTCACGGCCTGCTGGAGCTTCTCGACCCGCTCCACCAGTTCGTTGACGCGCCGCGCCGGAAGGGCCCCGGAGAACTTCACGGTCGTCCAGTAACCGATCGGCATGTCCTCGTAGTACACCTCGACCTGCGCCGGGTGCTTCTCGGTCGCCTCCGCCTTGACGTGGTTGCGCGGGACCTTCTTGGTGCGGATCGTGCGCACCGGGTCCGTCTTCCACCAGTCCGTGGACGGGTCCTGGGACCAGGACTCGGCGGCGTCGAGGGTGGGGAGCTTCTTGACGAAGGTGTGCAGGTCGGTGAGCTGCTTCTCCAGGAACAGGAGGTAGCTGACCGGGACGTCGGCGACGATCGTCCGCCCGTCGACCGTGACGTCCGCGCGGGCCGTGCAGTTGGCCCAGTCCTTGGTGGCGGTCACGTCGAACAGCCGGGTGAGCGACGCGGACATCTCCCGCAGCACGTCCTCGGCCTGCACCTGCACCCGCGTGGACTCGGGCGGCAGCTGCTCGCCCTCCTCGTCCTTCGGCTGGTAGGTGCGCGAGATGCCGGCCAGCAGCGCGGGCTTCTGCACCTTGTGGTGCGCGGCGGTGATGTCCTGGAGCGCCTTGCTCTTGACACCCTTTTCGACAGCGATGATCTGGTTCAGCTTCGCCACTTCGGTCCCCCTTCGAACGCAGGAACCGTACACCGGCCGGCACCGCGAGGGCCTCGGGTTTTTCCGGGGGACGTGCGCCCCGGCCCTCGCGGTGCCCGGCTCACGCGGAGCGCGTCAGCTGTTCCGGGTGCACCGGCTCCGCGTACGGCAGTCCGCTCGCGTACCGCTCCAGCTCGTCCAGCGCGGCATGGGTCATCCGGCCGAGTTCGTTGCCCAGGGAGCCCGCGATGTGCGGAGTGAGCAGGACGTTCGGGAGGTCGTACAGGGGCGAGTCGGGGGGCAGGATCTCCGGGTCCGTGACGTCCAGGACCGCGTTCAGGCGGCCCGTGAGGAGTTCGTCCGTCAGCGCCGCCGTGTCCACCAGGGAGCCGCGCGCGGTGTTGATCAGGGTCGCGCCGTCCCGGAGGAGGGCGAGCCGACGGCGGTCGAACAGGTGGCGCGTCTCGGGGAGTTCGGGCGCGTGGATGGTGACCGTGTCGCTGGACTCCGTCAGGACGTCCAGCGAGGCCGGCTCCGCCCCGAGGGCCCGCACCTCGTCCTCGCCGACGTACGGGTCGTGGACCAGCACCCGCAGGTCGTACGGCCGCAGCAGCTCGATCACCCGGCGTCCGATGCGGGACGCGCCGACGACGCCGACGGTGTGACGGAGGTTGCCGCCCGTCCCGATCACGTCGAGGGCGTTCACCCAGGTCCGCTTCTCGCGGTAGACGCGAGCGGCGTGCAGGACGCGCTTGCCGGAGAAGAGGATCGCGGCGACCGTGTACTCGGCCACCGGCAGGGCGTTGGCGGAGGCCGCCGAGGCGACGGTGATGCCGCGCTCCCAGCAGGCGTCGGTGACGTGGTGCTTGACCGAGCCCGCCGCGTGGATCACGGCGCGCAGCTGCGGCATCCGGGCCAGGGCCTCGCCGGTCAGCGGCGGGCAGCCCCACCCGGTCAGCAGGACCTCCGCCTCTGCGAGGACGCCGGCCGCGCCCGGGTCCGCGAAGTCCTGGACGACGTAGGACGGATCGGTGTCGGCGAGCGCCGCCAGCCGGTCGAGCGCCGCCCGGTCGAACAGCGCCTCGTGGACGGGCGCGTCCATCGCCAGGACCGTGCGGGGACGGCGGAGGGTCAGCGGCGGCGGAGCGGGCTGAGAGGGGCTGGGTGGCTGGGGGGTCACTTGACGGCTCCCGCGGTCAGGCCGGAACGCCAGTGACGCTGCAGCGTGAGGAAGGCGACGGCGAGCGGCACGACCGACAGCAGCGAGCCCGTGACGACGAGCGCGTACAGCTGCGGCTCCTGCGGCAGGACGGAGTTCCAGCTGAACAGGCCGAGGCCCACCGGGTACAGGGACGAGTCGTTCAGCATCACCAGGGGCAGGAAGAAGTTGTTCCAGCTGCCGGTGAAGGTGAACAGGAAGATGGTCACGAAGGCCGGCGACAGCATCGGCAGGGCCACCGAGCGGAACACCCGCAGCTCCCCCGCGCCGTCCATGCGGGCCGCCTCCAGGGTCTCCTGCGGCACGTACGCCTCGGCGAACACCCGGGCCAGATAGACGCCGAAGGGGTTGACCAGGCTCGGGATCAGCACCGACCAGTAGGTGTTGACGAGGCCGGCCTCGGAGGCGAGCAGGTACATCGGCAGGGAGACGACGGTGGGCGGCACCAGGATGCCGAGCAGCACCAGCCCGTACACCTTCTCCCGGCCGGGGAAGGAGTACGTCGCGAAGGCGTACCCGGCGAGCAGGGAGATGAGGGTGGAGACGAGGGCGCCGAGCACCGAGTACAGCAGGCTGTTGGCCATCCAGCGGCCGAACAGGCCGTCCTGGTACGCGAAGAGGTCGGCGATATTGCCGAACAGGCTGAACTCGCCGAGCCGGAAGCCGGGGCTGCCGAACAGGTCGCCGTTGTTCTTGGTGGCGTTGACCAGCAGCCAGCTCAGCGGCATCAGGGTGTAGACGGCGACGATCGCCAGGACCGTGTTGACGACGGCGCGGGACGACCACGAGGACCTGCGGACCGGGGCCGACGGGCGCGGCGGGGCCGCCTTGGCCTCGGGGGCGGGCGCGGTGGCGGGGGCGGTGTCGAGGGCCATGGTCACGCCTCCTTCCAGCGGTTGCCGAGCTTGGTGACGACGAAGGAGAGCAGCGCACCGAGCACCGCGAGCAGCAGGGACGCCGCGGCGGCGAGTCCGTAGTCGTGCTCGGTGAAGGCGGCCTGGTAGATGAACATGACCGGGCTCCAGTCGGGCGAGATGGAGGAGGACCGGCTGCGCAGCACCTCGGGTTCGTTGAACAGCTGGATCGCGCCGACGGCGGTGAACAGCGTGGTCAGGACGACCGAGGAGCGGATCATCGGCATCTTCACCGACCAGGCGGTGCGCAGTTCGCCCGCTCCGTCGACCACCGCGGCTTCCAGCGTCTCGCGCGGCACGGCCTGGAGGGCGGCGTAGAAGATCACCATGTTGTAGCCGATCCACTGCCAGGTGGCGGCGTTGGCCATGGAGAAGACGACCGCGTCGGGGCCGAGCAGGTCCCAGTCCGCGCCGAAGACGGACAGGAAGTCGATGACGGGGCTGAGCCCCGGGGTGTACAGGAAGCCCCACATGATCGCGGCGATCAGTCCCGGCACCGCGTGCGGCAGGAAGTACGCCAGCTGGAAGAACCGCTTGGCGCGGGCCAGCGCGGAGTCGACCAGGAGCGCCAGCGCCAGGGCGCCGCCCACCATGACCGGGATGTAGATCAGGCAGTACAGCGCGATGTGCCCGAATCCCCGGCGGAAGTCCGGGTCGTCCAGGGCGCGCAGGTAGTTGTCGATGCCGACGAACAGGGTCTGCGTGCCGCCGAAGCCGAGCCCGGAGGCCGACTGCTCCCGGTACAGGCTCATCCAGACCGCGTAGCCGATCGGCGCGAGCAGCGTGGCGGCGAACAGGAAGAGGAACGGGGCGAGGAAGAGGGCGGGCGCGGCGTACCGTCCGCGGCCCGACCGGGTCGATGCCATGAGGTGGGGGCTCCTTGCTTCCGGGCCCGGCTCCGCGGGGGGAGCCGGGCTCTCGGGGCGTTACGTCACTTGGCGAGCTTCAGCCCGCGGTCGGTGATCGACTTCTCGGCGGAGCGCTGGCCCGCCTGGAACGCCGACCAGAACTCGCCGGTCTTCTGGGCCTTGCCGAGTTCGGTCTGCAGGGTCAGCGAGGTCGAGTTGTGCACCGGGCTCCACACCCAGCCCTCGGCGATCAGGGGCACCTGGGAGCCGGCGACCTCGTAGATGTCCTGGCCGCCGAAGAAGGAGGCGTCGAAGGACTCCTTGGCGGTGGCGCGCAGCTTCTCGGCGGCGGGCAGGCCGCTGGAGGTGCCGGCGGCGAGCCGGGCCTTGACGGCCGCCTCGTTCGTGGTGGCCCAGAGGGCGAACTCGGCCGCGGCCTCCGCCTTCTTGGTGTCCTTGGACAGGGCGAACGACGAACCGCCGACGGCGCCGGTGGCGGGCGTGCCCCAGTGCGGCAGCGGGGCCTCGGCCCACTTGCCGTCCTGCTTCGGGTACGTCGTCTTGATGCCGCCCGCGCTCCAGGAGGCTCCGATCAGGGCGATGGCCCGGGAGTCGGTGACGGCCTTGGTGGCCTCGGGGCTCCAGGCCTTGTGGTTGTACACCAGGTCGTTCTTGACCAGGTCCTTCCAGTAACCGGCGACCTTCTTGGTGGCGTCGTCGGTCATGTCGACCTTCCAGGCGTCCCCGGTCGAGCCGTACCAGCGGGCGCCGGCCTGCTGGGCGAGGCCGGCCCAGGTGGCGACGTCGTCGCCCCAGAAGTCCAGGATGCGGGCCTTGCCGCCGGAGGCGGACTTCACCTTCTTGGCGGCGGCCTCGAACTCGTCCCAGGTCTTGGGCACCTCGACGCCGTACTTGGCGAACAGGTCCTTGCGGTAGTAGAGGGTCTGCGGGCCGACGTCGTAGGGGGCGGCCCAGGTCTTGCCGCCGAGGGTGACGAGGCTGCGCACGGCCTCGGGGGCGTAGCCCTCGACGGCCTCGGCGAGCTCCGCCGTGGAGTCGCGGAGCAGGCCCTGGGTGACCAGGTCGGGCAGGGACTGGTACTCCACATTGATGACGTCAGGGGCGTTGCCGGCCTTGACGGCCTTGGCCAGCTTGTCGTGGCCGCCGTTGAGGCCCGCCGGTATCTCGGAGAACGTGACCTTGATGTTCTCGTGGGTCCGGTTGAACTCGGCGGCCATCTCCTTGGTCCCGGGCATCCAGGACCAGTAGGTGATCTCGACGGGCTTCTCGGCGGTGCCGGTGCCGGCCTCGCTCTGGTCCTGGCCGCCGCAGGCGGTGGCGAAGAGGGCGAGGCACGCCGCCGTGGCGGCGAGAGCGGGGGAGGACGGCTTCATTGCTGACTCCTGAGGAGCTCGATGTGAATGACGCACATCTTTCGGCCAAGTGCGATCAGAGTCAATAGGAAACGAACAATCAAACAATTATGAGCGGTGTTCGATCTTCGTTTTGTTCGTTTCGCCGATCGGTGACGGTAAACGAACATGCGGGCTCAGCCCAGGTCGGGCGCGTCCCGGGTCTCGACCGCCGCGGGGACCGTGCCCGCGTCCGCTTCCAGCTCCAGTACGACGATCTCGTTGCGGCCGGCGCGCAGCAGCGGCCAGGGCAGGTAGAGCGTGCGCTGCGGGCCGCGCGCGGACCAGTAGCGGCCCAGGCAGAAGCCGTTCACCCACACATAGCCCTTGCCGGCGCCGGGCAGCGCGAGATACGCGTCCGCGGGCTCGGGGACGTCCAGCCGACCGCGCAGGAACACCGGTCCCCGCCCCTGCGGTCCGCCCGCGCCGCCCGCGCCGTCCGCGCCGTCCGCGCCGTCCGCGCCGTCCGCGTCGTCCGGCCGCCCGCAGGCGTCCCAGCGCAGCCGCTCGGGCGTCCCGTGCCCCAGCTCCACGGCCCGCGCCCGCCAGCCGTGCAGGATCTGCTGGGTGTGCAGCACCCGCCGTACGCCCTTGCGCTCGCCCAGCCCTGCCCCGTAGTTGATCCGCCCCATGGACTCCACGAGCAGCTCCACCCGCGTCCCCTCGGCCCCGGGCACCGGGACGTCGGGCACCGCCTCGGTCGCGTCCCGTTCCAGGACACCGGCCGGCGTCCCGTCGAGGTAGACGTGGGCCCGGTCGGCCAGGCCCTGCACCGACAGCGGATACGGCTGCCGGGGACCCGGTATCCGCCCGGTGTACAGCACCAGCCCCTGCCCGACGCCGAGGTCCTCGAAGGAGGGCGGCAACGGGGACTCGGTCTCCGGGCCGGCCAGGTCGTCCAGGACGTCGAACAGCCGCAGCGACTCGGTCAGGGCGATCCGCGCGGGCGGGAGCAGGGGCGCGGGCGGCTCGGGGTCCGGCACCGGCCCGTCGGCGTACTGCTCCAGCACCTTCCGGAACGCGTGGAACTTCGCGGTGACGCCGCCCCGTTCGTCGATCGGCGCGTCGTAGTCGTAGGAGGTCACCGTGGGCAGATAGCGCTCGCCGGTGGCCGGATCGGCCGTGTTGGCGCCCGCCCAGGTGGAGAAGTTGGTGCCGCCGTGCGCCATGTAGACGTTGACGGACGCGCCCGACCGCAGGATCTCGGCGAGCGTGCCGGCGGCGTCCTGCGGGTCGCGGACCACGTGCTCGGTGCCCCAGTGGTCGAACCAGCCGCACCAGAACTCCATGCACATCGCCGGGTCGTCCGGCCGCAGCCGGGCCAGCGAGGCGAAGGCCTCGTCGGCGCGGCTGCCGAAGTTCACGGTCGCCAGGTTCCCGGGCAGCGTGCCGCCGGTCAGGAAGAAGTCGTCCGGGCCGTCCGAGGTGAACAGCGGCACGTCGATCCCCCGCGCGCGCAGCCCGTCGGCCAGGTGCCGCAGATGCCCGGTGTCGGTGCCGAACGAGCCGTACTCGTTCTCCACCTGCACCATCAGCACGTTGCCGCCGTGCGTGACCTGGTGCGGGACGAGGAGCGGCACGAGCCGGTCGTACCAGCGGTCCACGTGCGCGAGGTAGCCCGCGTCACGGCAGCGCAGCGCCCGCACCTCGGGGTCGGCGAGCAGCCACCAGGGCAGCCCGCCGTTGTCCCACTCGGCGCAGATGTACGGCGACGGCCGCACGATCGCGTGCAGTCCCGCCTCCCGCGTGGCGTGCAGGAAGCGGTCGAGGTCGGCGATGCCGTCGAAGTCGTAAGCGCCGGGGCGCGGCTCGTGCAGGTTCCACGGCACGTACGTCTCGACGGTGTTCAGGCCCATGGCGCGCAGCATCCGCAGCCGGTGCGGCCACTGCGCGGGCAGGACGCGGAAGTAGTGCAGCGCCCCCGAGAGCAGGCGCAGCGGACGGCCGTCGAGGGAGAAACCCCCGGGTGTGATGGCGAACATGAGGGCTCTCCAGTGGTGCGGGGCGGGACTTACGCGCTCGAGGCGCGCACGTGCAGTTCGGGCAGGATCGCGATGCGGTGCCGGGGGCGGGAGGGATCGGCGAGCCGCTGGTCGAGCAGGTCGACGGCGGCGGCGCCGACCGCGTGCTTCGGCGGGGCGATGGCGGTCAGCGGGATGTCGGCGAGGGCGGCGACCTCGTCGTCGTAGGCGACGATCGCGAGGTCGTCGGGCACCTCGACGCCGCGGGCGCGCAGCCGCTGGAGGACGACGATGGCGTCGTGGTCGTTGTGCACGACCGCCGCGTCGAGCAGGCCGTCGGCGACGGCGTCGGTGAAGGCGGCGAGCGCCTCCTCCCGCCCGGCGGCGTCACCCCCCGGCGGCGGCAGCCGGAACAGCCGGCCGTCGTCCGCCGGCAGTCCGGCCGCGCTGAGGCCGCCGCGGAAGCCCTCCAGGACGAGCGGCCCGTGCGGGCTGTCCTCGCGCAGCAGCAGCCCGATCCGCTCGCGGCCCCCGTCCGCGAGGTGCCGTACCGCGATCCGCGCGCCGTGGACGTGGTCGGTCACCACGCGCTCGGCGCCCGTCGCGTCGTCCTCGGGGCGCCGCTCGACGAGCACGTACGGCACCTCCAGCTCGGCCGGCCACCGCCGCGCCGCCGCGGGACCGCACGGCGTGACGAGCAGCCCGTCGATGCCGTCGGCCAGCATCTGGCGGGCCTGGGCGCGCTCCTCCTCGGGGTTGTACTGGGAGATGCCGAGGACCAGGCGGATGCCGCGCTCGGCGGCGGCCTCCCGCGCGCCCTTGATGACCTCGGGGTAGTAGTAGTCCGCGGCCGGGACGATCAGGCCGAAGACCCGGTCGCCGCCGGAGCGGGAGCCACCGGCACGGGTGCCGCCGGGACGGGCCGGGGCGTCGGGCGTGCGGGAGGCGGCGGCCTCCGGGAGCACCGCCCCGCCGTGCACCCGCTCGACGAGCCCGCGCTCGGCCAGGGCCTCCACGTCGCGGCGCACGGTGATGGGAGAGACGCCCAGCTCGGCGGCGACCTCCGTGACCCGGACGGAGCCGCGCTCGCGCAGCCTCCGCAGTATCTCCTGGTGCCGTTCCTCGGCGTGCACGCGACCGGGCCCCCTCTGTCGATGGTCATGTCGATGGTCGTTCGGTGACCGGCAGTCTAGCGCCCACCCGATCACTTGTGAACGTTTCTGCTCGAACAATCAAATGAACAGGCGGCTGGGTGCCAGGAGGTGCGGCGGATCGGCGCGGGGGGCGGGGGTGCGGTGGGGCGGGGGTGCGGTGGGGCGGGGGTGCGGTGGGGCGGGGGTGCGGTGGGGCGGGGGTGCGGTGGGGCGGCGCGGGGCCGCATCGCCTCAGTCGACGTCCGCGCGGGCGTCGCCCATGACCGGGTCGTCGACCCAGTTGGTCGAGGAGACGCCGACGATGGTCGAGCCGTAGGTGCCCCAGCGGGGCTTGTTGCCCAGGTCGTCCCAGGTTCGGATGCCCGTCCGGTGAGCGATGCGGTTGCCGTCCAGCCAGACCTCGGCCGAGCCGCCGGCGGCGGAGCTGGTCGTGATGCCGAGCTGGACCGAGTGCCAGACCTCGGGGGTCCACGGGGCGCTGCCGATGGCGTTCCACTGTTCACCCGGGGCGACGTACCAGACCTTGAGCCGGCTGTCCTCGACCTTCATGATCACCGGGTAGTTCTGCTGGTTCTGGTCGTTGCCGCCGTTGGACTTCCACTGGAAAACGGTCTGGGCGTTGCCGGTCCGCGTCATGGAGTCCCAGCCGAACCAGAGGGTGCTGTCGTTCCGCAGCAGCCCCGGCGTGCTGATGCCGTGGCCCTCGCAGCGTTCGGAACCGGCGGGCTTCAGGAACTCGAAGAAGTCGCCGTGCGCGTCGCCCCAGTTCCTGACGCGCGCGGCGCCCGGCGCGGGGCACAGGACGGCCTCGAAGACTCCGGTTCCCTTGGAGGCGTCACCGTCCCAGAGGACGGCGGCGTGGGCGTCCGTCGCCATGACGAGCGACATCGCGACGGCCCCGGCGGCCAGACCGAGGGCAGCGCGGGAGGAGTGCAGACGTGTGGGGGGCATGGTCATTCCTCTTCGGGTTGGGGGGAGGGGTACGGGGCCCGCCCGTCGGGGTCGGGCGGGCCCCGATGCGTCACGGTCAGGCTGAGCGGCCGTGATCCGCGGTCCGGCGGGACGAGCCGTGATCCGCGGCCGGCCGGGCGGACCGTGATCCACGGCCGGCCGAGACCGAGCGTGATCCGCGGTCAGCCGAGACGGACCGTGATCTTCTGCGGGGCGCCCGCCTGCCCGGTGAGGTCGCCGAAGACCAGCCGCAGCGCGGAACCGGTGGCGGCCGAGGCGACCGTCGGCGGCTTGGACAGCACGGCGGAGACGCGGCGCTCCCAGACGACCTCCAGCGCGCTCGCCTGCCGCGCCGGGTCGGAGACGACGACCGTGGCGGTGCCGTCGCGGTTCTCCCGGATCAGCACGGAGGCGGGGGCACTGGCAGTGATCTTCCCCTGCGTCCCCGGCGACCAGAAGTTGACGGCGGTGAAACCGAGCCCCGGCACCCGGACGCCCTGCTGCTCGCGGGTGTTGGCGATGATCTTCAGCCAGCCCCTGTCGGCCGCCCGCCTGGCGGTGGTGGCGGCGCCGGCGCCCGGGAGCAGGACGTAGGCGTAGGAGGCGTCGGCGGGGTCGGCGCCGTGGTCGGTGAACAGCGTCAGGTAGCGCCGGGTGACGGGGGCGGTCGGACCGTTGACGTTGATGTCCCGCCAGGCCCCGGTGCGCTCCTCGCGCACGGCCCCGAGGTCGGTGCCCTCGGGGAAGACGTACCCGGCGTGCCCGGCGATGTGCGCCCACCGCGCGCCCTCGAAGGCGCCCGCCCAGCCCTGTCCGGACGGCTGGACCACGCCGTCGACGGTGAGCGCGGGGGCGCCGGTCGCGCCCAGGTTGCGGTTGTCGATCGTCGTCTCGACGGAGAACCCGTCCGCCGAGGTGATGCCGGCCCCGAGGCACACCACGCTGTCGTCCAGCCAGAACCACGACTTGCGGGCGCTCATCGTGCTCATCAGGCCCTTGAGGTGCTGGCCGGTGGCGCCGAACCGCCCGTCGGTGGTGCCGCCGACCCAGGTGACGTCCGGGCAGGGCTGTCCCCAGTTGCCGCCCGCGCCGTCCGGCAGCGGCTTGCGGGAGGCGGTGATGCCGGGCAGGCGGTACGGGTCGACCGTGGGCCAGAACGCGTCCGCGTACTGCTCCAGCCCGAAGTCGTCGCCCCACCAGGACAGCCAGCCGGCGCCGGTGTGGTAGCCGCGGGCGTGCTCGCCGTTGCCGAACTCGTAGTGGGCGATGTGCTTGGCGGCCATGGACACGGAGGCGGCCCAGCCCGGCCGGCGGTGGGTCACCCGGGCCATGTGGTGGAACAGCCGGTGCTCGACCGGCTCGGGGGCGGCCTTGACGGAGTCGTCGTCCTGGAGCGCCTGCAGCAGGGACGTCCGCGTCAGGCCGAGACCCGGGTTGCTCAGCGCCGGGTAGTGGTAGTCCCGCCGCAGCCACCCCTTGACCATGGCGCGCCACCGGGCGTTCTCCTCCGCCGACGCGCCCTGTCCGACGAGGAGGATGGTGGCCATGAGGGGGTGCGCCCGGCTGTGGTCGGAGGTGCCGGCCCGGCTGATGCCGCGCGAGGACACGTTGTCCATCATCAGGCCGTTGTAGAGGAACGGGGCGATCGCCCGGTCGATCGTGTCGAGGAACAGCTGCGCGCCCGCGCCGCCGATCTCCCAGTCCGACCCGCGCAGCAGCGCCATGAGCCGGCCCACGCCGTCGTGGAGCACGGAGCCGTAGCCGCCGATGTAGGGGACGTTGCGGTGCTGGATGAACGAGCCGTCGGCGTAGAACCCGTCGCCCGAGGTGACGTACGGGAACACCGGGGCGAGGGCGCGCGAGGCGAGGGCGACCTTGTCCGGGTTCTCCCCGACGATGCCGCGCAGCACGACGGCACGGCACAGGTCGACGCGGTTGGCGCCGGTGCTGGTGCCGGTGTAGCTGTCGAAGACGCGGTCCGGCACGAAGTGGTCCACGGCCCGGCAGAGGTTGTCGATCCGTGCCGGCGTCAGGTGGTCGTACAGCAGCACGCAGGTGTCCATGAGCGACTGCGCGGCGCCGATCTGCCAGCTCCACCAGTTGCCGTACGGCGCGGTGCGGTCGTTGTACACCTCGGCGTGCAGGTGGTCGAGGCCGGCGAGAACGGCGTCCCGCACCTCGGCGTTTCCGGTGAGGCCGGTGCCGGGCTGGCAGTAGGCCTGGGCCATGGTGTTCAGGCGGGTGCAACTGGTGACGATCCTCGCCGAGTACGTGTAGGACTCGGCGTCGGTGTCGGGGTCGGGGTCGGCCCAGACCAGGTCGGGCCAGAGGGAGCCGGGTGCGGGGGCCATGCCGGCGAGCTGGGCGCGCGCGGCGGCGCCGAGGTCGGCGAGCAGCTTGCGGAAGGGCTCGGCGGCGGGGTTGAACGCCGTGCCGAGCATCAACTCGCGCCACTTGGCCCGCAGGGCGGCGAAGTCGGCACCGGTGGCGGTGGCTTCGGCCGCGTGGACGGGGCCGGCGGCGACACCGGCGACGGCTGCGGCGAGGGGCGCCGCGGCGGCGACCTGGACGAAGGCGCGGCGGGACCAGGGAGATGGCACGGGGGACCCCCGGGAGTTGCGGCATGGGCGGCACTACGGCGCCACGGTGCGCGGCACTACGGCACGACGGTGCGCGGTTTGTAGCATGCGCTTTCATCCATCAGCAACGCTTTCGGCGCGCATCCGATCAGTTCTTCGCTTTTCGAAAGAAGGCGTGCGGAAAAGACAGTGGGACGCGTAGGGTGCGCCGTGAACGGTGACGAGGGGAGGGGGCGGATCAGATGCACGCCGAGGACAGGCATCAGGCGATCCTGCGCAGGGTGCGCCGACACGGCTCGGTACGGGTCACCGAGGTGGCGGCGGAACTGCGGGTGTCGCCCGTCACGGTCCGCAAGGACGTCGAACTGCTCGCCGAGCGCGGCCTGTTGGTACGGGTGCACGGCGGAGCGCGCCTCCCGGACGAGGCGACCCCGTCGCCCGGGGCCGGTCCCGGCCCCTCGGCCCTCGCACGTGAGCTGACGTTCGGCATGATCGTCCCGTCCGCCACGTACTACTACCCGGACGTCATCCGGGCCGTCCGGGAGACGGCGGCGGCGCGCGGTGCCCGCCTGCTGCTGCGCATCTCCGAGTACGACGCCGAGGGCGAGCGCGCCCACGCCCGCGCGATGGTCGAGGCGGGCGTCGACGGCCTGCTGCTGGCCCCCACCGCCGCCCCGGAGACCCCCGCCGACGCCGCCTGGTACGAGGACCTGGGCATCCCGCTCGTCCTGGTGGAACGACGCCCCCGCCCGGTCGGCCCGGCGGTGGAGCACGTGGTGACGGACCACGCCTACGGCGCCCGTCTCGCCGTCCACCACCTCGCCACGCAGGGCCGCCGCCGCATCGCCCTGCTGACCCGCGGCGGCACCCCCACGGCCCCGCTGATCGAGGAGGGCTTCCACGCGGGCCTGCGCCTGGCCGGTCTCCAACCCGCCCTGGAGGCGGCCCACTCGGACCTCGGCATGGACCGCCCCGGCACCTCGCAGTACGACGGCACGATGGAACGCTTCCTGGACGCCGTGGCGGCGGGCCGCATCGACGCGGCCGTCGTCCACCCGGACGGCGACGCCCTCGTCCTGCTCCAGCGCCTCAACGCCCGCGGGCTGACCGTCCCGGGCGACCTGGCGGTGGTCTCGTACGACGACGAGGTGGCGGGCCTGGGCGACCTGCCCCTGAGCGCGGTGGCCCCGTCGAAGCACGAGGTGGGCGTCTCGGCGGTCGAACTCCTCACCGCCCGCGTCACGGAACCGGACCGACCTCGCCGCCAGGTGTCCATCCTGCCGGAGCTGCGGGTGCGGGGGTCGAGTGCGGGGGCGTGACGACCGGAGGAGGGGCCACCGTGCCCGTCGGGACACGTCCCACCGCGGGCGCACCCCCAGACTCCGCCCTTCTCCGGGCCCTCGGTAGCGGCATGCCCACTCACGGGACGCAATTCGGACACCACCCACAGGCCAGGGGGAGAAATGGCCTGAATCCCGTCACCACCTGGGTAGTTCGGGCTGGAGAAATCGAGAACCCCACCGATACCGTCTATGCCTTGCCCGCACTTCTGTCTCACGGGGAGTCCACTGTGAAGCGCCGCACCCTGCCCACCGCCGCCGCGCTCGCCACCGCCGCGGCTCTGCTCCTGACGGCGTGCGGCGGCGAGGACGACAAGGCCGACGACAACGGCAGGATCGCCGGGGCGGAACAGACGACCGAGAAGCCGGAGAAGTCGGCGGAGCCCTCGGACGTGCCGTCGTCGAACGACCGGCCGGACGGCGTGGACGTGTCGCTGCCGAAGGACATGAACCTGGTATTCGACTGGGACATGCCTGAGAAACAGAACGAGGCGGCGGCGATGGCGGACGCGGCGAACTTCTTCCGGGCGATCTACCGGGGTGTCGACAAGCGCACGGCCACTGACGCTGCTGTCGTCGCGTACGCCTCCGGGGAAGGGCTTCACTACGCGAACACGCAGATCAACGCCTGGATCGAGGGAGGCTGGACCGCCACCGGCACCCTGCGCCACTACGACGCCACCACACGGTCCACCGAGAAAGGCACGTCGGTGGAGGTGGCGTTCTGCGCGGACTCGACACGGTTCTTCGGCAAGGAAGTCAAGACCGGGAAGGTTCTTGAGACCGAGCCGAGCATCGAAGACTTCGACCACTACAAAATCATCATGGTGAAGCATCCCACCGGCACGGATCTGTGGCAGGCATCCCAGGTGTTCGTCGAGACGAAGGCGGCGAAGTGTCAGTGAAGGGATTACGCCGCACACTCCTTGCCACCACGCTGACACTGGCTTTCAGCACGCTCGTCCTGACGGAATTCGCCTACGCGGGGAAGCCGGTGGGTTCTGACCAAGGAGCAAGCCAAGAGGAAACGAGCGGCGGCAGCGACAAGACCGGCATCCATGCCGCGGCCCGCATCCAGTACTCCGGAGCCGTCACCGGTGATGGCAGCCGCGGGAACGTGACGTCCGCGGACGTCAACTGGACGCCCCCGCCCTGCTGGTACGCCCCCTATCTCGGTGCCAAGGACTTCAAGGAGAAGATGTCCAAGGACATCGAGAGTCAGATGAAGGCACCTGGCATGGGTGGCCACGCGGGTGCCGCTCTCAATGAGATGGAGCGGCACTACGAGGACGAATACGGCTGGTCCAACACCCCCGGCTACAAGGACTACAACGTCGACAACGACGGCAAGGGCATGTTCTGGGCCGCCGTCCAGAATCCCGCCGAACCCGACCCTCTCAAACGGAACTCCTGCGATGACCTCCCCTTCTGGGTGAACAACGGCGAGACTCCGCCACCCCAGTACGAACAGGCGATCAGCCCGGAGATCCTGGCGGCCCTGGCCTACCAGCACATGCAACTCCCGGACACCGAGGTCACCCTCGCCCCCGAGACCGTCACGAAGGTGAATCTGCCGACGTGGGCCTGGCTGGACAAGGCCGTCTTCGAAGAGGTCCGGGCCACGGCGGCCATCAGCGTCCCCGGCCTCACCCTCTCGGCCACCACGACCGCAAAACCGGTGGCCCTCAAACTGGAGCCGGGCACGGAGGACGCCGAGGCCTATCCGGCGTCCGGCGAGTGCACGATCAACGCCGACGGCTCGATCGGCGAGCCCTACACCAAGGGCAGGGCCGACGAGACCCCGCCCTGCGGCCTGAAGTACCTCCGCTCCTCCGGCAACGGCGCCTTCGACCTCCGGGCCACCATCACCTGGGACATCACCTGGACCGGCACGGGCGGCGCCGGCGGCGACCTCCCGAACGGCATCTTCGGCAGCGAGCAGGCGGTCGCCGTCCAGGAAATCCAGTCCGTGAACCGCTGACCCCGAATGGTCGGCAACGCGCGGCAGCCGCGTCGCCCTCGGGTACCACCGAGACAGCACGAGAGCTGCGCTACTCCTCAGTCCACCGGAACCCGTCGATGCCGATCCCCTCGTCTTCCCCGTCCTGGTCCCGCCGCCATCCGCTAAGGCGCACGCCCAGGACGAGAGCACCGATGAACAGCCCGCACAGACACACCAGTCCGACCACGAGTCCGAACACCACAACCAGCCCCTGGGCGGCGAAGTGCACCCCGATGCCGACGGGGTTCAGACAACCGCATGCGAGCATGGGCCGCAGCCTGCCACGCGGCGCCCACCATGTCGTGCGCCGGTTCCATACCTTCGCCGCACGGAGATCCTTCCGTGACGACCCCGTCCAGGCCGACCGGAGATCGTCAGACAGCGACCACCTACACGTCCGTCCGCGCGAGGGCGGTCGGCGGCGTCGGCGGCCAAGACACGGCACTGGGCGGCATCCGTGGACCAGTTGGCGTCGATGAAGGCAGACGAGTCGGGCTGTACGCCGGGTCCTGTTCCCGGGGTTCCTCGCGGAGCCCTGGGTGACGGCCATCCATCTAGGGCCGGTGTTGCCACCGGCCTCGTGCGGTCTACCCGCGGACTCGGGCGGGCAGCCCTCGAACGTCCGCGCAGAGCGCCTGTTACGGCGCTCCTTTTGACCTTGCTCCGGGTGGGGTTTACCTAGCTGCCCAGGTCACCCTGGGCACTGGTGGTCTCTTACACCACCGTTTCACCCTTACCGAGGACCGAGGTCCCCGGCGGTCTGTTTTCTGTGGCACTGTCCCGCGGGTCACCCCGGGTGGCCGTTAGCCACCACCCTGCCCTGTGGAGCCCGGACGTTCCTCGGGAAGCCCCCTAGGGGGACTCCACGCGGCCGTCCGCCCGGCTCGTCTGCCGTGTCGACCATGGTACCCGGCGCGGCGCCCGCCGCGGCGCCGTCGCCGTGGCCAGGACCGAGCCGGCGAGGATCAGGGCGAAGGCGGCCAGGACCGTCCCGGTCAGGTGTTCGTCGAGGAGGACGGCCCCGGCCGCCACCGCGACCGCCGGGTTGACGTACGTGATGACCGACGCGCGGGCCGGGCCGGCCTCCTTGATCAGTTCGAGGAAGGCGACGAAGGCGACCGCCGTGCAGACGACGCCCAGGGCGGCGAGGGCGCCCAGGGTCTCGGGTGAGGGGAGGGCGGCCGGGCGGGTGGCGATGGCGGCGGGGGCGTAGACGAGGGCCGACAGGGTCAGGCAGGGGGTGATGAGGTGCAGGGTCGGGACGTCCTTGAGGTGCCGTGCCGCTATCAGGGGGGCGGTGGCGTAGCCGACGACCGTCAGCAGGACCTCCGCCAGCGAACGGGCGTCGCCGCCGGTCAGGTGCGGGAGGGTCAGGACGGCCACGCCGGCCAGGCCCAGCCCCAGGCCCGTGAGTCTGCGGGCGCCCAGGGACTCCGCCCCGCCGAAGAACCGGGCCAGCGCGACGCCGACGATCGGCACGCCCGCTATCAGCAGGCCCGCGGTGGAGCTGGAGAGGTGGCGCTCGGCATCGGTCAGGGTGTACCAGGGGCCGACGATCTCGATGACCGCGAACGCCAGCATCGGCTTCCAGTGCGTCCGCACCGAGCGGACCATGCCGGGCCTGCGCAGGGCGAACGGGAGCAGCAGGGCCGCGCCGAGCACGCAGCGCGCGAACACCACCGCCGACGGGGACAGCTCGTCCACCGCCACCTTGATCAACAGGTAGGGGATGCCCCAGACCACTCCCATCAGGGAGAACAGGAACCAGCCGCGTGCAGTCATGCGGCGAGTGTCGGCCCGGTCAGCGCGCGCTGTCTTGAACGCTGTTGCGGTACGCCGCCGGCGTCACCCCCAGCACGCGCCGGAACCAGCGCGTCAGGTGCGCCTGGTCGGCGAAGCCGACGAGCCCGGCCGCCTCGGCCGGGCGCAGCCCCGCCTCCAGCAGGCCGCGGGCCCTGGTCACCCGGTGCTGGGCCAGCCACGCGTACGGCGGCACGCCCACCGTCGTACGGAAGGCGCGCAGGAGCTGGTAGCGGGACAGGCCGAGGTCTGCGGCGAGGTCGGCCAGGGAGGGCGGGGCGAGGAGTTCGTCGGCGAGGCGGTCGCGGACGACCCGGGCGATACGGTCCGCGCCGGGGATCGCGTCGTCTTCGGCTCGGGCGGTGGAGTGGCGGCGGGTGAGCGCGGTGAGCAGCCACGGCAGCCGGGACTCCGCCTCCAGCGGGTCGGGGCGGGCGCTGACGTCGGTGTGCGCGCTGCGCAGCGCGGCGGCCAGCTCGGGGTCGTCCAGTACGGGTTCGCGGAAGTGCGGCCGGCCGGGTCCGCTGACGCCGTCGGCGAGGAGGGCGGGGCCGGCGTACAGGGCCCGGTAGGCGTAGCCGTCGGGGGCGGCGGGACCGCCGGTGTGCATTTCGCCGGGTTCCAGGACGACGATCGAACCGGGGCCGGCGTGGATCCGTCCCCCGCGGTACGCGATGACCTCCAGTCCGCCGACGGTCACCCCGATCGTGAACTCCTCATGGGCGTGCGGAGCGTACTCGTGCCGGCTGAAGCGGGCGGTGAGCAGGTCGAGCGGGGGGCCGCAGCGCCCCAGCCTGGCCCGAGTCCAGCGGGCCTGCTCCCGCACCGGCACCCGCTCCCCCATCGGCTCGCGTACGTCGTCCACCTCGCACCCCCGCCCGCAGGGGACACCCCCGCCCACAAAGGATCAGAGGAAATCAGAGGAAGTCACCGGTGTCCAGGTCGAAGGCGAAGGGCTCGGGGAGGGGCGGGGGGTCGCCGAAGGAGCACTGGAGCAGGCGCCGGTAGTCGTCGTTCTCCGGTTCGCTGAAGAGGCCGCGAGACCGGCACCCCCCCCGTTCCCTCGACGGTGGCGGCACGGGCCACTCGGTCCCGCCGGCTCTGTCCCGCCGCTCACACCGGCGCGAACCGCACCCGTGCCCGCGCCGGATCCGCCTCCGTCAGGCGGGCGCGGATCGGGTGCCCCAGAGGGAGGGGGCGGTCGGCCTCGATGGGGGCGACCACTGCCGGGGAGGTGAGCTGGACGGTGCCGCGGGTGGGGCGGCGTTCGTCGACGTCGGTCACGTGGGCCTCGAAGACCTCACCGACACGGTCCTTGAGCAGGGCGGCCTCGACGGCGTCGAGGCAGGCGCGTTCGACCTGGCCGGCGCGGCGGGAGCCGGTGGTCATCTCGGCGGGGAGGGTGTCCAGGGCCGACCGGACCCAGTCGGGCGGGGGGCGGTCGGCCGCGGCGGCGAGGCAGAGTTCGGTGGCGTAGCGGTCGGTGAGGCGGCGCAGCGGGGCGGTGCAGTGGGTGTAAGGGGCGGCGACGGCCGCATGGGTGGTGATCGGCGGGAGGACGCCGTCGTGGAAGACCGTGTAGCCGGCGCCGCGCAGCAGGGTGGTGCACTCCTGGAGGAAGGCCGCGTGGGCGGGGCGGTGCGGGTCGAGGGAACGGACCAGCGCGGCGTACGAGACGTGGTGCGGCCAGTCGATGTCCAGGGCGCGGGCGGTGCGGCGCAGGCGGCCGACGGCGCCGTCGGGCGCGGCGGGCAGGGTGCGCAGGACGCCGGTGCCGTACGCCAGCATGAGGTCGGCCGCGGTCATGCCGGTGAGCAGGGAGATCTGGGCGTTCCAGCCGTCGGCGGGGCGCGGGGCGCGGTAGTGGAGGGCGTAGGTGCCGTCGTCCTGGCGGACGATCTCCTGTTCGGGGACGTTGAGGGAGATGCCGCCGCGGTCGGCCTCCAGGCGTTCGCGCAGGGTGCCGACCGTTTTGAGGAGGGCGACGGGTTCCTCCGCGGCGCCCGTGTCGATCTGCCGTTGTACGCCCTCGTAGTCGAGTTTCGCGCGGCTGCGGACCAGGGCGCGTCGGAGGTCGACGGCGAGGGTGCGGCCGTCGGCGTCGAGGTCGATGGTCCACAGGGCGGCTGGGCGGGTCCGGCCGGGCAGGAGGCTGGCGGCGTCCTCGCTGAGCGCCGGCGGGTGCAGGGGGACCTTGTCGTCCGGGAAGTACAGGGTGAGCACCCGGCGATGGGCCTCCGCGTCGAGGGCGCCGCCGGGTGCGACGAACGCGGCGACGTCCGCGATGGCGTACCGGACGCGGTAGCCGTCGCCCTGCCGGGCCAGGTGCAGGGCCTGGTCGAGGTCGGTGGAGGCGGGCGGGTCGACGGTGAAGAACGGGATGTCCGTGGCGTCGTGCTCGGGCAGGTCCGGCGCCCTCGCCGCGCGGTCGGCCTCGGCCAGGACGTCGGTGGGAAAGGCGCCGGGCACGTCGAGATCCGCGCGCACCGCGGCGAGGGCGGCCCGCAGCGGGTCCTCGGAGGCGTCGGTCACACGGAGCGGGCGGCGAGGCATACAGCGAGGGTAGGGCGGGGCCGGTGCGGTGGCATCCGCGGGGCCGGTGCGGTGGCATCCGCGGGGCCGGTGCGGTGGCATCCGCGGGGCCGGTGCGGTGGCATCCGGGGCGTGGGGCACGCCGTACCCTGGCGCGGAGCTCGATCGAAGGAGTACGTGTGCTTGTCCTGCTGCCGCCCTCGGAAGGCAAGGCGTCGTCCGGCCGGGGCGCCCCGCTGAGGTTGGAGTCGCTGTCGCTGCCGGGGCTGAACGCCGCACGGGAGGCCGTCCTCGGCGAACTGGTCGACCTGTGTTCGGGGGACGAGGACAAGGCACGCGAGGTGCTCGGGCTGAGCGAGGGGCTGCGGGGCGAGGTCGCGAAGAACGCCGGGCTGCTGGGCGCGGGGGCGCGGCCGGCCGGGGAGATCTACACGGGGGTGCTGTACGACGCCTTGGGCCTGGCCTCGCTGGACGCGGCCGCCAAGCGGCGTGCGGCGCGTTCGCTGCTGGTGTTCTCGGGGTTGTGGGGCGCGGTGCGGGTGACCGACCGGATTCCGTCGTACCGCTGTTCGATGGGGGTGAAGCTGCCCGGGCTCGGGGCGCTGGGGGCGCACTGGCGGGCGCCGATGGCGCAGGTGCTGCCCGAGGCGGCCGGGGGCGGCCTGGTACTGGACCTGCGGTCGGCGGCGTACGCGGTGGCGTGGAAGCCGAAGGGCGAGGTCGCGGGGCGGACGGCGACGGTGCGGGTGCTGCACGCGCCGACGCGGAAGGTCGTCAGCCACTTCAACAAGGCGACGAAGGGGCGGATCGTCCGGAGCCTGCTCACGGCCGGGGTCGCGCCGAAGGGGCCGGCCGATCTGGTGGAGGCGCTCCGGGATCTCGGGTACGCGGTGGAGGTGTGGGCGCCGGGGAAGGGCGGGGTCGCCTGGGCGCTGGATGTGCTGGTGGACGAGGTGCACTGAGGAGCCGGCGGTGTTGGTCCTGGGCGGGGAGCACCGCTCCGGACCAAGGGCACGGTCCTGGGCGGGGAGCACCACTCCGGACCTGGAGCACGGCCGTGGGCGAGAGCACTGCTCCAGAGCACCGCTCCGGACCCGGAGCACGGCCGTGGGCTGGAGCACCGCTCCAGACCAGGAGCACCGCTCCGGACCAACGGCACGGTCGTAGGCGGTAGCACCGCTCCGGACCCGGAGCACCGGTCCTGCTTGAGAGCACCGCTCCACGGCTCCGGGAGAGAGCACTGCTCCATGTCGGGTACGCCCTCCAGGGCGGGAGCACCCTTCCGGCTACTGACACGCGGCGCCCCCCAGTTAGAGCACCGATCCCGGGGCGGAGCACCGCTCCCGGCGGGGGCGCCGCTCCGGGGCGAGAACAACGTTCACCGTCCGGAACGCCGCTCCAATGCGGCAACACCACCTCCAGAGCGGTGTTCCAGCCACGGAGCAGCGCTCTCATTCAGGATCGGCGCTCCCACTCCAGAGCAGCGCTCCCACTCAGGAGCAGCGCTCCGCCTCACGAGCGGCGCCCGCAACTGAGTAGCGGCAACGGCACGTGCTACGGAGAAGCGGAGCGAATTGCGCCCTGCGCAACGAGCGTTGCATGCTGCGCCCGGCGTCGGCAGGATCGCATCCATGTCCCCACCCGACGTTCCCTCCCCCGATGTTCCCTCCCCCGACGTGCCCTCCCCCGCCCCCCTCCCCAGGTCTCCTTCCTTCCTGGACCTCGCGGCCGGTGTTCCGGTCGTGCCCGTCGTCGTGGTCGACGATCCCGACGACGCCGTGCCGTTGGCGCGGGCGTTGGTCGCGGGCGGGCTGCCGGTGGTCGAGGTGACGTTGCGGACGCCGGGGGCGCTGGAGGCGATCGGGGCGATCGTCCGGGCGGTGCCGGAGGCGGTGGTCGGGGCGGGGACCGTGATCACGCCGGGGCAGGTGGCGGAGGCGGTCGGGGCCGGGGCGCGGTTCGTGGTGAGCCCGGGCTGGACGGACGTACTGCTGGAGGCGATGCGGGGATCGGGGGCGCCGTTCCTTCCGGGGGTGTCGACCGCGTCGGAGGTGGTGGCGCTGCTGGAGCGGGGCGTGCGGGAGATGAAGTTCTTCCCGGCTCAGGCGGCGGGCGGCACGGCGTTCCTCAAGTCGCTGTACGGCCCTCTGCCGCAGGCCCGCTTCTGTCCCACCGGCGGGATCGGGGCGGCGACCGCGGCGGAGTATCTGGCGCTGCCGAACGTGGCTTGCGTGGGCGGGAGTTGGATGGTTCCGGCGGACGCGGTCGCGGCGCGGGACTGGGGGCGGGTGGAGGCGCTCGCGCGGGCGGCGGCCGGGGTCAGCGCAGGTGCGAGGTGTCGTTGAGGAGGCGGACGCTGGGGTTGCCGTCGGCGTAGTACGCGACGACGGAGATCGACGCGGCCGACAGCTCCATGCGGAACAGGGACTCGGGCGGGGCGCCGAGGGCGAGGCGGACCAGGGTCTTAATGGGGGTCACGTGGGTGACCAGCAGGACCGTGCGGCCCGCGTACGCCGCGACCAGCTTGTCCCGGGCGGCGGCGACACGGGTCGTGGTGGCCGCGAAGCTCTCGCCGCCGCCCGTGGGTTGGGCCTCCGGCGAGGAGAGCCAGGCGCTCAGGTCCTCGGGGTGGCGTTCGTGCACCTCGGCGAAGGTGAGGCCCTCCCACGCGCCGAAGTCGGTCTCGCGCAGCCCGTCCTCGATGGCGACGTCCAGGCCGAGGCGGGCGGCGACGATGCCGGCGGTCTCGCGGGTGCGGGCGAGGGGGGAGGCGACGATCGCCTCGATCGTCCCGCGCCTCGCCAGCGCGGCGGCGACGTGCTCGGCCTGCTCCCGGCCGGAGTCGGAGAGGGAGGGGTCGCTGCCGCCGCTCCCGGAGAACCGCTTCTGCGGCGTCATCGGGGTCTCGCCGTGGCGGAGCAGGACGAAGGTGGCGGGTGCGCCGAGGTCGGGGGCGCCCCAGCCGACGCCGGGGGTGGCGACGTTCCGGGCGGCGCGTACGTCGGCGTCGCGGGTCGCGTCGGCCGTGGCGCCGTCGCCGATCCCCCCGTCCCGCGGAGCCCACCGCTCCCCTCGCGCCCCCGCGTCCATCGCCTCGTTCGCGAGCCGGTCGGCGTGTTTGTTGGACTCGCGCGGAATCCACTCGTACGTCACCCGATCCACCGGGAAAATCCCCGCCGCCTCCGTCGCCAGCGGCCTCATCGCGGGGTGCTTGATCTTCCAGCGGCCGGACATCTGCTCGACGACCAGCTTGGAGTCCATGCGGACGCGCACCCGCGCCGAGGGGTCCAGGGCGTGGGCCGCGCGGAGGCCGGCGAGCAGGCCGCGGTACTCGGCGACGTTGTTCGTCGCCGTGCCGAGGTACTCCGCCGCCTCGGCCAGCGTCTCCCCCGTCGCCGCGTCCAGCACGACCGCGCCGTATCCCGCGGGCCCGGGATTGCCCCGTGACCCGCCGTCCGCCTCGACGATGAACTCCCGCACCGGGAAGGCTCCTCCGCTCCCAAGGCCGGCCCTGCTCAGGCCTGCCGCTCCAAAAGACCCTGCCGGGCAGGCAAGCCCCGCATCCGAAAGATCCCGCCGGGCAGGCAAGCCCCGCAGGCCCTACCGTCCCACCGCCCTACCGTCCCACCGCCCTGCCGCTCCCTACCGCCTTACAGCCCCGACTCCGACGTCCGCACCAGGATCCGGCGGCAGTTCTCGCAGCGGATCACCGTGTCCGGCGCGGCCGAGCGGATCTCGTTCAGCTCGGTGATGGCCAGCTCCTGCCGGCAGCCCTGGCAGCTGCGCTGGTAGAGCCGGGCCGCGCCGATGCCGCCCTGCTGCTGGCGCAGCTTGTCGTACAGCTTCAGCAGCTCGGCGGGGACCGAGGCCGCGACGACCTCGCGCTCCTTGGTCACCGAGGCGACCTCGCCGTCGATCTCCTCGCAGGCGGCGTCGCGCCGGGCGGTCGCGTCGTCGATCCTGCCCTGCACCGAGCCGACGCGCTCGGTGAGTTCGGCGACCCGCTCCTGCGCGGACTCACGGCGCTCCATGACCTCCAGGACGACGTCCTCGAGGTCGCCCTGGCGCTTGGCGAGGGAGACGATCTCGCGCTGGAGGTTCTCCAGGTCCTTCGGGGAGGTGACGGCGCCGGAGTCGAGGCGCTGCTGGTCGCGGGCGGCGCGCTGGCGCACCTGGTCGACGTCCTGCTCCGCCTTGGTCTGCTCGCGGGCGCAGTCGCTCTCCTCGGTCTGCGCGGCCACCAGCAGGTCGCGCAGCTGCGTGAGGTCCTTCGTCAGCGACTCGATCTCGGCGTGCTCGGGCAGCGACCGGCGCCGGTGGGCCAGCTGCTGGAGGCGGACGTCGAGGGCCTGGACGTCGAGGAGTCGGATCTGGTCGGCGGGCGCGGCGTTCAGTTGGGGGCTCCAGGTGAAGGGGAGTGGCTGGTCCAGGGGTCGGTGACCGTCTTCGAGACGTGGACGCGCAGGTCCCATCCGTTCCGGTCGGAGATCTCGTCGAGCTGGGCTGCGGCCAGCTCGCACCAGGGCTGCTCGGTGGCCCAGTGCGCCGCGTCGAGCAGCGCGAGGGGCGTCCGGGCCCGTGCCTCGGACGCCGGGTGGTGGCGCAGGTCCGCGGTGAGGAAGGCGTCGACGCCGGCCGCGCGGACGTGGTCGAAGAGGCTGTCGCCGGAGCCGCCGCTGACGGCGACCGTGCGGACGAGCGCCTCGGGGTCGCCGGCGACCCGGATGCCCTGCGCGGTGGCGGGCAGCCGTGCGGCGGCGCGGGCGGCGAACTCGCGCAGCTGCAGCGGGTGGTCGAGTTCGCAGATCCGGCCGAGGCCGCGGCGGCCCTGCGGGTCGGTGGCGTCGGGCACCAGGGGCCGTACGACGCGCAGGTCGAGTGCGCCCGCGAGGGCGTCCGAGACGCCCGGGTCCGCGGTGTCGGCGTTGGTGTGGGCGACGTGCAGCGCGACGTCGTTCTTGATCAGGGTGTGCACGACCCGGCCCTTGAAGGTGGAGGCCGCGACCGTCGTCGTGCCGCGCAGGTAGAGGGGGTGGTGGGTGACGAGGAGGTCCGCGCCGAGCCGCACCGCCTCGTCGGCGATCTCCTGTACGGGGTCCACGGCGATCAGGACCCGGGTCACCTCCTGGACGGGATCGCCCACGACCGTGCCGACCGCGTCCCAGGACTCGGCCCGCTCGGCGGGCCACAGGTTCTCCAGCGCGGCGATGACTTCAGACAGACGGGGCACGGAAGACAGGCTACCTGCCTGTTTCGCCCCGCTGTACCCGTGCCGTCACCGCCAGCCCCGGCAGCACACCGGCCCCCGTTCCCTCAGCCGAACCGCCGTGGGGCCACCCGTATGTGTGAAGCGTTCGGCGGGCGCCGCGCCGCCTGTGCGTGCGAAAACTAGCGTCCTCACTGGAGGTGATCGAACGATGACGGCCTGTGCGTCTCCCGAGTATCCGGCTGCGCTGAAGCGAGAGGCGCCCCGCTCGACCCGCGCGACGGACGAGGACGCCGCGACCCCGGCCCCGCGGCCCCGTCGGCGGCCGGGCTGCGTGATCACGGTGGACGGTTCCTACGCGGCCCGGCTGGCGGGCGGCGGTGACGCGTGGTTCCCGGAGCGCTGGACGCTGGACGGCCCCGAGCCGTACGCCGTGCCGCTGCCCGCGCACCAGCCGGAGGAGCCCGGCACCGAGGTGCAGCCGATGGGCGACGGCCGGGTGCTGATCCATCGGGTCGCCGACGGGCGCCACCTGTTCGCGCTGCTGTACCCGACCGGACCGGGCACCGGTGAGCTGCCGCTCGGCGCGGTCGACTGCCGGGACGACGACACACTGGTACGGCTGCTGCCGCCCGCGCCGGGCGGCGAGCGGGCGTACGCCCTCGCCGTGGGCCGGCACGCGAGCGCCGTGTGGCTGGTGGCGGGCGGCGCTTTCGGGCCGGAGCATCTCGCGGAGATCCCCGGGCGTTGCTCGGGCGGGGTGTGGCTGGACGACTCGGGGCGGATGCTGGCCCTGGACCGGGAGGTCGACGGCCGCACCAAGACGGTCGTGGTGGACCTCGCGCGGGGCGGCGAGATCACGCCGCTGCTGCAGATCGCCGCCGGCAGCGACGACCGGCTGCTGCTCGCCGACGTCGACAGCGGGCTGCTGCTGATCCACTCCGACGCACCCGCGCCGGGTGAGGGCGGCCGGCTGGGCTGGGGGGTGCTGGGGAGCATGCTGCCGGTGCGGTTCCCGGAGTCGCTGCGGATCGAGGGCTGCGCGCTGACGCCCTTCGCGGTGCAGCCGGGGCAGGTGCTGACGCCGGAGAGCTGCGCGGTGGCGTTGCGGGTGGACGGGCCGGGCGGCGGCTGGGTGGGCATGTGGCGCCCGGCCGACCGGCGCGTACGCCATCTCGCCGCGCCCCAGGGCTGGTTGGCGGGCTCGGGGGTGTGGACCCGCGACGGTGTGCTGCGACTGCCGTACGCCACCGCGGCGACGCCCTGCGGGGTGGCCGAACTTCCCCTGGAACCAGCGGAGTTCCCGGTTCCGGGGGACACGAACCCGGAGGGTCCGGTCCCGGACGACGGCACGGCTTCCGCACCTGGGGAGCCGACGGAACCGGACCCTCCGGAACCACTCGCGCCCCGCCCCGTTCCGCTGCAACAGGCCCCGCTGGACCGGCTTGTAACGAAGTAGCGGCAGTCGGCGTGGCCGCCTGGATTCGCCCCGTGTGCGGCCGGTTAAACTCGCCCGGCTGTAGGAAAGATCATGTTTTGACGGGGTGAGTTCTTCCGATGCTTCCGACGAGCGACGTCAGCACGTCCAGCACGTCCCAGCAGCCGCACGACGCCCAGCAGCCCGGTCCCGGCCACGGCCGGCACCGGGGAGCGGTCTCGGCGCACGACACCGAGACGGCCCCGCGCGGCCGGCACCGCAAGCCCGCGGAGCAGCCGGCCGGCGCACGGCAGGGTTAGGCGACGAGCAGTACGGACAACGAGTAGCAGGTCGACGAGTAACCCGCTCAGCGAGCGGTGACCGAGGCCCCGTTCGCCATCCGGCGAACGGGGCCTTCGCCTTCGTCCGCCGTCTTCGTCCCGTCGCCCTCACCCGCAGCCGACGACCGTCTCCGTGAGCACCGGCGCGTCGCCCCGCTCGACCGCGGTCACCTCCACCCGCACCGGTACGTCCGCCCCCGGTGGCGCCGCCGCCCCCGCCCTCTCCCGCCGCATCCGCACGCGCAGCGTCTCCCCCGGATACGCCACCCCCGCGAACCGGGCGTCGTACGACCGCACCCGCGTCACGTCCCCGTCGAGCAGCGTGTCCACGACCGCCTTCAGGGTCATGCCGTAGGTGCACAGCCCGTGCAGCACGGGCCGGTCGAAACCGGCGGCCCGTGCGAAGGCGGGATCGGCGTGCAAGGGGTTGAGGTCGCCGGAGAGCCGGTAGAGCAGGGCCTGCTCCTCGCGGACGGGTAGTTCGACGGTCCGGTACGACGACGAGTCCGTCGGCGCGTCCGATGGCTCGCCCGGCGGCGTGGGCCGGTGCGTCGGTCCCGGGTCGCCGCTCCATCCGCCCTCGCCCCGCACGAAGACCCGCGCCTCCTCGGTCCACAGCGGCCCGTCCGCGTCGGCGGCGTCGGTGCGCAGGACCAGCAGCGCGGCCGTGCCCTTGTCGTACGCGGCGGTGAGCCGGGAGGTGACGGCGGCGCGTCCCTCGGGCGGGACCGGGCGGTGCAGGCGCAGGGACTGGCCGGCGTGCAGGACGCGGGCGAGGTCGACGTCGACGCCGGGGACGGAGAGGGCCTCGATCACTCCTGGGGCGCCGGCTCCGGCGACGGTGGCGAAGGAGGGCAGGACGTGGAGCCGGGACTCCAGGGTGTAGCGGAGTTCGCGCGGGTCGGTGGCGGGGCGGCCGGCGCCGATGCCGAGGTGGTAGAGGAGGACGTCCTTGGGGGTCCAGGCGATCTCACGCGAGCGGGGCTCGGCGGCGAGGGCCTTGGCTGCGTCGAGGGGCATGGCCTGTGCCTACCCCGGCGTGGGGGTCGACCGGCCTCCGCACGCACGGACGCACGGACGTTCCACAGACGCACGGACGCACAGACGGCCGGACGGCCGGACCGACAGGCCGCATCACCCCCTGCGGCCTACGCTGACCCCGTGAACGAGATGCCCCGCGACCACCGCCCGGCCCGGTCCGTGCGGGTGCTCCTGGCCGAGGACGGGAGCGTCGGTCGCGGGGCGTTGGCCGTGCTGCTGCAGCTGGCGGCGGACCTGCGGGTGGTGGCGCAGGTGCCGGCCGGGGCGGACGTGGTGGCGGCGGCGCTCACGCACCGCCCGGACGTCGCCCTCGTGGACGCCGAGCGGCCCGGTCCGCACGGCACGGACGGGGTGGACGTCGCGGTCGAGTTGCGCGACCAGGCGCCGGACTGCCGGGTGCTGATCCTCGCCACGGCCGCCCGCCCGGGCCTGCTGGAGCGGGCCCTCGCCGCCGGCGCCGCCGGTTTCCTCATCAAGGACGGCCCGGTGAACGACCTGGTCACGGCCGTCCGGCAGGTGCTGACCGGCGAGACGGTGGTCGACCCGGCCCTCACGCCGAGCGGCGCGTACGGCAGCATGGTGCGCCCACAGGGACGTACGACGGAAGGACCCCCATGCCCCCCATGACCGCGGCGCCGAAGCCGGAGATCCTGGCCGCGTTCGAGGGTGCGAAGGGGTTCATGCCCGTCGACGAGGGGCTGGCGCTGTACGGGGCGGCCGTGGCGGCGGGGCGGCTGGGGCTGCCGCTCCTGGAGGTCGGCACGTACTGCGGGCGTTCCACGGTCCTGCTCGCCGACGCGGCCCGCGCGGCCGGGGTGACCGCGCTCACGGTCGACCATCACCGGGGCAGCGAGGAGCAGCAGCCCGGCTGGGACTACCACGACCCGGAGACGGTGGACCCGGAGATCGGCCTGATGGACACGCTGCCCACGTTCCGCCGCACGCTGCACCGCGCGGGCCTGGAGGAGCACGTCGTCGCGCTGGTCGGCCGTTCCCCGCAGATCGCGCGGCTCTGGAACGCGCCGCTGGGCCTGGTCTTCGTAGACGGCGGTCACACCGACGAGCACGCGAACGCCGACTACGAGGGCTGGGCGCCGCATGTCGCCGAGGGCGGTCTGCTGGTGATCCACGACGTCTTCCCGGACCCGGTGGACGAGTTCACGGGGCAGGCCCCGTACCGCGTCCACCTGCGCGCGCTGGCCTCGGGCGCGTTCACCGAGGTGTCGGCCACCGGTTCGCTGCGCGTGCTGCGGCGTACCGGGCAGGGGATCTGAGCACGGGCGCTCGCAGGGCACGGTTAGGCTCGCGGACGTGTCCTACACCGGTCCGGAATTCGACGTCCCCCCGCGCCGGCGCCGCCGCACGGTGCTGATCGTGGCGCTCGCCGCGCTGGCGCCGGGGGCGCTGCTGGGTTGGCTGGCGTACGAGACCGTGGGCGGGCCGGGCGAGGGCAGCGGCTCCCGTGCCGCGACCGCCCCGGCCGCCTCCACGGCCCCGGCGGGCTCGACCGGCGCGACGTCCCTGCCCTCCCCCGAGGGGAAGGAGCCGACCGGCTCTCCGGCCCCGGCCGCCTCCGGCCCCCTCGCGGGCAAGGTGATCGTCCTCGACCCCGGCCACAATCCCGGCAACTTCACCCACACCACCGAGATCAACCGCCCGGTGGACATCGGGACGGCGCGCAAGGAGTGCGACACCACCGGCACGGCCACCGACTCGGGTTACCGGGAGGCCGAGTTCACGCTGGACGTGGCGCGGCGGATGCGGGAGCTGCTGCGGGAGCAGGGCGCCACGGTGAGGCTGACGCAGGACGACGACCGGCCGTACGGACCGTGCATCGACGAGCGGGCGCGGATCGGGAACGAGGCGCGCGCGGACGCCGTGGTGTCGATCCACGCGGACGGATCCGGGGCGGGCAACCGGGGGTTCCACGTGATCCTGCCGGGCGCGGTCGACGCGGGCGCGGCCGACACCCGGCGGATCGTCGCGCCCTCCCGGGAGTTGGGCGAGCGGATCGCCGGCGAGCTGGTGCGGGTGACGGGCAGTGCGCCCTCCAACTATGTGGGCGGCGGTACCGGTCTCGTCACACGTGAGGACCTGGGCGGTCTCAATCTGTCAACGGTTCCGAAGGTGTTCGTCGAGTGCGGCAACATGCGCGATAGCAAGGACGCGGCACTGCTGACCAGCAGCGCCTGGCGGCAGAAGGCGGCGCAGGGGATCTCCGAGGGAATCGTGGGTTTTCTGCGCGGACGGTGATCGACGCCTCGGTCCCGGCGGACAGCGTGATCGGACGGACGATAGTGTCGTCCCGACGATGAGGGGCCACCCCCGCGCTTCCCACCCGGCCTGACGGCGACACGGTGACAGCGACGCCTCTGCCGACGACGAGACGACCTACGAAGGACCTGAAGTGAATATCCGCTCCCTCACTCGAGGCGACGGCGTGGTGATCGGAGCAGCGGTGTTGCTGTTCATCGCGTCGTTCCTCGACCTGTACTCGCTCGACGACGCCCCCGACAGCCTCGACATCCCGAACCTGTGGAGCAGCGGGCCGGTCCTGCTCGGTGTCGTCCTGGCCGGGATCATCGGCGCCGCGCTCGTCGTCGTCGCCCGGGGGCTGCCGCAGCCGCCGAAGGTCGCGGGCCTCGACCTGGGCCCGTTCGGGGTCGCCTTCACCGTCTTCGCCGCGTGGAGCGCGCTGGGCAACGTCTTCGACGTGATGGGTGGCGCCGACAACTTCGAGGGCGCGAGCGACAGCGACATCGGTGCCGGCGTCGGCCTGATCCTGGCGCTCGTGGCCACGCTGGTGATGGCCGCTGCCGCCCTGGCCTCCCCCCTGGTCCCCGCCCTCAAGGCCCCCCTCGTCCCGGCCCCGCGTCCCGCCGCTCCGCAGCCGCCCTACGGCGGTCAGCCGCAGGGCGGTTACGGCTACCCGGGCGCCCAGCAGCAGCCGTCGTCCTTCGGCGGCCAGCCGCAGCCGGGCGGTCCCGCCGCCGCTCAGCCCTACGGCCAGCAGCAGCCCCAGCCCGGCCCGGCCGCGCAGCCGCAGCAGCCGGCCGGGGACTTCTCCCCGTTCTGGTTCGCGGTGCCGGTGCCGCGTCCGCTGTTCGCGGAGGACGGCTCGCCGACCCCGATCGCCGAACTGGCGCCGGGCACCTGGTACCTGGCCGTCGAGCAGCGCGGCGCGGCGCTGGTCGCGCAGACGCAGGACGGCCGCCGGGGCGTGCTGCAGGACACGAGCGGCATCCAGCGCGGCTGACGCCCTACGCCGACGCGCGACGGCCTCCCACCCCGCCCGGGGTGGGAGGCCGTCGCACTCTCCGCTGCGCTGCTCCGCGTCGCTCAGCGGAAGATGGCCAGCGGGTCCAGCGTCAGCTCCCGGCGCTCCGGGATCCAGGTGCGCACCATGCCGAGGCAGCGGGCCTGGAATTCGCCCTGGTAGTAGTCCGGGTTGCGGAACTCGCCGCGCCCCTCGGCCTCGTGGCAGATGACCACGACGTGGGCGGCGGGTTCGCCGGTGCCGTAGCGGGCGCGCAGCAGGACGTCGCCGTTCTCGGTGCGGCTCGCGGTGAAGCGGCCGGTGACGGAGACCCACTCCGTGGTGACGGCGCTCAGCGGGATCCGGCCGTCCTCGGAGCCGGCCGGGGGGTCGTCGGAGAGGGCGCGGTTGAGGACGAGGCGGCCGGTGATGAGGTCGGCGTCGACGACCATGTCCTCCTTGCGCATGGTGTCCATGAGGACGCCGATGACGTTCATGGGGGTGCTCTCCCGCAGGTACGTCGTGACGCGTTCCTTGGTGACGCCCCGGTCGGCCTTGCCGGTCCAGGAGAACAGCTTGCCGACGAAGCCCAGGTTGGTCGTGACGTTCATCCGGTCGGCGACCTCCTCGGCGAGGGCCTCGGAGAAGCGGCCGGCCTCGTAGATGTCCATGACCCGCTGTTTGTGCAGGTAGAAGCACATGCCGAGGACCGTGCGCCCGCTCCGCCTCCGGGGCCTGCGCAGCCAGCCCAGGCGCAGCAGGGCGTACCGGAGCAGGACGGCGCAGCAGACGGCCGTCAGGGCCCAGACGAGCAGCCACGGCCACCACAGGCCCCACCACTGACTGTCAATGACACCCACGGATCTCCTTGAACGCGTCGGTGAGGGAGGAGCGGCCCGCGTCCACCACGCGGCCTCCGGTCGCGTCGGCGACCCGGTCGAGGGCGGTGGCGTCGGCCTCTCCGAACTGGACGGGGAAGGCGGGGACTTCGTCGGCCTCGGAGCCGAGGGTCTCGTGCCGGCGCAGGAACTCCTCGTACGACAGGCCCGCGTTGTTCTCTCCGTCGGTCATCAGCACGATCGACACCGGTCGTCCGGGGTCGTCGCGGACGGCGTCGGCGGCGACGCGGTAGCCGTGGTCGAGGGCGGTCCACACGGCGGTGGCGTCGTCGTAACCGCCCCCGGAGACCGTCCTGTTGAGTTCCCGCAGGTCGGCGTCGCCGTGGACGGTCACCGTGCGTTCCTCCAGGACCCGCCCGCCGAACCGTACGACGGTGAGGCGTTCCCCGCGGTAGAAGCGGGCGAACTTGCCGGTGGAGGTGTCGTCGGCGCCGCTGAGCCCGGCGAAGGCGGCGCGCAGTTGGTCCATGCGGGCGCCGCGCATGGAGGTGGAGAAGTCGAGGACGAAGACGACCTGGTCAGCGGCGCGGGTGGCGGGGTCGCCGTAGTCGGCGACGAGGCGTTCGACGATGGAGAGCCGGTCGGGGAAGGAGAGGGCGTTGCCGACGGCGGTGCGCAGTTCGGGGGCGGGGGCGACGTCCTGGTGGACGGGGCGGCGGAAGGTGGCGCGCATCATGTCGCGCTGTGCCTCGTCGCCGAGCAGCCAGTCCGTCGCCCTGCGGTAGGCGTCCCGCCGGTCGGGGTCGAGGAGGAGGAGCGGGAAGTCGGAGAGGACCATGCCGTCGTCGGGGTGGATGATCTCCAGCGGTTCGGCGAGGTCGCCGGAGCGGTTGAGGGAGAGCAGTTCGGACTCGTGGGCGATGAGCGCGTCGGCGCGGGCGGGGTCGCGGGCGTAGCGGTCGAGGAGGTCGCGGGAGCTGGGCGCGGTGAGGGTCTGGCCGGAGCGGAAGCCGCGCAGCCGGTCGCAGGAGACGTCCTTCTCGCGCAGGGCGGTGCCGGTGCCGGCGGCGGCGGTGGCGACGCCGACGAGGGCGGCGCGGCCGGTGTCGCTGGTGCGCGGGTCGGCCATCCCGAACCGTACGGCGCCTTCGGCGGCGGCGTCGGCGACGTCGGCCCAGGAGATTCGCCCGCCGGGGGCGTCGGCGCGCAGGGTGCGGGCGAGGGCGGGGCGCAGTCCGACGACGACCGGTGAGCGCATGATCGCGGTGCTCTCGGGCCGGGTAAGCCGTCCGCCCGAGTCCTGCACCCGCAGGAGGAAGGACCGGTCGGAGGCGAGCCAGGCCAGGTCGTACGGCTGTGTGCCGGGCGGTGCCGGGTACTGGCCGTCGAGGTCGGCGTTGGCCGCGTAGTCCAGGTGCAGTTCGACGCCGGTGTCGTCCTCCAGGTCGTCCAGCAGTGGTTGCAGGTCGGCGAGTTCGGGGCTGGCGAGGACGCGCAGGGTGACGTGGTCGGGGTCGTCGGTGCAGGAGGTGAGGGCGGCGCCGAGGAGGGTGAGCGCGAGGGCGGCCGTGAGGGCGCGGGTGAGGCGGCTCATGGGGCGTCCTTGACGGGGGGCGGGCAGTTGCCGACGTGGTCGATGATCTCCTCCAGGACCTCCAGGGCGGGTTCGTAGACCTTGGTCTGGTCGCGGTTGGGGGTGGGGACCTGGATGCCGTGCCGCTCCAGGTGGGCGTTGAGCTGTTCGCTGGTGCCGTCCTCGCCGGAGAAGCGGACGCGGAAGCCGAGTTCTATGGCGCGGCGGCGCAGCCGGTCGTCCTCCTGCATCACGCGCACGAGGCGGTCGCCCTCGCCGCTGAGGGCGATCAGCTGGGGTTCGGTGAGGGCGTAGGGCGTCGGGTAGAGCAGGACGCGGTCGGTGTCCTGCCGGTCGTGCTTGTCGTGGTGGGCGGTCTGGTGGGCGAGGTACTGGTGCTCGTAGATGAGGGAGACGGGGGAGATGGACTCGCCGAGGTCGGAGAAGTAGCTGTCGGCCTGTTCGTCGGCCCACATGCCCTGGAGGTTGATGAGGGGTTTGATCTCGGCGGCGAGCCTGCGCACGGCGGCGCGGTCGCCGGTGCCCGGGGTGCGGTTGCCGTTGGCGACGAAGGAGAGGAGGCTCAGGTAGGTGCCGGCGGCGTTGGACTCGCAGACGCTGGAGGTGCGGACGAGGACGCGGCCGGTGTTGCTGCGCTCGCCCCCGGTCATGTCGTCGAAGCCGATGCCGTTCCAGGTGTCCGCCTCCGGGCCCCGGCCGTCCTTGGGGTCGTCGGGGTCGTCCACGCCGTCGAGCAGCTTCTGGAACCTGGTCATGTCCAGGTTGTAGTAGAGCGTGGGGGAGCCGTCGGCCGTGGGCTGGGGCGTCGCGACGCCGGCCGTGACGAGGGTCTTGGCGTAGTCGCGGAAGGTGCCGAGGACGAGCGGCGAGACGAAGGGGCGTACCGAACGCACGGACCGGTTCTGCCGGTTGAGGATCAGCCGGGCCGCGGGCTGTCCGGAGGGGAAGACGACGTCCATGCCCGTGAGGGACTGGGTGGCGACGCCGCGGGAGCCGAGGCGGTGGATGTCGACGCGTATGCCGTGCTCCAGCAGCAGCCGCTCCACCTCCGGGTCCTTGAAGTAGTCCGACTTCGACGCCATGCGCGCCTCGATCACGGTGACGCGTTCGAAGGGGCGCAGAACGTTGCCCGACACGAGCAGGGAGAGCAGTCCGGCGACGGCGAGCGGCAGGGCGAGGAGCACGTGCCGGGGCAGGCGCCGGCGTGCGGTGCGGCGGGTGGTGAGCCGCGGTTCGCCGGTCGGGGGCGTGCCGACCGGGGGAGTTCTGTCGGGGGTTCGGTCCTCGGACAACGGCCCTCCTGCCGCTCAGGGGGCCAGGATCATCAAGGACCCCGGCGAACATCATCCCCCGGAGGGGTCGACTCCGCGCCAACGGGAGGTGAAGGGCGATCAACGGTGATCGTCAACTGCCCCGTTTCAGCCAGCATTTGGCGGCAACACGGAGGGCATGTCCCCTCGATATCACAGCGGCGCCAACCAGGCGGGTCGCGTCATCGCGATCGTGGCCGACGTCATGGCCCTGATCCTGGTCCTGTGGATCCTGATGTACCTGCTGGACGCCAATCCGGCCAACGACTTCGTCCAGTTCGTCCACGACGCGGCACGCTGGCTGGCGGGCTGGTCGCACGACCTGTTCACCTTCGACGAGGCCTGGGCCCGCGTGGTCGCCGGCTACGGCCTGGCGGCGGTGGTCTACCTGTTCGTGGGCCATGCGGTGGCGGGACGCATGCACCGCCACTGACGGTGCGGGCGGTGGTGGACGGACCCGGGCGTCACCACCGCCGACGGACCTCTGCGCAGGGGGCCGAAAAGCGTCCCCCGGCGCCCTCGGACCCGGCCCGGGCCGGGGCATCCCGGCCCGCCCCGGGCATCCTCGGGCCCGGCCGGCCCCCGTGTCCTCAGCCCGCCCCGCAGCAGTCCGTCTCCAGCCCCCGCGGCAGCCGTTCCCCGCCGAACACCGCGCACGTCGCCTCGTGGCCGCCCAGGGCCGCGACCGCGAGGAGCAGGGAGCCGGCGGTCCAGGTGGTCAGTTCGCGGGGCCAGATGGCGTCGTCCTCGAAGACGTAGCCCGTCCAGTACAGGCCGGAGCCGTCGTCGCGCAGGTGCTGGATGGACTGGAGGATCTCCAGGGCCCGGTCGGACTCCCCCATCGCCCACAGGGCCAGGGCGAGTTCGGCGGACTCGCCGCCGGTGACCCACGGGTTCGGGTGGACGCAGCGCACGCCGAGGCCGGGCACGACGAAGCGGTCCCAGCTCTCCTCGATGCGGGACTTCGCCTCCGCGCCGGTCAGCGCGCCGCCCAGCACGGGGTAGTACCAGTCCATGGAGTAGCGGTCCTTGTCCAGGAACCGCTCGGGGTGGCTGCGGATGGCGTGCCGCAGCGCGCCGGCCGCCAACTCCCAGTCGGGCTGCGGTTCCTCGCGCTGCTCCGCGATGGCGAGGGCGCAGCGCAGCGCGTGGTGGACGGAGGAGGAGCCGGTGAGCAGCGCGTCCGCGGCGGCCGTGCCGTCGTCGTCGCGCCGCCAGCCGATCTGTCCGCCGGGCTGCTGGAGCCGCAGCACGAACTCGACGGCGGCGTAGACCACGGGCCACATGCGGTCGAGGAAGGTGTCGTCGCCGGTGGAGAGGTAGTGGTGCCACACTCCGACGGCGACGTAGGCGACGAAGTTGGTCTCCCGGCCCCGGTCCGTGACGTCGGCGAAGTCGCCGTCGGCGTAGGCGGCGTACCAGGAGCCGTCGTCGTTCTGGTGCCGGGCCAGCCACTCGTAGGCCCGTCCGGCGGCCTCGTGTTCGCCGGCCGCGTCCAGTGCCATCGCGGCCTCGGTGTGGTCCCACGGGTCGAGGTGGTGGCCGCGGAACCAGGGCAGCGCGCCGTCGTCGCGCTGGACGGCGAGGATCCCGGCGACGGTCGCGGCGGCCTGTTCGGCGGTGAGGACCCCGGGCAGGACCAGGTGTTCCGTCCGGGAGGTCGTCACTTGGCGTCCACCCGGGGCAGGTGCGGCTTGGTCGCGTAGGCGACGAAGCTCTTGCCGATCAGCGGGTTGAGCGCCTGCTCGGCGACCCGGGTGGCCAGCGGCTTCTTCATGATGTCCCAGACCAGCAGTTTGTGGTACGCCCGCACGGGCAGCGCCTTGTCGTTGTCGACGCCGAAGGCGCACTTGAGCCACCAGTACGGCGAGTGCAGCGCGTGCGCGTGATGGGTGCCGTACGGCTTCAGCCCGGCCTCGCGGATGCGGGCGAGGAGTTCGTCGGCCTTGTAGATGCGGATGTGGCCGCCCTCGACCTCGTGGTAGGCGTCGGACAGGGCCCAGCAGACCTTCTCGGGGCCGTAGCGCGGCACGGTGATCGCTATCCGGCCGCCCGGCCTGAGCACCCGCGCCATCTCGGCGAGGACGCCCTTGTCGTCGGGGATGTGCTCCATCACCTCGGAGATGATGACGACGTCGAAGGACTCGTCGGGGAAGGGCAGCGCGAGGGCGTCGCCCTCCATGGCGGTGGCGGTGGCGCCCTCGGGGGCCTCGCCGGCCTCCTTCATCGCGGCGAACCACTTGGCGACCTCGCGGATCTCCTCACCGTTGCGGTCCAGCGCCACCACCTGCGCGCCGCGCCGGTAGCACTCGAACGCGTGCCGTCCGGCCCCGCAGCCGAGGTCCAGGACGCGGTCGCCCGGGGCGAGCGGGAACCGGGAGAAGTCGACGGTCAGCACGAGGCCCTGCTTTCACGGTGGGAGTCGGCGGTCACTTGTACGGTCGGGGGCGTCGCCGCCGCCGCGCCCCCGCCCTCGGCGGCGGAGCGGGCGACGGCCTCGCGGTAGTGGGCGACGGTGCCCTCGGCGGCGCGCGCCCAGGTGAACCGGCGCAGCACCCGCTCGCGTCCGGCGGCCCCGAGCCGCTCCCGCAGCCCGGCGTCGCCGAGCAGCCGATCGAGCCCGGCGGCCAGCGCCCCGGCGTCGCCCGGCGGCACGGCGAGACAGGTCTCCCCGTCGGGCCCGGCGACCTCGGGGATGGCCCCGCCGGTCGTGGCGAGCAGCGGCGTGCCGGTGGCCATGGCCTCGGCGGCCGGCAGCGAGAAGCCCTCGTACAGCGACGGCACGCACGCCACCTCGGCGGAGCGGACCAGGTCGACCAGTTCGGCGTCGGAGATGCCCTTGACGAAGTCGACGGCCCCGTCGAGGCCGTAGCGCCGGATCGCGCGGGCGACCGGCCCGTCCTCGGGGCGCTTGCCGACCACGACGAGGTGCGCGCCGGGCTGTTCGGTGCGCACCTTGGCCAGCGCCTCCACGAGGAAGACCAGGCCCTTGAGCGGCACGTCGGCGCTGGAGGTGGTGACGATGCGGCCGGGGACGCGGGGCACGGACGGGTCGGGCGAGAACAGGTCGGTGTCGGCGCCGATGTGCACGACGTGGACGCGGTCGCGGCGGATGCCGAGGTGCTCGACGATCTCCTGGCGGGAGGTGCCGGAGACGGTGAGGACGGACGGCAGCCTGCGGGCGACGCGCTTCTGCATCCGGGTGAAGGCGTACCAGCGGCGCACGGACCAGCGGCGGGCCGCACCGCGCGCCGCGTCCAGCTCCAGCTGCCGGTCGACGGTGATGGGGTGGTGGACGGTGGTGACCAGGGGTGCGCCGAGGTCGCCCAACAGGCCGTAGCCGAGGGTCTGGTTGTCGTGCACGACGTCGAAGTCGCCGCGCCGGGCGCGCAGATGGCGGCCGGCCCGCAGGGAGAAGGTGAGCGGCTCGGGGAAGCCGCCGGTCCACATGGTGGCGACCTCGAGGGCGTCGATCCAGTCGCGGTACTCGTCGCGCTTCGGGGTGCGGAAGGGGTCGGGCTGGCGGTAGAGGTCGAGGCTGGGCAGCTCGGTGAGGCTCAGGCCGTCGTAGCCCTCGTCGAGGACGGGGTAGGGCTGGGCGCCGATGACCTCGACGCGGTGGCCGAGGCGGGCGAGTTCGCGGGAGAGGTGCCGGACGTAGACGCCCTGGCCGCCGCAGAACGGGTTCCCCTTGTAGGTCAGGAGCGCGATGCGGAGCGGTCGCTCGCCATCGGCGGCCGGGTCCTGGCTGGTGCCCGTCCGACTGGCCTCAGCGGTCACTCTGGGTCCCCTTCTGCCTGCACTGTCCCGCGAGACTACGCCGGGACGATAATCTAGAACAAGTTTCAGACTTGATCGTTCGAGAGGCTCCGAATCTACCGGCAGGTAAGGCCACTGTCAGAAGTGGATCAGGTGATTCACGCCACGACAACCGGGGGTGCGCAGGGTGGGGAAGGCAGACCGGGGGGACGCGGCGGAGGCCGCGCCCCTGACCGAACGGCAGGAGGCGCGCCGGCGCCGCATCCTGCGGGCGAGCGCCCAGCTGGCCGGGCGGGGCGGCTTCGACGCGGTGCAGATGCGGGAGGTCGCCGAGTCCTCGCAGGTCGCCCTGGGCACGCTCTACCGCTACTTCCCGTCGAAGATCCATCTGCTGGTCGCGGTGATGCAGGACCAACTGGAGCGGCTGCACGGCACGCTGCGCAAGCAGCCGCCGACCGGCGAGACGGCGGCCGAACGGGTCGCGGAGACCCTGATGCGGGCCTTCCGGGCGCTGCAGCGCGAGCCGCATCTGGCCGACGCGATGGTCCGCGCGCTGACGTTCGCGGACCGCAGCGTGAGCCCCGAGGTGGACGAGGTGTCCCGCCGTACGACGGCGATCATCCTGGACGCGATGGCCCTGCCGGGCGAGCCGACGCCCGCCCAGCTGGCCGCCGTCCGCGTCATCGAGCACACCTGGCACTCGGCGCTGGTCACCTGGCTGTCGGGGCGGGCGTCCATCGCCCAGGTGGGCGCGGACATCGAGACGGCGTGCCGGCTGATCGAGGTGCCGGTCGGGGCGTCGGGACGGCAGGGGCGGGGCTGAGGCGGCGGGGGTCGCCGCGGCTGCGACGAGGGGCTCGACGGGGCCGGGCGACGGGGCCGGGGGACTGCGCCCACCGGCCGTCTGCCTACGGGCCGGTAAAGTGGCGGCGAAGTCATCACACCCGTACGGGGGGAAGCCGGTGCGAATCCGGCGCTGACCCGCAACCGTGAACCGCGCCCGCCGGGCCGGTGAGCCGGACTGCCGCGTACGGGACCGTGACCGGCTCACGTGCACCGGCGCCGCCGGTGCGCGGCACCGTCGAGGTATACGGAGCCGAGCCGCCGGGGGTGCCCCGTGCTGCCCGCGCTCCCCGCAGGGAGAGGCACCCGCCGATCATGAACGTCCGCCGCAGCGCCGCGGCTCTCGCCGCCACCGCCGTGATCGGCGCCGCCGGGACCGGCGTCGCCCACGCCGCCGACCCGAGCCCGTCCGCCTCGCCGTCCGTGACCGTCCCGTCCGGGCTGTACGGCGACGCCGACCCCACCTACGACGGCGTCTGGCGTCAGTCCCTCGCCCTGCTCGCGCAGGACGCGGTGGGCGTGCGGCCGGCCGCGGAGGCCGTGGACTGGCTGACCGGGCAGCAGTGCGCGAACGGCGCCTTCGCGGCGTTCCGCGCCGAGCCCGCCAAGGCGTGCGACGCCAAGACGATGGTGGACACCAACAGCACGGCCGCCGCCGTCCAGGCGCTCGCCGCGCTCGGCGGCCACGACGCCGCTACCGGCAAGGCCGTGGCCTGGCTGAAGTCCGCGCAGAACGCCGACGGCGGCTGGGGCTACACCCCCGGCGGCCCCAGCGACGCCAACTCCACCTCCGTCGTCGTCGGCGCCCTCGCCGCGGCCGGCGAGAAGCCCGCCGAGGTCGTCAGGAAGGGCAGGTCCCCCTACGACGCCCTGCTCGCCCTCGCCCTGCCCTGCGGCGGCGAGGACGGCGGCGCCTTCGCCTACCAGCCCGACAAGAAGGGCAAGTTGGCGGCCAACGCGGACGCGACGGCGGCCGGCGTGCTCGGCGCCCTCGGCAAGGGCCTGACCGCCGGGGCCGCGAAGCCCGGCAAGCCCGCCGGAAAGCCCGCCTGCGCCAAGGCCACGACCCCGGAGCAGGCCGCCGCCAACGGCGCCGCGTACCTGGCGACGGCGACGGCGAAGGACGGCCACCTGACCTCCGCCCTCCCCGGCGCCGAGGACCAGCCGGACTACGGCAACACCGCCGACGCGGTCGTGGCGCTCGCCGCGCAGGGCGGCGCCGAGCGGGCGGCCGGGCCGCTGGCCTGGCTGGAGAAGAACTCCGCCGCCTGGGCGAAGCAGAGCGGCCCCGCCGCCTACGCCCAGCTGATCCTCGCCGCCCGCGCGGCGGGCGCGGACCCGCGCGCGTTCGGCGGCACGGACCTGGTGCAGCGGCTCGGCGCCACCGGCCCCGCCCCGCAGCAGGCACGGACCGAGGCCGCCGAGGAGAAGGAAGACAAGGAGACGAAGGACGAGGACGGCGGCTCCGACGTCTGGTGGATCATCGGCGTCGGCCTGGTCGCCGGCATCGGCATCGGCTTCCTGCTCAGCGGCCGCAACAAGAGGCAGCGGCCGTGATACGCCGGTGCCACGCCCTCGCCCTGGCCGCGCTGCTCCTCACCCTGGGCGGCGCCGGCGGGGCGAGCGCCGCCGGCTACCGCTACTGGTCCTTCTGGGAGCGCGACGGCGACCGCTGGACGTACGCCACCGAGGGCCCCGCCACGGCCCGCCCGTCCGACGGCGACGTGCAGGGTTTCCGCTTCTCGGTGAGCGCGGACTCCCAGGACTCCGCCAAGCCGCGCGGCACGGCCCGCTTCGACGAGATCTGTGCCGGCACGCCCGCGAAGGACGGCCGCAAGCGCGTCGCGCTGGTCCTCGACTTCGGCACGGCGGCCGACGCCCCCGCGGGCGAGACCCCGCCGCCCGCACGCACGGCCTGCGCCCGGGTCGGCCCGGACGCGACGACGGCCGAGGCGCTCGCGGCCGTCGCCAAGCCCCTGCGCTACGACGCCGACGCCCTGCTGTGCGCGATCGCCGGCTACCCGCGCAAGGGCTGCGGGGAGCAGGTCGGCACGCAGGAGAAGCAGCCGGCCCGCTCCACGGCGGAGCAGGACTCCGACGAGGGAGAGGGCCCGTCCGTGGGCCTGATCGCGGGCGGCGCCGCGGTCGTCGCGCTGGCCGCGGCGGCCGTATGGCAGGCCCGGCGGCGCCGGGATGCGTGACGTGCGGGCGGCGGCTGGCAACCGGTCCGGCAACGGCGTCCACCCCGGCGCCTGGTGGCTGTGGGCGCTGGCCCTGGGCACCGCCGCCACCCGCACGACCAACCCCCTGCTCCTCGGTCTGCTCGTCGCGGTCTCCGCGTACGTCGTGGCCGCCCGCCGCCCGCACACCCCCTGGTCCCGTTCCTACGGCGCCTTCCTCAAGCTGGCTCTCGCCGTGCTGCTGGTCCGGCTCGTCTTCGCGGTGGCCCTCGGCTCCCCCCTGCCCGGCACGCACGTCCTGGTCACCCTCCCCGAAGTGCCGCTGCCCGACTGGGCGCAGGGCATCCGCCTGGGCGGCAGGCTCACCGCCGAGACGCTCGTCTTCGCCCTGTACGACGGCCTGCGCCTGGCCACGCTGCTGATCTGCGTCGGCGCGGCGAACGCCCTGGCAAGTCCGTCCCGGCTGCTGAAGTCGCTGCCGGGCGCGCTGTACGAGACCGGCGTCGCGGTGGTGGTGGCGCTCACCTTCGCCCCGCACCTGATCGCGGACGCCCAGCGCCTGCGCGCGGCACGCCGGTTGCGGGGGCGGCCCGACAAGGGGATGCGGGGTCTGCTCCAGGTCGGGCTGCCGGTGCTGGAGGGTGCGCTGGAGCGTTCCGTCGCCCTGGCCGCCGCGATGGACGCCCGCGGCTACGGCCGTACCGCCCAGGTCCCCGTGGCGGTGCGGCGGACGACGGCCGCGCTCACCCTCGCCGGTCTGCTCGGCGTGTGCGCGGGGACGTACGGCCTGCTCACGGCGGAGGGCGGCAGCTACGGCGTCCCGGTGCTGCTCGGCGGGGTCGCCGCCGCGCTGGCCGGGCTGAAGCTGGGCGGACGCCGGTCGCCGCGCACCCGCTACCGCCCCGACACCTGGAACCCGCGCTCGTGCGCGGTCGCCGCCTCGGGCGTCGCGGTCGCCGCCCTGCTGTTCCTGGCGGCCTCCACCGACCCGGCGGCCCTCAGCCCTGGCGTGATCCCGCTGACCGCCCCGGTGCTCCCCCTGTGGCCCGCGGCGGCCGTCCTGCTGGGCCTGGTCCCGGCGTTCGCCGCCCCCGCCCCCGACTCCCCCTCCCCCAAGGAACCGTCGTGATCCGCTTCGAGGACGTCTCCGTCACCTACGACGGCGCCGCCGAACCGACCGTCGCCGGCGTCGACTTCGAGGTGCCCGAGGGCGAACTGGTCCTGCTCGTCGGGCCGTCGGGCGTGGGCAAGTCGACCCTGCTGGGGGCGGTGAGCGGACTGGTCCCGCACTTCACCGGGGGCACCCTGCGCGGCCGGGTCACGGTGGCGGGCCGGGACACCCGCACCCACAAGCCGCGCGAACTGGCCGACGTCGTCGGCACGGTGGGCCAGGACCCGCTGTCCCACTTCGTCACCGACACCGTCGAGGACGAACTCGCGTACGGCATGGAATCGTTGGGCCTGCCCCCGGACGTCATGCGCCGCCGCGTCGAGGAGACGCTGGACCTGCTGGGCCTGGCCGCCCTGCGCGACCGCCCGATCGCCACCCTGTCCGGGGGCCAGCAGCAGCGCGTGGCGATCGGCTCGGTGCTCACCCCGCACCCGGGCGTGCTCGTGCTGGACGAGCCGACGTCCGCCCTCGACCCGGCCGCCGCCGAGGAGGTCCTCGCCGTCCTCCAGCGCCTGGTCCACGACCTGGGCACGACGGTCCTGATGGCGGAGCACCGCCTGGAGCGGGTCGTCCAGTACGCCGACCGCGTCGTGCTGCTCCCCTCTCCCGGCGCGGTCCCGCGCATCGGCGCGCCGGCGGAGGTGATGGCGGTGTCGCCGGTGTGTCCGCCGGTGGTGGAGCTGGGCCGGCTGGCGGGCTGGTCCCCGCTGCCGCTGACGGTCCGCGACGCCCGCCGCAGGGCGGGAGACCTGCGCACCCGCCTGGAGGGCAGCACCGCGCCGGACACCCGCCGCAGCACGCACGACCTCCACACCCACCCGGACGACAGCGCCGCGCCGCACACCCGCCGCAGCACGCACGACCTCCACACCCACCCGGACGACAACACCCCGCCGCACACCCGCCGCAAGGCAGACGACCTCCACACCCACCCGGACGACAGCACCCCGCCGGACGCCCCTTCGCCCGTCCGTACGGCCGCCCCGCCCCGTCCCTCCCCCGGCCGCCGCCGTTGGCTGCGCGCCGGGCCGCCCGCCACCGGCGCCCCCACTCCCCATGTCGCCGAGGTCCGCTCCCTCGCCGTCCGCCGGGGCCGCGTCACGGCGCTGCGCGGAGTCGACCTGACCGTCTCCCCCGGCGAGACGATCGCCCTGATGGGCCGCAACGGCGCGGGCAAGTCCACGCTGCTGTCGGCGCTGGTCGGCCTGGTGGAGCCGTCGTCCGGCACGGTCCGCGTCGGCGGCGCGGTCCCGCACCGTACGGCCCCCCGCGACCTCGTACGCCGGGTCGGCCTGGTCCCCCAGGAACCCCGCGACCTGCTGTACGCGGACACGGTCGCCGCCGAGTGCGCGGCGGCCGACACGGACGCGGGCGCCGCCCCCGGCACCTGCCGGGCCCTGGTCTCGGACCTCCTGCCCGGCATCGCGGACGACACCCATCCGCGCGACCTGTCCGAGGGCCAGCGCCTGACGCTCGCCCTGGCCGTGGTCCTCACGGCCCGCCCGCCCCTTCTCCTCCTGGACGAACCGACCCGAGGGCTCGACTACGCGGCGAAGGCCCGCCTGGTGTCGCTCCTGCGCGGGCTGGCCGCCGAGGGCCACGCGATCGTGCTCGCCACGCACGACGTGGAACTGGCCGCCGAGCTGGCCCACCGGGTGGTGCTGATCGCCGAGGGCGAGGTGATCGCGGACGGCCCCACGGCGGAGGTGGTGGTGTCGTCCCCCTCCTTCGCCCCGCAGGTGACCAAGATCCTCGCCCCGCAGCGCTGGCTGACGGTGGCCGAGGTCCGAAAGGCGCTGTCATGAGGCGCCCGGACCGACCGGCGCGGGACCCTCTCGTGGGGTCCTCGGACAGCCGGGCGCGGGACCCTCTCACGAGGTCCTCGGACAGCCGGGCGCAGGGCGCCGCCGCGCGGCCCCCCGACCGCCAGGCGCGCGCCGTCCGGCTGGGCCCCCGATCCCTCCTGGCCCTGACCCTGGTCAGCGCGGTCGGCGCGGCGGCCTTCTTCTGGCCCTTCCTCGCCCCGCCCACCGCCGAGATCACCGCTCACGCCCAGGACGCGCCCTGGCTCTTCGCGGGCCTGCTCGTGCTGCTCGTGGCCGTCGTCGCGGCGACGATCTCGGAGTCGGGCCTCGGCCCGAAGGCGGTGGCGATGCTCGGCGTGCTGGCCGCGACGGGGGCCGCGCTGCGCCCCATCGGCGCGGGGACGGCGGGCATCGAGCCGATGTTCTTCCTGATGGTCCTCAGCGGCCGGGTCCTCGGCCCCGGCTTCGGCTTCGTGCTCGGCGCGGTGACGATGTTCGCGTCCGCCCTGCTTACGGGCGGGGTGGGGCCGTGGATGCCGTTCCAGATGCTGGCCATGGGCTGGTTCACGATGGGCGCGGGCCTGCTGCCGGGCGCGGACCGCCTCCGGGGCCGCGCGGAGCTGCTGCTGCTGTCGGCGTACGGCTGCCTCGCGGCGTTCGCCTACGGAACGATCATGAACCTGGCGGGCTGGCCGTTCATGGGCGCGCTGGCCTCGTCCATCGCCTTCGACCCGGAGGCGGAGGTCCCCGCGAACCTGGCCCGCTTCCTCGCCTACTGCCTGGCGACGTCGCTGGGCTGGGACCTGGGCCGCGCGGTCGTCACGGTCGTGCTGACCCTGCTGCTCGGTCCGGCGGTCCTGCGGGCCCTCCGGCGGGCCACGCGCCGGGCAGCCTTCGAGGCCCAGGTCACATTCCGGGCCGGAAAACCGTAAGCAGCCGGTGAGGCGCCCCACAGGACGCACGTCACATACGAAGCGGCATAGGAGCCGATATCCCTGGCATGCTCACGTCGCCCACCGCGCTGACCTGCACGTTGAGAGCCAGGTCACACACGACACCAAAGCTCCTCATTCGACCACAACTAGTAAAAGGGGTCATTGCGGACCCTCGATCCGGCTGCTTCTCTGGATGACGTCGCACGGCGCCGACGAGCCCCCCGGGCCTCGGCGCCCACGCATGCCGCGACAGCCCTGTCCCCGAAGCAAAGGTTCGCCGTGACCGTCTCCCGCATTCGCCGTATCGCGTCCCCCAAGAAGTTCCTCACCGGTGTCGCCGTCGCCGCCGCCACCGCCGGTATGGCCGTCAGCGCCACCCCGGCCCACGCCGCGACCACCGCCTCCCCGGCCGACGCCAAGGCGATCGCGAAGAAGCTGATCCCGAACTCCGCGCAGTACCAGGCCTTCAGCAAGATCGTCGAGCGCGAGAGCGGCTGGGACGTCGACGCGACGAACCCGTCCTCGGGCGCGTACGGCCTGGTCCAGGCCCTCCCGGCGTCGAAGATGGCCTCCGCCGGCTCGGACTGGAAGACCAACGCCGAGACCCAGATCGAGTGGGGTCTCGACTACATGAACTCCCGCTACGGCAGCCCGGTCGCGGCCTGGAACTTCTGGCAGGCCAACGGCTGGTACTGATCAGCCCCACCGGTACCGATCAGCCGATCGGCCGACCGGCGCCGATCAGCAGACCGGCCCCCTCCGACGAAGGCGGCGGCCCCCGATCCCCGGGGCCGCCGCCTTCTCGTATGCGCGCAACACGCCCCGTCTTGAAACGAATTGACGCCCACCCGGCCCGTTTTCCGCACGAGGTTGCCGCACGAGTCTTGCCGCCGCTCACCGCTCGGCCCTAGCCTCCATGGGAGCGCTCCCACCCCTTGCTGACCCGACCCTTTCCACAGCCAGAAAATGAATCGATTCAACCGCTCTGCGGGCGGGAGCGCAGCGTCTCTGCCCCCATCCACCTCAAGGAGCCGCACATGTACGTCGACCGAAGTCCGGGAAGAACAGCCCGCGGCCCGGCCGCCCTTCTGCTGGCGGTCCTGCTGGCCGCCGTCTCGCTCGTCGCCCTCCCCGCCTCGCGGGCGCACGCCGCCGTCATCGACACCGGCGCGACGTACGTGCTGGTGAACCGCCACAGCGGCAAGGCGATGGACGTCTTCGAACGCTCCACCGCCGACGGCGCGGCGATCGTCCAGTGGTCGCGGAACGACGGGGCCAACCAGCAGTGGCAGTTCGTCGACTCCGGCGACGGCTACTACCGCGTGAAGTCGGTGCTCAGCGGCAAGGTGCTGGACATCCAGGCCAAGTCCACCGCGGACGGTGCGACCGTCCAGCAGTACACCGACAACGGCGGCACGAACCAGCAGTTCAGGGTGGTCGACACCGACGGCGGCCACATCCAGTTGATCAACCGCAACAGCGGCAAGGCGCTGGAGGTCTGGGAGTGGTCCACGGCGGACGGCGCCCGGCTGTCCCAGTACACCGACCAGGACGGCGCGAACCAGCAGTGGCAGCTCGTCCGCGTCGGCGGCTCCGACAACCCGCCGCCCACGACCGGTGACGCCGTGCAGATGGAGGACCTGAACCGGGGCCTGGTCTCGGTCCGTTCGGGCTCCGCGAACCTGGTGTCCTGGCGGCTGCTGGGCACCGAGACGTACGACACGGCGTTCAACGTCTACCGCAACGGCACGAAGGTGAACGCCTCTCCCGTCACGGACTCCACCAACTACCTCGACAACGGCGCTCCCCAGGACGTCGCGTACACCGTCCGCGCGGTGGTGAACGGCGTCGAGCAGGCCCCGTCGGAGGGTTCCCTGCGCTTCACCGGCGGCAACCACCTCGACGTGCCCCTCCAGATCCCCGGCTCGGGCTACACGCCGGTGGAGGCGAGCCCCGGCGACGTGGACGGGGACGGCCAGTACGAGCTGATCGTCAAGTGGGACCCGGACAACGCCAAGGACAACTCCCAGTCGGGCGTCACCGGCAACGTCTACCTGGACGCCTACCGGCTCAACGGCCAGCGGCTGTGGCGCATCGACCTGGGCCGCAACATCCGGGCGGGCGCGCACTACACCCAGTTCCAGGTGTACGACTACGACGGCGACGGCCGCGCCGAGGTCGCGATGAAGACGGCCGACGGCACCCGCGACGGCCAGGGCACGGTCATCGGCAACGCGAGCGCCGACCACCGCAACTCCAGCGGATACGTCCTGACCGGGCCCGAATTCCTGACGATGTTCAACGGCCTGACCGGCGCGGCGATGTCCACCGTCGGCTACGAGCCCCCGCGCGGCACCGTCTCGTCGTGGGGCGACAGTTACGGCAACCGCGCCGACCGCTTCCTCGCCGGCACCGCGTACCTCGACGGCCGGCGTCCGTCCCTGATCATGGCCCGCGGCTACTACACCCGCGCCGTCGTCGCGGCCTGGGACTTCCGGGACGGCCGGCTCACCCGCCGCTGGACGTTCGACTCCAACGCCTCGGGCAACGGGGCCGCTCACGGCCAGGGCAACCACCAGCTGTCCGTCGCCGACGTGGACGCCGACGGCCGCCAGGAGATCGTCTACGGTTCCGCGACCATCGACGACGACGGCCGCCTGATGTACGCCACCGGCTTCGGCCACGGCGACGCCCTGCACGTGGGCGACTTCGTGCCCTCCCGCGCGGGCCTGGAGGTCTTCACCATCCACGAGTCGGGCAACCAGCCCGGCTCCGACCTGCACGACGCCCGCACCGGCCAGGTCCTCCACCGCACCCCGACCAGCGGCACCGAGGGCCCGGGCCGCGGCGTGGCCGCCGACATCTACGCCGGCAATCCCGGCGCGGAGTTCTGGGGCGCGGGCCCCAACATGACCGAACTCCGCAACGCCTCCGGCGGCAACGTCGGACGCAACCCGTCCTCGGCCAACTTCCTCGCCTGGTGGGACGCCGACCCCGTCCGCGAACTGCTCGACGGCACCCGCGTCGACAAGTACGGCACCAGCGGCGAGACCCGCCTGCTGACCGGCAGCGGCGTGGCGTCGAGCAACGGCACCAAGTCCACGCCGGTGCTGTCCGGCGACCTGTTCGGCGACTGGCGGGAGGAGGTCATCTGGCGCCACACGAGCAACACGGCGCTGCGCATCTACGCGACGACCACCCCGACGACGACCAAGCTGCACACCCTGGCGCACGACGCCCAGTACCGGGTGGCGCTGGCCTGGCAGAACACCGCCTACAACCAGCCCCCGCACCCGAGTTACTTCCTCGGCGCGGGCATGACCCGCCCGCCCCAGCCGAACGTCTACCTGCCCTGACGCCCGCATGAGGTGGGCCGGGCGACCCCCGGCCCACCGACGCGCCCCCTAGGCGGAGGCGGCGGCCCAGGAGACGAAGGCGGAGAAGGCGGCGGGGTGGAGGGTCAGCACGGGTCCGACGGGGTTCTTGGAGTCGCGGACGGCGACGGTGGCGGGAGTTTCGGCGACTTCGAGGCATTCGCCGCCCTGGTCGCTGCTGTGGCTGGACTTGTGCCAGGTCAGAGGACCGGTCGGCGCGCACTCGATGCAGTCGCCGCCCTGATCGCCGCTGTACGACGACTTGCGCCAGGCCAGGGGGCCGACCGGCGCGCACTCGATGCACTCGCCGCCCTGATCACCGCTGTAGCTGGACTTACGCCACTGAATCGCGAGGGTCTCCATAGCGTTCCTCCATCACTCGCCGGATCAGCTCCGCCGAGTCCTTGAGGGAGAGCGCGGCGGCCCGGAGATGATCGTAACGGAGCGAACAGTCCTTGACGGTGTCCGGGTTGGCGGTCGGATGTCCGCTGCCATATCCCTCGGTGTAGAGGATCGTCGGGTCGCTCCCGAAGCGGAAGAGGGTGAATGAGCCTGTCAGCCCGGCGTGGGCCCCGGCCTCGAACGGCAGCACCTGGATGTTGACCAGGGGATTGCGCTCGAAGGACAACAGGTGGGCCAGTTGCTCGCGCATGACCTCGCGGTCGCCGATCTCCTGGTGGAGCGCGGCCTCACTGAGCACCGCCCAGAAGACGGGCGGCTCCCCCTTCTCGAAGATGCGCTGGCGGGCGAGCCGCACGGCGGTGCGGTCGTCGAGGTCGGTCTCGTCCAGCACACCGAGAACGGCGCGCACGTAGGCCGGAGTCTGGAGCAGCCCGTGCACCATGTGCATCTGGAAGGTGCAGATCTCGACCGCCCTGGCCTCCAGCTCGGCGGTCTGCCGAAACCAGGCCGGAAGTTGACTACGAAGCACCAGCTCAACAAGCCGCGAGAACAAGCCACCCGTCCCCAGCGCCGCGTCCACCCGCTCGCTGAACTCGACCGTGGGAACCTTGCGCGCGGTCTCGATCTGGCCGACCAACGAGCCGGTGTAGTTGAGGATGTCCCCGAGTTGCCGCTGCGTGAGCCCGGCGGCCTCCCGCAGCCGCCGCAGCTCGAAACCGTAGTAGTCCAGCGGCGAGGCGCCGGGGTCAAGGACGTTGATGTGGGTCACGCGCGGCCCCTCTCACGCAACCGGGCCCACGCGGGAACCCGTTGTATCTGTTCGATGGCAAAGAGTAGTCACGGCAGGCCAGCCTCGTCCCGTGAACGAAAACATTCCCCTCGCCCCCGCTCCGGAGACGTACCGCCTGACCATCACGGCGGGCGAGCACTCGGCCCGGCACATCCGCAGGATCGTCCGCTGGCGCCTGGACGAATGGCAGTTGGCGGTGCTGACGGACGCGGTGGAGCTGGCGGTGACGGAGCTGGTGGCGAACGTCGTGCGGCATGTACCGGACCGGCGGTGCTCGGTGCTGGTGCTGCGCCGGGCGGCAGGGGTGCGTGTGGAGGTGACGGACGGGTCGGAGCGGCTCCCGGCGATGCCGCGGGAGCAGGACCTGGAGGCGGAGGGGGGCCGGGGCCTGCTGCTGGTGGAGGCGGTGGTGGACCGGTGGGGAGTGAGGCGGGAGCCGGGTGGCGGGAAGACGGTGTGGTTCGAGTGCGCGCTGTGACCGGGTGGCCCGGTCAGCAGCGCAGGCCCCGGTCCGGGCGGTCGGCGGGACCGGCGGCACGGAAGGCGGCCTCCGGTTCGCCGCGGCCGTGGATCGCGCCCGAGCTGCGCCGGTATCCCCGGGACGCGTGAGCGTGGCTGTCGTTCCGGTGACGGAGGAAACCGAGATACGGCGAAGAAAATCGGCGGCCGGAATTCCGGAATCATTGTCGCGCTCACCCCTCGACCTGGGCCTTTCGGCGCTCATCGAAAGGCGTGCTCTTCGGCGGTGCGCAATGCGAGAGTCTTCCTGCACGGCACATCACGGGAAAACTCGCATGAAGGGACCGACATGCTCAAGAACAAGGGCGCCGTTGGCTTTATCGGTGCGGCCGCGGCCGTCGTCGGGATGCTGACCGCCGCGGCGCCGGCCGGCGCCTCGGACATCTCCTCCCAGGCATCCAAGGCCGAGGGCAAGCACTGCGTCGTCGTCGTGGGCAAGGCCGCCAAGGGCGGCGTCTCCCCGGAGCTGTACCGGGGCTGCGCCGACACCGCCGCCGAGGCCCGAGCCCAGCTGAAGACCCCCAAGGTGCAGGAGCGGATCGGCACCAAGGCGTCGACGGCGCTGATGACCTGGTACGCCCACGCCGGCTACGGCACCCCAGCGACCACCGTCTACGGCAGCTACGGCACCTGCGACGCGTCGGGCTACCGTCTGCACCCCGATTCCTACTGGTCGTACAACATCAGCTCGGCCGTGGGACACGGGAACTGCACGGTGGCGACATTCCACAACCGCGCCCGCAACTACGCCGCCACCTGGCGACTCCCGGTTTCCAACCTGGGATCCGTGCTCAACGACAACGTCGGAATCATCGACGTCTGGCACGGCTGATTCCTGACCGGAAACTAATGGTCGGCGCGCTCCCGGTCCCCGTTTTCGGGACCGTGAGCGCGCCGGGCCCGGGAATGGGTGCACGCGGTCGTGGGTTCAGTTCCGCCCCCGGTGACCGGCCGTCCGCCGGCGCACCAGGTCCTTCAGCTCCTCGTGCAGCGCGTCGGCCGCCGCCGACAGCCGTGGCAGCAGCTCGGGTTCGCGCGTCGTCGCGCGGAAGGTGAGGGCCACGGTCACGTCGTGGTCGGGCCGGTGGACGATCTCTACCGGATCGCCGGCGCGGATCTCCCCCGTCTCCACGACTCTCAGATACGCCCCCGGCACCACGGCCTCCGTGAAGCGCCGCACCCAGCCGTCGCGCTCCAGCCAGCCCTGGAACGTTCCGCACGGGATGCGCGGACTGGTCACCTCCAGGACCACGTCCGGGCCGATCCGCCAACGCTCCCCGATCAGGGCGCCGTTGACGTCGAGACCGACGGTCGTGAGGTTTTCGCCGAAGACGCCGTTGGGGAGGGGGCGGCCCAACTCGGGCTCCCAGGCGTCGAGATCCTCCCGGGCGTAGGCGAGGACGGCCTGGTCGCACCCGCCGTGGTGGTTCACGTCGTACACCCTGTCCCCGGCGAGCCCGACCTCGCCGGCGCCCTTGGGACCGGGCCGTACGACGGCGACCGGTCCGTCGACGGGCCGCTTGTCGATGCCGGTGGCGCGGAGCCCTTTCCAGGGGTTGGGCCGAGGTGTGCCGACGTTGACGGAGAGCAGTCGCATGGGCACGACGCTAGGTCTCGCCGCGCCCGGACGGCGACTCATTTTCCGGACCCGGCCCGTGCCGCGCGGCCTGTGCCGGCTCAGCGGCCGAGCCCCGTCAGGGAGCCCGCACCTCCCGCTCACGCCCCTCCCGCGCCGCAGTCCCGCCCTCGCCGGGCTCTCCCCGCTCCCCCGCGCCGGCCCGCGCCCGCGGCCCCTGCGCCAGATACGCCAGAGCGAACCCCGCGCCCACCACCAGCGCGCCGCCCGCCGCGTCCAGCAGCCAGTGGTTGCCGGTGACGACGATGGCGCAGGCCGTGAGGAAGGGGTGGGTCATGCCGAGGATCTTCATCCAGGGGCGCGGGGCGACGATCGCGATGATCACGCCGCACCACAGCGACCAGCCGAAGTGCAGGGACGGCATCGCGGCGTACTGGTTGGTGAGGGCCGTCAGGGTGCCGTAGTCCGGCTGGGAGAAGTCCTGGACGCCGTGGACCGTGTCGATGATGCCGAGGTCCGGCATCAGGCGGGGCGGGGCCAGGGGGTAGAGCCAGAAGCCGACCAGGGCCAGGAGGGTCGTCAGGCCCAGGGTGGAGCGGGCCCAGCGGTAGTCCACGGGACGGCGCCAGACCAGGACGCCGAGGACCGTCAGCGGCACGGCGAAGTGGAACGACGTGTAGTAGAAGTCGAAGAACTCGCGCAGCCAGCCGATCTTCGCCACCGCGTGGTTGGCCGCGTGCTCGATGTCCAGGTGCAGCGCGCGTTCCAGGGAGAGGATCTGCGCGCCGTGGTGCTCGGCGCGCTCCCGGCCGCCGGAGATCGTGCCGCCGGTCGCGGCCAGCCGCACCTGCGAGTACGCGGCGTAGGTGACGCGGATCAGGAGCAGTTCCAGCAGGAGGTTCGGGCGGTCCAGCACGCGGCGCAGGAACGGCAGCAGCGGTACGTGGCGGAAGCGGGCCGGGACCGGCTCGGCGTACCGCGTAGGGATCGGGTCGCGGTAGTGCGGCGACGTGCGCGACAGGAACGGCACCGCCGTGGCGGCGGCGAGCGCGGCGAGGAGGACGACGTTGTCGCGGACCGGGCGCAGCGTGCCCAGGTTGGGCAGGAGCATCGTCGTCGGCAGGGTCATCACCAGCACGACCGCGACCGGCCACACCGGACGGTCGCAGGCGCGTCTGCCGACCCGGCCGACGACCGCGAGCAGCACCCACAGGAGCTGGTGCTGCCAGGCGGTGGGCGCGACGACGATCGCGGCGCACCCGGTGACGGCCACGGCGAGCAGCAGCTGGCCGTCGTGGGCGTAGCGGACCGCCCGGCGCAGGCCGAGGACGGCGACCGCCGCGCCGAGGGACAGGAAGACGGCGATCTCCAGCGGGCCGGAGAGGCCGAGGCGCAGGAGCGCACCATGCAGGGACTGGTTGGCGAGGTCGTCCGCCCGGCCGCCGAGACCGACGCCCGCCATGTGGTGCACCCAGTACGTGTGCGAGTCGTTCGGCATCGCCGCCCAGGCCAGCGCCGTGCAGGCGGCGAACGTCGCGCCCAGCGAGGCGGCGGCGCGGCGGCGGCCGGTGAACCACAGCAGCGCCGCGAACAGCAGCACCGTCGGCTGGAGCGCCGCCGCGAGCCCGATCAGCGCCCCGCTCGCCCGCTGCCCGCGCACGGCGAAACAGCCGAGCAGCACCAGCAGGACGGGGATGATGCTGGTCTGGCCCAGCCAGAAGGCGTTGCGCACCGGCAGCGACAGCATCAGCAGGCAGATCGCGACGGGCGCCGCGAACAGCGACGTACGGCGGCTGACCGGCTGGGGCAGCGCGCGGGCGACGACCAGGCCGAGGACCACGACGAGCAGGAGCGTGCCGAAGGTCCAGCCCCAGCCGAGCGCCTGTTCGGCCGATCGGGTGAGCGGTTTGAGGACGAGGCCGCCGAACGGCGTGCCGGTGAAGCTGGTGGAGTCGTACAGCGAGCCCTCGACGTGCAGCACGCCGTCCGGGCCCACCCACGTCTCCAGGTCGGTCAGCCGCTCGCCCCGTGGCGTGCCCAGGACGACGGCCAGCTGCCGTACGCCGAGGACCGCCGCCACCAGCCACAGGGCCACGCGGGTCGCGCGCAGCCGTGCGCTGGCCGTGCCGACGGCCGTCGCTCCGAGGGCTCCCGCCGGTCTTCCGCCGTGCTCCGCGTTCGCCACGCCCCGTCGGCCTCCCGCCCCGTCCGTCCCACGCGTCACCGTGCGTGGGGATGCCTTCGCGAACCCGTGCGGCTCGCACCACCCCATGGAGAAGGACGCGGGCAACCCTGATTTCACCTGACGCCCGTGCCGCATTCGTCTTTACGACGATAGTGGACCGTAGGCCCACGAAACCGCCCGCAACCGGCCGTAGTGGTGGGGAAATGGCCCCGGCAACGGCTCCGAGCGCCCGCCCCGGCGGGAACCGTCTCCGCGGTCACGCCGTCTGGATCGGTTGTTGGCAGCATGACAGCCGACTGGCAGGCACGCGGATCAGCGGCACGGGGAGCACGGGGGCGCGCATGGGCAGGAACGAGGACACCGGCGAGGACACGGACGCGGGCGCGAGAACGGGCGCCGGCTCCGTCGTCCGGCGGACCCGGCGCGGGCCGCGACGCAGGGTGTCGCACCCCCGCGCCCTCACCGTCGGCCTGGCCCTCCTGCTCACCCAGATCGGCTCCCTCGTCGCCCCGGCCTACGCCTGCGGGTGCGGAGCGATGGTCGGCGAGCGCGAGCAGCGGATCGTCGTGGACGGCGAGGAGTCCGTCGTCCGCTGGGACGGGGGGCGGGAGCAGATCGTCATGAGCCTGACGGTCGGCGGCGACGCCGAGAAGGCGGCCTGGGTCATGCCGGTGCCGAACCGGGCGACCGTCCGCCTCGGCGACCCCGAACTGTTCACGCAGGTGCGGGAGGCCGTCGAGCCCGTGTACCGCGACCGGTACTACTTCTGGCCCCGCGAGGGCGACTGGCCGCTCGACACGAACGACGGCGCGGGCGCCCCGCCCGGCGCCGCCGCCCCCGGCGACGCGGGCGTGGGCGTGGTCGGACGGCAGCGGCTCGGTCCCTTCGACGTGGCCCGGCTGACCGCCACCGACCCGGCCGCACTGGAGACTTGGCTGGAGGACAACGGCTTCGCCCTCCCGGAGCGCCTCGAAGCGGCCCTCACCCCGTACGTCGAGCAGCGCTGGGAGTACGTCGCCGTACGCCTCGCCCCCGACGCCGACGGCGGGAAGCCGCTCACCGGCACCTTGGACCCGCTGCATCTCTCCTTCGACTCGGACACCCTCGTCTACCCGATGCGCCTGTCCCGGCTGGCGACGACCCCGCAGTCGCTGGACCTGTACGTCCTCGCCGACCACCGCATGGAACCGCGCGACGCCATCGGCGGCGCGGCTCCGCGGGTCGAGTTCGCCGGGCGGGTGCCGCGGGGCTCCGGTGCGCTGGCCGAGTTCGCCGAGGGGACGCCGTTCCTGACCGCCATCAGCCAGAGCTTCCCGGAGCCGGGGCGGATCTCCGGGGACCACGAGCTGCGGCGGGCGGCCACCGACGCGGAGTACCAGCAGGTGTTCCACGTCGACAGGCTGCGGCGCGTGGGCGGCATCCCGGCGTGGTTCCTGACGGTGGCCGGCGCGGCGGCCCTCGTCGTCGCCGGAGCGGTCGTCGCCGTACGGCGGGCGCGGGCCCGGCGTGGTGCTCTCGCCGGGGAACCCGCGCCCGACTACCTTCGTCGGAACAGTTAGTTAGCGCTTCTAATGAGAGTGGGAGCGGGAGCCGAGCCGTATGAGCCACGGGAGTCGAGCCGCATGAACGACGGGAGTCGAGCCGCATGAGCAACGATCAGTCCACCTGGGAAGCCGTCGACGCCTACTTCACCGGCTGGCTCTCCCCCGACGACGACGCCCTCGAGGCCGCCCTGCGCGACAGCGCCGCGGCCGGCATGCCGGAGATCGCCGTCAGCGCGCCCCACGGCAAGCTGCTGCACCTGCTCGCGCAGATCCAGGGCGCCCGCACCATCCTGGAGATCGGCACCCTCGGCGGCTACAGCACCATCTGGCTGGCCCGCGCCCTGCCCTCCGACGGCCGGCTGGTCTCCCTGGAGTACAGCGCCCGGCACGCCGACGTCGCCGTCCGCAACATCGCCCGCGCCGGGCTGGACGGCCTGGTCGAGGTGCGGGTCGGTCCGGCGCTGGAGTCGCTGCCCAAGCTCGCCGACGAGAACCCGCCCCCGTTCGACCTGGTCTTCATCGACGCCGACAAGGCCAACAACGAGCACTACCTGGAGTGGGCGCTGCGCCTCACCCGCGCCGGAAGCCTGATCGTGATCGACAACGTCGTCCGCGGGGGCCGGGTCGTCGACCCGGACAGCACCACGCCCGACGTCCTGGGCACTCGCGCCGCCCTCGACCTCATCGCCCGCAGCCCGAGGCTGAGCGGCACGGCGATCCAGACCGTGGGCGGCAAGGGGTACGACGGCTTCGCGCTGGCGCGGGTGCTGCCGTAGGCCCGGCCGTACCCGCCGTGCTCATGCCTCGTGGTAGAAGCCCACGTTCACGCTGCGCGGCCCGGTGCGGTCCTGGATGACGATCTCGCCGCTGCCGCCCCGCGGCAGCCGCACGCCGCCGCCGTACTGCAGCGGCTGCGCGTACTCCCCGGCCACCAGCCGGACCACCGACGAGGGGTCCGGCTGCGAGCCGCGCAGCCACGTCACCTGCCAGCCGCCGTCCGCCGCGCACAGGAACTCCAGGTGGACGCGGGAGACGAACAGCCAGTCGTCGGGCGTGACCAGCCGGCACACCGACCGGTCCCGGCCCACCCGCAGCACGGTGCCCGGCTCGCTGGACGCCTCGGCCATCTGCATGCCCGCGGTGGCGCCCGCATCCGTCCCGGAGACGGAAGCCATGGTCAGTTCGAGCACGTGCGCTCCCTCGTGTCGCGTCCCTGCGCGGGCCCAACGTCCTTGCGCGACGGCCCGATTGCCGGTCCCGCCGCCGCATGATAAATCGCCCCGCGGCGCGCCGTCCGGCACAATGGCCTCATGACCGAGCGAAAGCCACCCGGCGTCAGCTTCGAGTCCTGGACCGACAAACAGATCCGCGACGCCCAGGCGCGCGGCGACTTCGCCCGGCTGCCCGGCGCGGGCAAGCCCCTGCCGAAGGACGTCGAGGCGCCCTACGAGGAACTGTGGTGGGTCAAGCGCAAGATGGCCCGCGAGGGCCTGACCGTCCTGCCACCCACGCTCGCGCTGCGCAAGGAGGCGGAGGACGCTCTGCTGGCGGCGCTGCGGGCGCCGAGCGAGCGGGCGGCGCGCAAGATCGTCGAGGACGTCAACGTCAAGATCCGCGACATGATGTACAAGCCGCCGCCCGGCCCTCCGCTGGGTCTGAAGCCGTACGACGTGGACGACGTCGTACGGCGGTGGCGGGAGGGCCGGGCGGGGCGGTGACCGCCTTCACCGTGTCGGCTCCGCCGACACGGTGGGCTCAGTGGCGCAGGAGGCGGTCCGCCAGTTCCCGGTAGTCGCGCAGGGCGAGGCGGAGTCGCTCGGTGTCGGTGGAGGCGGACGTGCCCTCGTCGGTGGATTCCCAGGACCTGCGCAGCGTACGGCGGCGCTCGGTCACGGCGTCCGTGAAGCGGGCGGCGATCTCCTCCAGGACGTGGTCGGCCTCCTCCACGGCCGCCCGGGGGCCGTCGACGAACGAGGACACCGACTGCTGGAGCCGCTGAGCGAGCTTGTCGCACTCCTCGCGCGGGAGCAGGGGGGACATGCGGGAGCCCGGTGCGGAGGGGTTGGCGGGCGGTGAGCCGTGCGGGGCCGTTGCGCCCCGCGGAGCGGAGGTGCTCTGGGGGGCAGGGGTGCTCTGCGGGGCAGGGGCGCCGTGCGCGACGTCGGGCCTGCTCGCCGGTTCGGCCGGTGCGGTGGGTGCGCCGGGCGTCCCGGCCGCCGAGGACGTCTCCGGCACCGCCGGTGCGGCCGGGCTGCCGGACACCCCGGAGGTCGTGGGCGCCAGAGGGGTCTCCGACTCGGGCGCCTCGCGGGCCGTCGCCGGGTCCTCCGGGGTCACATGGCCGGTGAGGACCTCGCGCCGCTCGAAGCGGTCCTGCTCGCCCGTGGGGCGTGTCTCGTCGCTCATGTTCCTCAACTCCCCTTCGCGTGACGGGCCCACGGCAGGTGCAGCCCGCGCCCGCCGCCCGTGTGGGCCGGCGTCCCGGTCCGACCGGTCCGTCCGGCGTTCTCGGTGCGCGCGACCTCGGAACGTCCGTGGCGCTCGTCGCGGGTCGGCCGGAGCAGGTCGTCGAACAGGGCGCGGGCCTCGACCATGGCCTCGCGCATCTCCTCGGTGCCGACGGGACCGTTGCCCGCGCCGTCGGCTCGGCCGTCGTAGGCGCCGTTCACGGGCGCGTGGGCGATGCGGTGGACCCGGCGGTAGCCGTGGACGTGGTGTCCGTGGTGGACGGACAGGGCGTCGAGCTGCTCCTCGTACCGGCCGCCGTCCGGGAAGCCCCGGTGCGCGGCCAGCTCTCCGAGCAGCCGGTCGGCCTCGGCGACCGCCTCCTGCGGCGCGTCGACGAACCGCTCCTGCGCGGCCGTCCAACGGGCCTCGAACCGCTCCCGCTGCGCCGGCTCCAGCGGCCGTTCGCGCAGGTCGGCGTGGCGGTCCACGCGCTGGGCCAGCTCTCGTTCGGCGGCCTTGTGGTCGCCGTCGTGCCGGGCCACGACCCGGTCGTACTCGGGCCCGAAGCGCCGCTTCAGGTCCCGTCCGCCGTGTCCGCCACGGCGGCGCATCATCAGGGCGGCCGCCACGACGACGACCGCGGCAATCAAAATCAGAGCAATGATCAAGCCAGTGGACATGGATGCCTTCCCGGTTCTCGACCCGACCGGCCCTCGACCGGGCCGGTCGTTCGTCCGGGTTGCCCGCGGACCCCCGCCCAAACTGGTTGCGCCACGGGCCGGCCCCGCCCGCACAATGGCGCATGACCTGGACGATCTCCCCGGAACCCGTCGAGTCCCCCGCAGCGCGACAGCTGTGGCGGGCGTACTACACCGAGGTCAGCGACCGCTGGTACCTCCTCCACCGGGGCCACCGCACCGACCCGGCCGAGCTGGAGCGGGAGATGGCCGCCGGCGCCGCGAACGGCCCGGCCGTTCTCCTCGTCGCCCGGTACGACGGGGTCCCGGCCGGCACGGCGGGCGTCAGCCCGACCTCCGACCCGGCGACCGCGGAGCTGACCCGCGTGTTCCTGCTCCCGGAGGCCCGTGGGAAGGGCGGCGCGGCCCTCCTGGTCGCCGCCGCCGAGTCCGCCGCCCGCGAACTGGGCGCCCACCGGATGATTCTGGACACGCGCAGCGACCTGGTGGAGGCACGGACGCTGTACGCCCGCCTCGGCTACGAGGAGACGGCACCGCACAACGACGAGCCGTACGCCGAGCACTGGTTCAGCAAGCGGCTCGTGGACGCCGGAGGCGGAAGGAGCGTCTGAGGCGGAAGGGGCGGGGGCGTGCTGTGGGGGCGGGCGGGCTGCGGAGGCGGGCGGGGCGAGGGCGGGCTGGTGGAAGGCGGCCGGGGCAGGACCGGACTGGTCGAGCGCGACCGGGGCGAGGCTCGCCGGGGCGGGGGACGGGGAGATGCCCGGCCCGTCCGGCCGGCGGCGGCGTGCCCCGCTCAAGCCGGCCGCCCCACCGCCCGTGCGTCATGCGGCTGTTCGTGGACCGAGCCGCACAGTTCGCCGTTCAGCTCGTGGACCAGCTGGACGAGGTCGGTGGGCCGGTCCGGGCCCCACCAGTCGCCGAGGAGTTCGGCGAGGGACTCCTCGCGGGCGCGGGCCAGCCGTTCGGCGACCGCCGCGCCCCGCTCGGTGAGGATCAGGTCGAGGCCCTCGCGGACCGCCAGCCGCCGCTCCTCGACCTGCCGGGCGCCCTCGATGACGACGCTCAGCGGGACGGTGCTGCGCTCGGCGAGCACGGCCGGCTCGACCCGGCCGTACCTCTTCATCCGCAGCAGCAGCCAGCTCGCGGCGGGCAGCAGGTCGTACCCGGCCCGCGCGGTGATCTTCCGGTAGACCTCGCGCCGCCCCTCGCGGGTGCCGAGCACCGACAGGGCCCGGCACACCTCGTCGTACGACGACCGCTCGACCGGGTTGCTGGCCAGCGTCTCGGTGACGTCGGGCGCGGTGACCGAGCCGCGCAGCCGGTCCTCGCGCAGGAACCAGGCCAGCACGAACGCGATCAGGGCGACGGGGGCGGCGTAGAGGAAGACGTCGGTGATGGCGGTGGCGTACGCGTGGACGGCCGGCGGCTGGAGCGCGGGCGGCAGCGCCTCGATGCCGCGAGGGTCGGCCTCCAGGGCGTCGACGGAGACTCCGGGCGGGAGTCGGGCGCCCCGGAAGGCGTCGAGCAGCTCGTCGTCGAGGCGGTTGGCGAAGATCGTGCCGAAGACGGCGACGCCGAAGGCCGCGCCGATGGAGCGGAAGAAGGTCGCGCCGGAGGTGGCGACGCCGAGATCCTGATAGGAGACGGCGTTCTGCACGATCAGCACCAGCACCTGCATGACCAGGCCGAGGCCCAGTCCGAAGACGAGGAAGCAGCCGCTGATCGCCAGGTCGGAGCTGTTCTCGTCCAGTTCCTGGAGGAGGAGCAGGCCGAGGGTGGTGACGGCGGTGCCGGCCAGCGGGAAGACCTTCCAGCGGCCGGTGCGGCTGACGATCTGGCCGGATGCGGTGGACGCCAGCAGCATGCCGGCGACCATCGGCAGCATGTGCACGCCCGACATGGTCGGCGAGACGCCGAGGACGACCTGGAGGAAGGTCGGCAGATAGGTCATCGCGCCGAACATGGCGAAGCCGATGATCAGGCTGATCAGGGCGGCGAGGGTGAAGGTGCGGATGGCGAACAGCTTCAGCGGCAGCACCGGTTCGGCCGCCCGCCGCTCGACGGCGACGAAGGCGACGGCGAGGACGACGGCGGCCGCCGCGAGCCCGGCGATCTGCGGCGAGGCCCAGGCCCAGGTGGTGCCGCCGAGCGAGGCGACCAGGACCAGGCAGGTGGCGACGGAGGCGATGAGCAGGGTGCCGAGGTAGTCGATGCGGTGCCGGGTGGAGCGGCGCGGTACGTGCAGGACGGTGGCGATCACGGCGAGGGCGACGACGCCGACGGGCAGGTTGATGTAGAAGACCCAGCGCCAGCTGAGATGGTCGGTGAACAGACCGCCGAGCAGCGGCCCGAGCACGCTCGACGCACCGAAGACCCCGCCGAACAGCCCCTGGTAGCGCCCGCGTTCACGCGGCGACACCAGGTCCCCGACGATCGCCATCGACAGCACCATCAGCCCGCCGCCGCCCAGGCCCTGGAGGGCGCGGTAGGCGATGAGCTGCGGCATGTCCTGCGCGAGCCCGCACAGCGCGGAGCCGATCAGGAAGATGACGATGGCCGCCTGGAACAGCCGCTTGCGGCCGTACTGGTCGCCGAGCTTGCCCCACAGCGGCGTCGCGGCCGTCGAGGCCAGCAGATACGCCGTGACGACCCAGGACAGATGGTCCATGCCGCCGAGTTCGCTGACGATGGTGGGCAGCGCCGTCGACACGATCGTCTGGTCGAGCGCGGCGAGCAGCATGCCGAGGAGCAGCGCCCCGATGGAGACGAGGACGTGGCGGGACACGTGCTCCGTCTGCTCCGAGGCCTCGCGCGTTCCGTGGGCCATACGCACCTCCCGGGGCCGGTGACTGGTGGCCTGTCCGGCCGGCGGCCGGTCCAGTCGACGGCCGGTTCGGCCAGTGGCTGGTCTCTTCCCCTCCCATCGTGGGCGGTGTGCCCGTTTATGGCCCGTCGAGTCCGGAAGGCCACCCTCCGGAATCGATCGTTCCGCTACCGAGGGGCGACCTTCCCGAACACCGCGCACACGAGATCTGCATAATTTCTGCCGTTCGCCGAAATACCGGGGAACGAACCAGGGGAGGGAACGAACGCGTGGCGGAGCCGAAGGGGACTGCGTGCCCGGACTGCGGGGCGCTTCGGGGTGCGGACAACACCCCGTCGTGCGCCTGCGCACAACGGGCTTCCGACGCCCTGCGCGACGCGCGCACGGCGGAACAGGCGGCGGCGGAGGACTTCGACCCGCTGCGCATCCGGCCGTACGTCGACCTGGGCGCCGGCGGCAAGGACACCGCCCCGCCGCCGGCCGAAACGCCGGTGGAGGCGACGATGACGCTGCGGCCGGTGCCCCCGGGGGCCACCGGGGCTGCGCCCGACGCACACGACCTGAGCCTGTTCGACGCCGAGCACGGCTTCGACGCCGAGCACGGCGAGGAGCCCGGCGCCGACGGGCAGCGCCCCGCCCCGGCCGACGCAAAGGACCCTCGCCGGACCCGCAGGCGTCGTACGGCGCTGCTCGGGGCGGCGGGTGCGGCGGTGGCCGTGGTGGCGGCGGCCGGGTTCGCCGGCGGTCTGTTCTCGTACGACACTCCGTCGCGGGACAGCGCCCTGCCCGAGGACGTACGGGAGGCGGTCCCGGCCCCGACCACGGCCGAGCAGACCGCTTCCGCCCCGTCGCCCACGGCCGCCGCGTCGGCGTCGCCCTCGGCCACGCCGTCCCCCTCGGCGACGCACAGTCCGTCCCCGACGCCGACCCCGTCGTCGTCCAGCGCCTCGCCGTCACCGTCGAAGACGGCCTCGCCCACTCCCACGGCGTCGACGGCACGCGCCACCGACTCGGCCCGCCCCGCCGACGCCCAGGTCCTGCGCCGGGGCGACCGGGGCCCGGAGGTCGTCGAACTCCAGACGCGCCTGAAGGCGGTGTACATCTACCACCACGCCATCCACGGCCACTTCAACGAGGAGGTCGAGGACGCCGTGCGCACCTACCAGGTGTGGCGCGGGGTGCAGGGCGACGAGCCCGGCGTGTACGGGAAGGCGACGCGGGAACGGCTCGAAGCCGAGACGGGGCACCTGCAGTCGGGGGGTTGAGGGCAGGTCGCGGGCGGAGGACCAAGGGCAAGGTCCTGGCGGGGGGCTGAGGCAGGATCCCGGCGGCGGAGGGGTGAGTACGGATCCCGGCCGGGAGCCGGGGGCACGGTCTCGGCGGCGGGCCTCGGCGGACCGCCGCACCCCCGGCCGTGGGGCGACCCCGCCCGGCCGGCTCCCCGGCCTCAGCCGGCGGACACCCGCAACGTCCCGTCCCCCACAGCCTCGACCCGCACCTGCGTGAGGTCCCGCACCGTCACGTCCGTCCGGTGGAGCCCGGCGCGCGGGCCGATCCCCACCACGCGCATCCCGGCGGCGCGTGCGGCGGAGATCCCCGCGCCGGAGTCCTCGAAGACGACGCAGTCGGCGGGGGCGACGCCCAGTTCGGCGGCGCCCTTGAGGAAGCCCTCGGGGTCGGGCTTGCTGGCGCCGACCGACTCCGCGGTCACCCGCACGGCGGGCAGCGGCAGCCCGGCGGCGGCCATGCGGGCGGTGGACAGCTTGACGTCCGCGGAGGTCACCAGGGCGTGCGGCAGCCCGCGCAGGGAGGCGAGGAACTCGGGCGCGCCCGGCACCGGCACCACGCCGTCCATGTCGGCGGTCTCCTCGGCCAGCATCCGGGCGTTGTCCGCGTGGTTCTGCTCCATCGGCCGGTGCGGCAGCAGCACGGCCATGGAGGCGTAGCCCTGGCGCCCGTGCACGACCTTCAGCACCTCGTCGCCGTCCAGCCCGTGGCGGTCGGCCCAGCGCCGCCACACGCGTTCGACGACGGCGTCGGAGTTGACCAGCGTGCCGTCCATGTCGAGCAGGAGGGCACGGGCGGTGAGCACGACGGGGGCCGTCATCGGCAGCTCCAGGACGGGGGCGGGAGGAACCAAGGCGGCCCCGCCCGCCGGTCAGGGAAAACGGGCGGGAGCCACTTTGTTTCCTCACGGTACAAAACAACCCCCTCCCGACGCCACCGCCCGCGGCAACCTTTCACCTTCCGTTCAGCCGGCCCGAGGGCCGCGCCGGGCCGGGCGGGAGGCGCCGCGGCCGAGCCGGCCTCCGGTCGGACCGGGGCCGCACGCCCACGTCACCCGGTGACGGCCTCCCACAGGCTCCACGCCCCCAGCCCCAGCATCAGCAGCGCCGCGATCCGCGTGATCAGCTGGAGCGGCACCCGCTTCATCAGCGCCTGTCCGCCGACGATCCCGAGCCCGGCCACCGCCCACAGCGCCAGCACCGCTCCCAGGCCGACGGAGAGCGGGTCGTCGTAGCGAGCGGCGAGGTTCGCGGTCATGATCTGCGTCAGATCACCGAACTCGGCGACGAGGATGAGCATGAACCCGGCCCCGGCGACCTTCCAGAAGGACTGGTCCTCCGGCTTGCGGATCTCCTCGTCCCCGTCAGTCTTCTTGAGCATCAGCATCGCCGCGCCGCCGAGGAAGAGCACGCCGGTGAGCGCGTGCACGAGCTGCTGCGGCAGCAGCGTCAGCACACTGCCCGCCGCGACGGCGAGGACGACGTGCAGCGCGAAGGCGGCGGCGACGCCGGCGAAGACGTAGGAGGCCCGGTAACGGGTGCCGAGGACGAGGCCGGCCAGCGCGGTCTTGTCCGGCAGCTCGGCCAGGAAGACGACGCCGAAGACGAGCGCCGTGACGGTGAAGCTGATCAAGGTTCCTCAATCGGTCGGGTGCGCCCCGCCGAGAGTGTGCTGCGCACTGCGTTCACGACACCTCGGCACGGCGGCACACACGGGGCCCGCGCCGGACGGCACGGACGTGCACTGCTGGCCGAAGGTCTCGCCGGCCGACCCCCGCGTCCCCTGACGCTGGGCCTGCCTCCGGGCGCCGGCTCAGACGAGCTGAGCAGTATGTCGACGGTCCGGCGAAGAGCTACTCCCCTTCTGCGCCGTCCATCGTACGCGATCCCGGCCCACGCCTCGTCTCCGCCCGCCACTCGACCCCGGCCCGGCCTCATTCACGCCCGGCCGCCCGTCCCGCCACGACCCCCACCGTGCGCCTCACCCCCCGCCCGGCGCCCGCCCCCCGCGTACGCCTCATCCCCGCCCGGCACGCCGCCCCCGCCTCCGGCACGCCGTCACTGCCACACGAACTCCCCCGCGCGACCTTGTTGTGTCATGCGCACGTCACTAGCTTCTTACTGTGCGCACACCCACGCGCAATGCCGTACCGCGAGCATTCCCTCGCTCGCACCCCAACACCCTCGTCCCCCAAGGGAGTTCGCATGTCCAGGTTCTACGCGCGTCGACGTTTCGGCGTCGTCGCGGCCTTCTGCGCCTTCATCGCCTCCGTGGCCCTCTTCCAGGCCCCCGCCGCCAACGCGGCCCTGCCCACCCCGGTCAGCGGCGCCACCGCCCGCTCCTACCTGGCCTCCCTCCCGGTGAAGACCGAGAACCGCACCGGCTACAGCCGGGACCTGTTCCCGCATTGGATCACCATCAGCGGCGCCTGCAACACCCGCGAGACCGTCCTCAAGCGCGACGGCTCGGGCGTCATCACCGACTCCTCGTGTGCCGCCACGAGCGGCAGCTGGTACTCGCCCTACGACGGCGCCACCTGGTCCCTCGCCTCCGACGTCGACATCGACCACCTCGTCCCGCTCGCCGAGGCCTGGGACTCCGGCGCGAGCAGCTGGACCACCTCCCGCCGCCAGGCCTTCGCCAACGACCTCACCCGCCCGCAGCTCCTCGCGGTCACCGACAACGTCAACCAGGCCAAGGGCGACCAGGACCCGGCCACCTGGATGCCCTCCCGCACCGCCTACCGCTGCACGTACGTCCGCGCCTGGGTCCAGGTGAAGTACTACTACGGCCTCTCCGTCGACTCGGCGGAGAAGAGCGCGCTGACGAACTACCTGGCGGGCTGCTGACGCCGACTGCCCGGCGGGCCGCCGAGGCGGAACCCGGCGGACCGCGGACGCGTAACCGCCCGGCGGGTTGCCGGCCCGTGTGTTCCGCCCCGTTCCGCCCGGACACCCGGCCGCCCGATCTCGATCCGGCAAACCCTGTGGGTTCCGCACCGGAATCTCCCCACGGCCCTCCGTCGTTCCGTACCGTACGGGGCGACGGAGGAGGGCGATGACGTGGCGGAACTGCGCCTGGGGCCACTGCTGAGGTACGTCGACGGCTCGTCCGCGACCGTCTGGGTCGAGGCGAGCCGTCCGTGCACCGCCGAGGTGCGCTGCGCGGACGGCGCACGCGCCGAGGCGCGCACCTTCCAGGTCGGGGGCCACCACTACGCCCTGGTGCCGGTGACCGGCCTCACCCCGGACACCTCCACGGCGTACGAGGTCCTCCTCGACGGCACGCCGGTCTGGCCGCCGCCCGACTCCCCCTACCCGCCCTCCCTCATCCGCACCTCCCTGGCCGACGGCCCGCTGAGGGTCGCCTTCGGCTCCTGCCGCTGGGCCGCGCCGCCGGCCCACGACTCCCCCGTCCACCGCTCCTCCGGCCACGAGAAGGACCCCGTCGGGCCGGACGCCCTGGACACCCTCGCCGCCCGCATCGCCGCCGACCCCACGGCCGAGCGCCCCGACGTCCTGCTCCTCCTCGGCGACCAGGTGTACGCCGACGAGACCTCCCGGGCGACCCAGGAGTGGCTGGCCGGCCGCCGCGACCTCGGCCGACCGCCGGGGCCCCAGGTCGCGGACTACGAGGAGTACACCCGGCTCTACTACGAGTCCTGGCTCGACCCCGAGGTGCGCTGGCTGCTGTCCACCGTGCCGACCTGCATGATCTTCGACGACCACGACGTCATCGACGACTGGAACACCTCCGCCTCCTGGCTCGCCGACATGCGGGCGACCGGGTGGTGGCGCGAGCGCGTCCTCAGCGGCCTGATGTCGTACTGGGTGTACCAGCACCTCGGCAACCTCTCCCCCGCCGAACTGGCCGCCGACCCGCTGTACCGCTCCGTACGGGACACCCCCGACGCCACCGACGTCCTGCGCGCCTTCGCCGACTCCGCCGACTCCGACCCCACCACCGCCCGCTGGAGCTACCGGCGCGACTTCGGCCGCGTCCGGCTGGTCATGGTGGACAGCCGCGCGGCCCGCGTCCTGGACGAACGGCACCGCTCGATGCTCGACCCGGGCGAGGCGCAGTGGCTGCGCGAACAGGTCCTGGACGACCGGGAGTCGTACGACCACCTCCTCATCGGCACCTCCCTGCCCTGGCTGCTGCCCCACCTGGTGCACGACGTCGAGGGCTGGAACGCCATGCTCTGCCGCGGCGAACGGGGCCGGCGCTGGGCCCGGCTCGGGGAGAGGATCCGCCGCGGGGCCGACCTGGAGCACTGGTCGGCGTTCCCGGAGTCCTTCGCCGCCCTGGCCGACCTGATCGCGGAGGCCGGTTCCGGCCCGGCGGCGCCCGCGACGGTGTGCGTGCTGTCGGGGGACGTCCACCACGCCTACATCGCCGAGCCGGCCTGGCGCGAGGCCGCCCCCGACGCCCGCGTCCTCCAGCTCACCTGCTCCCCCGTCCACAACTCCGTCCCGCTGTCGATCCGGATCGGCTTCCGCTTCGGCTGGAGCGCCGTCGCGCGTGCCCTGGGCCGCGGTGTCGCCCGGCACGGCCGGGTCCCGAAGGCGCCGGTGTCGTGGCGGAAGACGGGCGGCCCGTGGTTCGGCAACCAGCTCATGACGCTGACGCTGCACGGACGTTCGGCGCGGCTGCGGCTGGAACACGCGCGGGCGGATGCGGAGGGGGACGGGTCGCGGTTGGTGACGGTGGAGGAGACGTCGCTGGACAAGTGACACAGTGACGTCAGTGACACCAGTGACATCAAGTGACCTGCTGTCACGGTCGGTCGGTTCCCGCCACGGCCGGCGCACGACCGCTTCCGTGACGGCCGACGCACGACCGGTTCCCGCCACGGCCGGTGCACGATTGGTTCCCGACACGGCCGGTTCGACGACGCAGTGGCCGGAACCGCCCATGAACGCCGTGGCCTCACGAGTGACCCAGCTGCGAAGGGACGACATGAGCTTACGAACGCCGCCCGGTGCGGTGCCGCCGGCCGGCCTGGTTCCGCCCTGCGCGCTGGGCGGTCTGTGGGCCGTGCGGCACGGGCAGAGCACGGCCAACGTCGCTTTCGCCGCGGCGGAGGCGTCCGGTTCCACCGCGCCGGTGCCCGGCCGGGACCGGGACGTTCCGCTGTCCGAGCGGGGCGCCGCGCAGGCCCGCGCGCTGGGCGGCTGGCTGGCCGGGCAGGCGCCGGAGACCGGGCCGGACCTGGTCGTGTGCTCCCCCTACGCCCGCGCGCTCCAGACGTGGGAGGGGATGGCAGCCCGCGCCGCGGAACTCGGCGGACCGCGGCCGGACATGCTCGTCGACGAACGGCTGCGGGACCGGGAGATGGGCGTCTTCGAACTGCATCCGCCGACCGCGCTGCGGGCCCGGGCCCCGGAGGAGGCGGCCCGGCGGGAACTGCTGGGCGAGTGGCACTACCGGCCACCCGGCGGGGAGGCCCTCACCGACGTCGCCGTACGCGTCGGCCAGTTCGTCTCCGACCTGGGGCGGGCCGCGCCCGGACGGCGGGTCCTGGTCGTCGCGCACGACGGCGTGGTCATCGCCCTGCGCCACGTCCTGGCCGGCATCGGCGCCGCCGCGCCCGGGGAACTCCCGCCGGTCCCGAACGCCTCGGTGTCCCACTGGAACGGCGACGGCCTCCGGCTGCGTCTGGCCGTTTGGGGCGACACCGCCCACCTGACCCCACCGGGCGACACGGAAGGAACGACGCACGCATGACCGACCACTCCCCCACCGACCCGATCCTCGCTCACGTCGAGCCGGTACCCGGCGGCCTGTACGGGGACCAGCCCTACGAGGCGGCCCTCGCCGACCTGCGGTCGGCCGTGGCGGAGGTCTCCGCCGCACTGCGCGACGCCGACGGCACGCGCGCCGAGCAGCTCACCCACTACCAGCGGGACCTCAACCGCGCCCAGCTCCAGCTGCGTCCGGACGACACGGCCGCTCTGGAGCGCGCGCACGCGCTGTCCCGTACGGTGCGCCGCTACCTCGCCGGCGGGGCCGCGTGAGCCCGACCACCGAGGGGCAGCTGCCGCCCGAGGAGAACCGGCGCATCTTCCGCGAGCAGATCGCGCCCGTCTACCTGGACGGCAGCACCCCGCAGCGCGCGCCGGTCGCCGTGATCGTGGCCGGGCAGACCGGGGCGGGCAAGACGGCCGTGACCCGCATGGTCAAGGACGCCCTTGACCGCAACGGGGAGACCGCCTGGATCAACATGGACTTCTACAACCCCCACCACCCCGACTACGCCCGCTGGCAGGCCGAACGGCCGCAGGAGGCCGACGCCCTGGTCCGGCCGGACGGAGACGCGTGGTGGGAGCAGGCTCAGAGTTACGCGCTGGAGCGCGGCTTCAACATCCTGCTGGAGTCCGCCATGGTCACCGCGGCCGAGTACGAGGACATCTGCCGGCGCATCCGGTCGGCGCCGCTGCCGCCCGGCGTCGCCCCGTACCGGATCGAGACGGCCTTCGTCGCCGTACCCGGCCCGGTCAGCCGACTGGGCATCATGTCCCGCTACGTGGAGGAACTCCAGGAACGCGGGCACGGCCGCCTGGTCGACCCGGAGATCCACGACGCCGCGCTCGCCGGGGTGGTCCGCGGTGCGGCGGCCTTCGAGGCGGAGGGCCTGGGCGACTACGCGGTCGTCATGCGCCGCGACGGCCACACCGTCCACGCCCAGCCCATCGCCGCCGGCCAGGCCGTACCGGAGGACCGGCTGCAGCTCGTGGCCGCGATCAGGAACGAGCACGCCCGCGTGCAGTCGCCCGCCGAGGCCGCCCAGTTCGCCGCCCGGCACGCCGCCGCGACGCTGATCGCGCCGGACTTCGCGGTGCCGGAGCTGGACTACATCGCCCGCGCCGCCGCGCCCCTTCTGCCGCCGCCGACCGCGCCGTGGCGGGAGGTGTCCGCGCGTGCCGCACAGCTGCGCGGCACGGCTCCGGCCGGGCCCGACCCGACGCTGCTCGCCCGCACCGACGCCGACGTCGTACAACTCCTCGCGCGCACCCTCACCGATCGCCACACCGCCCTGTCCACGGGCGCCGCGCAGGCCGCCGTACGGCATGAGGCGGCCGCTGAACGGTTCCTCGGGGAACTCGCCCGGCGCGGGGCGCTCACCCCCGACCAGCGGTCACAGGAACGGCAGCAGCGCCAGACCCTGCGCACCGCCGCACACCGCGCCGTCGGCGAACCGGGCTCGCCCCCGCCCGCCCTGCCCAGCGCCGCGGCCGCGCGCAGCCGGTCGGCCAGCGTCGTCCGGCCCCCGGGCAGCGGTCCGACCACGCAGGGCCCGGCCGCCGCCCCACGGCCCGGTCACGGCACCGAGCAACGCCGCGGCCGCGGCAGATGACGCAGCGGACGACGCTGTTCGTCGTTCGTCGGTGGTGGTACGGGTCGTGCGGATCGCACGTGCCCCTGACCGCCGCGGACGACTGCCACGCATGCCCGCCGCGGACGACTGCCGCGGACGTCAGCCGAACGGCACCGTGAAGCAGGCGACGCGCTCCCCCGCGCCGCCGGGTACGTCGTGGATCACGACGGAGGACGCCTCACCACGCCGGAACCGCCAGTCGTGACGGGCGACGGCGTGCCCCTCGCCCCGGCGGTCGGCGGCGAAGTCGAGCCAGACCTCGTTGTCCGGGCTGACGTGGTGAGGGCCGGCGCCGGGCCGGTGCTGGTAGTGTCCGCCGGCCGCGGCCGGGTCGGCGCCGCAGGGCTCGCGGTGGACGTGGACGCCGTAGTGGTGACCGGGCCGGACTCCGGCGACACGGAGTTCGACGGTCATGGCGCCGCCGCCGCGGATCCGCTGGCCGACGGCGATGCGTGCGCCGACGGGGACGAGGGCCCGGTCGTAGGTCACGGCGGCCCGGGTGTGGGCGGCGGAGGGCGGGGCGAAGCGGGCGTCGGTGTGGAGGGAGTACGGGGAAGGGTCGCCGCCGGTGAGGAGGACGACGGCGAGGGCGCCGGCGCATATGGGCATGGGTCACGTTCCTTCGGTCGGTGGGCCGGCCGGCTGTCCGGCCGATCCCTCCCTCGTTGCTACGGGAGTCGGCGCGACCCCGCCCCCCGGGGAGCGCCGGGAGGGTGAGGCGGCGTCTCGCCGGGCACGGCGATGAGGCGATGGCACCGGCCACGCGTTCGACCCGTCGGACCCCCACGACCCTCCCGGCCCTCCTGTCACACCCGAGGCGTACGCTGTATGGCTTACGGGGGATGACGGGGAGTGACGGGGGACCGCGGTGCTGGAGAGTGTGGGGGAGCTGACGGGCAGCCCATGGATATACGCCATGGTGGCCGTGTCGGTGCTCCTGGATGTGTTCCTGCCGGTGCTGCCGAGCGGCGTGCTGGTGATCATGGCGTCGACGGCGGCGGCAGCGGGGGCGGCGACGGGGCAGGTGGCGCGGGACGTCCCCGACATCGTGATCCTGGTGCTCTGCGCGACGACCGCGTCCGTGCTGGGCGACCTCCTGGCCTACCGTCTGGCCTGGCGCGGAGGCCCCCGCCTGGACCGGGCCGTGGCCCGCTCCCGCCGGCTGAGCACGGCGCAGCGACGCCTTGGTGCGGCCCTCACTCGGGGCGGCGGCCTGCTGGTCGTGCTGGCGCGCTTCGCCCCGGCCGGCCGCTCGGTGGTCTCCCTGATGGCGGGCGCGGCCCGTCGCCGTGCCCGTGACTTCCTGCCCTGGTCGGCGCTGGCGGGCCTGGCCTGGGCGGCGTACAGCGTGGCGCTCGGCTACCTCGGCGCCCACTGGCTGGGCGCGACCTGGCTGGCGACGGGCGTCTCGGCGCTGGCGCTGGTGGCGGCCGGAGCCGGGGCGACGTACGTGATGCGCAGGGAACCGGGGGCCGGGGAGCCGGCGTAAGCCCTACCCCGCCTGCTCGCCCACCGCCGCGACGGCCCGGCGCCCCTGCCCCTGCCCCCGGACTTCGAGTTCGGCGAGGAGTTGGGCCGTGGCCTCGGCGACGGCGTCGACGGCGCGGTCGAAGACCTCCCGGTTGTGCGCGGCGGGGGCGCGGAACCCGGACACCTTGCGCACGTACTGGAGGGCGGCGGCGCGGATGTCGGCCTCGGTGGCCTCTTCGGGCAGCGCGGGCGGACGAAGCGTCTTGATGCTGCGGCACATGAGACCAGTGTGCCTCGCCGGGCCGCCGAGCGACCCGTATATGAACGTATGAACGGCATCTATGAACGCATGAACGGCATCGCGCCCCGGGCGCCGCCCCGAGCCCCACTGTCCGCACGCCACCCGACCGCTCGGCACGGGCAAAATACTTGACCGTTTAATCTCCGGCAGGACCGCTTCCCCGTACCACCCTCCGAGGCAGCCGCCGACGATCTCCGCAGCAATTCACTAAACCGGTTGCTTAACTCTCGCACCGGCATGGACAACGTTGTCTCACATCCGGCACAGTCGGCACGTCGCAGGGACCTCCCCCTTCCCCTCTTTGCGAGAGCCGCCCACGCAACGCAAGGCCAGGCAACGCCACGCCGCAACAAGGAGACAGCCATGCCCAACCCCGCCGTGAACCGCCGTTCGTTCGTCCTGCTCGGCGCCACCGCCGCCACGGCCGCCGTGGCGGCGGGCGCCGGGATGCCCCGGGCCGCGGCGGCGCCCGCCGCCCCGGTGCCGACGGGCGCGCCGACGCGCGTCCGGATCGCCGACGACAAGGCGACGAGCGCGACGCGCGCGCTGTTCGCGTACCTGATGCGGCAGCAGGGCAACGGCATCCTGTTCGGCCACCAGCACGCCCTGTCCTACGGCTTCACCTTCACCACGCCGGACGGCAGGACGTCCGACACCAAGGCGGCGGCGGGCGACCACCCCGCCCTGTTCGGCTGGGACACCCTGATCCTCGACGGCGACGAGCGCCCCGGCAGCAGGGACGCCACCGAGGCCGAGAACATCGCCGCGCTCAGCCGGTGCCTGCGGCAGGCGGACGCCCTCGGCGGGATCAACACGCTCAGCGCCCACATGCCGAACTTCGTCACCGGCAAGAACTTCTACGACACCACGGGCCGCGTCGTGGGCCAGATCCTCCCCGGAGGCGCGAAGCACGCGCAGTTCAACGCCTTCCTCGACCGCGTCGCGGCGGCCGTCAAGGGTGCGCGCCGACCGGACGGCACGCTGATCCCGGTCATCTTCCGGCCGTTCCACGAGAACAACGGCGGCTGGTTCTGGTGGGGCGCCGGCCACACCACCTCGGCGGAGTACATCGAGATCTTCCGCTACACGGTCGAGTACCTGCGGGACACCAAGGGCGTCCGCAACCTGCTCTACTCGTACTCGCCCAACTCGAGCTTCGGCGGCGACCCGACGGGTTACCTCAAGACCTACCCGGGCGACGGTTACGTCGACGTCCTCGGCTACGACGCCTACGACAACTCCGCCGGCTCGGACGCCTGGCTGGAGGGCCTGGTGAAGGACCTGGCGATGGTGGTCCGGCTGGCCGAGGAGAAGGGCAAGGTCCCGGCGTACACCGAGTTCGGGGAGAGCGGGGAGGAGGGCCGCAACCCGCGGTGGTTCACGAAGCTGCTGGGCGCCATCGAGGCGGACCCGCTGGCGCGCAGGGTGACCTACATGCAGACCTGGGCCAACTTCGGGGGCGAGACCCGGCAGTACGTGCCGACGCCGGGCCACGCCCTGCACGCGGACTTCGTCGCGTACGCCGAGGACCCGTACACCGTCTTCGCCGGCGGCCTGCGAGGCGTGTACGACGCGCGCACCACTGCCGTCCCGAACGCGCCGTTCATGCACCTCGTGACCCCGACGGACCGGCAGCGCCTGACCAGCCCCGAGAGCACCGTCCGGGTACGGGTCGCGCACGGGACGGCGAGCCGGGTGACGTACGCGGTGAACGGCGGACCGGCCCGGCGGCTCCGCCTCGACGCCGACGGCTTCTACTCCGGCGACTGGCCGATCGACCCGGCCTGGCTGGACAACCGGTCGGTGACCCTCTCGGTGGACGCGCGGGTGCACGGCAGGACCCTCACCGACTCGAGCCTGGTCCTGCTCGGCGAGGTCGCCCCGCTGCCCGCCGGGTGGATCGACGACTTCGAGGGGTACGCCGGGGACGACGCCACCCTGAGCGAGGCCTACAGCCACGTCAACGCCAACACCACGACCCTGTCGGCCGAGCACAGGGCCTCTGGCTCGTACGGGCTGGCCTACGCGTACGACTTCACCTCCGCCGGCTACACCGGCATCGGCAAGACCGTGGACGCGGACTGGACCGCCTTCTCGTCGCTGGTGCTCTGGCTGCGGGGCGACGGCTCGTCGAACGGCGCGACGCTCCAGATCGTGTCGAACGGCGCCTACTTCGAGTACAACGTCCCGCTGTCCGACACCACCGGACGGGAGATCCGGGCCCCGTTCAGCGAGTTCCGGCCCGCCCCGTGGGACACCGGGCACGCCGGGGAGGTCCTGGACGCGGGCTACCTGGCCAGGGTGGCGACGTTCAACCTGTACCTCGGCCACGGCGGCGGCCCGGCCAAGGGCACCGTGTACGTGGACGACATCAGGGCCGAATGACCGCCCCGCCGCCGGCCTGGCAACTCGCACACCAAAATCGAACAGGCGTAGCATTGCCGTGTGGCTACGACCTATGACTTCCCCAGCGACCTCCGCGCCGGCCAGGAGGAGCTGCATCAGGTCCGGGCCGAGCTGTCGGCCCTGCTGAAGCGGCTCCCCTGGTCGGTCGAGCCCTTGGACGGCTTCACCGACGACTCCTCCTGGCGCAAGATCGAACGCCCGGCCTCCCCCGGCTGGACCCCCGACGAACAGGCCGAGGTCGAAAAGCTCCGCCGCCGCGAACACGAACTGGCGGTCTTCGTCACGACCCACCGCTACTGGTCCGAACTGACCGGCAAGGACCGCGTGACCGCCCGCGCGGAACTGAAGCACGCGCACGAGCCGCCGGCCGACGGTGCCGAGCAGTGAGCCGTCAGGACCTGGCCACGCCGCGCCGTCGTGCCGCCGTCACAGACGCGATGGAACAACCACTCCCTTTTTCCTCGACGTCGACGGCCTCACGGACGCCGACTTCGCGGCGCTCGCCGACTGGCTCCGACTCGTCGCACCGGGATGAACACCACATCGGCTCTCACGGCCGAGCTGCCGCACAGGGGGACCGTGGCCGGAGGGCAAGTCGGGCGCACGAAAGAGGTCCCGTTCCCTCCCCGGCCAGGGGGGAACGGGACCTCTCCAGGAACTGACCCTGTGGGCGCGGACGGTTTCGAACCGCCGACATCCGCCTTGTAAGGGCGGCGCTCTACCGCTGAGCTACGCGCCCAGGACGAGTCGACAGCCTACCTTGCCCGAGGGACTGTCCCGCAAACCCGTCAGCGGCTCCGGCCGGGGGTTATCCCCACCCGGGATCCGGGAGGTCGCCGGATCCCCGTGCGGACGGCGGATCCGTACGGTCGAACCAGTCAGCATTCAGGTCCGGCGACAGCGCGGGACAGCAGGGGGAGATCGATTTCCATGGGCCGTTTCCGATTCCAGTCGGACCAGCATTCCGGGTCCCGTCCGTCCCGTTCCGGCAACCGTTCCCGTCCGCTCACGCGCTCCGCTCTCGGGACCGCCGGGCTCGGGGTGCTGCTCGTCGGGCTCACCGGGTGTGCCTCCGCCGAGGAGGACAAGGACGCCGAGCGGCGGGCCTTCGCGCTGAGCGGGCGGACGCTCACCGTCGACTCCGACGACTCCCGGCTCGAGATAGTCGCCGTGGAGGGGGCGAAGGAGGGCGAGGTGCGGGTCACCCGGTGGTTCGACGGGTCCGTGGTCGTGGGGAAGGACCCCAAGGTCTCCTGGGAGATGCAGGACGGCGACCGCCTGGTGCTGCGCCTGCACTGCTCGGGGTTCGTCGCCGACTGCGAGGCCAGGCACCGGATCGAGGTGCCGCGTGGCGTCGCCGTCAAGGTGCGGGAGGGGGACGGCAGCGTGCGGGCCAGCGGGTTCCGGGAAGCCCTGGACATCCGGACCGGGGACGGGTCCGTGCGGGTCGAGGACGTCACCGGTGCCGTCAAGGTCAGGACGGGCGACGGCTCCGTGCGCGTCGGCGACGTCGACGGGGCGGTGAACGTCGAGACGGGCGACGGTTCCGTGCGGGTCCAGGGCGTCAGCGGGGCCCTGGACGTGCACACGCGCGACGGGTCCGTCCGGGCCGACGTCGACTCGCGCGAGGTGCGCACCCGCACCGGGGACGGATCGGTCGACCTGCAGCTCGGCGTCATACCCGACCTCGTCGAGTCGCGCAGCGGAGACGGGTCCGTGACCATATCCCTGCCCCGGGCCGCCTACCGCGTCAGCACCGAGACCGGCGACGGAGGCGTGGACGTGTCCGTGCCGCGGGACGAGCGGAGCGAGCACGTGGTGACCGCTCGTACCGGCGACGGGAAAGTCACCGTGCGCACGGCGAACTAACGCGCCCGTGTGTTCGTCCTTAACCGGTGGGACAATGACACCGGGCAGGGCGGATGACAGCACGGGAGAGGCATGTGACGGCGATACCGACACCACCTCGGCCGGATTCGCCGTCATCATGGCCGTCGTCGTCGCGCGCCGAGCCTCCGTCCGCCTCGCGCGCCGAGCGTCCGTCCGCCTCGCGGGCAGAGCCTCCGTCCGCCTCGCGTACCGCCGCCCTCGACGCGCTGACGCTGCTCGGGCTGCCGCTGCTCGCCGCGCTCGTGCTGCCCGCGGCCTTCGCCGGCGGTGGCACCCGGCGGTGGTTCGGCGGGCGGGCCGAAAATCAGCGGGCCGAGGCGCAGGCGGCCAAGGACGCCGCCGCGGAGGCGTTCTACGAACTCGACACCGCCCAGCGCGACCTGCGGATCTCCATCGAGACGATCAGCACCGTCGACGACTCCCCCGCCGCCCGCCGCGCAGCCGCCGACTTCGAGGCGCTCGGCCGGCGCATCGACGAGGCCAGCCACCGTTACATCAGCGCCGTCGACGCCCACGATCTCGACCGGGACGATCTGGAGGCCTCGGCCGCCGCCAGTGCCCGCGCCGAGCTGACGCGGGCCAAGGACGAGCTGGGGCAGGTCAAGGGCGACCTGGACCGGTTCGCCGAAGGGCTCGGTCCGCTGCTGGGGAAGGCCGAGACCCAGCTGGCCCGGCTGGCGCCGGCCGTCGAGCGGGCCCGGCAGTCGCTGCTCGCCGCGTCCAACGCGCTGGACGCCGTACGGGCGTCCGGGCTGCGGGCCGACGACCTCGCGGCCCGGCTCGCCGCCCTCGCCCCCGAGCTGACCAAGCTCAACCAGGGCGCCGGACGGCACGGCGTGGCACAGACGCTGGAGCGGGCCGAGCGGGTCTCGCGGGAGGCCGAGGCGATCCGCACCGAGGCGGAACGGCTCCCGGAGCGCGCCGCCGAGATCGACCACCGGCTGGTCTCGCTGCGGACCCGCGCCCAGGCCCTGACCACCCGCGCGGGGCAGGTCGAGCCGGTGCTCAGCGAGCTGCGGCGGCGCTTCACGCTCGCCTGCTGGCAGGACCTCCAGCATGTGCCCGACCACGCCGCCGACCACATCCGGCAGGCCGAGCAGAAGCTGACCGAGGCGCGGGCGGCCCGGGAGGAGCAGCGCTGGGCCGACGCCACCGCCCTGCTGTCCACGGCCCGCGCCCTGCTGAACTCCACCGACGAGGCGGTGTCCGCGGCCGGAGACCGGCTGCGGCGGCTCAACGCCGTCCAGAAGGATCCGAAGGAGGAGATCGAGCGCACCCGGTTCGCCATCCGGGACGCCCAGCGGCTGGCGATGGCGGGCCGCCACACCCCCGACCCGCGGCACGCCCGCCCACTGGACGACTCCGTGGCCCGGCTGGAGCGCGCGATCGGCACGCTGGAGGAGGGGCGCCACCCCGATTACTGGCACTTCCTGACGGAGACGGAGGCGGTACGGCGGACCGTGGCGCGGGTCGTCGCGCAGATCCGGGAGGAGCGCGGGACCGCCGCGCACTGAGCTGCCCGTCGCCCGGACCGGCCCCGGTCCTGGCTCCCGCCGCCCGTCGCCCGTCGCCCGTGGCGCCCTGCCCGCTCCGCCGGGCCCTTGCCGCCCCACCCGCGGGCGTCATGTTGCCCGCCGCCCGATAGGGGCACATATTAAGGGGACGTACGCCCTCCACCGGCAACCGCGACGAGGAGGCGGACATGGCCACACACGCAGTGCACCGGGGCGGGGACGCCGGGCGGCGGATCAGGTTCGACGAGCATCTTCCGGTCGACCACCGACTGAACAGGGTCTACCGGATCGGCGCGGGTCTGATGGGCCTGGTGCTGGTCGCCTTCGGCATCCTCGGCCTGATCGACAAGGTCGGGTTCTTCGACACCCGGGGCGACGAGGTCGCCGGGCTGAGCACCAACGGCGCCCTGAGCGTGCTGTCCATCTGTGTCGGGCTGCTGCTCTTCGCGGGGATGGTGATCGGCGGCAACTTCGCCTCGACGCTGAACATGGTGGTCGGCATCGCGTTCATCCTCAGCGGCTTTCTGAACCTGGGCCTGCTGAACACGGAGTACAACTTCCTGGCGTTCCGCATCCAGAACGTGCTGTTCAGCTTCGTGTTCGGCGTGGTGCTGATGGTCTTCGGAATGTACGGACGGGTGGGCTCGGCGCTGCCGCACGACAACCCGTACTGGCGCGCCCGTCACCCGGACCTGGTCGAGCCGGAGCCGCGCGAGCGGCTGTCCCGCGGGTCGACCAAGGCTGCCGACCGGTCCCTGGAGCCACCGCGGGACGCCGGTTAACCTGTGCTCATGCCTCGCTACGAGTACCGCTGCCGGACCTGCGGCGACACCTTCGAACTGAGCCGTCCCATGGCCGAGTCCTCCGCCCCGGCGACCTGCCCGACGGGTCACGACGACACCGTGAAGCTGCTGTCGACCGTGGCGGTGGGCGGCTCGGCCTCCGCACCCGCCCCGGCGTCGGCGCCCCGCGCGGGCGGCGGGGGCGGCGGCTGCTGCGGCGGGGGCTGCTGCGGCTGAACCGAGCCCCGGGCCCTCAGCCCCTCGGCACCCGGGGCTTCCGTGGCGCCCGCGCCCTTCGGCACCCGGGGCACACCCGGGCGCTTCCTTTCATGCCCCGCGCCTTTCGGCCCACCCGCCGATCGGCACACCCGCCCATCGGCACATCCGCCGCAGAAACCGCCGGACGCCCTACCCGGCGCCCCGCACGCCCTCGTCCCGCACGCCCTACCCGGCGTCCCGCGTCGCCCGCAGGAACTCCCGCAGGATCCGCTCCCCCGCCAGTACCCCCCGCTCCGCGAGCGCGCTGATCTCCGGCCCGCTCCACGCGCTGTCCGCCAGTTCCCCGTGGCCCGGCCGCCAGCCGCGGTCCGCCGCGAGGAGCAGGTCGGCGTCGAGGAGGGAGTCGCCGGCGGCGAGGGTGAGGTGGGCGCCGGTGCGGCGGGCGACCTCGTGCATGGCAGCGCTCTTGGTGAGCGGCTTGGGGACGGCGTAGATCTTGCGGCCCTGGAGGGACACCGTCCAGCCGCGGTTCTCCGCCCAGACGGCGAGTTCCTTCACCCACTCCTCGGGCAGCAGCTCGCGCTCGACGACGAGGTAGGCGAACAGGTCGTCGGCGACGCGCTGCTTGCGCACCCACACCGGGTCGGCGGTGGCCAGCAGATGGTCCTGCACCTCGGCGAGGGACGCGCACTCGTCCGCGAGCCGCGCGGTGACCGAGGCGTGCCAGTCGGGGTCGGAGACGCCGTCGACGAGGAGGTGGCCGCCGTTGGCGCAGATCGCGTACTTCGGCGGGGGGCCGGGCAGGTTGATGCGCAGGTACTGCTTGCGCGTGCGGGTCGTGGTGGGCACGAACACCGACGCGTCGCCCAGTTCGGCGAGCAGCGCGGCGGCCGTCTCGGTCATGTAGGACAGGGGCTTGCTCTCGTGCACCTCGACGCACAGCAGCCGGGGCGCCCGCGCGTCCGGCATGGTCAGCGCCAGGGCCGCCGAGGAGTAGATGAGCGTACGGTCGAGATCGCTCGCCACCAGGACCGGCATCAGAGGGCCACCGCCTTTCCGTCCGCGCCGGTGGCGCCTCGTGTGTACTGGGGATGGATCAGTCCGACGCAGGTGTAGGGGAGGTCGGCGACCTCCTCGACCGGCACGCCGCGCTGTGCGGCGAGCAGCCGTACGTGGTCGAGGTCGGCGCCGGCCCCGGCGCGGGCGAGGACCTTCCACGGCACCCGGCGCAGCAGCACCCGCGTGGTCTCGCCGACCCCCGGCTTGACCAGGTTGACGTCGTGGATGCCGTACTCCTCGCTGATGCGCTCCACGGCCGCCCAGCCCTCCCAGGTGGGGGTGCGGTCGGCGGCGAGGAGTTCCTTGACGGCGACGTCGACGGTGTCCGCGACCTCGGGGAAGCGGGCGGAGACGGCGTCGAGGAAGGCGGCGGAGACGTCGGCGCCGGCGAGTTCGCGGTAGAACTTGGCGCCGTGGAAGTCGTGCGGGCCGACCAGGTCGGCGCGCAGCACGGTGCGCGATATCAGGCCGGAGACGGTGGAGTTGAGGCAGGCGGAGGGGATGAGGTAGTCCTCGCGGGTGCCGTAGGTGCGTACGCAGGAGCCGGGGTCGGCGAGCACCGCGATCTCCGGGTTGAAGCCGGTGACGCCCTCGCGCTCCTCGAACTCCCGTACGGCTGCCGTGAGTTCGCGGGTGATGGCGCCCTTGCCGGTCCAGCCGTCCACGAAGACGACGTCGCGCGGGTCGTACCGGTCGGCCAGCCAGCGCAGGGCGTTGGCGTCGATGCCCCGGCCGCGGACGATGGAGACGGCGTAGTGCGGCAGGTCCTGGCCGTGCCGGTGCAGGGCCCAGCGGCGCATCAGGACGCCGACGGGGGTGCCGGCGCGGGCGAGGGAGACCAGCACGGGCCGGGACGCGGGGTTCGGGTGCTCGGCGAGGACGGTCTCGGTGACGACGCCGACGGCGTGCGCGACGCGGGCGGCGGACGCCTCCAGGGCGGCGTGGAACAGCTGCTGGTACTGCTCAGTGGGCTGGTACTCCACCGGCAGCGACTCGGCGTAGTGGGCGCCGCCGCTCTGGATGGCCTCCTCGCGCTCCTCGGTGGGCGCCTCCAGGGTGACGTCCGACAGGTCCTGGAGCAGCCAGCCGACCTCGTCGGGCGCGTACGAGGAGAAGGCGGGGCCGCGGAGGGGCTCGGGCAGCATGGGGGGCCTTTCGGAGGCCTGCGGGGCCTCGGGTACGTATGAGGGTATGACCGCGAGCAGCACCTGGGGGGTGTGGGCGGCGAGCCGGGCGAGCAGACCGTCCGGGGCGTGCAGGGCGGGGGTGTCGGCGGTGGAGTCGACCACGGCGACCACGGCGTCGAATCCGGCGCCGGCGACGTTGTAGGCGTAGCGCTCGCCGGGACCGTCGGCGGGGTCGTCGTGGGCCGGGAAGACCAGGCGGGTGCGGATGGCGTAGCCGGGGTCGTCGACGGCGAGGACGGGTGAGCGGGTGGTGGTGGAGAAGCGGACGTCGGCGTCGGGGGCCAGTTGCTCCAGCTCGCGGGCGAGGCGGAGCGGGGCGTACATCAGCTCCTCGCAGCCGAGGACCAGCACGCGCCGCGCGCCGGGCGGGAGGGCCTCGACGAGGCGGGCGCCCATGGCGGGCAGCGCGGCTTCCAGGCGTCGGCGGTGTGCGGGGGTGAAGCCGTGCCGGCCGCCGTCCGGGACGCCGGCCGGCCAGCGCAGGTCGACGCGGGTGACGACGCCCGGCGCCGCCGCGGAATCGGGCAGGCCCCGTCCTCGGGCGGCGCCCGGCCCCTCGGCAGGACCGGACGACCCCTCCTCCGCGGCACCGCGCACCGCCCCGGAGCCGGAGCCGGGCAGCCCCCGCCCCTCGTACTCCGCCACCAGCGCCTGCCCCTTCTCCAGCACCCCGTCCGGCAGCAGCACCGTCCCGCGGGCCGCCGTGACCAGGTCGACGCGGGCGCCGATCTCCGCGGCGAAGGCGGCGAGGCGGTCCCGGTCGGCGGCCGAGCGCATGTCGACCAGGGCGACGACGACGTACCGCTCGCGCGGGTAGCGCTCGTGCAGGGCGCGGACGGTGTTCAGGACGGTGTTGCCGGTGGAGAACTCGTCGTCCACCAGGACCAGCGGGCCGTCGCCGGCGAGCAGATCGGGGTTCTCGGGGAGCAGGAGGTGGGAGGTGGCGTGCGAGTGGGACTCCTCGAAGCCGCCGGCCCGGGCGACGCCGGGGACCGGGCGGCGGGTGGAGTGCAGGTAGGGCGCGCTGCCGAGGCCGTCGGCGACGGCGTGGCCGAGGCCGGTGGCGGTCTCCGCGTAGCCGAGGACGACGGCGGCGCCGGCCCCCGTCTCCCCCAGCAGCTCGCGGACCCGGCGGCCGAGGGCGAACCCGGAGCCGTGGACGACCGACGGGGACTGCGGGACGTGCTTGCCGAGGACGTTCGACACCAGCAGGTGGGCCCGCTTGGGGTTGCGCCGCAGCGCGAGGCCGAGCAGGCCGGTGAGCGAGTCGTCCCCGGTCAGCCGGACTCCGAGGCGCTCGGCGACCCAGGCGCCGGTCCAGACGCCGTCGGCCGGGTCGGCTCCCTGGGCGCCAGGGGTGGCGTCCATGCCCTTGTTCACTGCCTTGTCCATGCGTTCCTTGGGTCGGGGATCAGCCGGGTATGCCGGCGGCGAGCAGTTCGACGAAGCCGATGTCCTCGTTGGCGACGCCGAAGACCTCGGCGCGCAGCAGCGTCCGCTCCGCCCAGGCGCGGTGCGGCTTCACCTCGTTCATTTTGTTCGTGTACGCCGACCGGAGCACACCTCCGCCGTCGCGTTCCGGCCGCAGGATGTCCTGGGCGTCGCTGTACTCCTCGTGGCTGACGACGGACAGCGCGTGCACGGGCAGGACGTGGGAGGGGTGGATGCAGGTCTTGCCGAGCAGGCCGTTGGCCTGGTCGAGGGCGATCTCGCGCAGCAGCCCGTCCATGGCGTGCTCGATGAGGGCCTCGCGCAGCTCCTCGGCCTGGCCCTCCAGGAAGGGGCTGCGCCGCAGCTGGGGCTTGAACATGCGTTCCTGCACCCGGAAGTACTCCCACACCGGGCCGGTGACCGTGAAGCCGGTGCCGTCGGCGCGCCCGAGCATGTTGACCACGTCGGAGATCACGGAGGCGACGATCTGGACGTCGTAGGCGGTCATGTCGGGGGCGCGGCGCAGGCCGTAGGAGGAGCAGAAGTCGGTCACGCCGAGGCGCAGGGCGAGGACGCGGTCGCGGTACTTGTCGACGGCGCGGGAGATGCCCTCGAGGGTTTCGACGCGGGACTCGCGGTAGAGCAGCTCGGGCGACTCCAGGACGGGCATGGCGAACAGCCGGCGGCCGCTGGCGGCCTCGGCGACGGAGAGCGACTCCAGAAACGGGATGCCGCGTTCCTCGGTGAACTTGGGCAGGACGAATCCGGACAGCAGCCGCACGGCCGGGCCCAGGCGCCGGACCAGGTCGGGGATCTGCTCGGGGGTGCGCACGCGGATGAACAGCAGCGGCAGGCCGTCGTCCGCGCCGGGCCGGCCGGCCAGGTCGTTGAACTGGCGTACGAGGTTTTCCTCGCCGGGGCCGACCTCGGCGTCGCCGATGGAGTCCTCCAGGCACAGGACCATGGAGACCACGCCGTTGCCGGCCTGTTTGACGATGTCGTCGGCCAGCCTCGGCCGGGTCGCCGGGCTGTAGAGGGTGGCGCCCAGTCCCGCGGAGAGGAGCCGGGCCGGCGAGTCCGGGGTGAACTCGCACGGCTGCCGGTGGAAGAGACGCTCCCGCACCTCAGGGGCGAAGTGCCCGAAATGACGCATATGACTCCCCCGGGGTGACTTGGGTGGCCTGTGTGACTGCTGGAAGGTGGCCGGTAATAGTACGTAGAACTCCATGTCAGGGGTTCCCGCTGGGCATGAACTTCAAGTAACGCACGTCGAGCAGGGGCATGTCGCACCGGCCTCGGACCGCCCGGCGCCCCGCCCACCCCCGCGTTGTCGTGAGCAGGACCGAGAGGGCAGGATGACCGCATGACGCACGCGATGCTGAAGGGGTCGAACGTCCCGCTGGAAGCCACCACGGTACGCGCCGTGCTGCGCTGGACGCCGGGGCAGGGGGTCCCGAACGTCGACGCCTCCGCGCTGCTCCTCGGCCCCGGCGGCCGTGTGCGCTCGGACGAGGACTTCGTCTTCTACAACCAGCCCCGGCACCCGTCCGGGACCGTGCGGCGGCTCGGCATGAAGCAGGATGCCGAAGGCCTGACCGACACGATCCAGACAGATCTCTCCGGCGTCGAACCGGAGGTCGGCCAGATACTCCTGGTCGCCTCGGCGGAGGACATCCCCTTCGACCGCGTGCCGTCCCTGCGCATCCTGCTGTACGACGCCGGGGCCCCGGACGGCGAGCCGCTGGCGTACTTCGACGTCAAGCCCGAGACCGGCGAGGAGACCGCGCTGATCTGCGGCGAGCTGTACCGGCGCGGGGACGGCTGGAAGTTCCGGGCGCTCGGCGAGGGCTACGCCAACGGCCTCCAGGGCCTGGCCACGGACTACGGCATCTCGGTCGACGAGTCCGACCCCGACGACGGGCAGGCCCGCTCCTCCGAGCAGTCCCCGTCCCCCGCCCCGGCCCCGGAGCCGTCCCGCCCCCTGCCTCCGGAGCAGCCGACGGCGGCCCTGCCGCAGCCCGAGGCCACGTCACAGCCGCAGGCCCGGCCCGGCTACGGCTACCCCCCGCAGCAGCCCGCGGCGGCCCAGCCGGCGTACGGCTACCCCCAGCCGGCAGCCGCCACCTACGGCTACCCCCAGACCTCCGCGGCGCCCGCGACGGTCCAGTCCGGCTACGGCTACCCCCCGCCGCCCCCGGTCCCGGCGGCCGCCCCGGACCCCGACTTCCGCCTGCCCCCGCAGGGACCGCAGTTCATCGGGCGCTGACGGCCCGGCCGGCCGGGCCGTCAGCGCCCTGCGCGTCCCGCGGCCGCCGCAGCACGGCGCCCCGCAGAGGGGAAGGCGTCAGCGCTGCGTCTTCGTCTTGTGTCCCCGGCCCCACTGGAGCCCCCACCCGTACAGGCGGTCCAGCTCGGCCTGGAAGCCGTAGACGAACTTCACCTCGCGGCGCACCAGGATCTCGTTCTTGACGTTCTCGATCATCACGACCGCGCAGGAGCGGGCCTGCGGATGGCGTTCGTCGAGGCCGATCTCGATGCGCGGGCCGTTGCCCGGGTAGAGCGTGACGACGGCGTGCGTGCGGTCGAAGGCCGGGGTCTGGTCGTAGATGTACACGAAGACCAGCAGGCGCTTGATGGCCTCCCGGTGGTCCAGGTTGACGTACATCGTCTCGCCCGACCCGGAGCCGAACCGGTCGTCGCCGCTGAGCTTCACGTACGGCGGCGCGTTGACGTCGCCGAGGAGGCCGCCGAGGGGCTGGACGACGCCCTTGGTGCCGTCCTGCAACTCGTACAGGCAGCCCAGGTCGAGGTCGACGTTGACCATGCTCTGGCTGTGCCCCATGACCTCCGGCGGCTTCAGCGCCCGCAGCGGGTGGCGCAGCAGGCTCTCCCGCTGCGGTCCGCCGATGTCGGAGCTGCGCATCCGCCAGGCCAGGTTGATCCGCAGGTGGCCGGTCTCCGCCCCCTGTTTGGTGAGCGACACCTGGCCGCGCCGCTTGGTCAGTTCGATCGCGTTCGAGGCCGTGCCGCCCGAGTCGAACTGGGCCGCGCGTGCGCCTCTGAGCCCGTCCAGCAAGCCCATTCCCCGCCCCCACCTTCCGGTCCTGTGACAAAACGAGCGGGGCGGCCCGAGGAGACACTGTCGTGCTCGACGGCCGCCCCGCTCAGAGCGTTCCTCGCCGGGAGGGGCGTCACACCCCGGAGGAGACCTCGGTCTTGTCCCCGGAGCCGCCCTCGGCCGCCGCGAGCGCGCGGTTGCGGCGCACGGAGGACCAGAAGGAGGCGGCGATCAGGACGACGCCGATCAGGCCGGTGATGATCTCGGAGATCTGGTACTGGATGGTGATCAGCAGGATCACCGCGAGGGCGCCGATCGCGTAGTGCGCGCCGTGCTCCAGGTAGACGTAGTCGTCCAGGGTGCCCTGGCGGACCAGGTAGACCGTGAGCGACCGGACGTACATGGCGCCGATGCCGAGGCCGAGCGCCATCAGCACGATGTCGTTGGTGATGGCGAAGGCGCCGATGACGCCGTCGAAGGAGAAGGACGCGTCCAGGACCTCCAGGTAGAGGAACATGAAGAACGCGGCCTTGCCGGCCAGCGCCACGGCGGACTTGGGCTTGCCGGCCCGGACGGCCTCCTCCTCGGCCTCGTGCTCGCGCTCCTCCTCTTCCTCGAGCTTGTCCTCGAAGTAGCCGGAGAGACCACCGACGATCATGTACGTGATGAGGCCGGCGACACCGGAGAGCAGGACCGTCTCCGCCTTGTTCGCGGGACCGGCGTGCAGGTGGGCGTGGGTGGCGAAGGTCATCGCGGTGATCAGCAGGACGGTCAGGGCGACACAGACCGACAGCATGTCGACCTTGCCGAGCTTGGACAGCGGGCGCTCCAGCCAGCCGAGCCACTTGATGTCCCGGTCCTCGAAGATGAAGTCGAGGAAGATCATCAGCAGGAACATGCCGCCGAACGCCGCGATCGCCGGGTGGGCGTCCGTGACCAGTGCCTCGTAGCGGTCCTTGTCGGTGAGCGCGAGGTCGACGGCCTCGATCGGTCCCATCTGGGCGCTGACGGCGACGATGACGACGGGGAAGACCAGCCGCATGCCGAAGACGGCGATCAGGATGCCGATGGTGAGGAAGATCTTCTGCCAGAAGGCATTCATCTTCTTCAGGATTCCGGCGTTGACCACTGCGTTGTCGAAGGACAGCGAGATCTCGAGGATGGAGAGGATCGCCACGATGCCGAAGGCGGTCCACCCCCCGACGAAGACCGCCGCGACGAGGCCGAGCGCGGTGACCGCGAACGACCAGCCGAAGGTTTTCAGAACCACTGGCTACCCAATCCCTTGTGTACGGGGTGTACGGGTCTCCCCCGCGCCGCACCCGGCTTTACGAAACGTTGACCCCGAAGTCTAGAGCGATGCCCCGCAGTCCCGACGCGTACCCCTGCCCAACGGCCCGGAACTTCCACTCGCCCTGGTACCGGTAGACCTCGCCGAAAATCATCGCGGTCTCGGTGGAGGCGTCCTCGCTGAGGTCGTAGCGGGCCAGTTCCTGGCCGTCGGCCTGGTTGACGACGCGGATGAACGCGTTGCTGACCTGGCCGAACGTCTGGCCGCGCTCGTCGGCCATGTGGATCGAGACCGGAAAGACGATCTTGTCGCACTGGGCGGGCACCTTGGAGAGGTCGATCAGCAGCGACTCGTCGTCGCCGTCGCCCTCGCCGGTGAGGTTGTCGCCGGTGTGCTCGACCGAGCCGTCCGGGCTCTTGAGCTGGTTGTAGAAGATGAACCACTCGTCACCGAGCACCCGGCCCGCGCTGCACACCAGGGCGCTGGCGTCGAGGTCGAAGGGGGCTCCGGTGGTGGAGCGGGCGTCCCAGCCGAGTCCGATCATCACCTGCGTGAGATTCGGCGCGGCCTTGGACAGGGAGACGTTGCCTCCCTTGGCGAGCGTGACACCCATGATGCTGTCCTCCCCTGGTGCTGCCCTGGCACTGCTTCTTGGGTTGTCTGCGCATCCGGCGCCGCACGCAAACCGTGCGGCGCCGGACGGTGGAGCGGGGTGTTCGGTTGAGCGGGGTGCTCGGTGAACTCGGCGGGGTGCTCGGGGAACGGGATGTCCGGTCGAGCGGTGCCGCTCGCTCAGACGTTCACGCCGAAGTCCTGCGCGATGCCGCGCAGGCCCGAGGCGTAGCCCTGGCCGATGGCGCGGAACTTCCACTCCGCGCCGTGCCGGTAGAGCTCGCCGAAGACCATGGCGGTCTCCGTCGAGGCGTCCTCGCTGAGGTCGTAACGGGCGAGCTCGGCGCCGCCGGCCTGGTTCACGACGCGGATGAACGCGTTGCGCACCTGGCCGAAGGACTGCTGGCGGTTCTCGGCGTCGTAGATGGAGACCGGGAAGACGATCTTCTCCACGTCGGCCGGGACCGCGGCGAGGTTGACCTTGATCTGCTCGTCGTCGCCCTCGCCCTCACCGGTGAGGTTGTCACCGGTGTGCTCGACCGAGCCGTCCGGGCTCTTGAGGTTGTTGAAGAAGATGAAGTGCGCGTCACTGGCGACCTTGCCGGCGCTGTTCAGCAGCAGCGCGCTGGCGTCCAGGTCGAAGTCCGTGCCGGTCGTGGTGCGCACGTCCCACCCCAGTCCGACGATGACCGCGGTCAGGCCGGGGGCCTCCTTGGTCAGCGATACGTTGCCGCCCTTGCTGAGGCTGACTCCCACGAGTCCTCCATTGGTGTCCAGGGGCGGGAAGCCCCGTCGTGCTTGGCATCGGTCAGTTACCGGATCGAACGAGTCGATCCTAGTGAGGGGTTCCCGGGCCCCGCAGGGCCTGGGGCCCGACAATCACAGGGTGTCGAGCGCCTTGACGTAGTCGCCGAGGTCCCGGGCGTCCGGGAGGCCGTTGACGACGGTCCAGCGCACGACGCCCTCCTTGTCGATGACGAAGGTGCCGCGCAGGGCGCAGCCCTTGTCCTCGTCGAAGACGCCGTAGGCGCGCGAGGTCTCGCCGTGCGGCCAGAAGTCGGACAGCAGGGGGTACTCCAGGCCCTCCTGCTCGGCGAAGACGCGCAGGGTGTGGATGGAGTCGTTGGAGACGGCGAGCACCTGGGTGTCGCGGTCGGAGAACTTCGGCAGGTTGTCCCGGACCTCGCACAGCTCGCCGGTGCACACGCCGGTGAAGGCGAACGGGTAGAAGAGCAGCACCACGTTCTTGTCGCCGCGGAAGTCCGAGAGCCGTACCGTGCGCCCGTGGTTGTCCTTCAGTTCGAAGTCGGGCGCCTTGTCGCCGGCCTGGATCGCCATGGTGTCCTGCATCCCTTCGGTGGGCTGTTCGGGTGGGAGTCCACCCTACGCAGCGATCACCGAGGGCTCGCGGACGGGCCGGTGCGGACCGGCCCGTCCGCCGTTCAACGTACGGTCACCGCTTGGACTTCGCGGCCTTGGGCGTCGCCAGCCGGCTGCCGCTCCAGTCCTTGCCGACGCTGACGCTCTTGGACGCGGTCAGACCCGCCGTCGTCGCGGCTTCCGAGATGTCGCTCGGCTCCACGTATCCCGAACGGCCGGTCTTCGGCGTCAGGAGCAGGATCGCGCCGCCCTCCTCGATGTACGTGGTGGCATCCACCAGCGCATCCGTCAGGTCGCCGTCGTCGTCACGGAACCACAGCACAACGGCGTCGGCCACGTCGTCGTAGTCCTCGTCCATGAGGTCGCCCTCGATGGCTTCCTCAATGGCCTCGCGGAGCTCCTGGTCGACGTCGTCGTCGTAGCCGATCTCCTGGACCACCTGCCCGGGCTGGAACCCCAGCCTGGCGGCAGGGTTCGTCCGCTCCTCCGCGTGGTCCGCGGTCGCGCTCACGGGTTGCCTCCTGATCATGTCTTTGGGAATAACTCAGCCACGCGCGTGCGCGAAGCATTGGCCGTAGTCCACACGGGCGGGACGGATCGCGCAAGTACCCGGCGGTTCGGACCGCCGAAACAGTGACGATCCGGGCCGTGTCGCCGCAACTCCAGGCATGCCGCCGGGAGCACTGGTGACACACACCACACCTTTCTGCCCCGTTTGTGCGTTTGGGAATCATCGCAGGGTACGAGACTCGAATGGATTTGCCCCCGCGGCCGGCCCGCGCCCGATGGTTACCTTTCGGTAGAGGTGACGTTTGCCTCCCCGAGGTACACGATGGGGGACGGTGCAGACAAACCGCGACATCCCACCGAAACGGCCCTCCGACAGGTAAGGAACAGCGTGGCTTCCGGATCCGATCGCAATCCGATCATCATTGGCGGCCTTCCGAGTCAGGTTCCCGACTTCGACCCCGAGGAGACGCAGGAGTGGCTCGACTCGCTCGACGCCGCCGTCGACGAGCGCGGCCGTGAGCGGGCCCGCTACCTGATGCTGCGGCTGATCGAACGGGCCCGCGAGAAGCGGGTGGCCGTGCCCGAGATGCGCAGCACGGACTACGTGAACACGATCCCCACCCGGGCCGAGCCGTTCTTCCCGGGCAACGAGGAGATCGAGCGCAAGATCCTCAACGCCACCCGCTGGAACGCCGCGGTGATGGTCTCGCGCGCCCAGCGTCCCGGCATCGGGGTCGGCGGCCACATCGCCACGTTCGCGTCCTCGGCGTCGCTGTACGACGTGGGCTTCAACCACTTCTTCCGCGGCAAGGACGAGGGCGACGGCGGCGACCAGATCTTCTTCCAGGGCCACGCCTCGCCCGGCATCTACGCCCGCGCGTTCCTGCTGGACCGGCTGTCCGAGCGGCATCTGGACGGGTTCCGCCAGGAGAAGTCGAAGGCGCCGTACGCGCTGTCCTCGTACCCGCACCCGCGTTCGATGCCGGACTTCTGGGAGTTCCCGACCGTGTCGATGGGGCTCGGCCCGATCGGCGCGATCTACCAGGCGCGGATGAACCGCTACATGCACGCGCGCGGCATCGCCGACACGTCGAAGTCGCACGTGTGGGCGTTCCTCGGCGACGGCGAGATGGACGAGCCCGAGTCGCTGGGCCAGCTGACGATCGCCGCGCGCGAGGGCCTGGACAACCTCACCTTCGTCGTCAACTGCAACCTGCAGCGCCTGGACGGGCCGGTGCGCGGCAACGGCAAGGTGATCCAGGAGCTGGAGTCGGTCTTCCGGGGCGCCGGCTGGAACGTCATCAAGCTGATCTGGGACCGCACCTGGGACCCGCTGCTCGCCCAGGACCGCGACGGCCTGCTGGTGAACCGGATGAACACCACGCCGGACGGCCAGTTCCAGACGTACGCCACCGAGTCGGGCGCCTACATCCGCGAGCACTTCTTCGGCGACGACCAGCGGCTGCGCGCGATGGTCGAGAACATGACCGACGACCAGATCCTGCACCTGGGGCGCGGCGGGCACGACCACCGGAAGATCTACGCGGCGTACAAGGCGGCGGTCGAGCACAAGGGGCAGCCGACGGTCATCCTGGCCAAGACGGTCAAGGGGTGGACGCTGGGCCCGAACTTCGAGGGCCGCAACGCCACGCACCAGATGAAGAAGCTGACGGTCGACGACCTGAAGCGCTTCCGGGACCGGCTGCACCTGCCGATCTCCGACAAGGACCTGGAGTCCGGCCTGCCGCCGTACTACCACCCCGGCCGGGACTCGGCGGAGATCCAGTACATGCACGACCGCCGCAGGGCGCTCGGCGGGTACGTCCCGACGCGCGTCGTGCGCGCGAAGCCGCTGCCGCTGCCGGACGACAAGACGTACGCGACCGTGAAGAAGGGCTCGGGCCAGCAGTCCATCGCGACGACGATGGCGTTCGTGCGACTGCTGAAGGACCTGATGCGGGACAAGGAACTGGGCCGGCGGTTCGTGCTGATCGCGCCGGACGAGTACCGCACGTTCGGCATGGACTCCTTCTTCCCGAGCGCGAAGATCTACAACCCGCTGGGTCAGCAGTACGAGGCCGTGGACCGCGAGCTGCTGCTCGCCTACAAGGAGTCGCCGACCGGGCAGATGCTGCACGACGGCATCTCCGAGGCCGGCTGCACGGCGTCGCTGATCGCGGCGGGCTCGGCGTACGCCACGCACGGCGAGCCGCTGATCCCGGTGTACGTCTTCTACTCGATGTTCGGTTTCCAGCGCACGGGCGACCAGTTCTGGCAGATGGCCGACCAGCTGGCGCGCGGTTTCGTGCTGGGGGCGACCGCCGGGCGTACGACGCTGACCGGTGAGGGGCTGCAGCACGCGGACGGCCACTCCCAGTTGCTGGCGTCGACGAACCCGGCGTGCGTGGCCTACGACCCGGCGTTCGGCTTCGAGATCGCGCACATCGTGCGGGACGGGCTGCGCCGGATGTACGGGCCGGACGGCGAGGACGTCTTCTACTACCTCACCGTCTACAACGAGCCCATCCAGCACCCCGCCGAGCCGCAGGACGCGGACGTGGAGGGCATCCTCAAGGGCGTCCACCGCTTCAGCGCGGGCACGGCCGGCTCGATCCCGGCGCAGATCATGGCGTCCGGGGTCGCGGTGCCGTGGGCGGTGGAGGCGCAGCGGATCCTCGCCGAGGAGTGGAACGTCCGGGCGGACGTCTGGTCGGCGACCTCCTGGAACGAACTGCGGCGCGACGCGGTGGCCTGCGAGGAGTACAACCTGCTGCACCCCGAGGAGGAGCAGCGGGTGCCGTACGTGACCCGGAAGCTGGCCGGGGCCGAGGGGCCGTTCGTGGCGGTGTCGGACTGGATGCGGGCGGTGCCGGACCAGATCGCGCGCTGGGTGCCGGGGACGTACCGGTCGCTGGGCGCGGACGGCTTCGGCTTCGCGGACACCCGGGGGGCGGCGCGGCGGTTCTTCCACATCGACGCGCAGTCGATCGTGCTGGCGGTGCTGACCGAGCTGGCCCGTGAGGGCAAGGTGGACCGTTCGGCGCTGAAGCAGGCGATCGACCGCTACCAGCTCCTGGACGTCGCGGCGGCCGACCCGGGCCCGGCGGGGGGCGACGCGTAGGGCCCTACGATGCGGGCATGAAGGTGCACTGCGCGCAGGTCCGGTGGGAACGGCGCACACAACGGCCGCTGCTGGCGCTGGCCGTGGTGTTCGCCGTCGCCTACGCGATCCCGATCGTCGACGGCTCGCCGAGCGCGTCCGTCACCCGGGCCTGCTGGATCGTCGAGTGGGTGGTGTGGGGCGCGTTCGCGGTCGACTACCTGGTACGGCTGTGGCTGGCGCCCGCACGCCGGGACTTCGTCCGCCGCAACTGGCTGGACCTGTGCGCGGTGCTGCTGCCGCTGATCCAGCCGTTGCGGCTGCTGCGGCTGGTGTCGACGCTGCTGCTGGTGGGGCGGCGGGCGCGGATGGCCTCGCAGATCCGGCTGACGACGTATGTGGTCGGCTCGGTGGTGGGCCTGCTGATGTTCGGCTCGCTGGCGGTGCTGTCGGTGGAGCGGGACGCGCCGGGCGGGAACATCCGGACGCTGGATGACGCGGTGTGGTGGTCGTTCACGACGATGACGACCGTCGGCTACGGCGACCACGCCCCCACCACGGGCGTGGGCCGCCTGCTCGCGGTGGGCCTGATGCTGTCGGGCATCGCCCTGCTGGGTGTCGTCACGGCCAACATCGCGGCGTGGTTCATCGCCCGCTTCCAGCAGGACGACGCGGAGGAACGGCGCCAGACGGAGGCGATCCAGGCGCTGACGGCGGAGGTCCGCGCCCTGCGGGCGGAGGTGGCGGCCCTGTCCGGGCCCGCCGGCCTCCCGGCCCGTGAGCGGGACGGGGTCCGTACGGGGGATTGACGGCGGCCGGGTCCAGCGACCCCGCGGGGGACGGCAGAAGTAACCCCGCGCGGCGCGGACGGCGCGCCAGAAGGCCCCGGCAGCGTGCCGAGGCCCTCTTGGAATCCCCCCGGTCAGAACATGCCCGCGCCCGGGGAGGCCGGCCCTGCCAGCCAGATGAGGGCCAGGAGGGTGTCGATCGCGCCCAGGACGACGGCCACCAGGGCCGGCACCGAGCGGGTGCCCGTCCAGGTGCGGCCCATCGCCAGCCAGCCGCACACCATCGCCACGGGTCCGAGGATGATCTCCAGCACGAAGAACCCGGCGACCGCGCAGATGGCGCCCACCATCCCGAGCGTCGCGCGATCCGGCCCGCTCCGTTGCCACGTCCGGCCGCGTGAGCGGGGGTACCTGCGCGTTCCCTGTCCGAAGCCCGCCATCATCAACTCCCTGGAGTATTCGGGCCGTTCGGTCAGAAGTGCGGGTACCCCCGTATCGCGTGTCAATCCCCGCGGCCGCGGCGCGCCGCCCCCCTCCGGCAGCGCGCCGCGGCTCCGGGGCGGCGTGTCGCCGTACGAACGTGCCACGGGAATGTGCCCGTTGGCAGCGGTCCGCCCTGCTGTCACCCTGACGGGGGAACGGCGACCGGAAGGCGTCCGGGCGTCAGATGTGCGCCGCGCCCGCTCCCGCCCCGGCGTTCTCGCCGCGCTTGGTCAGGAACGCCACCAGCACCGCCGCCGCCGCGACCCCGGCGGCGACCAGCGACGCCAGGCTCATGCCGGAGATGAAGGTGTCGTGGGCGACGTCCGTGATCTTCGCGGCGATCTCCGGCGGCGTCTGCGCGTCCACCGGGGGCACACCCACCTGCACCGCCTCGGAGGCCATCGCCTCCTGAGCCGGCGTCATCGCCGGGAGCCCCTCGTCCGTCCAGTTGCCGGCCAGGTCGCTGTCGACCTTGGAGGCCATGACGGCGCCGAGCACGGCGGTGCCGAGGCTGCCGCCGATCTGCATCGCGGCCTGCTGGAGGCCGCCGGCGACACCGGACAGCTCCATGGGCGCGTTGCCGACGATGACCTCGGTGGCGCCGACCATGACCGGCGCGAGGCCGAGGCCCAGCAGGGCGAACCAGACGGACATGATGCCGCTGCCGGTGTCCGTCTCCAGCGTGGACATGCCGTACATGGCGATCGCGGTGAGCGCCATGCCGCCCGCCAGCGGCACCCGCGGGCCGAACTTGGTGATCATGGCGCCCGCCAGCGGCGAGCCGACGATCATCATGCCGGTGAGCGGGAGGAGGTGGAGGCCGGCGTCGATCGGGCCCATGCCGTGCACGTTCTGGAGGTAGAACGTCACGAAGAAGAGGCCGCCCATGAACGCGATGGCCATCAGGACCATCAGCACCACACCCGCCGAGAGCGGGACCGAGCGGAACAGCGCGAGCGGGATCAGCGGCTCCTTGACCTTCGTCTCCCAGAACGCGAAGAGCCCGAAGAGCACCACGGACGCGACGAGGAACGTCCAGGTCTGGCCGTCGCCCCAGCCCCACTCGGGCGCCTTGATGAGCGCCCAGACCAGGCAGAACATCGCGGCCGACAGCAGCGCGATGCCGAGGAGGTCGAAGGAGCGCGGGGCGTTCTCGGCGCGGTGGTCCAGCAGGATCAGCGCCCCGAGGACGACGGCGAGGACGCCGACCGGCACGTTGATGAAGAACACCGACTGCCAGTTGACGTGCTCGACGAGGACGCCGCCGAGGATCGGGCCGCCGGCGGTGGAGGCGCCGATGACCATGCCCCAGATGCCGATGGCCATGTTGAGCTTCTCGGCGGGGAACGTGGCCCGCAGCAGACCGAGCGCGGCCGGCATCAGCAGCGCGCCGAACAGACCCTGCAGCACCCGGAAGGCGACGACGAGGCCGATGCTGCTGGACAGGCCGATCGCGCCGGAGGCGGCGGCGAAGCCCACCACGCCGATGAGGAAGGTCTGCCGGTGCCCGAAGCGGTCGCCGAGCTTGCCGGCGGTGATCAGGGAGACCGCGAGGGCCAGGAAGTAGCCGTTGGTGATCCACTGCACCTCGGCGAACGTGGCGCCCAGGTCCTTCTGGATGGCAGGGTTGGCGATGGCCACGATGGTGCCGTCGAGCGCCACCATCATGACGCCGACGGCGACGGTTATGAGGGTGAACCAGGGGTGGCCGCGCAGGCCCTTGGCCTCGGGCGCCGACACCGACGGGGCTGCCGCCTTGTCCCCCGACCCCGTGGCGTCTGTGGTGGTCTGACTAGTCATGTGTTCGAGGCTAGTGACAGCCTCTGACAATTGACAAACCGATTCACAAGTCGGTAACTGCCACGTCATTCGCCTATAGCCTGATCAGGGAGAATCGTTCCGAACGAGGGGCCGGATGAACGCCATGGAAACCGTGGGCCTGCGTGAGCGCAAGAAGCAGCGCACGCGCGACGCACTGGTGCGCGCCGCCGTCGAACTGTTCACCTCCCAGGGCTACGACCGCACCACCGTGGACGAGATCGCCGCCGCCGTCGACGTCTCGCAGCGCACCTTCTTCCGCTACTTCGCCGGCAAGGACGAGGCGGCCCTCGCCCTGCACGACCTCTCCGTGGCGCACTTCCTGCGGGCCCTGCACTCCCGCCCCCCGCACGAGCCGCCGCTGGAGGCCCTGCGGCGGGCGGTGCTCGACGGCTGGGACCGGATCAGCGAGGCCATCGAGGACGTCGTCCCGGTCGACTTGTACCTGCGGATGTACCGGCTGGTGGAGTCCACGCCCGTGCTGCTCGCCGCCCATCTGCGCCGCTCGGCGGAGACGGAGGAGGAGATCGCCCGGCTGATCGCACGGCGCGAAGGGCTCGACGTGGACGCCGATCCGCGCCCGCGCGTCGCGGTGGCCCTGTTCGGCGGAGTCCTGCGCGTCACCGAGCGGCAGTGGAGCGCCCGCGGCGACCTCAGCCTGGACGCGATGCGCGACCTGACGGCGGCCCACCTCGACCATATCGGCCCGGCCTTGGCGGGAAACTGGCGATCGACCGTCGAAACGTGATCCGCGTCACTGGTGCCGCGCGAGACCCTCCCGTTCTCCTAGTGTGTCCTCCCAGTGACTTCCTTCGACACCTCTCCTCCGCTCGGCGTCTGGCGCGCACTGCTCGCGCTGGCCGTGGTGTTCGTGATGCTGACGACCACGGGCTGGACCGCGCTGCGGGGCCAGCGTTCCGAGAGCCCGCTCCAGGCCTCTCTCAGCGCCTGGGAGGACGGCCGCATCGGCGGGCGCCCGCTGCCCGACCCGGACGCGGCCCCCGCCCGGCTGGCCCGGTTCTTCGCCTCGCTCACCGCGGCCCAGCGCGGTCACCTGGCCCGCCGCTACCCGCTCGCCGTGGGCAACATGAACGGGGCGCCCCTCTCCCTGCGGTACCGCGCCAACCGCATCGCGCTGCGCCAGGCCCGTGAGGTCGAGCGCGACCGCATGCACGACGACCGCCTCAGCCCGGCCGGGCAGCACACGGCGGGCCGCCGTATGCACCGACTGGAATCCCTGCTGAGAACCGGCCGGCAGATCCTCGCCTTCGACCCGGACGGCGCGGGCCGCGTCGCCGAGGTCCTCGGCGACCTGCACCGGGCCGAGCGGGTCTCCGTCGTCGTCCCCGGCGTCGACACCGACCTGCTCACCTTCCAGCGCACCAACCGCCGCTACGCCGCCCCGGTCGGCATGGCGCAGTCGCTGTACGCCGCCCAGCGCGCCGCGAGCCCGTCCACCCGCACCGCCGTGATCGCCTGGGCCGACTACACCGCGCCCAGCGGCATCGGCATGGACGCGGCCACGGCCGGGCGCGCCCAGCAGGGCGCCGTTCGGCTCGACGCGCTGGTGCGCGCGCTGCCCGGCCGCGCGCCGGTCTCGCTGTTCTGCCACAGCTACGGCTCCGTCGTCTGCGGGGTCGCCGCGCCCGCGCTGCCGTCCCGGGTGACCGACGTCGCGGTGGCCGGCAGCCCCGGAATGCGCGCAGAGAAGGCCGCCGACCTGCGCACCGGGGCGCAGGTGTGGGCGATGCGGGACGCCGACGACTGGATCGAGGACGTGCCGTACCTGGAGCTGGGCGGCCTCGGCCACGGCGCCGACCCGGTGTCCGGGGCGTTCGGCGCGCGGGTGCTGTCGGCGCGCGGCGCACACGGGCACACCGGCTATTTCGAGCCGGGCACGGACAGCGTGGCCAACCTCGCCGAGATCGGCGTGGGCGCCTATCACGCCGTCGACTGCGCGGACGGCACCGGCACGTGCCGGGCGGGTTTGTCCGGCGCCACGACGCCCGGACGCGCGTAGAGGAGCGGAAACTCCGGTTTGCGCAGGGAGGGGACGAAAGAGCGCGTGCCGCATACGATGAGCCGCATGGGTGACGTACTGGCAGGCTTTCACGCCGCCTGGGAGTTCGAGTCCGACTCCGTGCTCATCCGCTATGAACGGGGGATTCGGACACCCAAGCTGTTCCAGGCGCTCGGGGAGCGCCGCGTGCCGCTGGCGGCGCTGCAGGGCGTGACCCTGACGCCGGGCCGCCGCGGGACCGTCGTGCTGCGCGCCGAGCCGCGCCCCGGCGCCGATCCGCTGCTGGAGGCGGCGGCCGGACAGCTCAAGGAGAACTGCGACCCGTACCGCCTGGTGCTGCCGGCCGAGCGCGAGGTGCTCGCCGAGTACTACGCCGACGAACTGCGGTCCCGGCTGACCGAGTCCGGCCCCGCCGACCGCCATCTGGTCGCGGCGCCCGGGACGCCGCTGCAGTTCAAGGCGTACGACGGCAAGGCGTCCTTCGACGGCACGGCGGTGTCGTTCCGCTGGTTCTGGACGGGCGCGTCGTCGGCGAAGTGGAAGGCCGGCGACCAGACGTTCCCGGTCGCCGGCCTCAGCGGCGTGGAGTGGCGCTCCCCCGAACTGTTCGAGGGGCATCTGCGGCTGCTGCGCCGCGACGACGGGGACGCGCCCGCGCAGCCCGACCAGGATCCGGCGGCCGTGGTGTTCGGGCTGGGCTACGGTCCGGTGCACGAGTCGCTGCCGTTCGCCGCGGCGGTGCTGGCCGCGGTGCGCTCGGCCGGGCCCGCGGTGCCGGCGATGTCCGCGCGCCCGCGACGCGACCCCGCGGACATCGCCGAGCGGATCCGGCACCTCGGCGAGCTGCACCAGGCCGGGCTGGTCACGGACGAGGAGTTCTCCTCGAAGAAGGCCGAACTGCTGGCCGAGCTGTGATCACCCGGGCTGCGGTCACTCCCGGCCCGCCGAGGTGAAGGCCATGTCCGCGTAGCGCGTGCCCGCGACCTTCGCGGCGATCGGCTCCAGCACGGCCAGCTCGTCCGCCGTCAGCTCGATCACCGTCGCCGCGGTGTTCTCCTCCACCCGGGCGGGCCTGCGGGTGCCCGGGATCGGGACCACGGGCAGGCCGTGCACCGCGGCCTGCTGCTGGACCCACGCCAGGGCGATCTGGCCCGAGGTCGCGCCGTGCGCCGCGGCGACGTCCCGGACGGGCTCCAGCAGGGCCGCGTTGGCCTGTGCGTTCTCGCCGCTGAAGCGCGGCATGGTGCGGCGGACGTCCCGCTCCGTCAGCTCATTGCCCGCGTCGGTGAAGGACCCGGTGAGGAATCCCCGGCCGAGCGGCGAGTACGGCACCAGGGCCACGCCCAGCTCGCGCGCGGCCGGCACCACCCGGTCCTCGATGTCCCGGCTGAACAGCGACCACTCCGACTGGAGCGCCGCGATCGGGTGCACGGACTGCGCCGCCCGCAGCTCCCCGGCCGTCACCTCGCTCAGTCCGAGGTGCTTGACCTTGCCCTCGGCGACCAGCTCGGCCATCACGCCGACCGTCTCCTCGATGGGCACGTTCACGTCCCGGCGGTGCATGTAGTAGAGGTCGATCACGTCGACCTCCAGCCGGCGCAGGCTCTCCTCCACGCACGCGCGGATGTACGGCGGGTCGTTGCGGGTGATGCGCCGGGTCGGCTCGTCCGGCGGGATCGACAGGGCGAACTTGGTGGCGACGACCACCTCGTCGCGGTGCGCCTTGAGGAACGGAGCGAGAAAGCGCTCGTTCTCGCCGGCGCCGTACGCGTCGGCGGTGTCGTAGAAGGTGACGCCCAGTTCGAGCGCGCGTTCCAGGGTGGCCCGCGACTCCTCGGCGTCGGACGGCCCGTAGGCGAAGCTCATGCCCATGCAGCCGAGGCCCTGCACACCGACCTCGGGGCCGTCCGCGCCCAGTCGGACCGTGCCGATTGCGCCGTTCGTCATCGTGCCCTCTCCGACGCCGGGGCCGTCCCGGCGTCCGCATAGAAATCGATCTTCCGGTCGAGCACGGCGAGCGTGCCCCGGAGTTCGGCGATCCTCGCCAGCACGTCCTGCCGGGTGGCCTTCAGCAGGTCCAGGCGGTCGGCGTAGGTGTGGTCGCCGGCGCGCACCAGTTCGGCGTAGCGGACCATGTCGGCGACCGGCATGCCGGTGAGCCGGAGTTTGCCGACGAGGGCGAGCCAGTCGAGGTCGCGGTTGGTGTAGCGGCGCTGGCCGGTGTGGGACCGGTCGATGTGCGGCATCAGACCGATGCGCTCGTACCAGCGCAGGGTGTGCGCCGTGAGGCCGGTGAGAGCGGCGACCTCGCTGATGGTGTACTTGTCCTGTCCGTCCGGACGCCGGTCGTTCGGGGGCGGTCCGGCACACGTGTCGGTCTCGGTGGCCGTGGTCTCCATCACCGTCATGGCCCCCACGCTAGGGCCTTGGAGTGCGCTCCAAGCAAGCGTCCGAGGCGGCGGGCGGCGGGAGAACGGCAGGGCGTAGGCTCGGCCGCATGTCGCTGAAGAGCCTCGCGTTGATCGATGACTGGCCGGTGCCCGCCGCCGCCGCGGGTGTCGTACGCGCCGACGGCGCCGTGCTCGGCACCCACGGTCCGGCCGGTCGGCGCTTTCCTCTCGCGTCGGTGACCAAGCCGCTCGCGGCGTACGCGGCGCTGGTCGCCTACGAGGAGGGCGCCGTCGAACTGGACGAGCCTGCCGGGCCGGCGGGATCGACGGTCCGTCATCTGCTCGCCCACACCTCGGGGCTGGCCTTCGACGAGCACCGCACCACCGCGCCGGCCGGTGAGCGCCGGCTGTACTCCAACGCCGGTTTCGAGCAGCTCGGCGACCACATCGCCAGGGCCGCCGGCATGCCGTTCGCCGAATACGCGCGCCAGGCGGTGCTGGAGCCGCTCGGCATGACCTCGACCACCCTGGACGGCTCCCCCGCCAAGGACGGCGTCTCCACGGTGGACGACCTGCTGCGGTTCGCCGCCGAGGTGCAGGCGCCGCGTCTGCTGGACCCGCGGACCGTGGCCGGGGCGATGACGGTGCAGTACCCGGGCACGAAGGGCGTCCTGCCGGGCTACGGCCACCAGAACCCCAACGACTGGGGGCTCGGCTTCGAGATCCGCGGCTCCAAGTCCCCGCACTGGACGGGCGCTTCGTCCTCGCCGCGCACCTTCGGCCACTTCGGCCAGTCCGGTACGTTCCTGTGGATCGACCCCGCCGCCGGTCTGGCCTGCGTCGCCCTGACCGACCGGGCCTTCGGGCCGTGGGCGGTCGAGGCGTGGCCGCCGTTCACGGACGCGGTGCTGGCGGAGGCCCGCGGCTAGCCGGTCGCCGACATCTCCCACAGCAGCAGCTCCGCCTCCGAGACGCCGACCGCGGCCACGTCCTTCGCGTCCGTGATGCGGGCCGCGTCCCCCGGGCCCAGCACCGCGTCGTCCAGGCGCACCTCGCCGCGTACGACATGGACGTACACATGGGCCGCGTCCGGCACCGCCGTGCGTTCGCCCGGGGCCAGCCGGCGCACGTGCAGCATCGCGCCGGCCTCCGGGACGGCGTACGGGGTGGCGTCGGCGATGCCGTGGACGACCTCGTAGGCCGGGTCGCCGCCGGGCTCGCCCGGGGCCAGCCACATCTGCACGAAGGTCAGCGGCGCGGTCCCGTCGTTGCGCTCGACGTGCCGGACGCCGGACGCCGCGCTGAGCCGCTGCAGGTCGCCGTGGCGCACGACGGTCTCGCGGCCGAGGGAGTCGCGGTGCGTCAGCTCCCCCTCCACGACCCAGGTGACGATCTCGGTGTGGCTGTGCGGGTGCTCGTCGAAGCCGGCGCCGGGGGCGAGCCGCTCTTCGTTGCAGGCGATCAGCGCGCCGAAGCGCAGATTGCCGGGGTCGTAGTGCGGGCCGAAGGAGAAGGCGTGCCGGGAGGCGATTCCGGCCTCCGGGTCGCCGCCTGGGTAGCGCTCGTCGGCGCGCCGTACGTCCATCACGGAACCCACCGTAGACGGCCCGGCCGTCCGACTGCGCGACCCGGCGGCACGTACGCCCGTCCGGATAAGGCAGTCTTGTCCCCGTGCCCGAACCCGTACGCCGCAAGCCCGACGCCGCCGCGCCCCCCGCGCATCCCCATGCCGCGACCCTGAAACGGCTGGAGAAGTCCTCCGGGAGTCTCGCCGCCCAGGCCATCGCGCGGATGGACGAGACGCTGCCGTGGTACCGGGCCATGCCTCCGGAGAACCGTTCCTGGATCGGGCTGGTCGCGCAGGCCGGCATCGCCGCCTTCACCGAGTGGTTCCGCCGCCCGGACGCCCCGCAGGCCATCTCCACCGACGTCTTCGGCACCGCGCCGCGCGAGCTGACGCGGGCGATCACGCTGCGCCAGACCGTGGAGATGGTGCGCACGACGATCGAGGTGATGGAGAGCGCGATCGAGGAGGTCGCCGCCCCGGGCGACGAGAACCTGCTGCGCGAGGCGCTGCTGGTGTACGCCCGGGAGATCGCCTTCGCCACCGCCCAGGTGTACGCGCAGGCCGCCGAGGCACGCGGCGCCTGGGACGCGCGGCTGGAGTCGCTGGTGGTGAACGCGGTGCTGAGCGGGGAGGCCGACGAGGGGGCCGTGTCGCGGGCCGCCGCGCTGGGCTGGAACTCCCCGGAGCATGTGTGCGTGGTGCTGGGCACGGCGCCGGACGGGGACTCGGAGCTGACGGTGGAGGCCATCCGGCGGGCGGCCCGGCACGCCAAGCTCCAGGTGCTCACCGGGGTGCTCGGCAGCCGTCTCGTGGTGATCGCGGGCGGCAGCGACAATCCGCTGGCCGTGGCGAAGTCGCTGATCGGACCGTTCGCCGCGGGGCCGGTGGTGGCCGGGCCGGTGGTGCCCGACCTGCTCGCCGCGACCCGGTCCGCGCAGGCCGCGGCGGCCGGCCTCAAGGCGTGCGCGGCCTGGCAGGACGCCCCCCGGCCGGTGCTGGCCGACGACCTGCTGCCCGAGCGCGCGATGGCGGGCGACCCCGGCGCGCGGGAGCAGTTGGTGGAGGAGATCTACAGACCGCTGGAAGAGGCCGGTTCCGCGCTGCTGGAGACGCTCAGCGTCTATCTTGAACAGGCCAGCAGTCTGGAAGGGGCCGCACGGATGCTGTTCGTGCATCCCAACACCGTGCGCTACCGGCTTCGACGTGTGACTGATGTCACCGGATGGTCGCCGTCCGACGTTCGATCCGCGTTCACGCTGCGGATCGCGCTGATCCTGGGACGTCTCACCGACGGTGACCCTCAGACCTAGGCTTTTGTCGGGGGCCCACAAAACCCCCTGGTGTTCTTCGTCCTTGTCCTCACGGGCGGCCGTGCCCGTCTGCAAGAGAGAGTGTGAGAGTGCTCGTACTCGTCGCTCCCGGCCAGGGCGCCCAGACGCCCGGCTTCCTGACCCCCTGGCTCGAACTGCCCGGCGCCGCCGACCGCGTCGCCGCGTGGTCGGACGCCGTCGGACTGGACCTCGCCCACTTCGGCACCAAGGCCGACGCGGACGAGATCCGCGACACCGCCGTCGCGCAGCCGCTCCTCGTCGCCGCCGGGATCCTCTCGGCGACGGCACTCGGTGCCATCACACCGGGCGCCGTCGCGGGCCACAGCGTCGGCGAGATCACCGCCGCGCAGTTCGCCGGGGTCCTGGACGACACCGCCGCGCTGACCCTCGTACGCAAGCGGGGCCTGGCCATGGCCGAGGCCGCCGGCGTCACGCGGACGGGCATGGCGGCGCTGCTCGGCGGCGACCCCGAGGTCACCGTCCCGCACCTGGAGCGGCTCGGCCTGACCGCGGCCAACGTCAACGGCGCCGGTCAGATCGTGGCCGCCGGCACGCTGGAGCAGCTTGAGGCGCTGAACGACGACAAGCCCGAGGGCGTCCGCAAGGTCGTCGCCCTCAAGGTCGCCGGCGCGTTCCACACGCACCACATGGCGCCCGCGGTGGACGCGCTGGCCGCGGCCGCCGGGGAGCTGACGCCCGCCGACCCGAAGGTCCCCTACGTCTCCAACCGGGACGGACAGGTCGTGACCGGCGGCGCCGAGGTGGTCGAGCGGCTCGTCGGGCAGGTCGCCAACCCGGTCCGCTGGGACCTGTGCATGCGGACCTTCCAGGAACTGGGCGCGACCGCGCTGCTGGAGGTGTGCCCCGGCGGCACCCTGACCGGCCTCGCCAAGCGCGCCCTGCCCGGCGTCAGGACGCTCGCCCTGAAGACCCCCGACGACCTCGACGCGGCCCGCGAGCTGATCGCAGAGCACGCCTGAGTCGCTTTAAGGAGCCGACCGAACATGTCGAAGATCAAGCCCAGCAAGGGCGCCCCGTACGCGCGCATCATCGGCGTGGGCGGTTACCGGCCCACCCGGGTCGTGCCGAACGAGGTGATCCTCGAGACGATCGACTCGTCCGACGAGTGGATCCGGTCCCGCTCCGGCATCGAGACCCGGCACTGGGCGAACGACGAGGAGACCGTCGCCGCGATGTCCGTCGAGGCGTCCGGCAAGGCCATCGCCGACGCCGGGATCTCCGCCGCGCAGATCGGCGCCGTCGTCGTCTCCACGGTCAGCCACTTCAAGCAGACCCCGGCCGTCGCCACCGAGATCGCCGACAAGCTGGGCACCGAGAAGGCCGCCGCGTTCGACATCTCGGCCGGCTGCGCGGGCTTCGGCTACGCCCTGACCCTCGCCAAGGGCATGATCGTCGAAGGCAGCGCCGAGTACGTGCTGGTCATCGGTGTGGAGCGGCTGAGCGATCTGACCGACCTGGAGGACCGGGCGACGGCCTTCCTGTTCGGCGACGGCGCGGGCGCGGTCGTCGTGGGCCCCGCCCAGGAGCCCGGCATCGGCCCCACGGTGTGGGGCTCGGAGGGCGACAAGTCGGAGACGATCAAGCAGACCGTGCCGTGGACGGACTACCGCGACGGCGAGGTCGCGAAGTTCCCGGCGATCACGCAGGAGGGCCAGGCGGTGTTCCGCTGGGCCGTGTACGAGATGGCGAAGGTCGCCCAGCAGGCGCTGGACGCGGCCGGGATCGGCTCGGACGACCTGGACGTCTTCATCCCCCACCAGGCCAACGAGCGGATCATCGACTCGCTGGCCAAGACTCTCAAGCTGCCGGAGCACGTCACGATCGCCCGCGACGTGCGCACCACCGGCAACACCTCGGCCGCCTCGATCCCGCTCGCGATGGAGCGGCTCCTGGCGACCGGCGAGGCGAAGAGCGGCGACACCGCGCTCGTCATCGGATTCGGGGCGGGTCTCGCGTACGCAGCGACGGTCGTTACCCTCCCCTAGGCACTCCGTGCCGGATGATGCGTCCGGTACGGGTTTCACACCGCCACACCCTCTGGAACATCTACGAAGGAGCGCCGACATGGCCGCCACTCAGGAAGAGATCGTCGCCGGTCTCGCCGAGATCGTGAACGAGATCGCCGGCATCCCGGTTGAGGACGTCCAGCTGGACAAGTCCTTCACCGACGACCTGGACGTCGACTCGCTGTCCATGGTCGAGGTCGTCGTCGCCGCCGAAGAGCGCTTCGACGTCAAGATCCCCGACGACGACGTCAAGAACCTCAAGACCGTGGGCGACGCGACCGAGTACATCCTCAAGCACCAGGCCTGATCTTCCGATCACCTGGGCCGACTGCCCCGCCACCCGGCGGTGGCGCCGTTCTCCCCGCCCCGGGCGGGGGTAGTCCTCCTCGAATCCGCTGGAGAAAGAATTCCCGTGAGCCCGACCAATCGCACCGTGGTCGTCACCGGTATCGGCGCAACCACACCGCTGGGTGGCGACGCAGCCTCTACCTGGGAGGGCCTGGTCGCCGGCAAGTCCGGCGTCAAGCCCCTGGAGCAGGAGTGGGCCGCCGAGCAGGCGGTCCGCATCGCGGCGCCCGTCGCCGTGGAGCCCTCCGAGATCCTCCCGCGCCCGCAGGCCCGCCGCCTCGACCGCTCGGCGCAGTTCGCGCTGATCGCGGCCCAGGAGGCCTGGAAGGACGCCGGCTTCACCGGGAAGGCCGGTGAGGACGGCAGCGTCGACCCGGACCGGCTCGGCGCGGTCATCGCCTCCGGCATCGGCGGTGTGACGACCCTGCTGGACCAGTACGACGTGCTGAAGGAGAAGGGCGTCCGCCGCGTCTCCCCGCACACCGTGCCCATGCTCATGCCGAACGGCCCCTCCGCCAACGTCGGCCTGGCCGTGGGCGCCCGCGCGGGCGTGCACACCCCGGTCTCCGCCTGCGCGTCGGGCGCCGAGGCCATCGGCTACGCCGTCGAGATGATCCGCAGCGGGCGCGCCGACGTCGTCGTCGCCGGCGGCACGGAGGCGGCGATCCACCCGCTGCCCATCGCCGCGTTCGGCAACATGATGGCGATGTCCAAGAACAACGACGACCCGCAGGGCGCCTCCCGCCCCTACGACGTGGCCCGCGACGGCTTCGTCCTCGGCGAGGGCGCCGGCGTGATCGTGCTGGAGTCCGCCGAGCACGCCGCCAAGCGCGGTGCACGGGTGTACGCCGAGGCGGTCGGCCAGGGCATCTCCGCCGACGGCCACGACATCGTGCAGCCGGAGCCCGAGGGCCGCGGCATCGCGCACGCACTGCAGAACCTGCTCGACGCGACCGACCTGGACCCGGCCGAGGTCGTGCACGTCAACGCGCACGCCACCTCGACGCCGGCCGGCGACGTGGCCGAGCTGAAGGCGCTGCGCAAGGTGTTCGGGGACGACGCCGACCACATTGCGGTCTCCGCCACCAAGTCGATGACCGGGCACCTGCTGGGCGGCGCGGGCGGCGTGGAGTCGGTCGCGACGGTGCTCGCCCTGTACCACCGGGTGGCGCCGCCGACCATCAACATCGACACCCTCGACCCGGAGGCGGAGGCGCACGCCGACATCGTCCGCGGCGAGGCGCGCAAGCTGCCCGTGGAGGGCCGGATCGCCGCGCTGAACGACTCGTTCGGCTTCGGCGGGCACAACGTGGTGCTGGCGTTCCGGACGGTGTGATCCCGGGTCGTCGTCCGTCCGCCGTGAACGGCGAGTGGCCCGCCCCTGGTGGGGGCGGGCCACTCGCCGTTTCGCATGTCCTGTGTGCGCCAGGTGCGGGTTGCGGGGGGGCGTTCGCGCAGTTCCCGCGCCCCCCGGGGGTGAAGGTCAGACGACCTGGTGGAGCCATCTCACCGGGGCGCCCTCGCCGGCGTAGCGGAAGGGCTCCAGTTCGTCGTCCCAGGGCTTGCCGAGGAGCTTGGCGAGTTCCGCCTCCAGCTCGGTCTCGCCGCGCTGGGAGCGCTGGAGGGCGGCGCGCAGACGGTCCTCGGGGATGAGGATGTCGCCGTGGATGCCGGTGACGGCGTGGAAGATGCCGAGGTCGGGGGTGCAGCTGTACCGCTCGCCCTCGGCGGTGGGGCAGGGCTCGGCGGTGACCTCGAAGCGCAGCAGGTGCCAGCCGCGCAGCGCGGAGGCCAGCTTGGAGGCGGTGCCTGCCTGGCCCTGCCAGGAGAACTCCGAGCGCCAGGTGCCCGGCGCGGCGGGCTGCCGGATCCAGTCGAGGCTGACGCGTGTGCCGAGCACCCCGGCGACGGCCCACTCGACGTGCGGGCACAGCGCGCGCGGCGCGGAGTGCACGTACAGGACTCCACGTGTCGTCACCGGGACCTCCGGGCAGAGCGGGCATGGTGCGTCGGGCTGGGCGGGTGGTGGCCGGACGGGCCACGCTGATGGCGAGGCTACCGTGCGCCGGGGCAAGGAGTGTGACGTACCGTCGGTCCCAGTGCCCCGAAACGCCCCCCATTCACCCGGCAGGACGCTTGTGCGGGTGTGAGACGTTCCACCGGGGGCGCCGGGAACCCTCGCGCGTTGTCATGGGTTGGGGAGCATGACACGTCGTGCAGGGGATGGAGCAGGGCATGCGGAAACGACGTCAGCGTTCACGGGCCGGCCTCGCCGTGCTCGTCGCCGCCGTGCTCGGGGCCGCCGGCTGCGACGTCGTGGGCGGTGACGCGCCGGATGCCGCGGATCCGTCCGGGGGGCGCGCGGCGAGGCCGAGCCCGACGCCGGTGTGGGACACCAGCCCCGAGTCCGTCGCGGCCGTCGGCGACTCGATCACGCGCGGCTTCGACGCCTGCCAGGTGCTGTCGGACTGCCCCGAGGCGTCCTGGGCGACCGGTGACAGCCCGCGCGTGGACAGTCTGGCGGTACGGCTGCTGGGCGGCGGGCGGGCCGCCTCGCACAGCTGGAACTACGCCGTCACCGGGGCCCGGATGGCCGACCTGCCCGGCCAGATGTCCCGCGCGGTCGTCCACAGGCCCGAGCTGGTGACGGTGATGGTGGGGGCGAACGACGCCTGCCGGGCCTCCACGGACGACATGACGCCGGTGCCCGACTTCCGCGCGGACTTCGAACGGGCCCTGCGGACGCTGCGCGATGCCCTGCCCAAGGCCCAGGTGTACGTGGCGAGCGTGCCGAACCTGAAGCGCCTGTGGGCGCAGGGCCGGACGAGCGTGCTCGGCAAGCAGATCTGGAAGCTCGGCATCTGCCCCTCCATGCTCGGCGACGCCGACGCGCTGGACGCGGCGGCCACCGAGCGGCGGAACACGGTGCACCAGCGCGTCGAGGACTACAACGACGTGCTGGAAGAGGTGTGCGAGCGCGACCCGCGCTGCCGCTTCGACGGCGGCGCGGTGCACGACTACCGCTTCGGGACGGCCCAGTTGAGCCACTGGGACTGGTTCCACCCGAGCATCAACGGCCAGGCCAGACTGGCCGAGATCGCCTACCGGAAGGTCACCGCGCCCTCCCGGTGACTTAGAGTTCCGCCCATGGGCGAACTTTTCGGCACTCTTTCCGATCGAACCCCGGTGCACCGCTGGACGCTGGAGCGCGCTGGCGTACGGGTGCGGGTGCTGTCGTACGGCGGGATCGTGCAGTCGGTCGAGACGCCGGACCGCGACGGGCGGACCGCCGACGTGGTGCTGGGCTGCGCGGACCTGGAGACGTACGTCGCCAATCCGGGCCCGTACTACGGCGCGCTGGTGGGGCGTTACGCGAACCGGATCGCGGGCGGGAGTTTCGAGCTGGACGGCCGCACGTACCCGCTCGCGCGCACCAACGGGCCCAACTCGCTGCACGGCGGTGAGCGGGGCTTCGACAAGCACGTGTGGGACGTGACGCCGGTCGAGCACGGGCTGCGGCTGTCGCGGGTGAGCCCGGACGGCGAGGAGGGCTTCCCGGGGCGGCTGGAGGTGTCGGCGACGTACGTCCTCGACGCGTCCGGCGCGCTGCGGATCTCCTACGAGGCGGTCACCGACGCGCCGACGGTGCTGACGCTGACGAACCACTCCTACTGGAACCTGGGCGGCGCCGGGACCGGCAGCGCCGCCGGCCACGAACTGCGCATCGCCGCCGGCCGGTACACGCCGGTCGACGCGGACCTGATCCCGACGGGCGAGCTGGCGGACGTGACGGACACCCGCTTCGACTTCCGGGAGGCGCGCAAGGTCGGCTCCGGGTACGACCACAACCTGGTCCTCGACAAGGGGGTCACGCGGACGCCCGAGGAGGTCGCCGAGCTGCACGACCCGGCGTCGGGGCGGGTGCTGACGGTGGCGACGACCGAGCCGGGGCTCCAGCTGTACACGGGCGAGCATCTGACCGGCCCGTTCGGTCCGAACGACGGGGTGGCGCTGGAGACCCAGCACTTCCCCGACTCCCCCAACCGGCCGGAGTTCCCGAGCACGGTGCTGCGGCCGGGAGAGGTGTACCGGTCGGAGACGGTGTACGGGTTCTCGGTGCGGTGACGCCGGTTCTGTGCGGTGACGCGCATCCTGTGCGGTGGTCCCGGCGCCGGGGCGTCGGCCGCGGTGCCGGAGGGTCGAATCCCGCGCCGGCGCGTCGGTCGTCCGGGGGCGGTGCGCGGCGAGCGCCGGTCACTGCCAAGGGGTGAGCCCCGGTCCGGAGGTCAGGTCCCGGACCGGGGCGGCGGGACGCTCGGTCCCGGCACTCGTCCCCGGTCCAGACGGTAGCCGCCGGGGCGGGCGCGCGGCCGTGGATCGGGCGCACTGACGGGTTCCCGTACGAACCCTTCACAAGCGGGGGCGGAGGGGCGCGGCCAGGCTCAGGCGCCGGGCTTGCGGAAGTGGACGCCGCCCGCGGGCCGCGCGTCCACGCCGTCGTCCTCGTCGGCGTCGCCCCCGGTGTCCTCGCCGTTCAGCTCACGGGCCAGCATCGTCGCGCCCGCGACCGCGCCCGGCATCAGGAAGACGGCGACGAAGGGCACCACGAAGGCGAGGGCGAGGGGCGTGCCGAAGCCCCACACGAGCCGCTTGCGGGCGCGCAGCAGGGCGAGCCGGTCGCGGAGCTCGACCTCGCGGCGCTGGAGCGCGACGGAGGTGAGCTCCTGGGTGAGGAAGAAGCCGGTGACCATGGAGCCGATCACCGGGACGACGGTCTGGCCGAGCACCGGGACGAAGCCGAGGGCGAACAGCAGCACGCCCCAGGCGAGGGCGCGGGCGAGGACGCGCAGGTTGTCGCGGGCCGAGATCCACAGTTCGCGCAGGAGCGGCAGGCGGGATTCGGGGGCGGTGCCGTCCGGGGAGAGGTCGCGGTCGACGGCCTCGGAGAGGCTCTCGTAGAAGGGCTGGCCGATCAGCAGTGTGACGGCCGTGAAGGTGACCACGGAGAGCAGCAGGGCGAGGGCGAACAGCAGGACCGTGAGGAAGCCGCGGAGCAGGCCCTGCCAGGGGCTGTCCCAGTCGTCGGCGAAGGGGGTCGCCCAGCCGACGAAGTCCTGCCCCCACACGGCGAGCGCCACCAGCACCGCCGCGTAGAGCACGAGTGTGATCAGGCCGGGCAGCAGCCCGAACCCGAACTGCTTGCCGTGCCCGGCCACCCACCGCTGGCCCTTCAGCAGGTAGCGGAAACCCACCCCGAGATCGCGCATGGGACGACTCTAGCCGCCGGGACTCAGCGGGCCTCCCCGGCCTCCACGTCCAGCATCCGGCGCAGCAGTTCCCGCAGGGTGTGGCGCTCGATCTCGGTGAGGCCGGCCAGCGGCTCACGGGCGAATCCGAGGGACTCGCGCAGGCTGCGGGCGACGCGGCGGCCCTCCTCGGTCGCCGCCGCGAGCTTCACGCGGCGGTCGGCGGGGTCGGGGCGGCGCTCCACGAGACCGCGCGTCTCCAGGCGGTCCACGATGCCGGTGACGTTCGACGGCTCGCACTTCAGCTTGTGCGCCAGCTTGCGCATGGGGAGCGGTTCGAGACAGAGCAGGCCGAGGAGCTTGGCCTGCGCGCCGGTGAGCGCGTGCTCGGCTGCGGCCTCCTCGTACTCGTCGTGGTAGCGGGCCACGACCGTGCCGATGAGGTCCACGACCTCCAGGGTCACTTCGTCCGGGCGGGATCTGTGCGGTGTGGCGGCCATGGCTTCAGGATACCCCCATTGCTTGACAACATGAAACTTTCAGGCACATGATTGTTTCAGTTACTGAAACATACGACGCAGATCGTCGGAAAGGCACAGGCGCTCCCATGATCAACCGCGAGTGGCATCTCCTCAGCCGTCCGGTCGGCCGGCCCCGGCCGGAGGACTTCGCCCTGGTCGAGGCCGAGGTCCCCACGCCGCGCGAGGGCCAGGTGCTGGTGCGAAACGAGTACCTCTCGGTGGACCCGTACATGCGCGGCAGGATGTCGGCCGCGAAGTCGTACGTCGCCCCGTTCGAGCTGGGCAAGGCCATGCAGGGCGGCGCGGTGGGCGAGGTCGTCGCGTCCGACGCCGAGGGCTTCGCCGTGGGCGACCACGTCCTGCACTTCCTCGGCTGGCGGGAGTACGCCGCGCTGGACGCCCGGCACGCGGTCAAGGTCGACCCGCAGGCCGCTCCCCTCTCGGCGTACCTCGGCGTCCTCGGCATGACCGGCCTCACCGCCTACGCGGGCCTGCTGCGCACGGCGTCCTTCAAGGAGGGCGACTCCGTCTTCGTGTCGGGCGCGGCCGGAGCGGTGGGCAGCCAGGTGGGGCAGACAGCCCGCCTCAAGGGCGCGTCGCGGGTGATCGGCTCGGCGGGGTCGGACGAGAAGGTCAGGCTGCTGCTGGAGGAGTACGGCTTCGACGCCGCCTTCAACTACAAGAACGGCCCCGTCGCCCAGCAGCTGCGCGAGGCCGCCCCGGACGGGATCGACGTCTACTTCGACAACGTCGGCGGCGACCATCTGGAGGCCGCGATCGGCTCCCTCAAGGAGGGCGGCCGGATAGCGGTCTGCGGAATGATCTCCGTCTACAACAACACCGAGCCCGCCCCCGGCCCGCGCAACCTCGCCCGGCTGATCCAGACCCGCGGCCGGATCGAGGGCTTCCTCGTCGGCGACCACTACGACCTCCAGCCGCAGTTCTTCCAGGAGGTCGGCCCGTGGGTGGCCTCCGGCGAGCTGAAGTACCGCGAGACGGTCGTCGAGGGCATCGAGAACAACCTGGAGGCGTTCCTCGGCGTCCTGCGCGGCGACAACACCGGCAAGATGATCGTCAAGCTCTGACCGTCAAGCTCTGCCGTCAAGCTCTGATCGCCGCGAGCGCGGCGCGGTGCGCGGCCCGGACGAAGCGCTCGTTCTCCGGTGCGGCTCCGCCGGGGAAGGCGATCCGGCGGCGGGTGTAGCCGTAGGCGAGTCCGCTGCGCGGGTCGGCGAAGGCCTGGGCGCCGCCCGCGCCGCTGTGCCCGAAGGCGCCGGCGCCGAGGAAGGGGTAGGCGGTGTCGGCCGTGGCCTGGAATCCGAGGCCGTACGCCCTGTGGGCGCGGGAGACGAGGTCGTGGCCGACCGAGTGGATCCGCCCGACCTCGGCGACGGTGTCCGGCTCCAGCAGCGGCGGCCTGCCGTCGACCTCGCCGGTCGCCGCCGCGTACATCCGGGCGAGCCCGCGCGCGGAGGCGACGCCGCCCGCGGAGGCGGGGCCCTTGGCGCGGACGGTGCGGGAGTTGGGGTGGTCGATCAGGTCCTTGGCGCCCGGCGCATGGGTGTTGAAGGCGATGGCGGCGAGGGTGTGCGGTCCGTCGTCCAGGGCCTCCGCGTCGAGCACGGCCTGCTGCTCGGGCGTGGGCGCCATCGGCTGCACGGAGCGGTAGCGGGGCTCCAGGGCCTCGGGCAGCCCGAGGTGGAAGTCGAGCCCGTACGGGGCGCGCACCCGCTCCTCGTACACCTCCTGGAGCGTGCGTCCGGTCGCCCGCAGGACGACCTCGCCGACGAGCGCCCCGATGACCAGGGCGTGATAGCCGAAGGCGGTGCCGGGCCGCCAGAAGGGCCGCTGCCCGGCGAGCCGTTCGGCGATGGCACGGTCGTCGGCCTCCTCGTCCCGCGTGAACCCCGCGTCGGTCCCCACGACACCCGCCCGGTGCGCGGCCAGCTCCCGGACGGTCACCTCCCCCTTGCCCTCGGCGGCGAACTCCGGCCAGTAGTCGGCCACCGCCCGGTCCAGCTCGACGGCCCCGTCCTGCGCCGTCAGCGCGAGGACGAGATGAGCGGCCCCCTTGGTGCAGGAGAACACCCCGTAGAGCGAGTCGCCGGCGACCCCGTCCCCGGCCCACAGGTCGACCACCCGACGGCCGTGCGCGTAGACGCACAACTGCCCCTCGTAGTCCTCCCGCTCCCCCGCCACGAAGGCGGCGAACTCCTCCCGCACACCCTCGAACCCGTCGGCGACGGTCCCGCGTACTTCCTGGCTCATGGCGCCTGCCTCACCCTTCGTGCGTCGACTCGGCCCCGTGGACGCCGGGCCGGCCTCCGAGCCGATTCGGGCGGAGGCGTCCGCGTCGACGACCCTACGCGCACCACCACAGGAACCGCTCGCACGTCTGTGTCGGGTCCGGTTGCGGGGTCGTCTTCGGGGGGTTCGGGGCTTTCGTGGGGGCCGTGGTCGGGGCCGCCGGCGGAGGCGGGGAGTCGGGGGCCGTGGTCGTGGGGGGCGGTGAGGGCGGGGCCGAGGTGGTCGGCTCGGAGGGCCGGGTGGAGGAGGGGTCGTCCTCGGGACTCGGCTCGGCCTTCTCCTTCTCCTTTTCGGACGTCGACGGGGACGCCGAGACGGCCGGATCGGCCGTGCCGGTGTACGGCGTGTCGGCCATGTCGGAGGGCGACTCCTCCGGCGTGTCGGACTCCGCCGCCGCCGCGTCCGCCGCCGTGCGGCCGGGGGAGGCCGGTGGGGCGTCCCGGCCCAGTTCCGCGAGGCTGAGGCCCGCGGCGGCCAGGGTGAAGCCCGTGGTGATCAGCAGGACACGCCGACGACGGCGACGGTGGATCGCCGCCTTGCGGTCCCGGCGGGTCGGGGCGGAGGCGGAGAGGGCCGACCGACGGTCGCCGACGGGGGCCGAAGGGGGATCGTCGGCGGAGCCCTGCCAGGAGTCGTCGGCGGAGCCCGACCGGGGGCCGTCGGCGGGGTCGGCCGCGTCCAGGCCAGGGGCGGCCGCGTGCCGGTCGGGGGCGGGTGCGCCCCGGTCGGGGGTGACCGCGTGCCGGTCGGGCGCGGGGGTCCCCCAGGGCTCTGGCGATGAGGCATGGGCCGCGGGCTGTTCGTACGGCTCGTACGGCTCGTAGGCCTCGTACGCCCCCGGCCGCTGCGCCGGTGTGCCGCAGCCCGGGCAGGCGAGGGCGCCGTTCAGGTGCCGTCGGCACGGGTGGCAGTAGTCCATGACGCGGGAAGGCTAGGTTCCGGGCCGCGGCCGATGGGCGGGGTCGCTGTGAAGATTCTGTGCGGAACTGCCCGTTCCGGTGCGGCGGTTGAGGGATAGCACCGGCATCCCGCCCCTACCTCCCGAAACGGCCGTCGAAAGCGGGTTTCGAAAGTGCCGAAAGTGTTGTGCGTTCGACCCATTGACACCCCCGCCGTGCGCTCCTTACTGTCACGCCAGCATTTCGAACGAGTGCCGAAATCTCGAACAGAGTCGACGTTCTCTCAAGGGGCAACTGCCGTGCGCATCACCGGAATCAGCACCCACGTGGTCGGAACGCCCTGGCGCAACCTGACCTACGTCCAAGTGCACACCGACGAGGGCCTCACCGGAGTCGGCGAGACCCGGATGCTGGGTCACACCGACGCCCTCCTCGGCTACCTGAAGGAGGCCGAGGTCAATCACATTCTCGGCTCCGACCCCTTCGCCGTGGAAGACCTTGTCCGCCGTATGAAGTACGGCGACTACGGCCGGGCCGGGGAGATCGTGATGTCCGGCATCGCCGTGATCGAGATGGCCTGCTGGGACATCAAGGGCAAGGCCCTCGGCGTGCCCGTGTGGCAGCTGCTCGGCGGCAAGGTGACCGACAAGGTCAAGGCGTACGCCAACGGCTGGTACACCACCGAACGCACCCCCGAGGCGTACCACAAGGCCGCGCAGGGCGTCATGGAGCGCGGATACCGGGCGCTGAAGATCGACCCCTTCGGCACCGGGCACTTCGAGCTGGACCACCAGCAGACGATGTACGCGGTGTCGCTGATCGAGGCCGTGCGCGACGCCATCGGCCCCGAGGCCGAGCTGATGCTGGAGATGCACGGCCGCTTCTCCCCCGCCACGGCCGTGCGGCTGGCGAACGAGCTGGCGCCGTTCAAGCCGGCCTGGCTGGAGGAGCCGGTGCCGCCGGAGAACCTCAAGGCGCTGGAGAAGGTCGCCGCGAAGGTCGACATCCCGGTGGCGACGGGCGAGCGCATCCACGACCGGATCGAGTTCCGCGAGCTGTTCGACAGCCAGGCCGTCGACATCATCCAGCCGGACGTCGGCCACCTCGGCGGCATCTGGGAGACCCGGAAGCTGGCCGCGACCGCCGAGACCCACTACATGCTGGTCGCCCCGCACAACGTCGGCGGCTCGGTGCTGACCGCCGCCTCCCTCCAGGTCGGCTTCACCTCGCCGAACTTCAAGATCCTTGAGCACTTCAACGACTTCGCGGACGCCGAGATCAAGAAGGTCGTCAAGGGCGCCCCGCAGGTGAACCCGGAGGACGGCTGCTTCCACCTCTCCGACGCCCCCGGCCTCGGCGTGGAGCTGGACACCGACGCCGCCGCCGAGTTCCCGCAGCAGCAGGCCCGCTTCGACCTGTGGGCCGAGGGCTGGGAGCAGCGCAAGCCGAAGGCCGCCAAGTGAGCACGGCCGTCGTCGTCCAGGCACCCGGCGAGCACCGGCTCGTATCCCACGAGCCGCGCCCGCCGGAGGCCGGCGAGGCCCTGGTGCGGGTGCACGCGGTGGGCATCTGCGGCAGCGACCGCGAGGTCTACCAGGGCAACCGGCCCGAGGGCTACGTCCGTTACCCGCTCACCCCGGGCCACGAGTGGTCCGGCACGGTGGAGGCGGTCGGCGCGGGCGTGCCCAAGGCGCTGGTCGGCCGCAAGGTGGTCGGGGAGGGCTTCCGCAACTGCCAGGTGTGCGACCGCTGTCACGCGGGCGAGACCACGCTGTGCACGCACGGCTACGAGGAGACCGGCTTCACCCAGCCGGGCGCGATGGCCGCCACCCTCACCCTCCCGGCGCGGCTGCTGCACCCCCTGCCCGACGACGCCGACCTCACCGCCGCCGCCCTGCTGGAGCCGGCCGCCTGCATCGCCGCCGCCGCGCTGAAGGCGAACGCCCGGCCCGGCGAGCGGGTGGCCGTCGTCGGCACCGGCACCCTCGGGATGTTCGCGGTGCAGTTCCTGCGCGCGACCTCCCCGGCCGAGCTGCTGGTGGTCGGCACCCGCCGGGACCGCGAGGCCCTGTCCCTGGGGTTCGGGGCCACCGGCTTCCGCACCAAGGACGAGGAACTCCCCGGCGGCTTCGACGTCGTCGTCGAGACGGCGGGCTCCGCGGACGCCGCCCGCACCGCCGCCGCCCTGCTGCGTCGCGGCGGCCGGCTGGTCCTGACGGGCATCCCGGCGCCCGGCGCCGACGGTCTGGACCCGACGGACCTGGTCGTACGGCAGCTGGAGGTGCACACCGTCTTCGGGGCGCCCCCGGACGCCTGGTCGCACACCGTCCGGGTGTTCGCGGCCGGACTGCTCGACCCGGCGCCGCTGGTCACCCACGAACTGCCGCTCACCGAGTTCACGCAGGCCATCGACCTGGTGGGGGCCGGCGATCCCAAGGTGGGCAAGGTGCTCCTGCGGCCCTAGGGGTGTCCGGCGCCCCGCCCTCACAGCCGTACGCCGGTACGGGGGCGACCCGACGGCCTCCGTGCCGGCGTACATCCAGCCCTCCTTCCAGCCCACCCCGACCCTCCACGCCTCGACGCGCGAACCTCGTCCGATGTCCCGGCCGGCCCGGCATCCCGACGCGACGGACTTCCTGACACGACGGACCTCCCGGCGCGACGGACTCCCGGCCGGCCCGGACATCACGAACACCGAAGGACACCTTGTGACCGACCCTTCCGCCCCGGCAGCCCGCAGGCCCGGCGAGCAGGCGCTCGCCGCACTCGGCCTGGGCGCTCCCGCCCTCGACCCCGCCGACGCCTCGCCGCACGCCTTCCCCGACGGCGGCCGCTGGCGCACCGAGATCCCCTCGTGCGAGGGTCCCGAGGCGCTGGCGGTCGTCCTCAAGGAGGCCTCCCGCCTGGACGTGCCGATCCACCGCATCAGCCAGGGCAGCGGCGTGTGGATGCTGACCGACGCCGAGATCACCGAGATGGTCGAGGCGACCGCCGAACGCGACATCGAACTCTGCCTGTTCACCGGCCCCCGCGGCACCTGGGACATCGGCGGCTCGACCCGGACCGACTCGCGCGGCGCCGGACTGCGGGCGCGCGGCCACGACGCGGTCGCCGGCTGCGTCGAGGACGCGGTGCGCGCGACCGAACTGGGCGTCAGGTGCCTGCTGGTCGCCGACGAGGGCGTGCTGTGGACGCTGCACCGGGCGCGCGAGGCGGGGATCCTCCCGGCCGACACGACGCTGAAGGTGTCGGCGCTGATCGGCCCCGTCAACCCGGCCGCGTTCGCGGTGTACGAGCGGCTGGGCGCGGACTCGGTCAACGTGCCCAGCGATCTGACGCTGGGTCACCTCACCGAGATCCGCCGGGTGTCCGCCGCCCCGATGGACATGTACATCGAGGCGCCCGACGACCTCGGCGGCTACGTCCGGATGTACGAGGTGGCCGAGCTGATCCGGCGGGGCGCGCCGCTCTATCTGAAGTTCGGCCTGTCCAAGGCCCCGGGCATCTACCCGTACGGCGCCCACATGCGGGACCTGACCCTGGACACGGCCCGGGAGCGGGTGCGGCGCGGCCGGCTCGCCCTGGACCTGCTCGCCCGGCACGGCGCGGACGGCGACATGGCCGCGCTCGGCAGCCGATTGCCGGGAAAGCTCGACCGGTTCGAAATCTCGTAACGTTCCGGCAACGCCCTCACCACAAGACCGCACAGCGGCGCACACTTTCCCACACCTCTTGCCCTGCACACATCAAGGATGATGACCATGCGCAACCGCAGAGCCGCACTCGCCTCCCTGGCCACCGCAGCCTCCCTCGCCCTCACCCTCTCCGCCTGCGGGCAGAGCAGCGAGGGCGGCAGCGAGGAGGGCAAGGGCGGCAGCGAGGGCGCCACCATCGGCATCTCGATGCCCACGAAGTCCTCCGAGCGGTGGATAGCCGACGGCGACAACGTGGTCAAGAACCTGGAGGCGAAGGGCTACGAGACCAAGCTGGTCTTCGGCGAGGACAAGCCGGACCAGCAGGTCTCGCAGATCGAGAACATGATCGCGCAGGGCGTGGACGCGCTGATCGTCGCCGCGATCGACAACAAGTCGCTGAACAACGTCCTGCAGCAGGCCAAGGACGCCGACATCCCCGTGATCTCGTACGACCGTCTCATCCTCGGCACCGAGAACGTGGACTACTACGCGTCGTTCGACAACGAGAAGGTCGGCGAGCTGCAGGGCACGTACATCGTCGAGCAGCTCGGGCTGAAGGACGGCAGCGAGAAGGGGCCGTTCAACCTGGAGCTGTTCGCCGGCTCCAACGACGACAACAACACGCGCTACTTCTTCCAGGGCGCGATGAACGTCCTGCAGCCGTACATCGACAAGAAGCAGCTCGTCGTCCGCTCCGGCCAGACCGAGCTGACCCAGGTGACCACCCTGCGCTGGGACGGCGCCACCGCGCAGCGCCGCATGGACGACATCCTCACCAAGTCCTACAAGTCCGAGAAGGTCGACGCGGTCCTCTCGCCGTACGACGGCATCTCCATCGGCATCCTGTCGGCGCTGAAGTCGGACAACTACGGCTCCAAGAGCAAGCCGCTGCCGATCGTCACCGGGCAGGACGCCGAGGTCGCCTCGGTGAAGTCGATCATCGCGGACGAGCAGTCGATGACCGTCTACAAGGACACCCGCGAGCTGGCCAAGGTGTCCGCGAACATGGTCGACGCCCTGCTCAACGACAAGAAGCCCGAGGTCAACGACGAGAAGACCTACGACAACGGGTCGAAGGTCGTGCCGGCGTACCTGCTGGAGCCGGTCAGCGTGGACAAGGAGAACTACCAGGAGGCCGTCGTCGACTCCGGCTACATCGAGGAGAGCGACCTCAAGTAGCCCCACCTCCCACCGTCCGCACCACTGACTGGAAGGCACGACCATGGCGGGACCCGTCCTGGAAATGCGCTCGATCGTCAAGACCTTTCCCGGCGTCAAGGCGTTGTCGGACGTCACTCTGGCGGTCCGTCAGGGCGAGGTCCACGCCATCTGCGGGGAGAACGGCGCCGGCAAGTCGACCCTGATGAAGGTCCTCTCCGGCGTCCACCCGCACGGCAGTTACGAGGGCGAGATCCTCTTCGAGCAGGAGGTCTGCCGCTTCAAGGACATCCGGGCCAGCGAGCAGCACGGCATCGTGATCATCCACCAGGAGCTGGCCCTGGTGCCGTACCTGTCCATCGCGGAGAACATCTTTCTCGGCAACGAGCACGCCTCCCGCGGCTTCGTCAACTGGAACGAGACGCTGCGGCACGCCACGCAGCTGCTGCGCCGGGTCGGTCTGGACGACCACCCGGAGACCCGCGTCGCCGACATCGGCGTGGGCAAGCAGCAACTGGTGGAGATCGCCAAGGCGCTGGCGAAGAAGGTGAAGCTGCTCATCCTCGACGAGCCGACCGCGGCGCTCAACGACGAGGACAGCGGCAAACTCCTGGACCTGATCCTGGAGTTGAAGAAACAGGGCATCACCTCGATCATCATCTCCCACAAGCTGAACGAGATCCGCCGGGTCGCCGACTCGGTGACCATCCTGCGCGACGGGCGGTCGATCGAGACCCTCGACGTGAAGGCTCCGGAGACCACCGAGGACCGGATCATCAGCGGCATGGTCGGCCGCGACCTCGACCACCGCTTCCCCGAGCGCACCCCGCACGAGCCGGAGGCGGGCGCGGCCCCGGCCCTGGAGATCCGCAACTGGACCGTGCACCACCCCATCGACCGGACCCGCAAGGTGGTCGACGACGTGTCGATCAGCGTCCGGCGCGGGGAGATCGTCGGCATCGCGGGCCTGATGGGCGCCGGCCGCACCGAGCTGGCGATGAGCGTGTTCGGGCGGACCTACGGCCGGTACGCGGCGGGCACGGTCCTCAAGGACGGCCGGGAGATCCGGACCCGGTCCGTCGCCGACGCCGTCGCGCACGGGATCGCGTACGTCACCGAGGACCGCAAGCACTACGGGCTCAACCTCATCGACACCATCAACCGGAACATCTCCCTGACCGCGCTGGACAAGGTGGCCCGGCGGGGCGTGGTGGACGAGCACGAGGAGCGGCAGGTCGCCGAGGGCTTCCGCAAGTCCATGAACATCAAGGCGCCCACCGTCTTCGAACCGGTGGGCAAGCTGTCCGGCGGCAACCAGCAGAAGGTCGTCCTCAGCAAGTGGATCTTCGCCGGTCCCGATGTGCTGATCCTGGACGAGCCGACGCGCGGCATCGACGTCGGGGCGAAGTACGAGATCTACACGGTCATCGACCGACTGGCCGCCCAGGGCAAGGCGGTCGTCTTCATCTCCTCCGAGCTGCCGGAGCTGCTCGGCATGTGCGACCGCATCTACACGATGGCGGCCGGCCGGCTGACCGGTGAGTTCTCGCGGGCCGAGGCCTCACAGGAATCGCTGATGCGTCAGATGACGAAGGACAAAGAGGTAACCCGATGAGCACCGATGTGACCGCCAAGACGCCGGCCCCGGCGCCGCCCGGCAAGGGCGGCGCGGCCTCGGGCGCCGGCCTGCTGCAGCTGATGCTGGACGGCATGCGCCGCAACATGCGGCAGTACGGCATGCTGATCGCGCTCGGCCTGATCGTGGCGCTGTTCGCGGTGCTCACCGACGGCGACCTGCTGCTGCCGCGCAACGTCTCCAACCTGGTGCTGCAGAACAGCTACATCCTGGTCCTCGCCGTCGGCATGATGATGGTGATCATCGCGGGCCACATCGATCTGTCGGTCGGCTCGCTGACGGCGTTCGTGGGCGCGTTCGCCGCCGTGCTGACCGTGCAGCACGACATCCCCTGGCCGGCCGCCGTGGTGCTGTGCCTGCTGGTCGGCGCGGTGGCGGGCGCGGTGCAGGGCTTCTTCATCGCCTACGGCGGCATACCGTCGTTCATCGTCACCCTCGCCGGCATGCTGATCTTCCGCGGCTTCACCGAGATCCTGCTGGAGGGCCAGACCCTCGGCCCCTTCCCGGAGGGCATGCAGAAGCTGGGCAACGGCTTCCTGCCCGAGACCGGCCCGGAGACCAACTACCACAACATCACGCTGCTGCTCGGCCTCGCGCTGATCGTCTTCGCGGTGCTCCAGGAGGTCCGGGACCGCAAGCGGCAGCAGGAGTTCTCCCTCGAGGTGCTGCCGCGCAACATCTTCCTGCTCAAGCTCGTCGCGATCGTCTCCGCGATCCTCGTCGTGACCCTGCTGCTCGCCAGCTACAAGGGCGCGCCGATCGTGCTGCTGATCCTCGGCGTGCTGGTGGTCGGCTACGGCTACGTCATGCGCAACGCCGTCTTCGGCCGTCACATCTACGCCATCGGCGGCAACCTGCCGGCGGCCAAGCTGTCCGGTGTGAAGGACAAGAAGGTCACCTTCCTGGTCTTCGTGAACATGGGCGCGCTCGCGGCCCTGGCGGGCATGGCGATCGCCGCCCGCCTCAACGCGGCCTCGCCGAAGGCGGGCCTGAACTACGAACTCGAGGCCATCGCCTCGGCGTTCATCGGCGGCGCGTCCATGAGCGGCGGCGTGGGAACCGTCCTCGGCGCGATCATCGGCGGCCTCGTCCTCGGCGTGCTGAACAACGGCATGAACCTCCTCAACGTCGGCACCGACTGGCAGCAGGTCATCAAGGGCTTCGCCCTGCTGGCCGCGGTCGGGTTCGACGTGTGGAACAAGCGCAGGGTCGGTTCGTAAGTCGCTCGGGCCCCGCTCCGAAGGAGCGGGGCCCCTTCTCTTCCAGGAGCCGCACATGGAACTGAGCAGACGTACCGTCATCGCCGGGGCGGCCGCCGCCGGTGTCACCGCCGCGATGAGCGGCACCGCACACGCCAGGGGAGGGCACAGGCCCGTGAAGGAACTCTTCGGCACGCTCGCCGACGGGACCGAGGTGCATCGCTGGTCGCTGGAGAACGGCGGCACGCGGATGAAGGTCCTCTCCTACGGCGGCATCGTGCAGTCACTGGAGGTCCCGGACCGGCGCGGCCGGTACGCCAACGTGTCGCTGGGCTTCGACGACCTGGCCGACTACGTCGCCTCCAGCCCGTACTTCGGCGCGCTGATCGGCCGGTACGGCAACCGCATCGGCAAGGGCCGCTTCACCCTGGACGGCACGGAGTACCAGGTCTCCGTCAACGACGGCGAGAACAGCCTGCACGGCGGGGCGCAGGGCTTCGACAAGCGGGTCTGGGACGTCGAGCCGTTCACCGAGGGCACGGACACCGGGCTGCGGCTGCGCCACACCAGCGCCGACGGCGAGATGGGCTACCCGGGCACGCTGCGCACCACGGTGACGTACACCCTGACCCGGTCCGGCGACTGGCGCATCGACTACGAGGCCACCACCGACCGGCCGACCGTCGTCAACCTCACCAGCCACGTCTACTTCAACCTGGCCGGCGAGTCGAGCGGCACGGTGTACGACCACGAGCTGTCCATCGCCGCCTCCCGCTACACGCCGGTCGACTCGGGCCTGATCCCCACGGGCGAGCGCGCGCGGACCGCGGGCACCCCGTTCGACTTCCGCCGGGCCAAGACGGTCGGCGAGGACATCCGGGCGCCGCACCAGCAGCTGCTGTACGGCCAGGGTTTCGACCACAACTGGGTCCTCGACAAGGGCATCACCGCCCGGCCCGAGCACGTCGCCACCCTGCGCGACCCGCGTTCGGGCCGCACGATGCGGATCGCCACCACCGAGCCGGGCCTCCAGTTCTACTCGGGCAACTTCCTCGACGGCACGCTCGTCGGCACCGGCGGCTCGGTCTACCGGCAGGGCGACGCACTGTGCCTGGAGACCCAGCACTTCCCGGACTCGCCCAACAAGCCGTCGTTCCCGTCGACGGTGCTGCGCCCCGGCCAGACCTACCGGTCGACGACGGTGCACTCCTTCGACGCGTGAACGGTCAACGCCCTCGACGCGTGAGCTGAACGGCGGCCCGCCCGCCTCCGTATGTACGGGTGGCCCGTGCTCCCCCGCACGGGCCACCCGGAGGCGGAGGCGACCGGGTGGCCCGGCGCGCCAGCCTGGCCCGTCCCCGCGGGGACGGGCCAGGCTGGCTGAGTCCCTACACCGGGTTCAGCCGCCACTGCTGGCAGCCGTTGTTCAGCCACGTCCACTGCCGTACGTCGGCCGCGTCCGCGGTGGAGCAGTCCGCCACGTCGGCGACCTTGCCGGAGGCCTGGTTGACGATCCGGACGTGCCCGGAGTCCGTGGCGACGAACCGGAACCGCTGGCAGGTGTTGTCGAGCCAGCCCCACTGCCGCAGGTCGGCCCCGTCGGCGGCCGAGCAGTCGGCGGTGTCGAGGACCTTGCCGGTGGCCACGTTCAGCAGCCGGTGGGTGTCGTCGCCCAGGTCCTCCAGCCGCCAGCGCTGGTGGGCGCCGCCGTTGCAGGCGTACTGCTGCACATTGGCGCCGTCCGCCGTCGAACCGCCCGCCACCTCCAGGCACTTGCCGCTGTTGCGGTTGGTGAGGGTGTACGTCCGCTGCACCCCGGACGGCTCGCCCGACGGCCCGGCCAGGGACGCCCCGAGCGCGACCGGCGTGCCGAGGTTCGGCGTGCCGTCCGCGTTCCAGGTGAACTTCTGCGCCCGCGCGGTACGGCCGTTGTCGCAGCCCTCGGAGGCGGCGTCGTTGGCGTGGTAGACGATCCAGCTCTCCGCGCCGTCGGGCGAGGTGAAGAAGCCGTGGTGACCGGGCCCGTACACGCCCGCCGCGTCGTTGCGCTGGAAGTCCGGGGTGGACTTCTTCGTCCAGGACGCCGCGGACAGCGGGTCGGACCCGGTGAGGGTGAGCCGCCCGAGCTTGTAGTCCGGGGTCCAGCAGCCGCTCGCCGAGAAGTACAGGAAGGTCCTGCCGCCCCGCTGGAGGATCTCCGGCCCCTCGTTGACGGGCGCGCCCGACCGCTCCCACGCGTGGGTGGGCGTGGAGACGGTGGAGAAGGACCCGCTGACGGTGTACGGGTTGGACATCCGCGCGGCGACGATGTTCTGCGTGCCGTTGGCGTGGGTGCTGCCGAAGACGTACAGCCGGCCGTTGATGGTGGCGACCGTCGGATCCAGCATCCATGCGGAGTTGAGTTGGCCCCGGTAGGTGTACGGCCCCATGGGGTCGGAGCCGGTGCTCTCCAGGACGTGACTGCGCTGGGTGGGGTTGTAGTCGGACACGTTCTGCCCGGCGACGTAGTACAGGTACCAGCGGCCGTTGAGGTAGTGCAGTTCGGGCGCCCAGATGTTGCAGCACCGCGAGGCCGCGTCGCCCTGCCAGACCTGGACGCTCGGCGCGGTGGACAGCCCGGCCAGGGTGGCGGACTTGCGGATGGTGATGACGTCGGTCCAGCTGGTGGAGACCAGGTAGTAGTTGCCGGAGTGGTGGACGATCCAGGGGTCGGCGCCCTTCTGGGCCTTGACCGGGTTGGCGAACGAGGCCGCGCTCGCGGAGGGCTGTCCGACCGCCAGGGCCAGCAGCAGCGCGGCGAGCAGGGTCAGTAGGCGACGGGCCATCCGGAGCTCCAGTTCAGGAGGTTGACGCCGAGCTTCGGAGTGCCGTTGTCCTGGCCGTCGTAGTAGTGGTAGACGATCAGGTCGCCGTCGACGTCGTTCATGATCGACTGGCCGCCGGGGCCGATGTAGCGGCCGTGCGACTCCAGCACCGGGGTGCCGCCGTTGTTCATCATGCTGACGCCGTTCTTGTCGTAGTACGGCCCGGTGACCCTGGTGGCCCGGCCGACCTTGACCTTGTACGTGGAGCCGGTGCCGGCGCAGCAGGTGTCGTACGAGGCGAACAGGTAGTAGTAGCTGCCCCGCTTGACGATGTACGGCGCTTCGACGGCCTTGGTCCCTGTGGGGCGGGAGGCGAGGGAGTAGCGGGTGGTGTTGGTGGAGAGCTGCTTTCCGGTGGACGGGTTGATCTGGATCATCTTGATCCCGGTCCACCAGCTTCCGAACGACAGCCACCACTTGCCGTCGCTGTCGACGAACAGGTTCGGGTCGATGGCGTTGAAGTCGCTGGAGGAGCTGGAGCTGTAGACGATGCCCTGGTCGCTCCACGAGCCCGGGAGGCCGGTGGTGGAGGTGGCCAGTCCGATGGCCGAGGTGTTGGAGCCGAACTTCGAGACGGAGTAGTACAGCAGGTACTTGCCGCCGTGGTACGAGATGTCCGGCGCCCAGGCCTCCGGCACGGAGGAGTAGGTCGACCACCAGCCCGGCCGGCTGGAGAAGGCGTCGGCGCCCGCGCTGAACGCTGTGCGGTTGCTCGACGTCTTGCTGGCGATGCCGCCGCCGGTGGCGTAGAGCAGGTACTGCCCGGACGAGGTGCGGATCATCGTCGGGTCGTGCGTGACGACGGACCCCGTGACGGTGCCGGGGTTCGGGTACGCCGACGCGCTGGTCGGCACCAGCGCGAGGAGGAGTGCTGCGGGGAGGGCGAGGAGGAGGCGGGGCGTGCGGGGGGTTCTTGTGCGGCTCATGGGGACGCTCCCGTTCTGGATTTCGAACAACGATCGTCACTGCGAACGGAACGTAGAATCGAACCCCTTGCGCGTCAATGGTTCGCGCAACGGCGGAACGACATCGGGCTCGGGCGGGACAACTGCCGGAAGGTTGAGCCCTCTTGACGAGTGGCCGATACATCACACTGGAACACACGTACGGTTATCACTCGTTGACGAATTGCGCGCCCCTCACGCCCGGAGAACGCGCCCACCTGCGACAACTTCCCCACCCGCGTGACAATCGGCCGTCGATTTTCGGCCGTGGTGGAACTGATTCCCCGGAGGCGCCTCGCAACGGCGGCGGCAGGAGTGACCCTCGGGACGTGCTCGTCCGGCCCCCACCCGCCGGACCGTGCCCCGCAAGGGCACTGACGTCCCCCGCTTCACGGCCGTGCCCCCCGGCGGAGCTGTTCCGCGAGTGCGCAGTACGACCTTAATCAGCGGTACTGGGCGGGTATTTCCGACTCTACCGTTACGCCCGACATATCGTCACCTCGCGCGTCGCGGGGTCCGACCTGGAGGCACAGATGAAGAAAGCGATCCACCGTGCGCTCGTCCTCGCGGGCGCACTGGCCCTGCTGCCGATCATGGCGGTGTCGGCCAACGCGGAACCACCCGGCCCGCTGTCCGTCGAGGCGGTGGCGGCGATGACGCCGGAGGAACAGGCCGAGGCACTCGAGCCGTTGCGGCTGGCGGCCGACGCCGCCGCCCAGGTGGGACAGGGCGCCCGCGCGGACATCTACACGCAGGTCGAGATGGCCTCCGACTACCGCTCGGTCAACGTCTACCTGACCGACGTGGACGAGCGCGGCGCGTTCCTGGCCGCGGTCCGCAAGGTGAACCCGAAGGTGGACACGGACCTGATCAACGTGGTCCGCGGCGAGAAGTCCCGGCAGCAGCTGAGGAAGGAGATCTCGGACCTCACCGGCCGCGCCGACCTGCCCTTCAAGGTGGAGATGGCGGGCAGCTCTGTCGACGGCGGCACGATCGAACTGGCCGTGGACGAGCCCGAGGCCGCGAGAGCGTACCTCGCCTCGCCGGCCGTCGCCCGCGAGCGCGCCGACGCCGGCGGAACGGAGGTCCGCGTCAGGAGGGCGCCGCCGGCGAAGCCGCTCAGCCGGTGGAACGACACCTCCCCGTTCTACGCGGGCGCCGCGCTCGGCCCCGCGTCCGGCAGCCTGGCGCAGTGCACGAGCGGCATCCCCGCCATCAGCACGTGGGACGGACGGCAGTGGCTGGTCACCGCAGGCCACTGCTACAACGTCGGCACCCACGTCCACGCGGCCGGCGGCAACTACATCGGCCAGGTCAAGTACAAGCGGGCCGACCTGGACTCGGCGTTCATCGAGGCGCCGACCTACCGGCGCACCTGGGACGGCACCGACGCGACGGGGTACTCCCGCTACCTCAACGGCGTGCGCAACGTCGCGGTCGGCGACTTCACCTGCCAGCTCGGCTACAACTCCAAGGTCGTCTGCAACATCCGGACGGTCTACGCCGGCAACGTCTCCTGGAACGTCAACGGCACCACCGTGTGGGGGAGTTACGGCGTCCCCCACTACGGCGGCGTCGTCGGCCGGGGCGGTGACAGCGGCGGCCCGGTCATCTACATCAACGACCCCGACTCCCGTCAGCTCAACGGCATCGTGAGCGTCGGCTTCGGCTGCGGCCCCTCCGGCTGCACCACCGGCCTCGGCTGGGTCGACGTATGGTCGATCTTCAACGGGTTCGCCATCAAGCTGAACCCGTCCTGATCACGGAGTGAGGACGATCTTGCCGGTCGTCCGCTTCTCCTCGATCGCCCGGTGGGCCGCCGCCGCCTCCGCCAGCGGATACGTCCGTTGCACGCGGACGCGCAGGCGGCCCGCTTCGATGCGTTCGCTGATGCGCTCCATCGCCTCGCCGGAGGGGGCGGCCGTGACCCAGGCGTAGCGCAGCCCGCGGGCCGCCGCCCGCCGCTCGTCGGTGCCCGGGTCGATGGACGCGCCGACGAGGATGCCGCCCGGCCGCAGCACGTCCAGGGAACGCGGCCCGTAGGAACCGCCGACGAGGTCCAGGACGGCGTCCACCGGGGCGGTGGCGGACCGGAAGTCGACGTCGGTGTGGTCGATGAGTTCGTCGGCGCCCAGGTCCTCGAGGAAGCCGTGCTTGTCGGCGCGCGCGGTGCCGATGACGTACGCCCCCAGCTCCTTGGCGAGCTGCACCGCCACATGCCCCACCCCGCCCGCGGCGGCGTGGACGAGCACCCGGTCGCCGGGCCGCACCCGGGCCAGTACGGCCAGTGCCTGCCAGGCCGTGAGCGCGACGAGGGGCACGCCGCCCGCCTCCACCAGGCCGGTGTCGCGCGGCTTGCGGGCGAGCGCGGCGGCCGGCGCCACGGTGAACTCGGCGTAGGCTCCGCGCCCGGTGACGGCCAGCATGCCGTACACCTCGTCGCCGGGGACGAACCGCGTGACGCCCTCGCCGATCCGCTCCACCACGCCGGAGACGTCGTTGCCCGGCGTCCACGGCAGGGCGACCAGCTCCGGCACGCGGCCGGACCGCAGCACCGCGTCCCCCGGATTGACGCCGGCGCCGGCGACCCGCACGAGCACCTCCCCGGGCCCGGGTTCGGGCACGTCGGTCTCGACGTGGACCAGCGTCTCGGGGCCGCCGAACTCCGACTGGACGATGGCGTGCATACGGGCGGGCATCGGAACTCCTCGGCAGAACGGGTGCGGTGGCGTGCGTTTCGCGCATTTCGCCGCGCGTCGCGCGGCGCGTTCATGGTCGGCCGGGCCGATGTCCGAACGGAAGTACGCACTTTTCTGATATCGAGGTTCCTCATGGATACCGGCTTCGATCTGAGAGAACACGGCGGCGTGGATGTCTTCCTGCGCGACTGCCCTACCCGCGCCGTGCTGGAGCTGATCGCCGGCAAGTGGACCATGCTGGTGCTGGTGGCCCTGGAGGACGGCCGCCCCATGCGCTTCGCCGAGCTGCGGCGCAGGCTGGACGGGGTGACGCCGAAGGTCCTGACACAGACGCTGCGCGCCCTGGAGCGCGAGGGACTGCTGACCCGCACGGTGCATCCGACGGTGCCGCCGTGCGTGGAGTACCGGCTGACCGGGCTGGGGCGCGAGGTGGGGGGCCTGGTGCAGACGATCACCGACTGGTCGAAGGCGAACATCGAGGCGATCGAGGCGGCGCGCAGGCGGTTCGACGAGCGCGCCGCTACCGCACCGGGCGGATCGTGAGCACGTAGGCCGCGGTGAGCGCGACGGCACGGTCGTCGTCGTGGGCCAGGTCTTCGAGGGCGCGGGTCGCGGTGCTTCCGGGGATGTCCGCGAGCGCCTGGGTCAGCCGCCGGCGTACGGGCGCGTCGGCGGCGGCGTGGGCGAGACGGCCGACGAGCGCGGCGGCGATCCGCTCCGCCGTCTCGGGACGGCCGGCCAGCGCGCTCAGCACGTCGGCCGCGTCGACGTCGTTCGCCTCCTCCACGACCATGTCGACCAGGCCGGGGATCGCGTCGGCCACACCGCGCGCCCCGAGCGCGAGGGCGGCGTGCCGGCGGACCTCGGCGTCCGGGTGCGGGAGCGCGACGTCGAGGAGCAGCGCGGTCGGGTCGCCGCGCGGTTGCGCGGGCGGGTCGCCGTGCGGCAGCGCGGACGCCTGGCCGCCGTACGGCAGGTCGGTCGCCTCGCCGGGCGGCGGGTCGGTCGCCTCGCCGGGCGGCGGGTCGGTCGTCTCGCCCTCGTGCGGCGGCCCGGTCTCCTCCACGTCGCCGTGCGGCAACTCGGCGATGGCCCGGACGGCGCGCCCGCGCACCTCGGCGGCCGGTGAGCGCAGGCCCTCGGCGAGCGGGGCCAGTGCCCCCCGGCCGCCCGACCGCGCCAGGGCCCAGCGCAGGGCGCCGGCCACGTTCGGGTCCGACTCGCCGAGCACCGCCTCGACCAGCGCCTCCACGGGCACCGCGGCCTCCGCCTCCTCGACCGAGGACAGGGCGGCACGCTGCCGCGTCCCTGCGTTCGTGGACCTCAACGCCCTCAGCAGGGCGACGACTTGGAGAACGTCGTCCCAGTCCCCCGGTTCCGCGGCGCTGATCCGGCGGAGCCGGGTGAGCAGCTCGGTCTCGGCGGCGATGCGTTCCCGGGTCTGCCGGATCAGGTCGTCCACGAGTTCCGAGGGTGTGAACCCCGGATCGTCGAGGGCCCGCCCGACGTCCCGCAGCGACAGTCCGAGCGACCGCAGGCTCTCGATGTGGAAGATCCGCCGGATGTCGTCGCCGGAGTACTCGCGGTACCCGGCGCCGCTGCGCCCCGTCGGCCGCACCAACCCCAGCGCGTCGTAGTGCCGGAGCATCCGGGCGCTGACCCCGGACAGCCGCGCCACCTCACCGATCAGCACCGTCCGTCATCCCTCCTGCCCGGCGGCCCGCCCGAGGGCGACGACGCGCTTGGCCTCCTCGACGGCGAACGCGAATCCGGCCTCGGGGTCACGCAGCAGCCGCTCCGTGGCCATCGCGTGCGCCCGTACGTCGTCGTCGCCGTCCATCCTGGCAGCGCGCAGCGCCGGCACGATCACCTCGCCGAGGGCGATCAGCGCCCGGCTGAGGCTGAGCCGCGTCTCGCGCCCGCCACGGCCCAGTTGCGAGGCGAGCACCGCGGCCAGTGCCGGCTCCTCCCCCTCGGGCACGAGCACGGCCGCCGCCCGCCAGGCGCTGCGCGCGACCTCGTCGTCGGCGTCGGTGAGCAGCGCACGGGTGAGCGCCGGCCACGCCCGCCGGTCGCCGATCTTGGACAGCGTGTGCAACGCCTGGCCGCGGGCCTGCGCCCGCTCCGAGCGCAGCTCCGCGAGCAGCGCCGGGAGCGTCAGGGACACGGGGTGGCGGGTGAGGGCCCAGGTGAGGGTGTCGCGGACGAAGAACTCGGGCTCGACCGCACAGCGTGCGACGAGCGGGCCGACGTAGCGCGGGTCGGGTTCCGCACCGACAGCCATCGCCGCCCGCAGCCGCACGGAGGGCCGGGCGTCCTCCAGGGCGCCGAGCAGGCGAGCCGCGCCGGTCCCCCGCCCGCGTCCCGATTCCTGTTCCTGTTCCTGTTCCTGTGTGGCCATGGGACCACCTCCTCGACGCCAGTGAAGGGGTTGTCACCGTGTCAAGGTCAACCGCAGTGGCCGGACAGGACGCCCTGCCGCCGGGCGTGAACCACGTGAACCGTTCGGGCGCGGGACGGCAAGTACGAGTGAACGACGTTGCCGCAGCGGCCCCACCATTCACCTACACTTTCACCTTCACCTCGCCCATGGACCCTTCATGACTGATTCCCCGTGCCGCCCCGCACCACCGCAGGACGGCACCCCCGGCGGCGATACGGTCGCGGGGGACGCCGCGCTGATCGCGGCACCCCCGACGAGCCGGAACGCTTTGCCGCGATCTTCGACCGGCACGCGCCCGCCATCCACCGGTACGTCGCCCGCCGCCTCGGCCGGGACGCGGCCGACGACGTCACCGCGGAGACGTTCCTGACCGCTTTCCGCATACGGGCCCGTTTCGACGCGGACCGGGCCGGCGTACGACCGTGGCTGCACGGGATCGCCGCCATGCAGATCGGCCGGCACCGCAGGGAGGAGGTCAGGGCGCTGGCGTTTGGCCAACGGCACGGATGCCATCCGATGCTTGTCCGGACTCCTCGCCGCACTTGGCCTGACACGCATCAGCACCTCCTCGAGCGGTAAAGGATCCAGAATCACCTCTGCAGTTTCCCACTACTTCCCGGCAGCAGTTGCGCTTCAGCACACGACTGCTGCCGGGAATTCCTGCTGTCCCGCTTGCGGGAGACGCCGCCCCATCCAGTTTGCATACCGCCAGTACTAGCTGGGACTTTCGCTGCGGCAGGGAATCTGGGCGTCTATTTGCTGACGCGTCAAGACTTTACCCGGCTCCGTCATGAATTGATCACTATTCAGCGACACGCCTTCCAAGCGCGTCAAGTCGACCGGCGCATCAAGGCCCTCAATCAGGCGGTCCGCATCCTTTTCCTGCACTGTGACGAAGAAGAGATCAGGCAAGCCCCCCCTCATGGGTTGCCTCTCATGCCTGAAGCTCCCGGTACCACCGACTGTGAAGAGCCCTTCGGCCACTCTATCGGAGACTGGATCTTCCGCTTGCCACACTCTTTTGACATTGACGTCGTCCTCACTGACACGCACATCAACCGCGGCACCATAGACGGAAGAGCCAGCGCAGAGAGGATAGGCAATGAGGACGTCACCAGCGCTCGTCAGCTTGTATCCAAATTCGGCCGGGTTGGGCCCCGGGTAGGTGCAGCCGGGGATGACCAGAAAAGCGGCCGCAGCGCCGGGAACAACCCGAGCCAACTGTCTAATCACCTGACGCATTGGAGGTACCCCCCATCCTTCCAATCAGCCGCCTCCTCGTAGATGTTGTGACACGGGTCAAAACCCTCCAGGAAGTACAGAGGAGCAAAAAACTCCCCAGCACTGTCCCACTGCTCAGCATGGACACGCTCATGCTTGAGCCTTGCGGGCTTGGTCCAGGCAGGATTGTAACCAGTTACATACGTGTGCCCCACAGTCGTTCCACCCCTGGCATAAATCGGCACCGATGTGCGGCACACGGTGAGACCACCACTGTCGTCGCAGTCGGCCCCGACCGCCTCTGCAAGTAGATTGTATCCTTTGCCGATAGCGAAGCTACTCACCTTGTTCCGAAATCGCAGGCCCCCTTTGAGCAGTCCACCGATGACATCCCCCAAATGCTTGCTCTCCGACGCCGAAGCACCAGGCTGTGGATGGTTCTTGGCATCCAAGCGCCAGAAGATCTCCCGACACACCTCGTCGCATTCTTCGGGGAAATCCCATGCCAGCATGGCGGCCGCTTCTATTTCGAAAGCATGATCATAGGTAGGCAATACCCCGAAACCGGCGAGAAGCCGATCAGCCGCAGCCTTCCGAGCGATGCTCCTGGCACTCCGGGCCTCCTGGTAGTAGATCTTCCCCAAGCACGCCCAATTGCAGTATCTCCCCTCCGCATCCTTTTGGGCCTGGCCGGGCTCGCCAAGCGTGTGGCCATTACCGTCGTGGGTAGCAGGCTCAGGCATGGGGTCACCGTCATCCGGACATGGGATGCCCTCCGGGCCCTGGCTGCCGCAAGCAAGGGCCAAACCGGTGGGATCACTGTGAGTTGCTGGGTTTTGAGCAGCGTAGCTGTATCCGTTGAGGGTTTGCGGCAGCTCTGTCTGAAGGACGGGGTCGACACTGAGGAACTGTCCGATCCCAGGGTCGTACTCTCGGGCGCCAATGTGCGTAAGGCCCGTCCGGGTGTCCGCGGTCTTGCCAAGGAAGCCTTTGTCGTCCGGCCAAGCCGTCGCGCCGGCGCATGAATGGCCGATTCTCACTACTCACCCATATCCGACCGGCAGCGTGAGATCGACGGTGAGCGAATTGAACATGGCACTCCGATGAACTCCGACTCCCGGTCAGGGAAAACGGCAGACAAACAGCCGCCCCCGCCCGCCGCCGGACTCAAACGGGGTTCTCCCACGACGCCGGTTCCGCCGCCAGTTCGCGGACCGGTTCGGGGAGGGCGTCCGCGGCTATGTCGGCGATGGTGACGCCCTCCAGGATCTTGCGGACGTTGGCGCGCAGGGCGATCCACAGGGGGAGCAGCGGCTCGGCGGAGCCCTGGTAGGTCAGCCCGGTCGGGCGTTCGCCGCGTACGGAGACGATCGGTCCGTCCACGGTGCGGATGATGTCCGCGACGGTGATCTCCGAGGCCGGACGCGCCAGCCGGTACCCGCCGCTGCCGCCCCGCCGGCTCTCCACGACGCCGCCGCGGCGCAGGTCGCCGAGGATCCCCTCCAGGAACTTGTGCGGAATGTCCTGCGCGGCGGCGACCGTCTCCGCCTTCACCGGTCCCTCGTCCTGCCGTACGGCCAGCTCCAGTACCGCCCGTACCGCGTAGTCCGCCCTTGCCGAGATCCTCATGGGTCCAGGATCTCCCAGGCCGGGGTAACGGCCCAACCGGGGTGTACTGCTGCCCCGGCCGCCGGAAGGCTGTCGCAGTGTCACAGGCCTGTGCGCAAACGGCCCCCGCTCCGTGCGGGCACGCCCGTGCGGCGTCCTCCTGGGGCACTATCGCCGCAACGCAACGACTTCCGGGGGACTTCTCATGACGTACACCGTCCGTGCTCGCCGTACCGCCGCCCTGCTGGCCTCCCTCTCGCTCGGCGTCCTGGCCCTGACCGCGTGTGAGGGCGGCGTCGAGGAGGACGCCGCCGCCGCTCCCAGTGCGACGGCGAGTCCGTCCCCCGGGGGCGCGGGCGACGGTGAGGGCTCCGCCACGCCCTCGCCCACCGGCGCCAACTCCGACACGCCCTCGCCGGCCGGCACCCCCTCGCCGGACGACGGCGCCGGTGACGATCAGGACGGCGGCGTCGGCATGTGCGAGACCGGTGACCTCGACTATGTCGTCACCGTCGCGGCCGCCGAGGTCGGGCACACGCTGCTGACCGCGACCAACAACGGCGGTGACCCCTGTCTGCTGGGGGCCGATGACGCGGTCATCACGGTGCCCGGGCTCGACGGGGCCGCCGAGCACATGGGGCCCGCCGGCACGGACCGGATGCTGGAGCCCGGTGACCGCGCCTACGCCGGGATCATGTTCGCGCCCCTCGGCGCGGGCGGCGGCGGGCACGACGCCGAGCAGGTGGAGATCGCGCTCAACGCCTCCGAGAGCCCCGTGACGGTGCCGATCGGCGGTGGCCCGGTCGTCGTCGACGACGGCAAGGTCACCAGCTTCTTCGGCACCGCCGAGGACGCGCTCTCCTACTGATCCGCCCGCTCACGATGGGCGGATCACGAGGACAGGCGGATCAGGAGGACAGGCGGATCAGGAGGACAGGCGGATCACGTTCCAGGACAGGGGTTCCAGGCTCGTGGTCAGCCGGCCGTTCTCGATCGTCGTGCCGGTGGTCTCGTGCGGGGTGACGCGGTCCGGGTCGGTGAGGGTGTTGCGGGCGTCCGGGTCGGGATCCGAGAGGACGCTGTGCTCGACGACCGACGTCACGTCCAGGCCGGCCAGGGCGACCTCCAGCGGCAGGGACTCCGTACGGCTGCGGTTGACCGCGAAGACCGTGACCGTGCCGTCCTCCGCACGGACCGCCGTGGCGTGCAGCAGGTCGGCCTCGCCGTACTTCTTCGTCTCGTACGTCGGGGAGTCCACGCGGACGTCGAGGACCTCGCCGCGGCCGTACTTCGACGCCTGGGCGAACGGGTAGAACGTCGTCTGCCGCCACGCCGGTCCGCCGGGCTCCGTCATGATCGGGGCGATCACGTTCACCAGCTGCGCCAGACAGGCCACCGTGACGCGGTCCGCGTGGCGGAGCAGGGCGATCAGGAGGGAGCCGAAGACCACGGCGTCGGTGACGCTGTAGTTGTCCTCCAGGAGGCGGGGGGCCTCCGGCCAGTCGTCCTGTTCGAACGTCGTCGCCTGCTCCTGCCAGCGCGACATGTACCAGACGTTCCACTCGTCGAAGGAGAGGTTGATCTTCTTCTTGGACTTCAGGCGCGCGCCGACGTGGTCGCAGGTGGCGACGACGTTCTCGATGAACGACTCCATGTCGACCGCCGACGCCAGGAAGGAGTCGACGTCGCCGTCCACCGGTTCGTAGTACGCGTGCAGGGAGATGTGGTCGACCAGGTCGTACGTCTCCTGGAGGACCGTCGCCTCCCATGCGGCGAAGGTCTCCATCGACTGGCCGGAGCTGCCGCAGGCGACGAGTTCGAGGGCGGGGTCGATCTGGCGCATCGCGCGGGCCGTCTCGGCGGCGAGGCGGCCGTACTCCTCGGCGGTCTTGTGGCCGGTCTGCCAGGGGCCGTCCATCTCGTTGCCGAGGCACCACAGGCGGATGCCGTACGGGTCCTCGTCGCCGTGCGCGACGCGCAGGTCCGACAGGGCCGTTCCCCGGCGGTGGTTGGCGTATTCCAGGAGTTCGATGGCCTCCGCGACGCCGCGCGTGCCGAGGTTGACCGCCATCATCGGCTCCGCCTGGGGGCCGATCTTGCGCAGGAAGTCGATGTACTCGGACAGGCCGAAGCGGTTGGTCTCCGTGGAGTGCCACGACAGGTCGAGGCGGCGGGGGCGGTCCTCCACGGGGCCGACGGAGTCCTCCCACTTGTAGCCCGAGACGAAGTTTCCGCCGGGGTAGCGGATGGCGGTCACGCCGAGTTCGCGGACGAGTTCCAGGACGTCGGTGCGCAGGCCCGCGGCGTCCGCGGCGGGGTGGCCGGGCTCGAAGACGCCGGTGTAGACGCAGCGGCCGAGGTGTTCCACGAAGCTGCCGAACAGGCGGGGGTTGACTTCGCCGACGGTGAAGGCGGGGTCGAGGGTGAAACGGGCGGTGCGCATGTGGTCCTTCCGAATCCGGTGGTGTCTCTCGTCATCTGCGAGGGGGAGAGCGGGGGTGGTGGTGGGGTGAGTGCGGGGCCGGGCGCGGTCGTCCGCGGGCCCGGCCCCACCTGGGCCGTACGCCTAGCGGACGACCGGCCAGCCGTCCTTCGTCCAGTCCAGCCTGTTCAGGCCCAGCTTCGGGGTGCCCTGGTCCTCCGCGTCGTAGTAGTGGTACGCCAGCCAGTCCCTGCCCCGGTCGCGGAAGACCGACTCCCCGCCCGTGCCGACGTAGCGGCCGTGGCCGGCGAGGAGGAGGTCGCCGCCGCCCTCCAGCATCGGCTTGCCCGTGCTGTCGGTGTAGGGGCCGGTCACCGACGTCGAGCGGCCGACGCGGATCTTGTACGTGGAGTTCACGCCCGAGCAGCAGGCGTCGTAGGAGGCGAAGAGGTAGTAGTGGGCGCCGTGCCTGACGATGTACGGGCCCTCCACCGCGTACGGGGCGTCGGGGCGGGTCGCCAGGTGGTGGACCTCGGCGTCCGGCACCGCCTTGCCGGTCTCCGGGTCGAGTTCGACCATGCGGATGCCGGTCCAGTAGGAGCCGAACGCCATCCACAGCCTGCCGTCGGCCTTGACGATCGCCGGGTCGATGGCGTTCCAGTGGTCGGTGCGCTCGGAGGAGAAGACCTTGCCGTGGTCGGTCCAGGAGCCGGGCAGGCCGGTGCGGGAGGTGGCCACGCCGATCGCGGAGTGGTTGCTGCCCCACGAGGAGACCGAGTAGTAGAGCCAGTAGCGGCCGTCGCGGTAGGAGATGTCCGGCGCCCACGGGTCGCCGGTGGCGTTGTACTCGTACCACCAGCTCGGCGGCTCGGCGAAGGCGTTGCCGGAGTCGTCCCAGTGGACGCGGTCCTCGGAGAGGCGGGCGCCGATGACGCCGCCGGTGGAATAGGCCACGTAGCCGCCGGACTTGAGGCGGATGACCGTGGGGTCGTGGATGATCTCCTGGCCGGTGACGTCGACCGGGTCGGGATGGGCGGCGTCGGCCGTGGCCGTGGTCGGCAGCAGGGCGACGAGGGCGGCGGCGAGGACCGTCGCGATGCGCGTGGACTTCAACTGGGTCTCCTGGAAGGGGATGTCACTGACCGGCGAGGCCGGTGTGCGCGACACCCGCCACGATCTGGCGCTGGAAGAAGACGAAGACGACGATCAGCGGCAGGCCGGCCATGAGGCCGCCGGCCATGAGCTGGGCCCACTGGATGCCGTAGGAGTTCATGACGGTCGCGATGCCGTTCGGCATGGTCATCAGGTCGGGGTTGTTGGTCACCATGTACGGCCACAGGAAGTTGTTCCACGAGCCGATGAAGGTGAAGATGCCGACCGCGGCGAGGGAGGGACGGGACAGCGGGAGCACGATGGTGAAGAAGACCCGCCAGCGGCCCGCGCCGTCGATGAACGCGGCCTCCTCCAGCTCGCGCGGGATGCCCTGGAAGAACTTGTAGAGGATGTAGACCATCGCGGCGGGCGCGCACTGCGGCAGGATCATGCCCCAGTAGGTGTCGACCATCCCCATCTGCTGGACGGTGGTGAACAGCGGCACGCCGAGCACCGCGGGCGAGATCATCAGGCCGGCCATGACGACGCCCAGCAGGATGTTCTTGCCGCGAAACTCGGTGCGGGCGAAGCCGTATCCGGCGAGGGCGCTGACGGTGAGCACGACGGCCGTGACGCACACCGAGACGACCAGGGAGTTGACGAACCAGTTGGTGATGTTGCCGGTCTCGAAGAGGGCCTTCCACGCCTGGCCCGTCCAGACCTCGGGCAGCCAGTGCGGCGGGATCTCGGCCGCCTCGGCCTCGGACTTGAACGAGGTCAGCAGGGCGGCGACGATCGGCGCCACGAAGACGGCGGAGACGGCGACGCCGAGGACGGTCAGGACGATCTGGCCGGGCGTCCAGGAACTGCGGGGCTTGAGCCGGATCTGCGTGCTGCTCATCGGGTGCCCTCCTCACGGGTGCGCAGCAGCCACATCCGCGCCAGGGCGACGACTGCGATGATCACGAAGAAGATGACGGACATCGCGGAGGCGTAGCCCACGCGGTAGCTGGTGAAGCCCTGTTCGAGGGTGTACTGGACGAAGGAGCGAGTGCTGAGCTCCGGTCCGGGGCCGAAGTCCATCATCACGACGGCCTGGTCGAACAGTTGGAGCGAGGCGAGGATCTGGAGCGCGATCACCAGGCCGGTGATGTTGCGCAGCATCGGCAGGGTGATGTGGACCATGCGGTGCCAGGCGCCCGCCCCGTCGAGCTTGGCGGCCTCGTACAGGTGGGCCGGGATGCCCTGGAGAGCGGCGAGGTAGAGCAGGAAGCAGAAGCCGACCGTCCACCACAGGGTGGTGATGACGATGGCGAGCATCGCGTACGACTTGTCGGTCAGCCAGGGCGTTTCGAGGCCGAAGGTCTCGTTGAACAGGCCGATGCCCTGGGTGAACAGCCACTGCCACATGTTGGCCGCGACCGTCGACGGCAGCAGGAACGGTGCGAAGAAGCACAGCCGCCACAGCCATTTCCCGCGCTCGATGTTGTGCGCGAGCATCGCGAGCAGGAAGGCGAGGAGGGTGATGCAGGGGACGACGAGGAGCGTGAAGTACGCGCTGTGGCCGAGCGCGTCCCACATCGCGGTGTCGTTCAGCGCCTCACGGTAGTTGTCGAAGCCGACGAAGCCGGTGTTCTCTCCGGAGATGTTGGCGTTCGTGAAGCTGAGGTAGACGCCGCGCAGCAGCGGCCAGATCACGAAGAGCGCGAAGAGCGCCAGGAACGGGGCGACGAACCAGCCCCCGTGCTGGAAGCCCTGCTTGCGGCGGACGGTCGCGGTGGCCGTGGCGGTCCGTGTCCGGGCCGGGGTGGCGACGGTATGAGCACCGGTCGTCATGCGACGGCACCTCCCTGCGCGGCGGTCTTGCCGTCCATCGGGTTCTTCGAGGCGAGGAGCGTGGCGAGCCGGGCCTTCATGCGCTGCGCGACGGCGGCCGGCTTGGCGGACCCCATGGTCGAGGAGACGACGACGGGTCCGAGGTCCTGGGCGAGGACACCGGTGGAGCCCGCGAACCACACCTTGGGTTCGGTGGCCTGGTGGTCCATGGCGCCGGCGTACTCGTTCTGCGGTGCGAGCTTCTGGTATTCGGGCGTGGCGAGCGTCGGCGTGTGGGCGGGGATGTGGCCGCCGGCGGCCCAGGCCCGGGCGTTGCGCACGACGTAGGCGGCGAGCTTGTGGGCGCCCTCGTTGGCGGCGCCGCCGCGGCCGGCCTGGTGGGGCAGCACGAAGGCGTGCGACTCGGCGTGGGTGGCCGGTGTGCCGAAGACGGGCGGCAGGGGGGTCGCGCCGTAGTCGAGCTCGGCGCCGGAGAAGACCGGCACCGACCAGTTGCCCTCCCAGGTGAAGGGGGCGCCGTTGAGGAACTGCTCGCCGGTGGGCGCGCCGGGGATGGTGTATCCGTCGCTGACGTGCCGGCGCAGGAACTCCAGGACCTGGGTGGCCTTGTCGGCGTCGAAGGTGACCTCGGTGTTCTCGGCGTTGAACCAGGTGCCGCCGAGCTGGGTGTAGAAGGAGACGAAGAACCACCACTGGAAGTTCTGGTCGTTGGCCCACAGGCCGACGGTCTGCAGGCCCTTCTTCGTGACCTTCTTGGCCTCTTTCAGGACGTCGAACCAGTCGCGGGTCGACGTGACCGGCACCATCCTGCCGTCGTCGCCGAGCAGTCCGGCCTGTTTCAGCACGTCCTTGCGGTAGAAGCAGAGTTGTACGTGGATGTCGAGGGGCAGGGCGTAGAGCCTGCCGTCGATGACGGCGCGCTTCCACAGCTCGGGGTTGAAGTCGGCTTCCTTCACGCCGTACTTGGCGAGCAGGTCGACGTCCCAGGGGTCCAGGAGCCGGCCGGGTGAGAAGCCGGTGACCCGGCCCAGGTGCATGACGCCGAGGTCCGGCGCGCGGTTGCCCGCGGCAGCCATGGCGACCTTGGTGTAGAAGGGGTTGCCCCACTGGAGGGTGGAGTCCTTCACGTCGATGTCGGGGTTTTCCTTACGGAAGGCGTCCAGCATCGCGATCATGTTGTAGCCGTCGCCGCCGCTGAAGAGGTTCCAGTAGCGCACGCGGGTGTCCGCACCGGAGGCGAGCGCGTCGGCCCCGGTCCCGAGAGCCGCGAAGCCGAAGCTTCCGGCGACGGTGAGCCCGCCGATGCCGGCGAGAATGTGCCTGCGACTCAGGCCAGGTCGTCCCATGCCCTGCCCTTACTGTTCGAAATGTGCCCGGAAGACACACCGTTCGGTATTTCGAATAGTGCTCGTAACTTCGAACGGGACCGTAGGTTCGTTGGCCGTGCGCGTCAATGGGTCCGGCAAAACTTTCGGGAAGCCCGTGGGCGCCGGTCCGGGGCGCGTAACCTCGAACGGGCCGAACGGGCCGAACGGGCCGAACGGGCCGAACGGGCCGAACGGGCCGAACGGGCCGTACGAGCCGCCGCGGGCGGCGGGCAGGCCCTGTGGGGGGTGTGGATGGCGGAGGGCGCGGCGCGGGGGCCCGCCGGGTTCCTCAGCGCGTTCTCCACGCCCTTCCGGTGGATTCCGGCCCTCGTGCCGGCGGCGGCGATCGAGCTGCCGACGATCATCCGGCTCCGGGTGCCGTTCGCACTCGCGGACGCTCCCGAGGAGCGGCCGCGGGACCTGGACGCCTCCCGTGCGAACATGCCGTTCACGCACGAGGAGACCCTGCTCCGCCTGCCGACGCACCCCACGGCCGTCCTGATCGCGTCCGCGCTGATCCGGAACCGGGTCCGCACCGACGGGCTGGACGCGTGGCTGCGCCGGGGACCGAGGTGCCTGGGCGCCGGCTGCGTGCTCGACCCGGTCCCCGACGCCGCGAAGGCCGACCGCGGTGGCGGCCCGCCGGACCGGCCGCGCCCCGGACCGGCTCGAGCCGAACGTGGCGCCGCCGGCGGCGTGTCCGTCCGCTGTGCTGATCGCGGTCGGGGTCATCCTGCCGCACGGCGGACAGTGCCTGCGGGTGCGGCCCGCGCACCACGAGCGGCGGCCCCCGTATTCGCTGATGCGCACGGCCCGCGGCGAGCAGGTCCCGTTCACGCTGCGGGCCGGCCCCGAGCCGCGGCAGACGCGCCGCGAGACGTTCCTGCGCGACAACGCCCCGCACCGCGCCCGGCCCCCCGGCGGCGTCGAAGTGCGGACGAACCGTGGCGACCGTGGGGATCGTGGAAGGTGCGGGGTAGTGAGTGAGTGGGCGCGAGGGCTCGGGTGTTGGCATAGTGCACGGTGACCCGGCGTACAGGGAGGGATCGGTGAACGGTGCGTAGGAGCAGGGAGATGAGGCGCCTCGCCGACCTCCTCGTCGAGCCGATCGAGGTGCCCGTCCCCGCCGACCCCGAGGTCCTGTTCGCGGCGCTCGTGGAGTCCGTGAGCGCCTGGCGGGGCCGCGAAGTCGCCGTGCACCGCAGGGCGTTCCCGCCGCACACGGCCAGCGGGCTGTGGCTGAGGGGCGAGACGCACGACGACGTCGTCGTCGACAAGCGGGCCGCCGTCTGGCACCAGATCGTGATCTTCTGCCATGAGGTGTGGCACATGCACCGGCAGGATCGGGACGGGCCGGCGAAGCGGACGCCGGGGGCTCCCGTGCTCGTCGCCGCCCGGACCGACTTCAGCCTCGCCGAGGAGCAGGAGGCCGACCGCTTCGGCATGCTGATGGGCCGTCGGCTGCGAGTGTGGCTGGAGGCGTCGGAGGACTTCCCGGCACGCGGCGGCGACGCCCAGGATCTCGCCGGCCGTATCGGGGCCGCGCTCAACTACCGCGGGACGAGAGCATGAGCAGCCTCATCAACTACGTCAGCTGCGCCGTGCTCTGGCTCGGCCTGCTGGTCAAGGCCCCCGACCTGATACGTCACCGGCACGACCCCCACCTGCGTGCCATCTGCGCGGTCCTGGGCCTGGCCGGCGCCTGCTTCTTCCTCGGCGCGCCCCCGACCGTCGGCGCGGTCAACCGGCTCAGCGACGTGCCCAACCTCGCCGCGCCGCTGACGTACGCGTCCATCACCGCGTACAGCGCCGCCTCCCAGGTGCTGATCGTGCACTGGCGCGGCGGCCCCCGCGTGCACCGCACGGCCCACTGCTGGGTGCTGGCGTACGCGGCGGTCCTGCTCGGCATCGCCGTCGCCTTCGCGCTGGGCGAGACCCCGGTGGAGCGGCGCGTGGACTTCGACACGTACTACGCGACGACGCCGTACATCGCCCAGATGATCGTGCTCTACCTGGTCGGCCATCTCGTCGCCGCCGGCGTCACCATGGTGTCCGCGCTGCGCTGGGCCCGGCAGGTGGACGGCCGGCTGCGCCTCGGTCTGGCCCTGATCGGCGTGGGCATGGCGTGCAGCGCCGGCTACAGCGTGACCAAGCTGGCCGCCGTGTCCGCCCGGTGGATCGGGCGGGACTGGTCGGCGCTCGGCACGACCGTCTCCCCCGTCGCGGCGGGGATGGGCGCGCTGCTGACCGTCGTCGGCGTGCTGCTGCCGCTCGCGGGCCCCTGGCTGGCTCAGTGGCGGCGGGCCCGGCGGACGTACGAGCGGCTGGAGCCGCTGGAGCGGGAGCTGGACGACGTCCTGACCCGCCGCGCGCTGCGGCTGCCCCGCCCGCGGTTCGCCACGCCCGCGACGCGGCTGGTGTGGCGCCGTACGAGCATCCACAACGCGCTCAGCCACCTCGACGCGTACTTCGACCGGGCGCTGTACGACCGGACGCTGGAGGACGCGCTGCGGTCGGAGCGGGCCCGGCCGCGGGCCGAGGCGCTGGCGTGGGCGGTGGTGATCGCGGCGGCGGTGCGGGAGGAGGCCGGGCGCGGGGCGCCCCCGGAAGCCGACGTGTGGTCGATGAACGCGCTGCCCGAGCCCGACGCCCTGGTCCGCATCGCCGACGCGCTGGCGGGCACCGTGCCCGTCGCCGTCCGCGTGCCCAGCGGCCCCGGCGGCAACGGCACGGCGGACGCCGGATGAGCCTCGTCGTCTATCTGGCCGCCCTGGTCTTCGGCTCCTCGGCCGTGCTGCTGTTCCGCCGGCCGCGCACCGCTCTGCGCAACCCGCTCACCCTCTCCACCTGCGTGTCGATCGTCCTCGGCGCGCTGGTCTTCGTCTGCTCGGCGCCGCTGACCCTGGCCGCCGTCAACGACCTCACCGGCATCACCAACTTCGGCGCGCCGCTGACGTACGGGATGCTGTCGGCGTACAGCTGCTCGCTGCTGATCCTGCTGATCAACTGGCGGGGCGGGCCGCGCGAGCGGGTACGGCACATGGTGTGCTGCACGATCGTCGCGTACGCCGGGCTGATCGCCACGATCGTCACGCTGTTCGCGCACGCCGACGCGCGCGTCGAGCGGCTCACCGACCTGGACACGTACTACGCCAACACGCCGTACATGCGGGAGATGATCCTGCTCTATCTGCTCGGGCACACCGCGGCGATGGGCGTGATGTGCGTGCTGTGCGTGAAGTGGGCGCGCGAGGTCACCGGTCTGCTCCGGCTCGGGCTGCGGCTGATCCTGGCCGGCGGGGTGCTGGACCTGGTGGGGTTCCAGCTGGCCAAGTACACGGCTGTGGTGGCGCGTTGGACGGGGAACGACCTGGACGCGCTGTCCACGAAGGTGGCGCCGCCGATGGCGTCGCTGGGCGCGCTGCTGTTCTCCGCGGGCTTCGTGCTGCCGCGGCTGGTGCCGGCGGTGGCCGCGCACTGGCGCGGGCTGCGCGACCACCGGCGGCTGGGGCCGCTGTGGTCGCTGGTGCGGTTCGCGTCGACCGCGCCGAAACCGCCGTCGTCGTGGTGGCAGTCGCCGCGCGAGCGGTTGCAGTGGCGTGAGGTGTCCGTCCACGACGCCCTGCTGGCGCTCGCGCCGTACTTCGACGACCGGGTCCGCGAGAAGGCGCGGGAGACGGCGCTGCGTGCGGGACGTTCCGGCCACGAGGCGCGGCTGGTCGCGGAGGCGGCGATGCTCGCCGACGCCGCGCGGCGGGCGGCGGCCGGTGAGGAGCCGTTCGACAGCGCGAGCACGTACCGGCTGCACGCGACGGAGGTCTCCGGCACGAGCGGGCTGGTGGAGCTGGCGCAGGCGCTGTCCGCGGTCGCTGCCGGCGACGCCGCGTGTGAAGGTACGGTGAGGACCTCTCCTGGCTGAAATTCGGCCCTGACCCGAGGAGTTGCATGTCGCGCAGAGCTGTCGTCATCGGTGCCGGGGTGGCCGGGATGCTGGCCGCGGCTGCCCTGTCCGCGACCGTGGACGAGGTGATCGTGCTGGACCGGGACGAGTTGCCGGACGGGCCCGGGCCGCGCAAGGGGCTGCCGCAGGGTCGGCACGCGCACCTGCTGATGGCGGGCGGGGTGGCCGCCATGGACGACCTGGCGCCGGGGCTGGACATCCGGGGCCGGCTGCTGGCCGCGGGCGCGCACGAGGTCTCCCTGGCGACGGGGATGCTGGCGCTGTCGCCCGACGGGTGGCACCGGCGGTGGCGGCGTCCGGCGCCGGCCATGATCACCTGCACCCGGGGGCTGCTGGACTGGGTGGTGCGCTCCGCCGTCGCGGACCGGACCGGGGTGGAGGTCCGCCGGGCCGGCGCGGTGGGCCTGCTGGGCGACGCGGGGCGGGTGCGCGGCGTACGGGTCTCGGGCCCGGCCGGCGAGAGCGAACTCGCCGCCGATCTCGTCGTGGACGGCAGCGGGCGCGGCTCCCGGATCACGACGTGGCTGGAAGACCTGGGGCTGTCCGGGTTGCGGGAGCGGACGGTCGACTCGGGGCTCGTGAACGCGACCCGGATCTACCGCGTTCCGCCGGGGGCGGAAAGGTTTCCGCTGACGATGGTGCAGCCCGACCCGTACGCGTCCCGGCCGGGGCGGAGCGCGATGGTGCTGCCCATCGAGGACGGCCGCTGGATGGTGAGCCTGGCCGGCACGCGCGGCGGGGAGCCGCCGGCCGACCCGGAGGGCTTCCTCGGGTTCGCCCTCGGGCTGCGGGACCCGATCGTGGGCCGGCTGATCTCGGGCGCCGAGCCGCTCACGGACGTGTACGTCAGCCGGAGCACGAGCAACGTCCGGCGCTATCTGGAGAAGGCGCGACGCTGGCCGGAGGGCCTGGTGGTGCTGGGCGACGCGCTGGCGACGTTCAACCCGGCGTACGGGCAGGGCATGTCGGTGGCGGCGCTGGGGGCGCGGGCGCTCGCCCGCGAGCTGCGGCGCGCCGGCCCGGACGCCGCCGGACTGTCCCGCCGGGCGCAGCGGGCGGCGGCCCGCCCGGTGGAGACGGCGTGGGCGCTGGCGGTCGGCCAGGACGTGCTGTACCCCGGGGTGCGCGGCGGGCGGCCGGGGGTCGCCGACCATCTGGCGTCGGCGTACTCCCGCCGGCTGACGAAGGCCGCGACCGGCTCCCACCCGGCCGCCGCGGCCCTGTGGGACCTCACCAGCCTCCGCACGGGCCCGGCCCGCCTGCTCCACCCCGCGGCCCTCCTGTCCGTGATCACCGGCTCCCCCCTCCCGGCGGCGACCCACCCGCCGCTGACCGCGGAGGAACGCAAACTGCTGACGGAACTGGACGTCACGGGGGTGTGAGGGCCGCCGGCCGGGGCCCGGCCGGTGTGCGGGCCCCGGCCGCCGGCCGCCTACGGCCTCGATGTCGGCCCCGGCCCGCGCACGCCTGCGCGCGCCGCGACGCGCATGCCCGCAGGGAACCCGGCGTCCGGACCTTCGCCGTCACGCAGGGCCCGGTCCGCTCCCTGGGATCCCCACCGCCCCCTGCCGCGGGCCGGGCCACCGGCACCGCAGGCCCGCGGCCGGAGCGGCGGGGACGGCGGGGGACTGGGCGGACGGACGGGTTGCCGTCACCCCGTCCGCCGCGACGCCCCGCCCCTGCCGACCGCGGGCACGGCAACCGGACCCGCGGCCCCGGGAGCGCCGCCGCACGGCATGTCCGGCGCCGCGCCCGCCCCGGGCGCCCTCAGCCCCTGAACGCCGGCTGCGGCGCCCCCTTGCCCGCGCCCCGGACGACCAGGAGCGAGCCCGCCACGGGGTGGGGGGACGTGAGGCCCACGCGGGCCGTCGTGATGTACAGGTCCGTCAGGTCGGGCCCGCCGAAGGCGCACGCCGTCACCCGGGGCACCGGCAACGGGATGACGCGGTCCAGGGCGCCGTCCGGCGTGTAGCGCCGTACCGCCGCTCCGTCCCACAGGGCCACCCACACGCAGCCGTCGGCGTCGACCGTGAGGCCGTCCGGGTAGCCGGCGCCCTCCTCGATCGCGGCGAACGGGCGGCGGCCGGTGACCCGGCCCTCCGCGTGGTCGAAGACGTCGATGCGGCGGGTCGGCGTGTCGATGTAGTACATCAGCCGGCCGTCGGGGCTCCAGCCGGTGCCGTTGCTCACCGTGACGTCGTCGAGGACGGTGTGCGCCGAGCCGTCGCCCGTGAAGCGGGCCAGCGTGCCGCCGCCCGGGGCCTCGTCGTAGCGCATGGTGCCGGCCCACAGCGAGCCGTCGGGGGCCACGGCGGCGTCGTTGCCGCGGCGGCCGGGCACGGGCTCGTGGTGCAGCCAGCGCAGCGTGCCGTCGGGATCGAGCAGGGCCACGCCGTCGCGGAGGTTGAGGACCAGGCCGCCGCCCGCGCGCGGCTTGACCGCGCCGATGTGCTGGTGGGCCGTACGGACCGTACGGTGTCCCGTCGCCGGGTCGAAGGTGTGGATCCGGCCGTTCAGGATGTCGATCCACAGCAGGCGGCCCGTCGCCGCGTCCCACGTCGGGCCCTCGCCCAGCTGCGCCTCGGCGCGCACCGCCACCTCGTACCCGTACGCGCTCATGCGGGGCTCCGGTGGCCGAGGCGCTCCGACAGCTCCGCCGCGCCCTTGGCCGCGAGCTGCTCCAGCTCGACGCGGCGCTCATCGCTCCAGCGGATCATGGGCACGGAGATGGACAGCGCGGCGACGACCTGGCCGGTGCGGTCGCGGACCGGGGCGGCCACGCAGCTGACGTCGGGGTTGGACTCGCGGCTCTCGACGGCGATGCCCCGCTGCCGGATCTCGGCGAGCGCCTCGCGCAGGGCGGCCGGGTCGGTGATGCTGTTCGGCGTCATCGCGGCCAGCTCGGCGTCGTCGGGGACACGCGCGGTCAGCTCCCGCTCGGGCAGCGAGGCGAGCAGCATCTTGCCGACGGACGTGCAGTGCGCGGGCAGCCGGCGGCCGGCCGCGGAGACCATGCGCACGGCGTGCGTGGAGTCGACCTTGGCGATGTAGATGACGTCCGTCCCTTCGAGGATGGCGACGTGCACCGTCTCGTCGCAGGTCTCGGCGACGGACCGGGCGACCTGCTGGCCCTCGGCGGCGAGGTCGAGCTGCTCGGCGTACCGGGCGCCGAGCTGGTACGGACGCACTCCGAGCCGGTACCGTCCTGGCTGACCGGGAACCTGGACGATGTACGACCGGGCGGCGAGCGTGGTGACCAGCTCGTGCACGGTGGTGCGGGGCAGCTGGAGCCGGCGCACGATGTCGGGGGCGGAAAGTGTGCCGTCCCCGTCGAGGAAGAGCTCCAGAATGTCGAGAGCCCGGGTCACGGCAGGTACGAGTCGTCCCACAACCGGCCCCCTTCTCGTTCGATATTTCAACAGACGATCGGAATAACGAACACAGGCTACTCACGGACACTTTGTACGGGCAATGGCCGTGCGGGCAACGGCTCTGCCGGCACGTTCCGGACAGGCCATGACCGTACAGGCAGACGAGGCGGTCGAACTGCTCGGGCGACGCTGGGCGCGACAGGCCGGAGGCACGGCCGGCTCCGGAGAGCCGGAGGGCGATTCAGCCGCGGGGAATCCGGCAGGCTCCGCTGCCCTCCCGGGGGGCGGCGGCTGCCAACGTGAGGTGCCGTGGGTCCGGGTCGCGAAAAGTGGCGCGAACTCGGGGGTTGCGGACCGGGGCGGAGGGCCGGCCGCCTCACCGGCGCTGGGCAGGGGCCCGCAGCCCGCTCGCCGCCCCGGCTCGCCTTGGCCGCTTTCGTCTCCTGCGGATGACGGTGTGCCGGGCGGCGGATGGACGACGATGGGGGCATGTCGCCCCTCGATTTCCAGCTCGTCCTGCTGCGCCGCATGGCCGATCACAACCCCGGCCTGGTGGAGGACGCCCGCCGTGAGCTGGGCGTCCCGCTCGCGCGGATGCGGGAGGCCAACAAGCGGTGGCAGGCGATGGTGCGCTCGCCGCGGTCCCGGTCCGCCGCGGGCCGCTACCGCTCGGTCCTCGGCCCGCCCGAGTCGACGGCCGCCCGCCGCATCGGCGACCTGGACTGCGAGGCCTGGCTGTGGCCCCTGCCCCTGTGGCCCGACCTGCGCTTCGAGGTGCTGCTCGCCCCGAACGGCGCGGTGTGGAACGAGTGGCTGGTCCGCGCGCCGGGCGCCCCCTCCCCCGCCCTGCGCACCCTGGAGGACCTCACCCCCTGGTCGTGCACGGTGGACGAGGCCGCCCGCGCCTTCGCCCCGGCCCGCCCCCTGGAGGGCACCGCGCCGACCCGGTGGGGCCTCGCCTTCACGGCGCCCGACGCGGGCGGCGTAGGGCGGCGGGTGGTCGCGGAGTTCACGTGGGGGCTGCTGCAACGGACCGCGGTCGACGGCTGACCCGCCGCAAGGGCTTCGGCGGGAGTGCTCGCCGGGCCCGGCGCCCGACGCCGGCGGCGTTCAGCCGGCCGCCGCCAGCACCGCCTCCACGACCCGTGCCGTCGACCCGGGGTGCAGGAAGAGGAAGAGGTTCGGCTCGACCAGCTCCAGCTCCATCACCAGCGGCCCGCCGTCCTCCCCGTCGACCAGGTCGACGCGCGCGTAGAGCAGCTCGGGGTCGCCCGGCACGGCGGCCAGCGCCCTTTCGGCCACGGCGAGTTCGGCCTCGGTCGGCGTCCACGCCTCCAGCCCGGGATGCGCGACCTTCTTCTCGTCGTACGGCGTCCCCGGCGCGAGCACGGCCGCCTTGCGGCTGGCGTGCAGGAGCCGCCCGCCGAAGAACTGCAGGGCCCGCTCGCCGCGCGCGTCGATGCCGCGCACATACGGCTGGACCATCGCCGTGAGCCCTTCGGCGTGCATCCGCGCCAGATGCCGTACGGCCGCTTCCCGCTCGCCGGGCGTGTACCGGGCGGCGAACCGCGCCCCGGCCCCGGAGGCGGGCTTGACCACGTACTCCCGGTCGCCGGGCAGGTCGGCCGGGTCGCCCGGGCCGAGGTAGCGCGTCGGCACGGTGGGCACCCCGGCGGCGGCGAGGTCCCCGAGGTAGCGCTTGTCGGCGTTCCACCGCACCACGTCCACCGGGTTGGCCAGCCGGGTCGCCTTCCCGCACTCCTGAGCCCACGCGAGGAACTCGGCGGCCCGCCAGCTGTAGTCCCAGGTGGACCGGATCAGCGCGAGGTCGAACTCGTTCCACCGCACTTGCGGATCGTCCCAGGCGACGACGACGGCGTCGGCCCCGGCGCCGGCCAGGGCGTCCCGCAGCCCGGGCAGATCCCGGTCGACCGAGACCTCGGGGCCGGGGCGGCAGGTGACGAGGGCTATACGGGACACGGCGGACTCCCTGTGCGACGGCGGGCGCGAAACCGACGGGCAGGCTAACAACCGCTTCCGCGACCGCAGAAGGCCGGCTGACGCCGGAGGAGGCAGTGGTCCGTCCGCAGCGGGCGCTGCTGCTGAAGGCCCTCACGGGCGACGGCCCCGCCGCCCCCGACCTGCGCCTCCGCGGCGCCCGTCCCGGCGATCGCCACCTGCTCTGCTCCGACGGTCTGTCCGCGGTGTCGCGGAGGCGGAGGTCCGCCGGTTGCCGGCCGCCCCGGGCGATCCGGCGCGGGCCGTGCGGGCGCCGACCGGCGCGGCGCTGCGGGCGGGCGCGCCGGACGGCGTGAGCCGTGTCGTGGCGGACGTCATGGCGGCGGAGTGAGACGGGCGCGGGCGTTTGCGGGGCGCGTGGGGTAGGAACGGTCGTGGTGGCCGTCCGGACGGTCACCACGTCCGTCCGCTCGGGGCCCCGGTCCCGCGTGTCCCTCGTGCTAGGAGTGCGCCGCATGTCCTCCCTCTTCCCCCTGCTCGCCGACGGTGCGGCCGGTGCGCGTCCCGCTCTCCGGTTCGGCGAGCGGCAGCTGACGTACGGGCAACTGGCCGGGGCCGCCGGCGCCGTGGCCGGGCGGGTGCGGGGGGCGGGGCGGGTGGCCGTGTGGGCGACGCCGTCGCTGGAGACGGCGGTCGCGGTGGTGGGCGCGCTGGTCGCCGGGGTCGCCGCGGTGCCGCTCAATCCGCGGTCCGGGGAGAAGGAGCTGGGGCACATCGTCGGCGACAGCGCGCCGGGGCTCGTGCTCGCCGCGCCCGGGGACGTGCTGCCCGGGGCGCTGGCGGGCGTGGAGCGGGTGGACGTGGAGGCGGGGGCGTCGGCGGAGCTGCCCGGGGAGAGCGCCGGGGGCGAGGATCCCGCCCTCGTCGTCTACACGTCCGGGACCACCGGGCCGCCCAAGGGCGCCGTGGTGCCCCGGCGGGCCGTCGCCGTCACGCTGGACGCGCTCGCCGACGCCTGGCAGTGGACCGGCGACGACGTGCTGGTGCACGGGCTGCCGCTGTTCCATGTGCACGGGCTGGTGCTCGGCGTGCTCGGGCCGCTGCGGCGGGGCGGGTCGCTGCGGCACCTGGGGCGGTTCAGCCCCGAGGGCGTGGCGCGTGAACTCGGCTCCGGGGCGACCATGCTGTTCGGGGTGCCGACGATGTACCACCGGATCGCGGAGGCGCTGCCCGGCGACGCCGCGCTGGCCGAGGCGCTGCGCGGGGCGCGGCTGCTCGTCTCCGGGTCCGCCGCGCTGCCCGTGCACGATCACGAGCGCATCGCCGCGGCGACGGGACGGCGCGTCGTCGAGCGGTACGGCATGACCGAGACGCTGATGAACACCAGCGTCCGCGCCGACGGGGAGGCCCGGCCGGGAACCGTCGGGGTGCCGCTGCCGGGCGTGGAGCTGCGGCTCGTGGACGACGACGGGACGCCGCTGACGGCATACGACGGGGAGAGCGTCGGGGAGATCCAGGTGCGCGGGGACAACCTGTTCACCGAGTACCTCAACCGGCCCGACGCCACCGCCGCCGCCTTCACCGCCGACGGCTGGTTCCGCACCGGCGACATGGCGGTGCGGGATCCGGACGGGTACGTGCGCATCGTCGGGCGCAGGGCCACCGACCTGATCAAGAGCGGCGGGTACAAGATCGGCGCCGGCGAGATCGAGAACGCGCTGCTCGAACACCCCGGCGTCCGGGAGGCCGCCGTCACCGGGGAGCCCGACCCCGACCTCGGGGAGCGGATCGTCGCCTGGGTCGTGCCCGCCGACCCGCGGGACCCGGTCGGTTCGGCGGAGCTGGCGGACCATGTGGCGCAGCGGCTCGCCCCGCACAAGCGGCCCCGGGTCGTGCGCCACCTCGACGCCCTGCCCCGCAACGACATGGGCAAGATCGTGAAGCGGGCGCTGGGCCGTGCCTGACCGGCTCACCGCCCGCGAGGCCGTCGCCCTGGTCACCGACGACTTCCGCCCGCTGCCCGTTCCGCCCCGCGCGGGCCCGCCCGACGGACCGCTCGGCTGGCCGGGCTACGACGACGCCCGCGCCCGCGCCGCCGCCCGCACCGGCGAGGAGGAGTCCGTCGTCTGCGGCGTCGGCCGGGTCGAGGGCGTCGGCGCCGTGCTCGTCGCCTTCGAGTTCGGCTTCCTCGGCGGCTCGCTCGGCGAGCGCACCGGCGACCGGCTGGAGGCCGCCCACGAGCACGCCCGGCGGCACCGCCTGCCCGTCGTGCCGCTGATCGCCACCGGCGGCAGCCGGATGCAGGAGGGCATGCTCGCCCTGAGCCAGCTCCAGCGCGTGGCACGCCAGTCCGTGCTCACCCGCGAGGCGGGCCTGCCGCAGATCGCGGTGGTGCGCGACCCCACCACCGGCGGCGGCTGGGCCACCCTCGGCGCGGGCGCCGACGTGATCCTCGCCCTGCCCGGCGCCCAGGTCGGCTTCGCCGGCTCCCGCGTCCGGCCCGCCGACGCCGACCCGGCGGCGTACACGGCCGAGGCGCAGGTCGCCGCGGGCGCCGCCGACGCCGTCGTACCCCCCGGCGAACTGCGCGCCGCCCTCGGCCGCTGGCTGCGCCTGCTCACCGCCCCCTCCGCCGCCCCGGCCCCGCCGCCCCGCCCGCTCGGCGCCACCGACCTGCCGGCCGACGGCTGGGACGCCGTACGCCGCGCCCGCGACCCGCGACGGCCGCGCGCCGGCGCCTATCTGGACGCCTACTTCACGCACCGCGTCAGCCTCTCCGGCGACCGCTGCGGCGGCGTCGACACGGAGGGCGTGCTGTGCGGCTTCGGCGAGCACGAGGGCCGCGCGATCGCCTTCGCCGCGCAGACCGGCGCCGCCACCCGCCCCGCCGGCTACCGCACCGCCGCCCGGCTGATCCGGCTCGCCGACCGGCTCGGCGTCCCGGTGCTGACCCTGGTCGACACGCCCGGCGCCGCCAACGACGCCGAGGCGGAACGGCAGGGCGCCGGCGCGGCCATCGCCGACCTGTTCGCCGCGGTGGCCGCCGCCCGCACGCCCGTCACGACGCTGGTGATCGGCGAGGGCGGTTCCGGCGGCGCCCTCGCACTGGCCGCGCCCGGCAACACCTGGGCAACTCCCGACAGTTACTTTTCGGTCATCGCCCCGGAGTCGGCCGCGGCGATTCTCAAGCGGGGCCCGGGACAGGAGCAGGTACGACTGACGGCCGATCAACTCCTGCTCAGGCCGCAGGACTTGGCACGACTGGGGGTCGTCCACGGCGACTGGTGCGAACCGCCGGACGGCCACTGATCACGACGGCCGAAGTGGCACGCGACAACCCCGCGCACCTTCCGTAACAATGGGATGCTCGGAGAAACGCGAGTGCGGGTGCGGCAACGGGGGCGTGTCATGGACGGGTTGGTGGAGTTCAGAACCTCCGACGGCACGGTGGTCGCGGTGGAGGCGGCCGAGGACCGCGCGTCAGGCTCCCGGCTGGTCGCGCGGGGCGACGGCGCGGTGCAGGCGACGCGCACGTTCGAGAACGCGCTCGACGGGGTGCGGGCGGCGGCCGAGTCCGCGCTGCGCGTCTTCCGCGACGGCTCGCTCCGGCCGGACGGCGTGGAGATCGAGTTCGGCGTGAAGCTGTCCGCCGAGACGGGCGCGATCATCGCCAAGGGCGCCGCCGAGGGCCATCTGGTCGTCAGGCTGACCTGGTCGCCGGGTGCGCCGGAGGCCGGCCCCGCCTCATGATCAGCGCGGAGTGGCACGCCCGGATCGCCTGCGCGGGCAGGGTGACCGGAGCGGGCTTCCTGGTGACCCCGGACAAGGTGCTGACCTGCGCCCATGTCGTCCAGGACGGCGGCGGTACGGCGCCCCCGCTCACGGTGACCTTCACCGAGCGGCCCGGATTCCCGCCCGTCGCGGCCCGTGTCGTCGCCCACGGCGGCTGGGGCGGCGGCCCGGTCGACGCGGGCGACCTCGCCGTACTGGAGCTGGAGCGGCCGGTGCCGATCGCGCCCGCCGCGCTGGCCCCCGCCGACGCGGCCTACGGCCCGGCCCCGCGCAAGCTCGTGGTGTACGGCTTCCCGGCCGGATTCGACGAGGGCACGCTGGCCGAATACCGGGTCACCGCACCCCAGTTGATCAGCCAGGAGTGGCTCCAGCTGGAGGCGTGGCAGCCCGGCGGCCAGCCGCTCGCCCCCGGTTTCAGCGGCGCCGCCGTCCGGCTGGTCGACACCGGCGAGGTCGTCGGCATGGTCACGGCGGCGGCCTCGGCACGGGACGTGCGCAACGGGCGGATGATGCCGACGCACGTCATGGCGCGGTACTGGCCCGGCCTCCGGAGCCTGGTCCCGGCGCCGGACCACCGGGCCGCCGACCGGGCGCGGCTGCGCGAGCTGGTCGAGCGGGCGGCGCGGGCGGGCGTCGAGTGCTCTCCGGTGGGGCTGTACACGGCGGCGGCCGGCCCGTTCGACCCGCCGCCCCCGCCGGAGGGGTTCGACTCGCTGTGGTCGGCGGCCCTGTTCGTGCTGTGCGAACTCGACGGGCCCGGCGCCGTGGCCACGGTGAACCGCTTCGCCGACCTGGTGGCGGGCCTGCTGCGCCCGCCCGCCGCCGAACCGGCCGCCGCTGCCGCCCCCGACTGGTCGCCGATCCTCGTCGAACTCGCGCACAGCGGCGCGGGCGACGGACTGGTGCGCGCCGAGGTGTCGGCGTTCAGCGGCGGACGCCGGCACCCGGTCGACTCGGACACCGTGCCCCTGGGCCGGCTGCGCGCCTGGGTGCAGGAGCGGATCGAGACCGCGTTCCGCTATCTGACGCCCGGCGCGGACGAACTGATCGCGTTCTCGCTGCCCCGCGACTGGCTGGACTGGCCGGTCGACCGCTGGGCGAGCGCGCCCGACGACGACACCCCGCTCGGCTGTCTCTACCCGCTCGTCGTCACCGACCACGCCCGGCGCAAGGCCAGCACCCGGCATGTGCTGACCCGCGCCTGGAAGCGGCTCGACTCCCGGCCCTCGGCACCGCTGCACCGGGTGGAGTGCGGCGGGCTGGAGGACCCCGGCCGGCTCCGGCGGCGGCTGCGGCAGGCCGACGCGGGACTCGCCGGGTTCGCCACCGCGCCGGCGGCGGCCCTCACCCGGCCGCACTTCGACACCTCGCTCACCGCGCCCGCGCCGGTCATGGTGTGGTCGCGCGCGGGCTGCGGCGCCGGGGACGGCGGGGCCGACTGCACGGGCGCGGAGCGCTGCGCGGGAAAGGCGTTCCTGGACCGGCTGGACGCCTGGGCACGGGTCGTGCCGCCCGCCGAACTGCCCCGTCACCTCCTGGAGCTGCGGGAGGAGGCCGACACGGAGGAGGGCCACTGGGCGCGCGACATCCAGCTGCTGTGGGACGACCCGCGCCCCTTCACCGACGCGCACGCCACCGCCCCCGGCCACGCCCGCTCGCCGGTCGCCTGACCGCCGAACCCACGGAGCGAAGGAGCGACGGACCGACGGGACGCCACAGCGACGACAGAGCGACAGACCGGCAGAGCGACAGAAAGACTCCCCATGCCCCACTGGTCCGTGTACACCGGCGGCGGCGAGCCGCACGACGGCATCGCCGAGCTGCCCGACCCGCCGCCGTGGCGCGCCTTCGACGGCGGACCCCCGCTCGCCCCGCCGCTCGACACCGCCGACGAGGCCGCCGTGTCCCCGGACCGGGTGCACCGCGCGAAGACCTACGTGCCCACCCCGGAGAGCGTGCGGCTCGTCAACGCCGCCCTGTGTCTGCGCCGCCCGCTGCTGGTCACCGGCCCGCCCGGCACCGGCAAGTCGTCGCTGGCGTACGCGGTGGCCCGCGAGCTGCGGCTGGGTCCGGTGCTGCGCTGGAACATCACCAGCCGCAGCACCCTCGCCGACGGCCTCTACCAGTACGACCCGCTGTCCCGTCTCTACGCCGCCCGGCAGACGATGGGCCCTGGGCGGACCGCCTCCTCCCCGCCCGGCGCCCCCGGCCCCGGGACCCCCGAAGCCGGCGTCGAGGACCATCTGCGCCTCGGCCCCCTCGGCACCGCCCTGCTGCCCTACACCCGGCCGCGCGTGCTGCTCGTCGACGAGATCGACAAGAGCGACCTCGACCTGCCCAACGACCTGCTCAACGTCCTGGAGGAGGGCCAGTACGAGATCCCGGAACTGGTCCGCGCCGCCCGCCACACCCCGAGGGCGACGGTGCTGGTGGACGGCACCGACGAACGCGTGCCGGTGGAGCGGGGCCGGGTGCGCTGCCGCGCCTTCCCGTTCGTCGTCCTGACCAGCAACGGGGAGCGCGAGTTCCCGCCGGCCTTCCTGCGCCGTTGCGTCCGGCTGAAGCTGCGCCGACCCGGCCAGGAGCAGCTCACCGAGATCGTCCGCGCCCACCTCGGCGACCCCGACGACCGCGCGCTGTCCCTGATCACCGGTTTCCTCGAGCGCGCGGGCGGCGGCGAACTGGCCACGGACCAGTTGCTGAACGCCATCTACCTCACCGGCATCGCCGGCCTGGACGCCGGTTCGGTGGACGAGCTGGCCGAGCAGCTGATGCCGTACCTCTCGCCGGCGGCGGACGGCGATGGCTTCTGACGCGTCCGCGCCGCTGGCGCGCCTCCGGGCGGCCCTCGCCGCGGCGGCCGGGGCGGACGGCTCCCCGGAGGCCGTGCCCACGCCACGGGAGCTGGCCGAACTGGTCTGGCTGGCGCGGCTGCTGGGCGCACCGGCCGGGGAAGCGGCCGGCACGCAGCGGCCGGCGAGTCCCGCCGCCGCGCCCCCGGCGCCCACGACGCCGCGTCCGCCCGCGCCTCTCGCCCCTCCGGCGCCGCCGCCGCGGCCCGACCCCGCCCACTCCTCCCCCGACACCCGCGTCACCCTGCACCTCCCCTCCCCCCGGCCCCCCGCCCCCGGTGCGGACGGCGGCGGTGCGCCGCTCCTCGCGCCCGCCCCCGCGATGCTCCCGCACCCGCTGGCGCTCCAGCGCGCCCTGCGCCCGCTGAAGCGCCGGGTGGCCGCGCCCCGCGCCACGGTGCTGGACGAGCACGCGACCGCCGACCGGATCGCCCGGCTCGGCGCGCACCCCGACGTCTGGCTGCCCGTGCTGCGCCCCGCGCCCGACCGCTGGCTGCGCCTGAACCTCGTCCACGACACGGGCCCCACCATGCCGGTCTGGCGACCCCTGGTCCGCGAACTGCACACCGCGCTCGCCCAGTCCGGCGTCTTCCGCACCATCACCCTGCACCCGGCCGGACCCGACGGCCGGGCCCGCCATGTGCCGGACTCCGACGACGGCCGCACGGTCACCCTCGTCGTCAGCGACTGCATGGGCCCGCAATGGCGGCCCGGCCCCGCCGGCGACCGCTGGTACCGCTCCCTGCGCCGCTGGGCGCGCCACATGCCGCTCGCCGTGGTCCAGCCGCTCCCCGAACGCCTGTGGGAGACCACCGCCCTGCCCGCCGGGCCCGGCACCCTCACCGCCCCCGCCACGGCCGCCCCCGCCGCCGCGCTCGCCTTCACCCCGTACGACCCCGACGCCCCGGCGCCGCCGCCGGGCGCCGTGCCGCTGCCCGTCCTGGAGCCCGGCCCGGTCTGGCTGGCGAACTGGGCCGCGCTGATCGCCGCCCCGGGCGGCCGGCGCACACCCGGCGCGGTGGCCTGGCTGCCGCCCTCTCCCGCCGCGCCCGCCGAACCGGTCCCGGACCTCGCCGCCTCCGCGCCGGAGGACCTGGTCCTGCGCTTTCGCGCGACCGCCTCCCCCGAGGCCTTCCGCCTCGCCGGGCACCTGGCGCTGGCGGTCCCGTCCGTGCCGGTGATGCGGCTGGTCCAGCGGGCCGTGGACCGCGATCCGCGCCCGCAGCACCTCGCCGAGGTCATTCTCAGCGGCATGCTCACGGCCGTGCCGGGACCGCCCGGTTCGTACGCGTTCCGTCCGGGGGTGCGGGAGTTGCTGCTGCGCACCCTGCCCCGCACGGCGCGCGACGGCACCCGCGACCTGCTCACCCGGGTCGGCGGCCTGATCGACGCGCGGGCGGGGCTGGCGGCCGGGGAGTTCCGCGCGCAGACGGCCGGCGGCCGGGACGCGGGCGCCGCGTTCGCCGCGGTGCGGGAGGAGACGGTACGGCGGCTGGGCGGGGACACGCCGGAACGCCCGGTCGGCGGCCGGTACCGGCTGGTCCGGCGCCGGGGAGGCGGGATGCGGCTGTGGGACGCGGTGGACGAGCGCACCGGCGAGCGGGTGGCCGTGCACCTGTATCCGGAGCAGACCGCGCCCGACGAGCGGTTCCTGCGGGACGCGCGGGCGCTGGCCGACGTGGCGAGTCCGCACGTGGCCCATCTGCGGGACTTCGGGGTGGAGGGGGCGACGCCCTACCTCGTGGCCGAGTTCACGGACGGGCTGACGCTGGCGGAACTGGTCGACGGCGGGATCGAGGAACTGTCCTTCCGGGTGTTCGCCCGGCTGGTGCGCCAGACCGTGGCGGGCCTGGACGCCCTGCACGCGCACGGCCTGGTGCGGGGGCAGCCGGGCACGCGGGGCCTGCTGCTGCGTCCCGACGGCACCGTGATGATCAGCCGGTTCGCGCTGGGCACGGAGGCCGACGGCTGGAGCACGCGGTCCGACCTGGCCGAACTGGCCGGGATGCTGCGCGAGCTGGCGCGCCTCGTATCCTTCCCGCCCGAGCACCGGCAGCTCAAGGAGCGCATCGCCGACGGCGATCCGCACGAGGCCGCACGGTGCGCCGCCGACGTCCCCACGACCGCCGACGACCGCTCCGCCTCGCAGGGCTTCGCACTGCTCGGCCCGTTGACGGTCGCCGCCGGGGAGCGGGTCGTCACATGGCTCTCCCCGCAGGCCGAGGCACTGCTGTGCATGCTGGTCCTCGCCCACGGCCGGCGCGTCGGCCTCACCGAACTGGCCGAAGGACTCTGGGACGAGCCGGTGGGCAGGCAGGCGGCCGTCGACCGCCTCGCCCGCCTCGTCGCCGAGCTGCGCACGAACCTCCGTCCCAGTGCCGTCGTCGCCCTTCCCGACGGCTACGCCCTCCACGCCCCCGACGCCTACGTCGACGTCCGCCACTGCGAGGAACTCCTCTCCGGCGAGCCCGGCCATGCCCGGGTCCGGGAAGCTCTCGGCCTCTTCCGCGGCGACCCGCTCGACGCGGTCCCCGGCCCCGCCGCCCGTGCCGCCCGCGTCCGGCTGCGGGAGCTGCGCCGCGAGCTGGAGACGCGGGCGGCCGCCGAGGACCGGGGCGACGGGGCCGTGATCCTCTTCGAGACCGACGACCTCGGCGGCCGCCCCGAGGCCCGCATCGGCCTGGAGGTCGCCGTGCACGAGGTCCTCGATCGCGGCGCGTTCGGCCCGCATCAGTACGAGGTGCGGGTGCGGGCCAACGGCTACGCCGTGCACACCCGGCCCGACGCCTACCTGCTCCCGGTGCTGGTCGCCGTGCTGCGCGTGCTCCCGGAGCTGACGGACGCACCGCGCCTGCGGGTGACGTTCTGGCAGCCGGGCGCCCTGCCGGCGGAGGTCACCGACCTGCAGGAGCGGGCCGACGCCGGTCTTCAGGTCGTCGTACCGCCGTCCCTCTACGAGGAGTTCGCCGGCAGCTCGGCGGCGCTCGGCCCGCAGCGCTTCCACCCGCTGCACTCCGGCCCCGCGAATTCGCCGCCGATCGCCTGGTACTGCCCGCCGTCCGAGGCGGCGCCCGAACCGGAGGAACGCGACCTGGTGCGCGGCCCCTTCGTCACGGACGACCTGCGCCGGCTCGGCATCCCGGTGCCCGGCCGCACGGCGATCGTGCACACCGGCCCCGACGGCCTCCTCACCCTGCTCGACCCCGCCCTGCCGTACGGTGGCGGACCGCCGCGTCCGGCCACCTACTACGAGGTCGACCTCACCCCGCAGCAGTCCTTCCACCAGGTGGCGCTGCCCAGTTCGGGCCGGGGCACCTTCGCCGCCGCGGTGGATCTGACCTGGCACGTCGACGACCCGGTGGCGTTCGTGCGCGGGGACACGGCACGGGTGTCGGAGCGGCTGCTGGAACACCTGCTGGACACCGCGCCCCGCGTCACCCGCCGCCATCCGGTGCGCCGGGCGGGCGGCGCGCAGCGGGCGCTCCACGACGCGCTGCGCCGCTGGCCGGTGCCGGGGCTGTCGGTGTCGTGCTCGGTGCGACTGGCCCCCGAGAGCGCGCCACCGCCCGGGCCACCGGTCGCGGCGGCGTCGGCGCGGTCGCTGCCCGGGCTGCTGGCCCGCACCGAGACCGTGCTGCTGGGCTTCGACGGCCCGGTCGTCCGCCTGTACTCGGCGCAGACGGCGCGGGAGGCCACGCTGGATCTGCTCGCGCTGGTGGCCGAGCACCGCGACCCCGAGGACGCCTTCGCGGGCCGCCTGTCGACCCGGGCCCTCGGCACGGAGGCGTTCCCGCATCCGCTCGACGTGCTCCGCACGTTCGCGCACGACCGGATCGGGCCGCTGCTGGCGCACCGGCTGGAGGAGCTGGAACTGCGGGCCGTCCCCGACGCGCCCGCCACCCACAGGTCCCGCGCCCTCGTCCGCGCCCTGTCGCAGTCCGGCCGCGCCGTCCGGATCGTCACGGACGTCAGCTCACACGCCGTGGACCGCTGCCTCGCCCCCTTCGACCTGCCCCTGGCGGGTGTGCACGGCCGGGGCACCGACCTGAGCCGGCTCATGCCGCACCCCGACTGCCTGCGGCGCGCCCTGGGCCCGCGCGAGGAGGGCCTGCTCATCGGCTCGTCCGTCGCCGAGCTGACCGCCGCGCAGCAGGCCGGGCTGCCCTTCGTCGGGTACGCCCGCACCCGCACCGTCGAGGACCAACTGCGCGCGGCGGGCTGCGAGATCACGGTGGCCACGCTGGAGCCGCTGCTGGGGGCCGTGCACGACAGGGGGTAGGCGGACGGCCGCGCGCCAGGACCCCCCGTTCGGCGGCACCCCGCCCGGCCCCCTCCAGAAGGCGTCCCCCGCCGCGCGCGGCGCACGATGCGAGGGAGGCCCGCCGCCCGGCGGTCCCACGCACCATGCCCCGTCCGTGCCTCGGGAGGACCCATGACCGCCAGTCTGGAGCAGCTGCGCCGCTGCCATTTCGCCGTCGACCTGGGGGCCGCGCGCACGCGGGTGTACGTCAAGGGCGCCGGACTCGTCGTGGACCAGCCGTCCGCCGCCGCCGTGAACACCCGCACCGGCGCACTGATCGCGGTGGGCGAGTTCGCGGAGCAGATGACCGGCCGGACCCCCGACTACATCCGCGTGGTCCGGCCGGTGTCCGGCGGCACGGTCGTGGACATCGAGATGGCCCAGCGGATGCTGCGTCACCTGCTCGGCGACAAGATCCGCCGTGCGCTGCGCCGCAAGCCCCGGCTGCGCGCGGCGGCCTGCATCCCGCACGACGCGGGCCCGCTCGCCCGGCGCGCCACCGTCGAGACGCTGGTCGGGCTCGGCGCACGCCGGGTGGAGCTGGTCGACACGCTGATCGCCGGCGCCGTCGGCTGCGGGCTGCCGGTGGAACAGCCCGAGGCGACGATGGTGCTGGTGTGCGGGGCGGCGGCCACGCAGGTCGCGGTGCTGTCCCTGGGGTCGATCGTCGCCGCCGAGCGGATTCCGGTGGGCGGGGAAGCGGTGGACAACGCGATCGTGCTGCACCTGCGGCACGCGCACGAGCTGATGCTGCCCAGCCAGTCGGTGCGGCCCCTGCAGCTGGCGCTGTCCGGCAACGGGCTGACCTCGCACGGGCCGGCGTCCACCGAGATCCACGGCCGGGACGTGGCGACGGGGCTGGCGCGCAGTGTGCAAGTGGACACGGCCGCGGTGCGCGACGCCATCCAGACGCCGCTGACGGCCGTGCTCGACGGCATCGGCAAGGTGCTGCGGGCCTGCCCGCCGGACCTGGTGGCCGACCTCGGCGACCGGGGGATCATGATGGTGGGGGGCAGCGCGCTGCTGCCCGGCTTCGACCAGATGCTGCGGCAGGCGACCGGGATGCCGGTGCACATCGCGGAACGCCCCGACGTGTGCGCGGTGCAGGGGCTCGGCACGATGCTGGAGGGCAGGATCGAGCCGATCTCGCTGGATCCGCTGGGTTCCTGAGCGCCGTTTCCCGCGCCCGGGTTCCTGATCCCGGCTTCCCGAGCCCCGCTTCCCGAACCTGCCCGCCGGGGCCGGGCGCGCCGCTCAGCCGGACAGGGCGAACCAGCAGCGGATCGTCGTACCGTCCTCGCCGGCGTGGATCCGCACCAGGTCGGCGACCAGGTTGACCAGCAGCAGGCCGCGCCCGCCGCGCTGGTCGCGGTCGGCGGGGCGGCGGCCGGCCAGCGGGTCGGACAGCCGCCCCCGGTCGCGTACGTCGCACACCACGTACCCGCCCTCGGACCACACCCGCAGCACACCGGAACCGCCGCCGTGCACCACGCTGTTGGTGGTCAGCTCGGCCGCGGCCAGCGCCAGGTCCTCCAGCCGGGTGCCCTCAAGACCGAACCGGGCGGCCTCGCCGGTGGCGGTGTGCCGGGCCAGGGGCAGGGTCGTCGCGTCGAAGGGGAACGCCAGGGCGTCGGGCACGGCGGGCAGCGGTTCGTTGTAGCGGCCGACGACGCCGTCGGGGTCGTAGGCGGCGCTCCCCTCCTCCTGGCCCGCGCGGATCAGGGTGGGGTGGGTGGCACGGGCGTCGGTGAGCACCCGCTCCTCCAGGCGCCGGACGTCGTACGGGCACAGGATGGTCACCCGGCGGCCGGTGAACGCGGCGTTGATCAGGGCCTCGTGCTGGGCACAGGCCGGGTACTCGTCGGCCGAGCGGCCGGCCCAGATCGGCTCGCCGATGATGCGCACCCGGCGGCCGGGCGGCTGGGCGTCGGCGAAGGCGCGCAGCACGCCCGGGATGATCCGGCCGGGGTTGCGCCCGGCCTCGCGCATGTCCAGGAACCGCACCGCTCCGGCGACGTCGCCGAGTCCGTCGCGGATCAGGTCGAGGTTCTTGCCGGGCACGGCCACCGCCACGGGCTCTCCCGCCGCCAGTCCGTCGCGCACGAAGGGGACGGTGCCGTCGACGTACTCCTGCTCGTCGGCGTAGAACAGCGCGGGGTGCACGAAGGGGTCGGCGAAGACGCCGTCGCCGGGGCGGGACGCGCGGGAGAGCACGGAGCCGGCCGGCTCGCCGGAGCCGAAGGACTCGACTGGTGCACTCATCACATCGCCACCTCGATCACGACAGGTCAGGCCCGGAACGACGACGCCGCCTCGCGCCGGAAGGTTCCGGTGTCCGGAACACAGTGTGCGGCACGCGGGGCACGGCACGCGCTCCGCGTCCGCGGTCCGTGGCGCCGGACCGGCTCCGCACGGCTCTTCCTCCCGTCCTCCCCGATCGGGCGGGCGGCGGTCCCGGCCGCCGCCGTCGCCTGCGGGCGGCCCGGACGGCCCGCGGCTCCGGCACGATCCCGTCGTCCACCCCATTGTCCCGGACGCAAGGGCTCGTACCCGCGAGTCATCTCATCATTCCCCGCCGCCCGGGTGTACCGCGCACCACACCGGGCAGGCGCGGCACAACGCTGTCCGACACATGTGTCTGTGCACGGCCGGCCCGGGCCGGCGGGAACCACGAAGGCGGTGACATGACCTCAGCGGCGCCACCCACTCCCACCACACGGCCGGACGTACGGCGTCCGGGCCCTCTCGTTGTCGAGGTCGCCGCGCCCGGCCCGGACCGGGCGGTGCTCACGGCCCGGGGGGAGCTGACCCACGGCTGCGCGGACGTCCTGGCCGAGGCCCTGGCCGGGCTGCCCACCCCGGTCGGCCGGGTCGAGGTGGACCTGGCCGGGGTGACCTTCATGGACACGGCCGGCCGGGAGTTCCTGGACATGCTGGCCGAGTACGGCCGCCGGCACGGGGCCGAGATGTCGGCGACCGGCTGGCGCGGGCAGCCCCGGCGGGTGCTGGAGCTGGTCGGCCTGGACGCCGTGGACCCGCTGCGCGGCCCGGTCCGGCCGCCGGCCGCGCCGGGGGCCGGCGCCACTGTCCCCTCGGCGGTGGCCCGGGAACGGGCGGAGCAGCTGCGGGAGCTGCGCGAGGAGGTCGAGCAGCTGCGCCGGGCCATGGTCTCCCGGCCGGTGATCGACCAGGCGCGCGGCATCCTGATGGCCGCCCACGGCTGCACCTCGGAGGAGGCGTGGGAGATCCTTCGGGAGGCCTCCCAGGTCTCCAACACCAAGCTCCGCACGGTCGCGGCCGCCGTCACGGCGGGCGCCGCCGCGCAGGGCCCACCGCCGCCCCCGCACCTGCGCACGGCCCTGCGCACGGCGATCGCACGCCGCCGCGGGGCGACCGGGGCGACCGACCGGACCGGTTCCTAGGGCCGGACCGGTTCCCGGCGTCGGGCCCCGTTCTGGCGCCGGACCGGTTCCGGTGTCCGGGCGCGGGCCGGAGCCCGCGCCGGGCGCTAGTTCTTGCCGCTGTCGACGATGACCGGCGTACCGTTCGCGTCCGTGCCGCACGGCACCGCGTAGACCGGGTTGGCCTTGGCGGCCTCCTTGTAGGCCTCCAGGCACTGGTTGTACAGGACCTTCTCGCTCAGCGACTGCTCGATGATCTTGTTGGCGCGGGCGATGCCCTCCGCCTCGATCCGCTTGCGCTCGGCCTGCGCCTCGGCGGTGCGCGACGCCTCGACGGCCCGCTCGGTGGCCTGCTCCTGCTGGATCTTCTTGTCGATCTGCTCCTGCAGCTTCTTCGACGGCCGCACATTGCGCAGGTTGACGGCGGTGACGTCGATGCCGCGCGGGGCGAGGCGCTCCTTGATGAGTTCCTCGATCTGCGAGCCGATCCGTTCGCGGGCGGAAGCGTAACCCTCCTCGCTGGTGTGCCGGGCGAAGACGTTCCGGATCACCTCGCGGCTGTCCGCCAGCACGAGACGCTCCTGGATGGCCTCCTCGCTGCCGGCCAGCCGGTACAGCGCCACGGCCTCGTCGGGCACCACGGCCCACTTGATGGTGACGTCGGCGTACAGCACGCCGCCCTGCGAGGACCGGACCTCCACGACCTCGTCGTCGTTGAGGTTGAGGTCCACCGGGCGGGTGGAGAACGACGTGACGTCGGTGAACGGCGACGTGAAGTGGATGCCGGAGGCCAGGGGCGAGCCGACCTTCCCGAACGTCACCGGCACGCCGACCTCGTAGGCGCTCACGACGTGCACGCAGGCGAAGACGCCGGCGAGCACGCCGCCCACGGCGCTGAGCGCCGCCCCGATCCGCCGGCCGCCGGCGCCGCTGCTCGAGCGGCCGACGAAAAAGAGCACGACCGCCGCGACGAGCAGCAGAATGGACAGCACGAACACAGTGTTCTCCCCCCGTTGGAAACATCCCCGCGCCGCCCCCGGCAGCGCAGCGCATGCTAACCGGCGCTGGTGTACGGGCGGCACGGGCGGGGCGGCGGGCAGGAGAACTCAGGCGGTGAGCCGTACGGCGAGCTCCTTGGCGTGGAACTCGGCTGCCGCGAGGGATTCGGCCCGGGCGGCCTCGAACTGCGGGATCAGCTCCGCCATCGCGGGCACGACCGGGGCGAACGTCAACTCCGGGTGGATGAAGGTGAGATCGAGCCCGAGGCCGTTGCCGAGGACGTGTCGCAGATAGCTCTCCACGAAGTCGTTGCCGTGCTGCGGGGTCCCCTCGCGGTAGGAGCCCCCGCGACTGGCCACGACGACGGCGGGCTTGCCGGCCAGTGACGCCGCCCCGCTCCTGGACGTGCGGCCGACGAGGAAGACCTGGTCGATCCAGGCCTTCAGCGTCGACGGGATGGAGTAGTTGTACATCGGGGCCCCGATCAGCAGCGCGTCGGCCGCCTCTGCCTCCTCGATCAGGCGTTCCCGCAGCCCGACGGCCTCCCGCTGCTCGGGGCTGCGCTCGGCGGGCTGGAGGTGGCCGCCGTAGTAGGCGGCGGCCCCGAGGTGGGGCACCGGTTCGGCATCGAGGTCGCGGTAGACGACCGTGCCCTGCGGATGTTCTCTCTCCCAGGTCCTGCGGAAGGCGGCGGTGACGGCGCGGGAGTGCGAGTTCTCCCCGCTGAAGGAGGTGTCGATGTGCAGCAGCGTGGCCATGGCAGTTCTCCAGATGTCCGTGATCAGAGCAGTGATCACCGATCCGATCCGCGAGAGGCGATCTGATCCGTGATCAACGATCCGGTCGATGATCGGCGGTCTGTGTACGTGCGACAGCCTGCTACCTCAAGCCTGATTGAGGTCCAGTCGGTGTGACCCACCTCACCGGACGGGAGCGTGCTCCGTCCTCTCGGCGGCGCTCTCGCCCAGGGCTGCCCTCAAGCGGCGGTTCTCCGCCTCCAGTTCGGCCATGCGCTGGCGCACCGGGGTCAGTGCGTCCTCCAGTTCGGCGGGCGTGAAGCGGGGCTCGATGTGCTGCGGGCAGTTCCAGTCGTAGGCCTCGACCTCGATCCTGACCATCCGCTCCAGAACGGCCCGGTACCCCTCGGGCACCGGCGGACCGGCCTCGTCGGGCCAGTCCCGGACGTCTCCCGTCCGCGCCCGGCCGAGGATCTTCAGCCTGGTCGCCGACGGGTAGTCCATTAGGAACAGGGCCACGCGGTCGTCGTGGTCGAGGTTGCCGACGGTGATGTACTGCCGGTTGCCCCGGTAGTCGCAGAACGCCAGCGTCCGGTCGTCGAGGGCCCGCAGGAAACCGGGCGGACCGCCGCGGTGCTGGACGTAGGGCCAGCCCGACGCGCTGGTGCTGGCCAGGTAGAAGCTGGTCCGGGTGGCGGCGAACTCCGCCTCTGCGGCCGTCAGCCGCTGCTCCGCCGGGGGAGCCTCGGTCATGGCGGCGTATCCGCGCCGGCTTCCGTTCCGGCGCTGGTGTTCCTGTACCTCGGGGGTGAAGAGCAGGTGTCCGTATCGACCTGGCATGACCGCCCCCTACCACCAGTAGCTCGGGTAGCGGGCCGTCTTGCCGCTGCGCCCGGTGAGGATGCCGACGCCGACCAGGACCAGGGTGGCCAGGGCCAGCAGCGACAGGAACACGGCCGGGGACGGCTCGGTGACCACGACGATGACCGAGGTGGCGGCGGCCGGCGAGTGCGGGGTGCGGGCCAGCGCCATCGCGCCGATGGCCAGACCGCCGGCGACGGCGGCCGTCCAGGTGGAGTTGCCGGCGACGGCCAGGCAGACGAAGCCCACCAGGGCCGAGATCAGCTGGCCGCCGATCACGCTGCGCGGCTGCGCCAGCGGCAGGGCGGGAGCGGCGAAGACGAGGGCGGCGCTCGCGGCGAGCGGCGGGATGAGAACGGTCTGGTCGAGCAGTACGCCGATGGCCACCAGCAGGACCAGCGCGACCACGCCGCCCAGGGTCGCCATGGAGATGAAGGAGTTCGCCGGACGGGCCGGGGCCTTGCCGGCCAGCGCGGTCGTGAACCGCTTCATGGAGGCCGGCTCGGCCACCGTGGACTCGGACATGCGTCATGCCCCTCTCAAAAGTCGGTTAACGGTTAGATGGTAGAGCAACCCATTAGCTTCTGGGGAACGTTTCCGACCTGCAGGATGGGACGATGCACGACGGAACCGAGCCGGGCCCGGGACGGGCGGCCATCGACCAACTGCCGCTGACCGGCGAGCCCTTGCCGCTGGACCTGGTCAACACGACCTACATCAGGGGCGGGCTGCGCGGTCACCTGGTGGACGCGCTCGACGCCCCCGGCGCACTCGACGCCTGGCTGGACGACCACCGTGCGGCGTTCAGTCCCGCCCTCGCCGAGGTTCTCGGCGAACGTCGTCCGGCCGGGCCGGAACATCTGCCCGCGTTCCTGACGCTGCGCCGGGCGCTGCGCGCGCTCGCCACCGCGCACGTCGGCGGCGGCGCCCCGCCGCCGGAGCACACCGCGACGGTCAACGCCACGGCCCGCCTCGCCGTCCAGTGGCCGGAACTGGTTCCCGGCCCCGGCTGGGAGGCGGTGCCGCGGTGGCTGGAGTCCGATCCCCTGCGCGTGGCGCTCGGGGAGGTGGCGGCGTCGGCCGTGTCCCTGTTCTCCGGGGGACACGCCGGTCTGCTGCGGGCCTGCGGCGCACCGGGCTGCGTGCTCTTCTTCGTCAAGAGCCACGCCCGCCGGGCCTGGTGCACCGCGGGATGCGGCAACCGGGTCCGCGTGGCCCGGCACAACCGTCGTAGCCGGGCCTCGGGTTGACCTCCGCCGCGTGCCGCCGGGAGGAGGGGGCGAGGGGGCGCCCACGGAGAGCGGGCGCCCCGTCGGGCGGTGCGGGCCGTACTAGTTGATGATGGTCGCGGACACGTGGTTGGCGACCTTGTAGCCCATCTCGAGCGCGGCCTGGTTGTCCCACTCGAAGTGCACGCCGATGTACTTACGGCTGTCGGCCTTCTCCTTGGCGGCGGCGCTGATGCTCGGGAACGAGCGGGTGACGCCCTTGGCCAGCGGGTCGTCGGTGCCGGCGGTGAAGGACAGGTTGTCGGTGCCGAAGTAGTTCTTCACCGCGCCGGCCCAGGCGGCGCCGATGCCGGTGTGTCCGGAGACGTACGACGGGAAGTTCGGGCTGAAGCTGTTGCCGGCGACGTCCTGCTCCTCCGGCTGCCAGGTCGGGTCGGCGACGATGCCCGGGTTGGGCACCTCGTCGGCGCGGCGGATGGCGTCGGCCGGACGCCACACGTCCCAGTCGCTCAGGTACTTGGAGTCCCACACGGCGATGGCGGCGTCGGCCATGGCCACCGAGGTCAGCGCGAACAGCTTGGCGCTCTCCAGGGAGGTGCCGTTGGGCCGGTACTTGCGGAAGATGACCATGGTGTGGTCGTACTGCTGGCCGATCGGCTTGTAGGTGCCGTCCAGGTCGTTGGCCCAGTAGTGGGCGATCTGGGTCTGGTCGGCGGTGCGCTCGGTCGAGCCCTTGCCGCCGATCCGCTTGATCTCGTTGACCTGCGCCGCGTACTCCGGGCTCTTCAGCAGTTCCTCGGCGCTGTTGAAGCCGCCGATGTTGCCGGGCCGGAACTGGGAGCCGGAGGTCAGGGCGAACGGCTTCACCTTGCCCCAGTTGGGCGCGCCGGCGGGCTTGCCGGCGGCGGGCTGCCAGTGGCCGGGAGCGGTGTTGGCGACGTACGGCGTGGTGTCGTCGGAGCCGTCGCCGGTGCGGGCGGCGATGATCGCCTCGGCGGTCTTGATGCCCAGCAGCCGGCCCCGCTCACGCTGGTTGAAGTTGCCGGAGTTCGGCATCGCGAGGGCCTTCTGGAGCCGGGCGTCCAGCTCGGCGACCGGGAAGTGCGGGAAGGCGTTCTTCAGCGCGGTGTAGGCCGCGTAGTCGATGGCCGTGTTGAGCGCGCCGTACTGGCCGGCGGCCGAGGTGTCCTTGATCAGGTACGGCTTGCCGATCGTCTTGATGGAGTTGACCGCGTCGTAGATCGCCAGGTCCATCATCGCGCCGCCGCGGCCGAGCGGGCCGGGGGTGCCGCCCTTGTGGCGGAAGATGTCGAGGAGCACGCCGTTCCAGTACAGGACGTGGTCGTTGCCGCCGCGGGCGGTGTTGAACACGGCCGACGCGGACGTGACCGGATCCGTCGCGTCCTCGGCCAGCGCCTGGCTGGGGGCGAGGGTGGCGAAGGAGGCCATCGCCACGGTGGTCACCGCGAGTCTGCGGACGGTGCTGGTGGATCGTGCGGTGCGGAGCATGGGTGATCCCTGTCTGTTGTGGCCCTGACGCCCCGGCGTGGAAGCCGCTCACGGGGCGATGCCTTCTGGCCAAAAACGTAGGACGGCATCGCGGCCCGCCAACGTTGGCTTCGCAGATGCCAGGGATCGGAAAGTCCGATGAGCCCGGTCGCACTCGGGGACGCCCCGGGGGGCGGGTGCGGTGCCGGGTGCGGTGGTGCGGGCAGGTCCCGGTGGAGCTGACGGCGCGCTCCGGACGGTGAAGCCGTCGGGCCACCCGAAGCGGTGACGCCGGTGGACCGGCGGAGCCCTCGCGGTCGCGGTCGCCTCGTCGCGCGCGCCGGCCGCCGGACTTCGCCGTGTGCGCCGACCGCCGGACTTCGTCGCGCGCACCGCTCATGGACCGACGGTTCCCGCGCCTGCGGACTCCCCCACCGTTGCGCACCGGCCGCGAACCCTCGTCGCGCGCACTGCCCCGGAACTCTTCGCGGTAGGACCCGGCCACGGGACTCTTCTCGGCAAATCCCCGGCCCACGCGGGACCTACGGTGGTGAGCCCCCGGCCACGGGCCGGTTCGCCGCGCGTCGCGGCGCGACCACGGGCCGACACGTTCGCCATACGCCCCTGCTCGCGGACCTCGCCCAGTACGCCCGGTCGTCCACGGCACACCGGTCGCCGTACGGGCCGGCGCCCGGCCCGCGCTCCTGTGGCGCGTCCCCGTGCTCCGCATGAACCTTTCGCCATAGCCTCTCTAACGGCCTGGGCGACACCGGATCGTTAGCGCCCGCCGGAGTCGCGGCGATGCCCCCCGGCGTGCCGGGCGTAGTGACGGGCGGCCCGGGCGCGGTTGCCGCAGCCGGTGGAGCACCACTGCCGGCGGGAGCGCGCGTGGTCGAAGAAGAACACGCAGCCCGGCGCCGTGCAGGCCCGCGGCTCGATGCCCGAGGCGCCGGAGAGCAGCGCGATCAGGCCGTGCGCGATCTCGGCCTGGACGGCCACCAGGGGCGGGGCGGTGAAGACCTCCTCGGCCGACGGCAGCGCGCCCTCGCGCCAGGTCAGCAGCGGCCACGACCGCCCGACGCCGGAGACCCGGTTGACCTGGGCGACGTCGACGGGGTCGGGCGCCAGATGGTTCACGTAGGCGTGGATCAGCCGGCGGGTCGCGTCGCGCAGCAGCACGAAGCACTCCACGTCGGAGGCGGTGACGGCGCGCAGGGCGCCGGCCGGCAACTGGGTGGCCAGCCGGTCGCGGCAGGCGTCCAGCCACCAGACCAGCCCCGCCGGGACGCGGAGCAGGTCCTGGAGCACGTCGCGCACCGGGAACACGGTGTTGGCGAACTCGATGGGCAGCGGCTCACCGTGAAGCGGAGGAGCGCCGGCCGGGGCCGGTGCAGGCGGCTGCAGGTCTGAAGGCATGTGCACCTCATCGGGCCGAATTCGAGTGCGATTCAAGCGGTTTGATATCCGGGGGAGCTGCGCTCGCTTGTCGTCCGGGCGACCGCATGGCAGGATCTGGATCCTAACGCACTACCGCCGCCGGACCCGTTAGTCTGGCAGCGGGTCCGGCGGGGGGCCAAGTGGGGAAGTGGCCAACCTGCCGGTTGGGGGACACCCGGGGCGCCTGGCACACGGACTCCGCACGGCTGCGGTCGGCGTTCCCCGGGAGCACAGCGGATCGTGTTGCAGGGGGAAACGTGTCGTTAGATCTGGCTCTCTATCAACTCCGTACCTTTCGTGAGGTGGCCCGGCTGGGAAGTCTCACCAAGGCCGCACGAAGCCTTGGTTACGCGCAATCAAGTGTGACGTCACACATTCGATCACTGGAATCCCGGTTAGGTATGCAGCTCATCCAGCGGCTGCCACATGGAGTCAGACTGACCCCATCGGGAGAAATATTCCACGAATACACCCAGCGAATTTTTCATGTGGTCGACGAGATGGCGTCGGCCCTGAATCCGTCCGGCGAGGTCGAGGGGCGGGCCACCGTCGGCGCCTCCGCGCTGCTGCTGGAGACCCGTATCGGCCCGCTGATGCACGACTGCCGCTACCGGTACCCGAAGGTCCAGGTCTCCCTGCGGCAGCTGTCGATCAGCCGCGCCCAGGAGGCCGTGCGCAGCGGCGAGGTGGACGTGGCCCTGGTGCACGGCGACCGCCTGCCCGACGGTCCGCCCGCCGCGGGCATCACCGTGGAGCGCTTACCGGACCTCCAGGTCGTCCCCGTCGGCGCGGTGTCCCTCGCCGAGGCGACCGACCCGGCAAAGGCACTGGCCAACACCCGTGTGCTGGCCGTCGATCCGGACTGCGCCTCGCACCAGGTCCTGGTCCTCGCCCTGCGCGAGCAGTACGGAATCGACCCGGCCGTCATCGAGGCGGGCTCCGTCGGCGGCGCCCGCGAACTGGCCCGCGCCGGCTACGGCGTCGCGATGCTCCCCCAGGAGTCCGTCGGCCCGGCGAACGGCGACGGCGGCCTGGCGGTGCTGCCGGGGCTGCCCCGCGTCCGGCTGAGCGTGCGGGCCCTGTGGGGCGGCCGTGAGCTGGCCCGGCCCGCCGTGACCGCGGTGTGCGACGTGGCGACGCGGATGAGCGAGGAGAAAACCCCGCAGCCCGCCTGACGCGACGCCGCACGAGCCGGCGGGAGGAAGGTGTCCGGAAAGCCGCTGAACCGGTTTCCCGAACACCTTCCTTCCGCTTTTTCGCGTGCCCTTGTCCGCACACCTCCCACACCCCCATCGGAAACCCCGATACCCGGCATCGGTGAATACGCGGATCCTCGCCCACGCGGCCTGCATAGCCTGCTTGACGGCAGCTGAATTGACCGCAGGCCGAAAGAGGGTAAATACCAGTGTCCGACATCTCATACATCCCGAACGCTTTTCGGAGCGGCTTCGAGCTCGACGACCTGAGCTGGGTGGCGTGGGAGGAGCCCGGCCGGATCGGTGTCGAGCACCACGTCCTGTGGGCGCCCGACGAGTCCCAGGGCGAGGACTCGGTGGGCCTGCTGCTGCGCTTCCCCCCGGGCGCGCACGGCGACTTCCACGAGCACCTCGGCTACGAGCTGATGCTCGTCCTGGACGGCGTGCTGGACCACAGCGACGGCATCTCCTACGTCAAGGGCGACCTGGTCGTCGAGGGCCCCGGCACCGAGCACCAGATGTCCAGCCGCACCGGCTGCACCGTGCTCGCCATCCGCACCCGGCCGGCCTCCGCCCGGACGCCGCAGAAGCCGGTGCGTCCGGTGGGCATCACCGCGGCGCCCTGACCCCGGCCGGGCGGGGCGGTCCCACGCCCTGACCGGCCGCCCCGCCCTCCCCTCCGGTCCCCGCTCGTCGTCGCGCCCGGACGCCCCGCACGCCGCACGGCGTCGGCCGTCCCGAGCGCCCTGCCGTCACCCGCGCTCCGCCGAACCGAAAGATCCTGTCGTGACCACGTACCACAGTCAGCCGCTGCCCGGCAGCCCGCAGGCCGCCCCGCAGCACCGCACCGAGGTCGCCGTGGAACAACGCCGCGGTCACCGTGTGCTCGTCTCCAGCGTCTCCTCCGACTCCCACACCTGGAACCTGGTCTTCCTCCAGCTGCTGCTGGAGGAGATGGGCCACGACGTGACCAACATCGGTTCGTGCGTGCCCGACGAGCTGCTGATCGAGGAGTGCCGGCGGGTCCGGCCCGAACTGGTCGTCATCAGCAGCGTCAACGGACACGGGGCGCTCGACGGGGCCCGCGCCGTGCGCCGGCTGCGCGAGGAGCCGGACCTGCGCGACGTGCGCGTCGTCATCGGCGGCAAGCTGGGGGTGACCGGCGCCGAAGCGGGCACCTACGGGCCCCAGTTGCTGGCCGCGGGCTTCGACGCGGTGTTCGAGGACTCGGCGGGCGTCGCCGAGTTCCGCCGCTACCTCAGCGAGTCCGCCACGCCCGCCATCGCAGCGTCGGGCGCCCGGTGAACGGCAACAGGCCTCCGGCGGGCCCCGCCCGGCAGGAGGGCGCGGCCGGCGTCGTCCCGGCGGCCGGACAGGACACGTCCGTCCCGGCGACCGGACAGGGCACGTTCGCCTCCGCGGTCGCCGCAGCGGGCCGGGCCGGGCAGCTGGTCGTCCAGCCCCGCATGGGCTTCGCCGACCTGCCCAGGATGCGGCAGGGGCTGGAGGCGGTGAAGGCGGCGCGCGCCCGGACCGTCGGCACGCTCACCATCGACAGTTACACCCGTGTCGGCGACGACGTCTCCGCCCGCCTCGCCCTGGCCGAGGGCACCGACCTCAACGGCTACCCCATCGTGGCCCACGGCCCCGACACCACGCGGGAGTTGGTTTCCGGGCTGGTCGGGGACGGCTTCGCGATCCAGGTCCGGCACGGCTCGGCCAACCCCATCGGCATCATCCGCGCCCTGCTGGACGCCGGGCTCGACGCCACCGAGGGCGGCCCCGTCTCGTACTGCCTGCCGTACGGCCGGGTCCCGCTGTCCTCCTCGGTCGACGCGTGGGCGCGCAGTTGCGAGCTGCTCGCCTCCCGTCCCGGCACGCACCTGGAGAGCTTCGGCGGCTGCATGCTCGGCCAGTTGTGCCCGCCGAGCCTGCTGGTCGCCCTGTCGGTGCTGGAGGGTGTGTTCTTCCGGCAGCACGGGCTGCGCAGCGTCTCGCTCAGCTACGCCCAGCAGACCCACCGCGGTCAGGACACGGAGGCGCTGCTGGCCCTGCGCACCCTGGCCGGCGAGCATCTGGCCGGCCTGGACTGGCACGTCGTGCTCTACACGTACATGGGCGTCTTCCCGCGCACGACCGGCGGGGCGCTCGAACTCCTGCGGGAGAGCGCACGGCTGGCGGCGCTCACCGGGACCGAGCGGATGATCGTCAAGACGCCGGCCGAGGCGCACCGCATCCCCACGGTGGCGGACAACGTCCAGGCGCTGGAGGAGGCCGCGCTGGCCGCCGCCCAGTACCAGGGCCGTGCCGCGCACACCGACGGGGAGTTCGGCGTGCTGGAGGAGGCGCGGGCGCTGGTCGACGCGGTGCTGGAACTGCACCCGGACGCCGGGCGGGCGCTGGTCGAGGCGTTCCGCCGGGGCATCCTCGACGTGCCGTACTGCCTGCACGCCGACAACGCCCAGCGCACGCGCAGTTACATCGACGCCCGCGGCAGCCTCCAGTGGCACGCCACCGGCGCGATGCCGATCCGCGCGCTGCCCGCGCCGGGGCGCGACCGGCTGCGGGCGGACGACCTGCTGGGCATGCTGTCCCACACCCAGGAGGCCTTCGACCGGGCCGCCCTGACCGGAACCGAGGACCAGGACAGGCCGGCCGCGCTGACGTCCTGACCACCCGTCATGACCCGACCGTCGTGACGACCCGTCATGGCCCGACCGTCGTGACCGCCCGTCACGACCCCACCGTCCAGACCCACCGGCCGGCTCCGCGGGCCGCCCGCCGCGGCGGCGGCGTCCGCCCGTCCGCCGCCCGGTACGGCTCCGGCCCGCCCCGACGACGGAACCCGGCGCCCGCACCGGCGCCCGACCCACCCCGCCGTCCCGCCACACCGGCACTCGGCCCCGCCGCTTCCCGCGCCATCGGCGGCGGGCGGGACCACCCGCCCGCCCGGTGCGCCCCGGCCGCGACAAGGCGACCGGGGCGGGCCGTCCACGGCGGCGCCGGGGCCCCGCGCCGCGCCGGGCCCTCGCACCCGGCGGGCCCCGGCGCCCGCACCCAGTCCACGCGTCCCGGTTACCGGGGCGCTCCTCACCGATCCTCTAGGACCTCCTGTGCCCGGACACATATCCGATACGCGTCCACTCGTCATCGCCATCGTCGGCAGCGGCCCGCGCGGCCTGTCGGTCCTGGAGCGGCTCGCCGTCCGGACCTCGGCCGAGGCCGCCGAGGCGGCCGGTCAAGGCCGGGAACCGCGCCCGGTGCGGATTCACCTCATCGACGCCACCGAGGTCGGCGCCGGCCGGGTGTGGCGCACCGACCAGGACGACTGGTTCACCATGAACACGGTCATCAGCCAGGTGACCATGTACTCCGGCGACCCCGACGGCGGCCCCGACCGGCCCGGCGCCGGCCCGTCGCTCGGGCAGTGGATCGCCCGGCGCGCCGAGGAGGCAGGCGAGGAGCCGCTCGGCCCCGACGACTACGCCCCGCGCGTGCGGTACGGGGAGTATCTCGCCGACGTCTACCGGACCGTCGCCCGCAGCCTGCCCGGCCACGTCGAGCTGGTGCCGGTCACCGGCCGGGTCACCGCCGTGCGCACCGGCGCCGGCCACGGCTACCTCCTCACCCTCGACACCGCGCCGCACCTGCTGGAGGCCGACCGGGTCGTCCTGGCCACCGGTCACCCGGTCAACGCGCCCGACGCCTTCGAGCAGCGGATGCTCGACTTCGCGGCCCGCACCCCGGGCGTGCGCTATCTCTGCGGCGACTCCGCGGCCGACATGCCGCTGGACGAGGAGAGCGTCCCGGCCGGCTCCGCGGTGGGCATCCGGGGCCTCGGACTCTCCTTCTACGACGTGATGCTGTCGCTGACCGTGGGCCGCGGCGGCGTCTTCGAGACCGGCGCGGACGGCATGCTCCGCTACGTGCCCAGCGGGCGTGAGCCGAGGATCGTCGCGGGCTCCCGCAGCGGTCTGCCCATCCCGGCCCGCGGACGCAACCAGAAGGAGCCGTCGTACAGCCACAAGGCGCTGTTCCTCACGCCCGACGCGCTGCGCGCCGCCCGCGCCGCGCGCCGCGCCGAGGGCGGCACCGGGCAGCTCGACTTCGCCGAGGACGTGCTGCCGCTGCTGCTGCACGAGGTGGACCACGTCTACTACGTCACGCACGTCCGCATCGCCCAGGGCGCCGAGGCGGCCGAGGCCTTCGCGCGGGCGCACGCCGACGCGCTGCGCGCCGGCCGGGACCGCACCCCGCTGCTGGCCGCGGCCGGCCTGGCGAACGTGCCGCCGGTCGATCTGAACGCGCTGGCCCGCCCGTTCGGCGACGAGCGGTTCGGCTCGCCGGAGCAGTTCCGCGAGCGGCTGCTGAAGGTGATGGACGAGGACCTCGCCGCGGCGGAGCTGGGCACCCTGGACGGCCCGCTCAAGGCCGCCCTGGACGTGCTGCGGGACATCCGCAACGTGGTCCGTCAGGCCGTCGACTTCGGCGGTCTGCTGCCCGAGTCGCACACGGGCTTCTTCCACGGCCGCTTCCTGCCGGTGAACGCCCTGCTCTCCGCCGGGCCGCCGATGTACCGGGTCGAGCAGCTGCGCGCGCTGATCCAGCAGGGCCTGGTGGAGGTTGCCGGTCCCGGGACCCGCTTCGGCACCGACGAGGAGGCCGGCGGCTTCACGGTGGGCTCCCCCCAGGTCGCCGGTTCCGACCGGGTGGTGCAGACCCTGATCGACGCCCGCATCCCCACCCCCGACCTGCACCGGGACACCTCTGCGCTGACGCGCCGGCTGCTGGAGGAGGGCACGGTGCGGCCGTACGTCATCGAGGGCCCGGACGGCGGCCGGTTCGTCACCGGCGGGCTCGAGGTGACGGACAGCCCGTTCCACGTCGTCAACGCGCAGGGCGTCGTGCAGCGCGACCTGTACGCGCTCGGCATCCCGACCGAGCACACCCGGTGGTTCACCCAGGTCGGCAGCAGCCGGCCCGGCGTGGGCACCCTGTTCTACCGGGACGCCGACGCGATCGCGGTGGACAGCCTGCGCCCGCTCGACGAGCCGGCGGCCGGTGAGCCGGACGACGCCGACGCGGTGGCGGCCCGGGGAGGCGCGGCATGACCGAGTCCGAAGCGACCCGGCGGTTCCGGGCGGCCCGGGACCTGCTGCTGCTGCACCGCACGGATCTGGCCAAGGCGTCGGCCGAGTTCCGCTGGCCGCGCCTGACCGAGTTCAACTGGGCCCTCGACTGGTTCGACCGGGTCGCCGCCGCCCGGCCCGGCGCCGCCGCGCTGCGGATCGTGGGCGACGGCGGCCCGGACACCGACCGGGTGTTCACCTTCGCGGACCTGGCCCGCCGCTCCGACCAGGTCGCCACCTGGCTGCGGTCGGTGGGCGTGCGCCGCGGGGACCCCGTGCTGCTGATGCTCGGCAACCGGGTGGAGGTGTGGGAGACGCTGCTCGCCGCGATCAAGCTGGGCGCCGTGGTCATCCCCACGTACACCACCGCGACCCCGACGGAGCTGGCGGACCGGCTGCGGCGGGCGGACGTGCGGTACGTCGTCGCGGAGGGCGGCCTGGCCGGCCGGTTCGACGCGGCGGCCGACGGCCGGCCGCGGGCCTGGACGGGCATCGGCGTCGGCGGCGCGGCCGAGGGCTGGCTGCCGTACGAACTGTCCACGGGCGCCGGCACCGACTTCTCCCCCGACGGTCCCACGCCCGCGGACGCGCCCCTCTTCCGCTACTTCACCTCGGGCACCACGTCCCTGCCGAAGATGGTCGAGCACACCCACGTCAGCTATCCGGTGGGCCATCTGTCGGGCATGTACTGGAACGGCGTCACACCCGGCGACGTCCACCTCAACATCTCGGCCCCCGGCTGGGCGAAGCACTCGTGGAGCTCCTTCTTCGTGCCGTGGAACGCCGAGGCGACGGTGGTGGCGCTGGACTCGGCGAGCAGCACCCCGGCGCGCATCCTGGAGGTCCTGCGCACCCGCGACGTGACGGCGTTCTGCGCCCCGCCCACGGTGTGGCGCGGGATGGCGGCGCTCGGCCTGGGTGAGCGCCCGCCGCTGCTGCGGGAGGCCACCGCGGCGGGCGAGCCGCTGGAGCCGTCGCTGATCGAGCTGGTCGCCCGCCAGTGGCGGGTCGACCTGCGCGACGGGTACGGCCAGACGGAGACGACCGGCCAGATCGGCAACCCGCCGGGACGCATCCCGGTCCCCGGCAGCATGGGCTACCCGCTGCCCGGGCACACGGTGGTCCTGGTCGACCCGGAGACGGGCGCCGTGGTCGAGGACGGCACGCCCGGCGAGATCTGCCTGGACCTGACGGACCCGCCGCTCGGTCTGATGCGGGGCTACGTCGGCGATCCGGACCGCACCGCGAAGGCGCTGGCCGGCGGCTACTACCACACCGGCGACCTGGCGGTCCGCGGCCCGGACGGGTCCCTGACCTATCTGGCGCGCGCCGACGACATGTTCAAGGCGTTCGACCACCGCATCTCCCCGCGCGAGCTGGAGGACGTCCTGCTGCGGCACCCGGCGGTGGCCGACGCGGCGGTGGTCCCGGTGCCGGACCCGGTCGGCCTGTGGGCGCCGAAGGCGTACGTGGTCGCCGCCCCCGGTCACGCCGCGGGGCCCGCGACGGCGTGGGCGGTCCTGGACCGGGCGCGCTCCGAGCTGCCGCCGGAGAAGTGGGTGCGGGTGCTGGAGTTCGTCCCGTCGCTGCCGCGCACCACCTCGGGCAAGGTCCGCCGCGCCGAGCTGCGCGAGCGGGGCGCGGGGGGTGCGGAGTACCGCGTCGAGGCCGCGCCCCGGGAGTGATCAGGCTTCCGGGCTCACAGGGCCCGGGACCCGGCATCCGCCGGGTCCCGGGCCCTGTCGTGTGCGCACGGCCGTATGCCCCCGTCCCCCGTCCGCCGCCCGCCGCCCGCCGTCCACCGTCCACCGGTATACGGCCCCCGTCGCACGACGACAGCCGGCCCCGCCCACCCATGACAACCGGTCATTCCTTGATCAGTGGTTGATTGATCGCCCCCTAACCGCTAAATTTGATGTCAACGGTTGCGACGTGGGATCGCCCGCACAGGCGGCCCCGCCGCACCGGCCACCCGCAACACAACGCAACGCCCGTATGCGACACGGACGCATCCGACGCTCGGAAAGGAGACGCCGTGGGCACTTACCACAGCGGTGAGATCGCGGTGCAGGAGCTGGCCGGCCTCGCCGACCAGGCCCGGTTCTCGCTCGGCGGCATCGGAGAGACCGTCCCGCCCGTCGCGCGGGACTTCCTCGCCGAGCAGCCGATGATCGTGCTGGGCGGCGCCGACGCCGACGGCCGCATCTGGGCCACCCAGCTGACGGGAACGCCCGGCTTCCTGCGGGTCCCCGACCCGCGCACCCTCCTCATGGACGCGCTCCCGCTGCCCGAGGACCCCCTCGCCGGCGTCCTCGGCTCGGCGGCGTCCGCCGACGGTCCGACTCCCCAGGCCCCGGCGAGGATCGGCATGATCGCCATCGAGCCGGCCACCCGCCGGCGGATGCGGATCAACGGCCGGGCCCACCGCACCGGCGACGGCCTGCGCGTGGACCTGGACCAGGTGATCGCCAACTGCCCCAAGTACCTGCAGAAGCGCGACTACACCGTCGAGGCCCCGGACCCGGCCGCCGCCCGCGCCGTCACCACCGGCGACGCGCTCACCGACGCCCAGCAGCGGACCGTGAGCGCGGCGGACACGTTCTTCGTCGCCACCGCCTCCGACCGCGGCGACGCCGACGCCTCGCACCGCGGCGGCAACCCCGGCTTCCTCCAGGTCCTCTCCCCCACCCTGCTGCGCTGGCCCGACTACGTGGGCAACGCCATGTTCCTCACCCTGGGCAACCTGCGGCTCAACCCGGCCGCCGGAATCCTGGTGCCCGACTGGCGGACCGGCTCGGTCCTCCACCTGTCCGGCACCGCGCGCACCGTGTGGGACCCCGAGGAGATCGCCAAGGTGCCCGGCGCCCAGCGCCTGGTCGAGTTCTCGGTCGAGGCCGTTCGGGAGGTCTCCGCGGCCTCCCCCCTGCGCTGGAGCGAGCCCGGCTACTCCCGCTTCAACCCTCCGGTGCTCACCTGAGCCCGGCCCCACCCCCCACCATCCCCGTCCCTCCCAGGCCCCCGACCGCAACGGAGCCAGCCATGCACATCACCGTGGACATGAACATCTGCGAGAGCCACGGGCAGTGCGTCTTCGCAGCGCCCGAGATCTTCTCCTTCGACGACGAGGACTACCTCGTGTACGAGGCCGACCCGTCCGACGCGCTGCTCGACAAGGCCGAGAAGGCCGCCGCCGTCTGCCCGCTGCGCGCCATCACCGTCTCGCCCGCCTCATGAGAGCCGTCGTCGTCGTGGGCGCCTCCCTGGCCGGCCTGCGGGCGGCCGAGGGCCTGCGCGCCCAGGGCTTCACCGGCACGCTGACCGTCGTCGGCGACGAGCCCCATCCGCCCTACGACCGGCCGCCGCTGTCCAAGCAGGTGCTCACCGCCGCCGAGACCCCGCCCGTCACCCGGCTGCCGCAGGCGGAGGCGCTGAACGCCGACTGGCGCCTCGGCAGCGCCGCGGTCGGCCTCGACCTCGACGCGCGCGCGGTCACCCTCGCCGACGGCGACCGGGTGCCGTACGACGGTCTGGTCATCGCCACCGGATCGGCCGCCCGCGAATGGCCCGGCGAGCAGCCGCCCCCGCCCGGCGTGATCACCCTGCGGGGCTGGGACGACGCGCTCGAACTGCGCACCCGTCTCGAACCGGGACGGCGGCTGGTCGTCATCGGCGCCGGCTTCCTCGGCGGCGAGATCGCGGCCGCCGCCCGCGCCCGGGACGTGGACGTCACGCTGGTGGAGGCCGCCGCCCAGCCCCTGGAGCGGGCCGTCGGCGCCGCGGTGGGCGCCTACATCGCCGCCCTGCACCGGCAGGCCGGCATCGACCTGCGCACCGGCAGCACCGTCAGCGGCTTCCACACCGGGCCGGACGGCCGGCTCAGCGGCGTGGAACTGTCCGACGGCTCCACGCTGTCGGCGGACACCGCGGTGCTCGCGCTCGGAGCGGTGCCGTCCACCGGCTGGCTGGCCGGTTCCGGCCTCCGGCTGGAGGGCGGCGTCCACTGCGACACCCGGCTGCGCGCCCTGCGCGACGACGGCTCGGTGGCCGAGGGCGTGGTCGCGGCGGGCGACGTGGCACGGGTGCCGCACCGGCTGGCCGGCGGCGAGCGCCTGGCGCTCGGCCACTGGACCAACGCCGTGGAGCAGGGAGCGGCCGCCGCCGCCACCCTGCTGGCGCCCGGCACCGCCGAGCCGTTCACGGCCGTGCCGTCCTTCTGGTCGGACCTGTACGGCGCCCGCATCCGCTCGGTGGGCCTGCCCTCCGCCGCGGACGAGGCCCGCGTCGTGGAGTACGACCTGGCACGCCGTCGGCTGGAGGTCGGCTACCACCGGGCCGGACGCCTGGTCGGCGCCCTGACCATCGGTCGTACGGGCCGCCTGGCGTCCTACCGCGGCGCCCTCCAGGAGGCCGCGTGACACGGCCGCCCGGAAGGAAATACCGGAAGGATTAGAAAACCGGAAGGATCAGAAAAAACGATACGGCGGAGCGGGTGAGAAACCCGCTCCGCCGTATTCTCTTTTCCGGCCCGGAGGCGGCGAATTACGGACGGCCGGTACAGGAAGCCCGGTCCAGAATTCCACCCTCGCGCATTCGAGCCGACCCGCCCGGAACACGTTCCCGCCACGCTGCCCGCTCCCCACCGAAGGACCGAGAAAACCGCCCTCCGTCCGGTGCGGACGAAGGGCGGTTCCGGGGTGGCCGGACCGAGCCGGCCGGCCGGCTCAGTCGAAGTCGCAGTACTTCGGCGCCTCGCGCTCGTAGCGCAGCGGGGTGCCCTCCGGCTTGAGGTAGGTCAGGTGCAGCTCGATCGGCTCGGTGCCCTCGTTGACACCGTTCAGCGGCATGTTGCCCTGCTTGATGAAGGAGGTGCCCTGCGGGAAGACCTCCTCGGTGCAGTCGGCGTTCCGGCGGGTGATGGTGCCCTTCTGCACGGTGAGGACCACCAGGCCGGGGTGGATGTGCCAGCCGGTGTCGCCGCCGGGCTGGATCGTCAGGGTCTGCTCGACCACGTCGGTCACGTTCCGGACGCGGAGGTCGTGCGGCTGGATGAACTCGCCCTCGGCGGTGGTGACGGCCGTCAGGTCGTGCGCCGGGCTGGCGACCGCGACCTGGGCGACACCGGCCAGCACGGCGGCGGCGGCCAGGGTGGTGAGAACCTTTCCGTGACGGGAAAGAAGGGTCTTCCGCATTTTCCGGTTCCTCTCGGGGGTGGGAGCAACTTCAGGGGGGCGGCGTTTCAATTTCCTGAGAGGAATACTAGAAACAGATCGAGGCCCACCACAACGGAAATGCCATTCGATAAACCGATGGGGCGATGCGCGCCACGAATACCGCACAGAACGGGCATCACGCGGGAATCCCGAGAAATCACGGGCTCTCGGCCGAGCGGACCGAGCGGCCGGCCAGGACCGGACGGGCGGCATCAGGACGCAGGCCACACAGGCCGGGAGCCGCGCCGTCCGGGGGACGTCAGTCGTGATAGTGGTACCGGGCCTTGAGGATCTTCACTTCCTTGTCGTCGGCCCGGTACACCAAGCGGTGTTCGTCGTCGATCCGGCGGGACCAATAGCCGGACAGGTCGCCCTTGAGGGGTTCGGGCTTGCCGATGCCGTCGAAGGGGGTGCGCTGGATCTCGCCGATCAGCCGGGTGATCCGGCGGGCCATCTTCCGGTCGGACCCCAGCCAGAACAGGAAGTCCTCCCATCCGTCCGCGTCGAAGTCGACGCTCCTCACTCCTCTCCCCCGGCCAGCTCCCGCAACTCGTCAAGGGTCTTCGCGACCGTCCCCGAGCCCGCCCTGTCGCGGGCGACGGCTTCCATGAGCCTCTTCGCGTTGGCGGGTGAACGCAGGAGGTAGACCGTCTCCTGCCAGGACTCGTAGTCGTCGGCGGACATGAGGACGGCGTCGCCGCCCTTCGAGCTGATACGGATGGTGGTGTGGTCGTCGTTGACCCGCTTGATGAGCGGGAAGAGATCCTTGCGGGCCTCGCTGGCGCTTATGGTCATGTGCCGCACCCTTCTGTGACCGGTACGGGATACAGTACAAGACTGGTACCATTTTCTGGTACCAGTCTTCTGGTCGGAGCGATGGCTGCCAAAGCGAAGCGCCGGAGGGCCGGGAGGGGTGCATCGACGCCGGCGGCGCCGCTGTGACGGGCGCGAGTACGGACGGCTCCCGCCAGTGCCGGTCGGGGCGAGTCTTCCCGCGTAGCGGTGGTGGTGGGGCGGGTGGGACTCGAACCCACGGCCGACGGATTATGAGTCCGCTGCTCTAACCGGCTGAGCTACCGCCCCATAGCGGCGTGTCGCGTACATGTGTGCGCGCCGTCTGCCGCAGCATAGCCGCTCATACGATCTCCTGCTCCGGGCGGCCGGCTTCGCACGACCTTGAGGACTCCGCCGCGGCCCGGACGGTTCCCCCGGACATGAAAAAGGACCCCGCAGGGTCCTCGTTCAGGCTGCTCCCCCGACTGGACTCGAACCAGTAACCTGCCGGTTAACAGCCGGCTGCTCTGCCAATTGAGCTACGGAGGACCGAGCTCCCCCGACTGGACTCGAACCAGTAACCTGCCGGTTAACAGCCGGCTGCTCTGCCAATTGAGCTACGGAGGATTGCCCCAGGTGCATCGAACGCGTCCGCCCGGGTATCCGCCAGGGGGCGCGCGCTCGCTGCGACACATACATTAGCGCAAGCAGGGGGGTGCTCCGCCAATCAGTACCTCCCGGCTCCGGCCGGGGTGCCGGAGACCAACTGTAGAAGGGTGGCCGTCATGCGTTACCGGCTCACGTTCGCCGTCGGACTCGCCCTCGGTTACGTGCTGGGGACACGGGCCGGGCGGGAACGCTACGAACAGCTGAAGAAGTCCGCACGCCAGATCTCCCAGAACCCGGCCGTCCGCAACACCGCGGAGACCGCCGCCCACCAGGGCCGCGAGTTCGCCGGCAAGGCGTACCACGTGGTCAGCGACCGGATGGGGGACCGGATGCCCGACTCGGTCGCCCAGCGGGTGCGGTCGCTGCGCGAGCGCAACGGCTCCCGGACCGGGGCCGACGACTGGGGGACCGGCGCCACCTGACCGACCGTTCGGCACGGGCACCCCGGGCGGTACGGCAGAATTTCCGGCATGGGGATAGTCGCCGGGTTGGACAGTTCGCCCGATTTCACTCGTATCGTCGTCTGCGACGCGGACACGGGGGCCGTGCTCCGGCAGGGGTACGCGCCGCACCCGGTGGAGAACACCGAGGGCGGCGGCCGGCCCAGCGACGTGGATCCGCAGGCCTGGCTGCTGTCCCTCGGCGAGGCCGCCGGCGGCGGGCTGCTCGAGGGCGTCCAGGCGATCGGGGTCTCCGCACAGGCCAACGCGGTGGTGCCGCTGGACGCCCAGGGCGGCACCGTACGGCCCGCCATGGTCGGCGCGGACAAGCGGGCGCAGGTCGCCGCGGCCGATCTGGTCGACGCGCTCGGCGGGCGCGAGGCGTGGGCGCAGGCCGTGGGCTGTGTGCCGCAGGCCGCGCACGCCGTGACCAAGCTGCGCTGGCTGGCCCGCAGCGAGCCCGAGGCCGCCGCCCGCACCGCCGTGCTGCTCCAGGCCCACGACTGGCTGGTGTGGCAGTTGCTGGGGCGGCCGGTGCGCCGCACCACCGACCGGGGCGGAGCCTCCGGGACCGGGTACTGGTCCGCCGCCACCGGCGCCTACCGGCCCGACCTCGTCGAACTCGCGCTCGGCCGGCAGGCCGTGCTGCCCGAGGTCATCGGCCCGTCCGAAGCGGCCGGTACGACGCCGGAGGGGCTGCTGATCTCCGCCGGCACCGGCGACACCATGGCCGCCGCCCTGGGGCTCGGCCTGGGTCCGGGCGACGCGGTCGTGTCGCTCGGCGCGTCCGGGTCCGTGATGGCCGTGCACCCCGAGGCGCTGTACGACCCCACCGGCACCATCACCTCCCTCGCCGACGCCACCGGCATGCACCTGCCCGTCGTCACCACCCTCAACGCCGTGCGCGCCCTGCGCGGCACCGCCGAGCTGCTCGGGCTGCCCGACCTGGAGAGCCTGTCCGACCTGGCGATGAAGTCGACGCCGGGCGCCCACGGCCTCGTCCTGCTGCCCTACCTGGAGGGCGAGCGCACGCCGAACCTGCCGCACACCGCCGGGACCCTCACGGGGCTGCGGCGGGAGTCGATGAAGCCGGAGCATCTGGCGCGGGCGGCGTTCGAGGGGATGCTGTGCGGGCTCGCGGACGCCCTCGACGTGCTGCGCGGGCGCGGGGTGGAGGTGCGGCGGATCTTCCTGCTGGGGGCCGCCGCGGAGCTGCCGGCCGTGCAGGCGGCGGCGCCGTCGCTGTTCGGCGCGCAGGTCGTGGTGCCGCAGCCCGCCGACTACGCGGCGATGGGCGCGGCCCGGCAGGCGGCCTGGGCGCTCGGGGTGTCCCGGGGCGCCCTCGACCCGCACACCCCGCCGGCCTGGCAGGGCGCGGTCGCCCAGGTGCTGGAGCCGGGCGAGGAGCTGGCGGTGGGCCAGGCCGTGCGGCAGCAGTTCGTGTCGGTGCGGGAGCAGACCCATCCGGGGGCGTTCCGCCCGTAGGGCGAGGCGCGGACCCATCGGCGTCCGCCTGTGGAGGGGGTGGGACGCGCTGCGGTGCGTGCCGCCCTTGTGTGCGAGCCGACGCACCCCGGCGCGTTCCGTCCGCCGGCGGGGCGGGCGCGTCCCGGCGCGTGCCGCCCGGGACCCTCGCGGGAGCCGGCCCGTCCCGGCGCGTTCCGCGCCGTGGCACCCGCCTGATGGGTTAATCGGTTGAGGTAACGCGGGTGGAGTGCCCGACGATGGGTGCCAGGGGCAAGCGACCGGCCCCCGTCGCCCACACTCCGAGAGAAGCAGCGTGCTCATACGACTCCTGCGGACCTATCTCAGGCCCTACCGAAAACCCATCGCCCTGCTGGTGCTGCTGCAGTTCGTGCAGACCTGCGCCACCCTCTACCTGCCGGTGCTGAACGCCGACATCATCGACAACGGTGTCGTCGCGGGCGACACCGGCTACATCCTCGGCCACGGCGGCCTGATGATCGGCGTCTCGCTGGCGCAGGTGGTGTGCAACATCGGCGCCGTGCACTACGGCGCCCGTACCGCCGCCGCGCTCGGCCGTGACGTGCGGGCCTCGGTCTTCGACCGGGTGCAGTCGTTCTCCGCGCGCGAGGTGGGCCACTTCGGCGCCCCCTCGCTGATCACCCGGACCACCAACGACGTCCAGCAGGTGCAGATGCTGGCCCTGATGTCGTTCACGCTGATGGTGTCCGCGCCCATCATGTGCGTGGGCGGCGTCGTCATGGCGCTCGGCCTGGACGTGCCGCTGTCCGGGGTGCTGGTGGCCGTCGTGCCGGTGCTCGGCCTCGCGGTGACGCTGATCGTGCGCCGGCTGCGCCCGCTGTTCCGGTCGATGCAGGAGCGTCTGGACACGGTGAACCGGGTGCTGCGCGAGCAGATCACCGGCAACCGCGTCATCCGCGCCTTCGTGCGCGACGAGTACGAGCAGCGCCGCTTCGGCCGGGCCAACGCCGAGCTGACGGAGGTGTCGCTGGGCACCGGCAGGCTGCTGGCGCTGATGTTCCCGATCGTGATGACGGTGGTGAACCTGTCGTCGATCGCGGTGGTGTGGTTCGGCGCGCACCGCATCGACAGCGGCGGGATGCAGATCGGCGATCTGACGGCGTTCCTCGCCTATCTGATGCAGATCGTGATGGCCGTGATGATGGCCACGTTCATGTTCATGATGGTGCCGCGCGCCGAGGTGTGCGCCGAGCGCATCCAGGAGGTGCTGGACACCTCCTCCAGCGTGGTGCCGCCCGCCGCCCCGGTCACCGAGCTGCGCCGGCACGGGCATCTGGAGCTGCGCGGGGCCGGCTTCCGCTACCCGGGGGCCGAGGAGCCGGTGCTGCGGGCCGTGGACCTGGTGGCCCGCCCCGGCGAGACGACCGCGGTGATCGGCTCGACCGGCAGCGGCAAGTCCACCCTGCTGGGCCTGGTCCCACGGCTGTTCGACGCCACCGAGGGCGAGGTGCTGGTCAACGGGGTGGACGTACGGACGCTGGACCCGAAGCTGCTGGCCGGGACCGTCGGCCTGGTCCCGCAGAAGCCGTACCTGTTCGCGGGCACGGTCGCCACCAATCTGCGGTACGGCAATCCGGACGCGACGGACGAGGAGCTGTGGCACGCGCTGGAGGTGGCGCAGGCCAGGCAGTTCGTGGAGCGGCTGGAGAACGGCCTCGACGCGCCGATCGCGCAGGGCGGCACCAACGTCTCCGGCGGCCAGCGGCAGCGGCTCGCCATCGCGCGGACGCTGGTGCAGCGGCCCGAGATCTACCTGTTCGACGACTCCTTCTCCGCGCTCGACTACGCCACCGACGCCGCGCTGCGGCTCGCGCTCGGACGGGAGACGGCCGGGGCGACGGTGGTGATCGTCGCGCAGCGGGTGTCGACCATCCGGGACGCGGACCGGATCGTCGTGCTGGACGAGGGCCGGGTGGTCGGCACGGGCCGGCACCACGAGCTGATGGCGGACAACGAGACCTACCGGGAGATCGTGCTCTCCCAGCTGACGGAAGCGGAGGCCGCCTGATGGCCGGTCCGATGGGACGGATGATGGCCGGGACCGGCCCCGAGCACCGTTCGATGGACTTCCGGGGCTCGGGCAGACGGCTGATGGGGCACTTCCGGCCGGAGCGGCTGACGCTGGCCGCGCTGGTGGCGTGCGTGGTGGTCAGCGTGGCGTTGAGCGTGGCCGGTCCGGCGATCCTCGGGCGGGCCACCGACCTGGTCTTCGCGGGCATCGTCGGGCGGGAGATGCCGGCCGGCGAGAGCAGGGCGGAGGTCCTGGAGGCCATGCGCGAGCGCGGCGACGGGGACGTGGCCGACATGCTGCGCGGCACGGACTTCCGGCCGGGCGAGGGCATCGACTTCGGCGCGGTCGGGGACGTGCTGCTGCTGGCGCTGGCGGTGTTCGCCGGCGCGGGGCTGCTGATGGCGGTGGCGACGCGGCTGGTGAACCGGGTCGTCAACCGGACGATGTACCGGATGCGCGAGGACGTGCAGAAGAAGCTGTCGCGGCTGCCGCTGTCGTACTTCGACCGGCGGCAGCGCGGCGAGGTGCTCTCCCGCGCCACCAACGACATCGACAACATCGGGCAGACCCTGAACCAGTCGATGGGCCAGCTCATCAACTCGCTGCTGACCATCATCGGCGTGCTGGCGATGATGTTCTGGTTGTCGTGGATCCTGGCGCTGGTGGCCCTGGTGACGGTGCCGCTGTCGCTGTACGTGGCGACGCTCGTCGGCAAGCGGTCCCAGCCGCACTTCGTGCAGCAGTGGCGCACCACCGGCAAGCTCAACGCGCACATCGAGGAGATGTACACCGGGCACGCGCTGGTGAAGGTGTTCGGGCGGCAGGAGGAGTCGGCGCGGCAGTTCGCCGAGCAGAACGATGCGCTGTACGAGGCGGGGTTCAGGGCGCAGTTCAACAGCGGGATCATGCAGCCGCTGATGTTGTTCGTGTCGAACCTCAACTACGTGCTGGTCGCGGTCGTGGGCGGGCTGCGGGTGGCGTCGGGTTCGCTGTCGATCGGCGATGTGCAGGCGTTCGTCCAGTACTCGCGGCAGTTCTCGATGCCGCTGACGCAGATGGCGTCGATGGCGAACCTGGTGCAGTCGGGCGTCGCCTCGGCGGAGCGGGTCTTCGAACTGCTCGACGCCGAGGAGCAGTCGGCGGACCCGGTGCCGGGGGTGCGGCCGGAGCAGCTGCGCGGGCGGGTGGCGCTGGAGCACGTGTCGTTCCGGTACGAGCCGGACGAGCCGCTCATCGAGGATCTGTCGCTGACGGTGGAGCCGGGTCGCACGGTGGCCATCGTCGGTCCGACCGGCGCGGGGAAGACCACGCTGGTGAACCTGCTGATGCGGTTCTACGAGGTCTCCGGCGGGCGGATCACGCTCGACGGGGTGGACATCGCGGCCATGTCCCGCGACGAACTGCGGTCCGCCATCGGCATGGTGCTCCAGGACACCTGGCTGTTCGGCGGCACGATCGCGGAGAACATCGCCTACGGCGCCCCGCGGGAGGTCACCCGCGGGGAGATCGAGGAGGCGGCGCGCGCGGCCCACGCCGACCGGTTCGTCCGGACGCTGCCGGACGGCTACGACACGGTGATCGACGGCGAGGGTTCCGGGGTCAGCGCCGGGGAGAAGCAGCTGATCACCATCGCGCGGGCGTTCCTGTCCGATCCGGTGATCCTGGTGCTGGACGAGGCGACGAGCTCGGTGGACACCCGCACCGAGGTGCTGATCCAGAAGGCGATGGCCAAACTGGCGCACGGGCGGACGTCGTTCGTCATCGCGCACCGGCTCTCCACCATCCGGGACGCGGACACGATCCTGGTGATGGAGGACGGCGCGATCGTCGAACAGGGCGCGCACGCCGAGCTGCTGGCCGCGGGCGGCGCCTACGCGCGGCTGTACGAGGCGCAGTTCGCGCAGGCGCTGGCCGAGGTGGACTGACCCGGCGGGGCGGGGGCCGCCGCCGGGCGGCCCCCGCTCCTCACTCCAGGTAGCCGCGCAGCTGGTCCGCGTAGGCGTGGTCGCGGAGCTTGTTGAGGGTCTTGGACTCGATCTGCCGTATCCGCTCGCGGGTCACGCCGAAGATGCGGCCGATCTCCTCCAGGGTGCGCGGGCGGCCGTCCATGAGGCCGTAGCGCAGCTGGACGACCTTGCGCTCGCGCTCGCCGAGCGTGGACAGCACGGCCTCCAGGTGCTCCCTGAGCAGCAGGAAGGCGGCGGACTCCACGGGTGAGGCGGCGTCGCCGTCCTCGATGAGGTCGCCGAGCGCGACCTCGTCCTCCTCGCCGACGGGGGCGTGCAGGGAGACCGGTTCCTGGGCCAGTCGCAGTACCTCGCCGACGCGTTCGGGGGTGAGGTCGAGCTGGGCGGCGACCTCGGCGGCGGTGGGCTCGTAACCGCGTTCCTGGAGGAGGCGGCGCTGCACCCGGACGACCCGGTTGATCAGTTCCACGACGTGCACGGGGACGCGGATGGTGCGGGCCTGGTCGGCCAGGGCGCGGGACATGGCCTGGCGGATCCACCAGGTGGCGTAGGTGGAGAACTTGTAGCCGCGGGCGTAGTCGAACTTCTCGACGGCGCGGATGAGTCCGAGGTTGCCCTCCTGCACGAGGTCGAGCATGGTGAGCCCGCGGCCGACGTACCGCTTGGCGACGGACACCACCAGCCGCAGGTTGGCCTCGATCAGCCGCCGCTTGGCCATGCGGCCCATGACGACCAGCCGGTCGAGGTCGAGGGCGAGTTCGCTGTCGAGGTCGGGGGTGCCGGCCAGCTTCTCCTCGGCGAACAGCCCGGCCTCGACACGCCGGGCCAGCTCCACCTCGTCGGCGGCGGTGAGCAGCGGAATGCGGCCGATCTCCCGCAGGTACTGCCGGAACAGGTCCGAGGACGGTCCGCCGGGCTCCACCCGCACGGGGGCGGCCGGCTCCTCCGGCTCGGGCTCCACGACGGCCTCGGGCTCCACGACGGCCTCGGGCTGCGCGCTCGCCTCCGGTTCCGCGACGGCCTCGGGCTCCGTGCCGGCCCTGGGCTCCGGCCCGGCCTCGGGCGGGGCCGCGGTGAGGGCCTCGCGGTGGTGCAGCAGGCGGCTCTGCGGCGGCACGGCCGCGAGCACGTCCGGCTCGGCGTCCGGCTCCGCGCCGTCGGTGGTCATCTCGGTGTGGACGAGGGTCTGGGTCTGCACGGGGGCGACCTCCAGGATGTTCGCTGCTGAGACGAACGCAGCGCTGCTCGGGGGACGGAGCCGAACGGCCTCGCTCCGTCGGCTCGGGCACCGGACCCAGTGTGGGGTACGACACACACCCGCCACGAGGGTCGTGCGGTGACTTTTTGCGTCCGGTCCGTGACGGCCTGCTCAGAGGGCCGCGGCTCCGTGCTCGCGCAGGGACTGGTCGTACTGCTGGAGGACCCACAACTCGTTCTGCACCGCGGCCAGTTGGGCCGGGTCGGCGCCGCCCGACAGCCGGGTCAGCTGGGACTGGACGTCGCGGATGCGACGTTCCACGGCCCGCCTGCGGACCTGCACGAGCTGTTCGCCGGCGTAGTTCTCGTCCACCGCGCGGCGCATGATCGCCTCGACGGCCAGCTCCGTGACCATGGCGCGGACCGTGTCGTCGGGGGCGGCCTCGCGGACACGGACCAGGTACTCCTGGGGGTCCTGGACGCCGTACTCGGCGCCGCCCGCGTCCAGGATGGCCTGGCGTACGGCGGCGTACGGCGGGGCGGTGAACTCGTCCACGCCGTACGCGTCGAAGGCCGGGGAGACCAACTCGGGGCGCTGGAGGGCGAGTTTGAGCAGCTCGCGCTCGGTCGCGTACACCGGGTTGCGCAGGTTGAGGGCGGGGCCGGTCAAGGTGGGCCGGGGGGCGGCCTCGTAGGCCGGGGCGGCGGGGCGGCGGTCGGGGGCGGGACCCTTGCCGCCGCGGTCGCGGGCCCAGCGGGCCAGCTGCGCCACCCGCTTGACGACGAACTGGGTGTCGAGGATGCCGAGCATCCCGGCGAGCTGGACGGCCACCTCGTGCTGGGCGCCGCTGTTCTTGATGCGGGCGACGACGGGGGCGGCCTCGTCGAGGGCGGCGGCGCGGCCCGCCGGGGTGTCGAGGTCGTAGCGGCTCACGATCTGGCGCAGCGCGAACTCGAAGAGCGGGGTGCGGGGCTGGACCAGGTCGGCGACCGCGTCGTCGCCCTTGGCCAGGCGCAGGTCGCAGGGGTCCATGCCGTCGGGGGCGATGGCGATGTAGGTCTCGGCGGCGAACTTCTGGTCGTCCTCGAAGGCGCGCAGGGCCGCCTTCTGGCCGGCCGCGTCGCCGTCGAAGGTGAAGATCACGCGGGCCGAGCCGTTGTCCATCAGCAGCCGGCGCAGGATCTTGATGTGGTCGCCGCCGAAGGCCGTGCCGCAGGTGGCGATGGCGGTGGTGACGCCGGCGAGGTGGCAGGCCATGACGTCGGTGTAGCCCTCGACGACGACCGCGCGGGAGGTCTTGGCGATCTCCTTCTTGGCGAGGTCGATGCCGTAGAGGACCTGCGACTTCTTGTAGATCGCGGTGTCGGGCGTGTTGAGGTACTTGGGCCCGTTGTCCGCCTCGTACAGCTTGCGGGCGCCGAAGCCGACGACGTCGCCGCCGATGTCGCGGATCGGCCACATCAGCCGGCCCCGGAAGCGGTCGATGGGGCCGCGCCGGCCCTCCTGGGCGAGGCCGGAGAGGATCAGCTCCTTGTCGGTGAAGCCCTTGCCGCGCAGGTAGCGGGTGAGGTGGTCCCAGCCCTGGGGGCTGTAGCCGACGCCGAAGTGGACGGCGGCGGCCTGGTCGAAGCCGCGCTCGGCGAGGAAGACCCGGCCGGTCTCGGCCTCGGGCGAGAGCGCGAGCTGCTCCGCGTACCACTCGGCGGCGATCTTGTGGGCCTCGACCAGCCGGATCCGTTCGCCGCGCTGGTGGGCGGGGTTGTAGCCGCCCTCCTCGTAGCGCAGGGTGATGCCGGCCTGGGCGGCGAGCCGCTCGACCGCCTCGGAGAAGGTGAGGTGGTCGACCTTCATCACGAACGTGATGGTGTCGCCGCCCTCCTGGCAGCCGAAGCAGTGGAAGAGGCCCTTGCTGGGGCTGACCTGGAAGGACGGCGACTTCTCGTCGTGGAACGGGCACAGCCCCTTGAGGTTGCCGCCGCCCGCGTTCCGCAGCTGGAGGTACTCGGACACGACGGCGTCGATCGGGACCGCGTCCCGTACCGCCTTCACGTCCTCGTCGTTGATCCGTCCTGCCACGCGTGAATTCTACGGGGGTGGTGCGGCGCCGGACCGCCCGCGGAGGGCGCGGGACTCACGGGAAGAGGGTGTCCAGCGGCGTCTGCGGGTCGGCGAGCGCCTCGGGGTCCACGCGCGCCTTCGAGCGGATCAGCCGCTGGACCGGTTCTGTGACGTCCCACACGTTCACGTTCATCCCGGCCAGTACCCGGCCGTCCTTCACCCAGAACGCGATGAACTCCCGCTTCCCGGCGTCCCCGCGGATCACCACCTGGTCGTAGGAGCCCGGGGGCGCCCAGCCCGAGTACTCCATGCCGAGGTCGTACTGGTCGGAGAAGAAGTACGGCACCCTGTCGTACGTCACGTCCTGGCCGAGCATCGCGCGGGCCGCCGCCGGACCGCCGTTGAGCGCGTTGGCCCAGTGCTCGACGCGCAGCCGGTCGCCGAACAGGGGGTGCGGGAAGGCGGCGACGTCGCCGGCGGCGTGGATGTCGGGGTCGGAGGTGCGCAGGCGCGCGTCGACGGCGACGCCGCCGCCGTGCGCCCGGTCGGCCAGCTCCAGCCCGGCGGCCTCGGCCAGGGCGGTGCGCGGGGCGGCGCCGATCGCCGCGAGCACGGCGTGCGCCGGGTGCTCCTCGCCGTCGCCGGTGCGGGCGGCCAGGACGACGCCGTCCTGGCCGACGATCTCGGTGAGCCGGACGCCGAAGCGGAGGCGGACGCCGTGCTCGTGGTGCAGCTCGGCGAAGAGGCCGCCCAGCTCGGGGCCGAGCACTCCGTGCAGCGGGGTCGGGGCGGGCTCCACGACGGTGACCTCCGCCCCGTACTCGCGGGCCGCCGCCGCGACCTCCAGGCCGATCCAGCCGGCGCCCGCGATCACCAGGTGCCCGTTGTCCCGGCCCAGGGCGGCCAGGACGCCCTTGAGCCGCTCGGCGTGGGCGAGGCGGCGCAGATGGTGGACGCCGGCCAGGTCGGTGCCGGGGACGTCCAGGCGGCGCGGTTCGGCGCCGGTGGCCAGCAGCAGTTTGTCGTAGCGCACGACGGTGCCGTCCTCGCCGAAGCGGACCGTCTTCGCGGCGCGGTCGACGGCGGCGACCGTCTCGCCGAGGTGCAGTTCGATGTCGTGGCGCGCGTACCAGGCGGGTTCGTGCACGAAGACGCTGTCGCGTTCCTGCTTGCCGAGGAGGTAGCCCTTGGACAGCGCGGGCCGCTCGTAGGGGTGGTCGCGTTCGTCGCAGATCAGTATCACCCGGCCGCTGAAGCCCTCCGCCCGCAGCGTCTCGGCCGCCTTCGCGCCGGCGAGCCCTCCTCCGACGATGACGAATGTCTGATCCGCGTCGACCACTGTGCCTCCTCGTGAACGTTCCGCCACCTGCGAGCGTCCCGCACGGAGCGTGATGGGGGAAGAGGGAGTGACCCGATCAGGCCACGGAGGGTTACGTCCGGGTCCGTGAGCGGGGGCGGGTGAGGCGGGCGTGCAGGGAGCGCGCCGACGCGTCGGTGAGGGCGGCGATCTGATCGACGATCACCCGCTTGCGGGCCCGGTCGTCGCCGGCCCGGTCGAACAGCGCGCGGAACTGCGGGTCGAGTCCGTCGGGCGCGCGGGCGGTGAGCGCGTCGGCGAGTTCGGCGACGACGATCCGCTGGTCGGCGCGGAGCCGGGTCTGCTCGGCGCGCTGCATCACGTACCGGTCGGCGACCGCCTTGAGCACCGCGCACTCCATACGGGTCTCGCGCGGCACGACGAGTTCGGCGGTGTACCGGGTGAGCCGCCCGCCGCCGTACGCCGCGCGCGTGGCGGCCTCGGCGGCCAGGCAGAAGCGGCCGATGAGCTGGCTGGTGGCGTCCTTGAGCCGGGCCTGGGCGACGGCCGAGCCGTCGTAGCCGTGCGGCCACCACTCCTGGTCCTGGAGCCGGTCGAGGGCCGCGGCGAGTTCGGCGGGGTCGGTGCCGGCGGGGACGTAGCGGCCGAGCGCCGCCTCGAAGACCGCGTGCCGTTCCGGCTCCGCCTGAAGGCAGTTGGGGTCGATGTGGCCGGCGTGCAGGCCGTCCTCGACGTCGTGCACGGAGTACGCCACGTCGTCCGCCCAGTCCATGACCTGGGCCTCGAAGCAGGTGCGGCTGGCGGGGGCGTCCTCGCGGACCCAGTCGAAGACGGGACGGTCGTCGTCGTACACGCCGAACTTCCCCGAGGCCGGGTCGGTGGGGTGGGCGCCGTTGGGCCAGGGGTACTTGGTGGCGGCGTCGAGGGCGGCGCGGGTGAGGTTGAGGCCGAGGCTGACCGGGTCGCCGGTGGCGGGGTCGGGGACGAACCGTTTGGGCTCGATGCGGGTGAGCAGGCGCAGCGACTGGGCGTTGCCCTCGAATCCGCCGCAGTCGCGGGCGAACGCGTTCAGCGCCTCCTCGCCGTTGTGGCCGAAGGGCGGGTGGCCGAGGTCGTGGGCGAGGCAGGCGGCCTCGACCAGGTCGGGGTCGCAGCCGAGGGCCTCGCCGAGTTCGCGGCCGACCTGGGCGCACTCCAGGGAGTGGGTGAGGCGGGTGCGGGGACTGGGGTCCCATGCCTGGTGGGTGGTGGCGCCGGGGGTGACGACCTGGGTCTTGCCGGCGAGTCTGCGCAGCGCGGAGGAGTGCAGGATGCGGGCGCGGTCGCGCTGGAAGGCTGTGCGGCCGGGGCGCTTGTCGGGTTCGGGGGCGTAGCGGGCGAGGGCCTTGGGGTCGTAGCTGCCTTCCATGGTTCGACAGTACGGGGTCCTGCGGCGGGGGCGTGCCCTTGAGGGGGGCGTCTTCCTGCGGCGGAGGCGTGCCCTGCACAGGGGTGGTCTTCCCTCGGGGGGCGTGCCCTTCAGGCGGTCGTCGCCAGCGCCCGTTCCCGCGGGGCCGGGGCGGTCGCCGCCGCCTCGTCGTAGCGGTGCAGGACCAGGCGGGCCATCGTCGGGTGGGCGCCCAGGGGGGCCGCCGCCACCGACGGGGCCGCCTCGGCGCACTCCGTGGCGAAGCGGCCCGGGGCGGTGAAGTACGACGCGACCGCGATGTCGGTACGGCCCCGGGCGCGCAGGGAGCGCACGGCCTCGGCGACCGTCGGGGCCGCCGCCGACGCGTAGGCCGGGACCACGGGGACGCCCAGGCGTGCGGCGAGGAGGCGGGCGGTGTCGCCGGTGTCGACGGCCGCCTCGGGGTCGCGGGAGCCGGCCGCGGCCAGCACCACGGCGCCGGAGCGCCGCTCGGCCTCGGTCGCGGGCAGCCGCCAGCCGGCCTCCGCCAGGCGGGTCAACAGGGTGTCCACGAGGAGCGGGTGCGGGCCGAGCGGGGCGGCGACGCGGGTGCGGGCCTCGGCCGCGGCGGCCATCTCGGGGATGTCCTGCTTGACGTGGTAGCCGCGGCTGAGCAGCAGCGGGACCAGGACGGCCTCGCGGTCGCCGAGCGCGGCGAGCGTGTGAGGGAGCAGGGGGGCGTTCAGCTCGATGTGCCCGAGGTGCACGGGCAGACCGGGGCGCAGCTCGCGGACGCGGTCGAGCAGCGTGCGGACCGTGGCGAGGGTGCGCGGGTCGCGGCTGCCGTGCGCCACGACGACGAGCGCCGGTGGGGCGGGGCGTCGGAGGTGGCCGGTCGTCCGGTTCATGAGGTGCGCCGTCATGCGTCGAGCTTGCGGGCGGGACGTTGCGCCCCCATTGCGTGACCGTGACGGGTATTTTCCGGGTCATCACCGTGAACGCGCGGTCGCTGTGAGGGCCGTGAACCGCATCGACGCACGGTCGCCGTGAGGGCCCGGTGAACCGGAGCGGCGCGCGGTGCGTCCTTCCCGGTCAGAGGTGGAGGAGGGGACGCCGTGCCGCACCGACCGAGGCCGTGGCCGCCGCGCCTGCCGCGCACGAGGGCGGGCCGGCGGCGCCTGACGCAGGCCGTGATGGCGCTGTGCGTGCTCGCGCTGCTGCCCTCCGCGTGGCTGCGCGTCGCCACCGGCGACCGCCTCGTCACGACCGCCGACGCGCCCCGCACCGACGTGGCCGTCGTCTTCGGCGCGGGCCTGTGGAACGGCGAGCCGTCCCCCTATCTCGCCCACCGCCTGGACGCGGCGGCCGAGCTGTACCGCTCCGGACGGATCAGGGCCGTCCTGGTCACCGGCGACAACAGCCGCGCGGACTACGACGAGCCGGACGCCATGCGCGCCTACCTCACCCGCAGCGGCGTGCCGGACGCGCGGATCGTCAGCGACTACGCGGGCTTCGACACCTGGGACTCCTGTGTGCGGGCCCGGAAGATCTTCGGCGTGGAGGAGGCGGTGCTGATCAGCCAGGGCTTCCACGTCCGGCGGGCGGTGGCGCTGTGCGAGGCCGCGGGCGTCACGTCGTACGGCGTCGGCGTCGACGAGCGGCACGACGCCACCTGGTACTACGGGGGCGCGCGGGAGATCGCCGCGGCGGGGAAGGCGGCGCTGGACGCCGTCCTGCGTCCCGATCCGCGCTTCCTCGGGCCGCGCGAGCCGGGGCTGGCGCGGGCACTGGACGCCGGTGTCGGACGCTGACCTGCGGGTTCGTCTCCTCACGGCGGCCGGGGCGGGGCGGGGAGGTCGCCGTCCCGGGCGTGTAACAAGGAATCGCCGCGGGACGTAACACGGCCGACGCAATCTGGGGCACATGGACAACGCCTCGACGCCCACCCACTGCCCGTACTGCGCCCTGCAGTGCGGGATGAACCTGTCGCCCTCGCCGGACGGGGGCGTCGAGGTGCTGGAGCGCGCCGACTTCCCGGTCAACCGGGGAGCGCTGTGCGGCAAGGGACGCACCTCGCCCGCCGTGCTCGCGTCCGCGGTGCGCCTGACCTCGCCGCTCGTCCGTGAGGACGGCGAACTCGTGCCCGCGACATGGGACGAGGCACTGGGCCGGATCGCCGGGGCGTTCGCCCGCACCCGCGCGGAGCACGGACCGGACGGGGTCGGCGTCTTCGGCGGCGGCGGCCTGACGAACGAGAAGGCGTACGCGCTCGGCAAGTTCGCCCGGATCGTGCTCGGCACCTCCCAGATCGACTACAACGGCCGCTTCTGCATGTCGTCGGCCGCGGCGGCCGGCACCAAGGCGTTCGGCCTCGACCGGGGGCTCCCCTTCCCGATGGAGGACATCCCGAAGACGGGGTGCGTCATCCTGGTCGGCTCCAACCTGGTCGAGACGATGCCGCCGGCGCTGCGCTACCTCACCGAGCTGAAGGAGAACGGCGGCACGCTGATCGTCATCGACCCGCGCCGGACGCGCACGGCGGAGCAGGCCGACCTGCACCTCGCGCCCCGCCCCGGCACGGACCTCGCCCTCGCGCTCGGGCTGCTGCACCTGGTGGTCGCCGAGGGGCGCACCGACGAGGAGTACATCCGCGAGCGCACCACCGGCTGGGAGGACGCGCGGGCCGCGGCGATGGCGCACTGGCCGGAGTACGTGGAGCGGATCACCGGGGTGTCGGTGCCCGACCTGCGGGAGACGGTGCGGATGTTCTGCGAGCCGGAGAGCGCGATGGTGCTCACCGCACGCGGGCCCGAGCAGCAGTCCAAGGGCACCGACACGGTCGGCGCGTGGATCAACCTGTGCCTGGCCACCGGCCGGGCCGGGCGCCCGCTGTCCGGGTACGGCTGCCTGACCGGGCAGGGCAACGGACAGGGCGGGCGCGAGCACGGGCAGAAGGCCGACCAGCTGCCCGGCTACCGCAAGCTCACCGACCCCGAGGCGCGCCGGCACGTCGCCGAGGTGTGGGGCGTCGACCCCGACAGCCTGCCGGGACCGGGGCGCAGCGCCTACGAACTGCTGGACGCGCTCGGCTCGGACGTCCACTCGCTGCTGGTGATGGCGTCCAACCCGGTGGTGTCGGCGCCGCGCGCCGCGCACGTGGAGGAGCGGCTGCGGTCGCTGGACTTCCTCGCGGTGTGCGACGTGGTGCTGTCGGAGACGGCGGCGCTCGCGGACGTGGTGCTGCCGGTGACGCAGTGGGCCGAGGAGACCGGCACCATGACCAACCTGGAGGGCCGCGTGCTGCTGCGCCGGCGGGCGATCACCCCGCCGTCGGGCGTGCGCAGCGACCTGGAGGTCATGCACGAGCTGGCGGCGCGGCTGGGCGGCGATGCGGCGCTGGAGAAGAAGTTCCCGACGGACCCGGAGGAGATGTTCGAGGAGCTGCGCCGGGCGAGCGCCGGCGGGCTCGCGGACTACTCCGGGATCACCTACCGGCGGCTGATCGAGGAGAACGGCGTCTTCTGGCCGTGCCCCGCCCCGGCCGCCGGGTCAGGGTCGGAGTCCGGGACCGCCCCGCACCCGGGGACGCCGCGCCTGTTCCTCGACCGGTTCGCCACGGAGGACGGCCGGGCCCGGTTCGTGCCGGTCTCGCACCGGGCGATCGCGGAGGAGCCCGACGAGGAGTACCCGGTGCTGCTCACCACGGGCCGGGTCGTGTCGATGTACCAGTCCGGCGCCCAGACCCGCCGCGTGGACGAGCTGAACGCCGCCGCGCCCGGCTCGTTCGTCGAGCTGCACCCGCGGCTGGCGGAACGCCTCGGCGCGTCCGAGGGCGACCCGGTGGCGGTCGTCTCCCGCCGCGGCCGTGCGGTGGCCCCGGCCCGCATCACGACGTCGATCCGCCCCGACACGGTCTTCATGCCCTTCCACTGGCCGGGCGAGGGCCGCGCCAACACCCTGACCAACCCGGCCCTGGACCCGACGTCCCGCATGCCGGAGTTCAAGGCGTGCGCCGTACGGCTGGAGGCGGTGCGGCCCTGACGGCCCCGGATCCCTGCCCCCGCCGGACGGCGGGGGCAGGGATCCGGTCCGGCTGCCGTCGGACAAGCTCTACTGGCGGGTGAGTCCGGCAGGATCGATGGTGAGGGGGAACGGAGCGTCCAGGCGGGTGGTCGCTCCGGAGGGCGCGGTGGTCCGCTCGACTTACCGGCCGCCCCGCAGCTCATGGACGACGAGCATGGGCGCGGGGTCGAACTCGAGCCGCCAGAAGTGCGGGATGGCGGCTTCCGCGTACAGCATGGGCTTGACCTTGCGGTCCATGGTGCTGTTGCCGGGGGAAACGAGTTCGACGACGAGTTGCACCGCGTCGACGTCGACACTGACGGGATCCTCGGCGGTCGCGCCGGCGTCGGCCACCACGAGGTCGGGCACGGCCAGTCCGGAGGGAAGAACGACGTTGACGCCTTCCAGGATCTCCACCGGTGCGCCGACGGCCCGGGCGGCGGCCTCCAGGGCGACGTGGAGGCGGAACGAGGCCCGCTGGTGGCGGACGCCGGGTGCGGGGGACATCAGGAGGGACTCCCCCAGCAGTTCGTAGCGCACGGTGCGGTCTTCCGGCAGGGCGAGGACGTCGGCGACGGTCCAGGGCCCTGTGTGGTCGACGGCAACGCTCATGTCCCTTTCACCTCCTCGTCCCGCCCGACGGCCCCGGGATGCCCCGGCAAGCGGTACACGGCCGGCATACGGACGCCGTCACCTGCCGACACGAGCGTCATCAGGACCTCCGACAGGGCGGGTGCCGGCTCCGCGTTCAGCATTCGGGCGGCCCTCCGCGTCACCCGTTCACCGTCTCGGCGCAGTGCCGTGCGGGGATTTCCGTGCGGGGCCCGGCCGGTGGGGCTGACCTGGGCGGACGTCCGGGCCGGGTGGGCGCGGGGCGGGCTGTGCGCTCGGCCGTTCGAGGGATGCCGGGTCGTTTCTCGGGGAGCGGGTTCGGTCGCCGCGGCCTTTCCTCGGAGGGACAGGGACCGAATCGCTCGAGGGAGCATCGATGCGACGTACCGCCCGCTCGCTGACCGGTGCCGTGTTCGCCGTCGCCGCCGTGGGGGCGCTCGCCGCGCCCGCGCTCGGGGACGGGGCCCGGCTGGAGGTGCGGCCGGGGACGGTGGCGCCCGGCGGGGACGTCACGGCGACCGCCGTGGGGTGCGCCACCGCCGCCGGGGACGCCAGCGCGGTCGGCGCCGGGGAGTTCACACTGGCCCCGGACGACGACGGTGACGCCACCGGACGGTTCCGGGTGCCGCCGAGCGCGCAGCCGGGGACGTACGAGATCGTCGCGCGGTGCGCCCGCGGCGGCCCGGAGGTGCGCGGCGACCTGGTCGTCGTGCTCGCCTCGGCGCACGCGCAGGTGTATCCCCGGGGAAGTGTGAAGACGGGGGTCGGCGGCGCCCTGGGCCCCGACCCCGTGCAGACCGCGGCCGGCGTGGCGGCTCTCGCCGTCGCCGCCGCGGGCGGTACCTGGCTCCTGCATCGCCGGGCGAGAGGCGACGGGATCTGACGGACACCCTCCGCTGTCCGTCCGCCGGTACCGCAAGCCCCACCCCCTCCGGGTCCGACGCCCCTCGCGGCCCGGAGGGGGACGGGAGACTCCCGGAGGAGGCAGATCGTGCGCACGTTCGGCAATGCGGGCGACGCCGCGATAGCGGCCGTGACCGCCGTCGCCCTGTGCTCGGGCGTGTGGCTGCTGGCCGGCGCCGGCGCGGGAGCCCCGCCGCAGCCGTCCGCCGCCCAGGCGAGCGCGACGGCCGCGCCCGCCTCCCCCGTCGCCGCGCTGCCGCCCTCCCCGCCGGACCGCATCCGCATCCCGGCGATCCGCGTCGACGCCCCGCTGACCGGCCTCGGCCTCACCGCCACCGGCAGTCTCGACGTGCCGCCCGCCGACCGGCCCGGCCTCGCCGGCTGGTACGAGGCGGGCACCCGGCCCGGCGAGCGCGGCACCGCCATCGTCGCCGGGCACGTCGACAACGCCGACGGGCCGGCCGTGTTCTACCGGCTGGGCGCGCTGCGCCGCGGCAGCGTCATCGAGATCGACCGGCGCGACGGCGGCGTGGCCGTGTTCCGGGTGCACGCGGTCGAGGTGTACGACGCGGAGGACTTCCCCGACGAGAAGGTGTACGGGGCCGCGCCCAGGCCCGAGCTACGGGTGATCACCTGCGGGGGCGGCTACGCGCGCGGCACCGGGTATCGCGGGAACGTCGTCGTGTTCGCCCATCTGACGGGGAGCCGGTGAGCCGCCCAGGACGTTGGTCTTCCCCCACGCGCCCAGCGGCTCCAGCGCCTCGTTGAGGCTCACCCCGCGCGGCGTCAGCGAGTACTCGACGCGCGGCGGCACCTCGTCGTACTCCTCCCGGTGCACGATGCCGTCCGCCTCCAGCTCCCGCAGCTGCGCCGCCAGCACCTTCTCGGTGACCCCCGGCAGCCCCCTGCGCAGCTCGCCGAAGCGGTGCGGGCGCAGGGACAGCTCCCACAGGATGAGCACCTTCCACTTGCCGCCGATCACGTCGATCGCCGCGTCCACCCCGCACTGGTACGACCCCGGCCGTCGCCCGATCCCCATGTCCGCCACCAGCTCCCGTCGCCGTCGCGCGTGCTGCCTGCACGCTTCCCCGGGGGTAACCACCCACTCGCAAGTACGTACTTGAGCAGGTCATCGCCCTCCATGAGGCTAAACGCCATGACCGACAACGCTCGTTCCCGAACCTCCCCGACCCCTCCCGTCACCCTGCTCGGCGCCGGCGCCATGGGCAGCGCCCTGGCCCGCGCCTGGCTCGCCGCCGGGCACCCCGTGACCGTCTGGAACCGCACCCCGGCCCGCGCCGAGGCCCTTGCCGCCGAGGGCGCCGCCGTCGCCGCGAGCGCCGCCGAGGCGGTGGCCGCCGGCCGGCTGGTCGTCGTCTGCCTGCTGGACGACGCCTCCGTCGGCGAGGCCCTGGCCGACGCCGACCTGACCGGCAGGGACCTGGTCGACCTCACCACCGGCACGCCCGCCCAGGGCCGCGCCCGCGCCGCCTGGGCCACGGAGCGCGGGGCCCGTTTCCTGGACGCCGGCATCATGGCCGTACCGCCGATGATCGGGAAGCCCGACTCGGGGGCGTACGTCTTCTACAGCGGCTCGCCCGAGCTGTTCGAGGAGCACCGCGCCACCCTCGCCGTTCCGGCCGGCGCCCGTTACGTGGGCGCGGACCCGGGGTTCGCGGCGCTGCACGACGTGGCGCTGCTGAGCGCGATGAGCGGGATGTTCGCGGGGGTGCTGCACGCCTTCGCGCTGATCCGGCGGGAGGACATCGCGCCCACCGACTTCGCGCCGCTGCTGGTCTCCTGGCTCACGGCGATGGCGCAGCTGGCCCACCAGACGGCCGAGCAGCTGGAGAGCGGCGACTACGGCAAGGACGTCGTCTCCAACCTCGCCATGCAGGCGGCCGGCAACGTCACGCTGCTGCGCACGGCCGAGGAGCAGGGCGTCAGCGCCGAGCTGCTCACCCCGTACACGGAGCTGATGGACCGCTGGCTGGCCGCCGGACACGGCGACGAGGACACCGCCGGGATGGTCGAGCTGCTCACCGGGGAGGCCTCCTGACCACTGCCTAGGCCACCCACTGCTCGTACGCCATGTTCGCCACCAGCGCCAGCACCACCGTCAGCAGCACGATCCGCACGAAACCGCTGCCCCTCTTGAGCGCGGTGTGCGCGCCGAGCATCCCGCCCGCGAGGTTGAACGCCGCCATCAGCGCCGCCAGCTGCCACAGCACCGTGCCCTGCCAGGCGAAGGTGGCGAGGGCGCCGGCGTTGGTGCAGCAGTTGACGATCTTGGCGGTGGCGGATGCGGTGACCAGGTCGAGGTGGAGCACGGCGGTGAGGGCGAGGACCAGGAAGGTGCCGGTCCCGGGGCCGATCAGCCCGTCGTAGAAGCCGATGCCGAGGCCCGCCAGGCCGATCGCGGCGAGCACCCGGCGGCGGGTCACGGGGCCCGGCGCCGGGGCGGTGCCGAAGGCGGGGCGCAGGATGACGAACGCGGCGACGCCGAGCAGCACCACCATGATCACCGGCTTGAGCACCTCCGTGCTCATCCCCGCCGCGAGGAACGCCCCGCCCGAGGAGCCGGCCAGCGCCGCGAGCCCGATGCGCACGGCCACGCGGACGTCGACGGGCGCCTTGCGTGCGTAGGTGACGGCGGCGCCGGCCGTGCCCACGATGGCGACCGCCTTGTTGGTGCCGAGCGCGTACGCGGCCGGCGTGCCGGCGGGCAGCCCGAGCAGCAGGGCGGGAAGCAGCAGCAGTCCGCCGCCGCCGACCACGGCGTCGATCCAGCCCGCCGCGAGCGCGGCGAGGCACAGCACGGCGACCATGGCCAGGGAGATGTCGGGCATGCGTGCGACCCTATGGACGGGATACGTGTGGCGTCCACGCAGCTGAGGGTCTTCTGAGGTTCACGCGGGGTTCGCGGGCCGATCTCACAGCCCACCCCCGGTCGGCCGTCCCAAGCCTCACATCCGCCCCCCTCCTCCGCTGAGGGCAGCGTTCCTCACGGGAAACAGTTGCGATGCGGCCGGGTAACGTCGGCGTCGCACGCTCAGGGGCATGACCTCGAATACGCGTGTGGTGGTGATCGGCGCCGGCCTCGCGGGCGTACGGCTCGCCCGGCGGCTCGGTGAGCTCGGCACGCCCGCGCTGCTCGTCGGCGAGGAGGAGCACCGGCCCTACAACCGGGTCCTGCTCGCCGAGGTGCTGGCCGGGCGGTACGCCCCCGACGTGATCGCGCTGCCGGCCCCGCCGGAGCTGACCCGTGCCCGGGTCACCGGCATCGACCGCGACGAGCGGACCGTGCGCTGCGCGGACGGCTCGGTGATCGCATACGACACGCTGGTCCTGGCCACCGGCTCCAACCCGGTCCTGCCGCCGCTGCGCGGCCTGTTCACCCCCGACCACGAGCTGCCCGAGGGCGTCCACGCCTTCCGCACCATGGACGACTGCCTGGGCCTGTCCAAGGCGGTACGGCCGGGGGTGCGGGCGGTCGTCATCGGCGGCGGCCTGCTCGGGGTGTCCGCGGCCCGGGCGCTGGCGATGCGCGGCGCGTCGGTCGTGCTCGCCCAGCAGTCCGAGCGGCTGATGGAGCGCCAGCTCGACCCGGCGGCGTCCAAGCTGGTCAAGCGGCATCTGAAGGACCTCGGGGTCGAGGTGCACACCGAGTGCCGGGTCCGGGACGTGCGCGTGGTCGGCGGCGCGGTCCGCTCGGTGGAGATGCACGACGGATACGCCCTCGACGCCGACATCGTGGTCCTGGCCTGCGGCGTCCACCCCCGGGTGGGCATCGCCAAGGCCGCCGGCCTCGCCGTCCACAAGGGCGTCCTGGTCGACGACGAACTGCGCACCTCCGACCCGCACATCCGGGCGATCGGGGACTGCGCCCAGCACGACGGCACCCTGTACGGGCTCGCCGCCCCCGCGCTGGAACAGGCCGACGTGCTCGCCCGGATGCTCACCGGGGACACGGCCGCCCGCTACGGCGGCACCCGTGCCCTCACCCGCCTCACCCTCGCGGGTCAGGCACCTTTCGACCTCGCCGCGTTCGGCGAGACGGAAGCCCGCCCCGGGGACGACGTCGTGCAGCTCACCGACGCCACCCGCGGCACCTACCGCAAGGTCGTCGTCCGCGACGACCGCCTGGTGGGCGGGGTTCTCGTCGGCGAACTCGGCACCGTCGGCGCCCTCGCCCGCGCCTGGGAGGGAGCAGAGCCGCTCCCCGACGACGGCCCGCTGCTCCACCTGCTCACCAACGATGGAGGCTCCTGATGACCACGACCGCAACTGTCGGGGACGAGTCCCGCCCCACGATCGTGCTCGTCGGCCACGGCATGGTCGGCCAGCGCTTCCTGGAGGCCCTCGCCGAGCGCGGCACGACCGCCACGCACCGGGTGGTCGTGCTGTGCGAGGAGCCGCGGCCCGCCTACGACCGGGTCGGCCTGACGTCGTACTTCTCGGGCAAGACGCCCGAGGACCTGTCCATGACCGACATGGAGTTCATCAGGGAACACGGCATCGAGCTGCACGTCGGCGACGCGGCCGAGACGATCGACCGCGAGGCCCGCCGGGTCACCGCCCGCTCGGGGCTGACCGTCGACTACGACGTGCTGGTCCTGGCCACCGGCTCCTACCCCTTCGTCCCGCCGGTGCCGAACAAGGACGCCGAGGGCTGCTTCGTCTACCGCACCATCGAGGACCTCCTCGCCATCGAGGAGTACGCCAAGAAGGCGACGACCGGCGCGGTGGTCGGCGGCGGTCTGCTGGGCCTGGAGGCCGCGGGCGCGCTGAAGGGGCTCGGGCTCGAGGCGCACATCGTGGAGTTCGCGCCCCGGCTGATGCCGGTGCAGGTGGACGAGGGCGGCGGCGCGGCGCTGCTGCGCACCATCCGGGACATGGGCCTGAGCGTGCACACGGGCGTGGGCACGCAGGAGATCGTGACCGACGAGTCCGGCGTCGTCACCGGCATGAAGCTGTCCGACGGCTCGGAGCTGGCCACCGACATGGTGGTGTTCTCCGCCGGCGTCCGCCCCCGCGACCAGCTGGCCCGCGACTGCGGTCTGGCGGTCGGCGAGCGCGGCGGCATCACCGTCGACGAGCAGTGCCGCACGGTCACCGACCCGCACGTCTTCGCCATCGGCGAGTGCGCGCTGGCCGCCGACGGCCGGGTGTACGGCCTGGTGGCCCCCGGCTACGAGCAGGCCGAGACGGCCGCCGCGACGATCGCCGCCGACGAGGCCGCCTTCACCGGCGCCGACCTGTCGACCAAGCTGAAGCTGCTCGGCGTGGACGTGGCCTCCTTCGGCGACGCGCACGGCGCGACCGACGACTGCCTCGACGTGGTCTACTCCGACTCCCGCTCGGGCCTGTACAAGAAGCTGGTCATCAGCCGCGACGGCACGCTGCTCGGCGGCATCCTGGTCGGCGACGCGGACCAGTACGGCACCCTGCGGGCCCTCACCGGCTCGGTGCCGCCCATCTCGCCCGAGCAGCTGGTCCTGCCGGCCGGCTCCAGCGGGGGCGCACAGCTCGGCCCGTCCGCGCTGCCGGACGACGCGGTGATCTGCTCCTGCCACAACGTCAGCAAGGGCACGATCCGCGCCGCGGTCGCCGACCACCAGTGCACCAGCGTGCCCGAGGTGAAGAAGTGCACCAAGGCCGGCACCGGCTGCGGCTCCTGCATCAAGGTCCTCGGCCAGCTGGTGACCGCGGAGCTGGAGGCCAGCGGCGTCGAGGTCGACAAGGGCCTGTGCGGCTGCTTCGGGCAGACCCGCGAGGAGCTGTACGAGATCGTCCTCGCCCTGCGCATCAACTCGTACCAGGACCTGCTGGACCGCTACGGCCGCGAGGAGGCCCGGGGCGGGGAGGGCTGCGAGGTGTGCAAGCCGACCGTCGGCTCGATCATCGCCTCGATCGCCCCCGTGATCGGCGCCGAGCCCTACGTCCTGGACGACGAGCAGGCGGCGCTGCAGGACACCAACGACCACTTCCTCGCCAACCTGCAGAAGAACGGCTCGTACTCCGTCGTCCCGCGCATCCCCGGCGGTGAGATCACGCCGGAGAAGCTGATCGTGATCGGCGAGATCGCCCGGGACTACGGCCTGTACACCAAGCTGACCGGCGGCCAGCGCATCGACATGTTCGGCGCCCGCGTGGAGCAGCTGCCGTCGATCTGGGCGCGGCTGGTGGACGCCGGCTTCGAGTCGGGGCACGCGTACGGCAAGTCGCTGCGCACCGTGAAGTCCTGCGTCGGGCAGACCTGGTGCCGCTACGGCGTGCAGGACTCGGTCCGCATGGCGATCGACCTGGAGCTGCGCTACCGGGGCCTGCGGGCGCCGCACAAGCTGAAGTCGGGGGTGTCCGGCTGCGCCCGCGAGTGCGCCGAGGCCCAGTCGAAGGACTTCGGCATCATCGCCACCTCCAACGGCTGGAACCTCTACGTCGGCGGCAACGGCGGCGCGACCCCGCGCCACGCCGACCTCCTCGCGCAGGACCTCGACGACGACGAGCTGATCCGGCTGATCGACCGGTTCCTGATGTTCTACATCCGCACCGCCGACCGGCTGGAGCGCACCTCGACCTGGCTGGACCGCATCCCCGGCGGCCTGGAGCACGTCAAGGACGTCGTGGTCAACGACTCGCTCGGCATCTGCGAGGAGCTGGAGAGCCTGATGGAGGCGCACGTCGCGAACTTCCGCGACGAGTGGACCGAGACCATCAGCAACCCCGACAAGCTCGCCCGGTTCGTGTCCTTCGTCAACGCGCCGGACACGCCCGACCCGCTGGTCTCGTTCGTGCCCGAGCGCGACCAGATCAAGCCGGACCTGCCGCTGCTGTCCATCGGCATCCGTCCCAAGGACGACATTCTGGAAGAAGCCCTGGAAGGAAGCGCCCAGCGATGACCCTGGCACCCGAGACGACCGACCTCAAGATCCAAGTGCGGATCGGCGAGGACACCTGGTTCACGGTCTGCGACCTGCATCTGCTGCTCCCGGGCCGCGGTGTGGCGGCCCTGCTGCCGGACGGCCGCCAGGTGGCCCTGTTCCGCGACCGCGCGGGCCGGCTGTACGGCATCGACAACCGCGACCCGTTCACCGGCGCGGCGGTCCTCTCCCGCGGCCTGACGGGCACGCACCAGGGCCGCGCGTACGTCGCCTCGCCCCTGCTGAAGGAGCGCTTCGACCTGGTCACGGGCCAGTGCCTGGACGACGACGCCGTCCGGATCCAGGCGTACGAGGTACGGGCCGCCTGAGCCTCCCTCTCGTGAACGACCGAGGGCCTTCCGGGTCCGGTGCGGACAACGTCGTCCGCACCGGACCCTGGGGGGCCCTCGTGTCTTCCCGGCCGGATGCCGTCCGCGCGGCGCGCCCCCCGTGTACTCCGACCCGTCACGGACCGGACACGAACCGTGCACGGAGCAGTCCACTCCGCTCCCCTAGGGTCCCGACCGCACGACCCCCTGTCGCCGACCGGCGGCGGGGGCGGTCACGGCACCTCCTGGAGTGAGAGTGGAACGTCGTAGCCTTCTGCGTGCGGCCGTCCTCGGCGGCTCGACCGCCGTCCTCGGCGGGACCCTGTGGCGTGGCGCCGCGTACGCCGCGCCCGCCCAGCCCGGCGCGAGCCCCTACGGCTCGCCGGGTTCCCCGGACGCCAACGGCATCAGACTCCCCAGCGGCTTCACCAGCCGGGTCATAGCCCGGTCCGGCCAGAGAGTCGCCGGCACCTCGTACACCTGGCACAGCGCCCCGGACGGCGGCGCCTGCTACGCCGACGGCACCGGCTGGATCTACGTCTCCAACTCGGAGATCAACCCCTCGGGCGGCGCGAGCGCGGTGAAGTTCTCGTCCACCGGCGCGATCACCGGCGCGTACCGCATCCTCTCCAACACCCGGCAGAACTGCGCGGGCGGCAAGACCCCGTGGAACACCTGGCTGTCCTGCGAGGAGGTGTCGCTCGGCTACGTCTACGAGACCGACCCGTGGGGGTCCAAGGCGGCGGTCCGGCGGGACGCCATGGGCCGCTTCAAGCACGAGGCCGCGGCTGCCGACCCGGTCCGCCGGGTCATCTACCTGACCGAGGACGAGAGCAACGGCCGCTTCTACCGCTTCGTGCCGACGACCTGGGGCGACCTGTCAGCCGGCCGGCTCCAGGTGATGGTCGCGGGCTCCGGCACGTCCGGGTCCTTCAGCTGGGCGAACGTCCCCGACCCCGACGGCTCCCCGACGACCACCCGCGCGCAGGTGTCGGGCTCGAAGTCCTTCAACGGCGGCGAGGGCTGCCACTACGCCGACGACAAGGTGTGGTTCACGACGAAGGGCGACAACCGGGTCTGGCAGCTGAACCTGCTCGACAACACCTTCGAGCTGGCGTACGACGACTCGCTCGTCACCTCCGGCACCGCGCCGCTCACCGGCGTCGACAACATCACCGGCTCGGCCTCCGGCGACCTGTTCGTCGCCGAGGACGGCGGCAACATGGAGATCTGCGTCATCACCCCGGCCGGGGTGATCGCGCCGTTCCTGCGCATCGACAACCAGTCCGCCTCGGAGATCACCGGCCCGGCCTTCTCCCCCGACGGCCGCCGCCTGTACTTCTCCAGCCAGCGCGGCACGTCCGGCACGTCGTCCGGCGGCATCACCTACGAGGTGACGGGCCCCTTCCGGGCGTAGCCGGCGACCCGACGGGGGTCGGGGGGTGTTGCGGGCGGGACGAGCGGGAACCTCCGCCGCGTCCCACCCGTACATCCGTACATCCGCATGTTCGCATCTCCGCACCGGAGGCACATACATGAACCGACCCCTGTCCCGCCGTTCCCTCCTCGCGGGCACGGCCCTCGCCGCCCTGGCCGGCCCGGCCGCCGCCGCCGCTTCCGCCTCGGCGGCCGGGTGGCCCACCGAGTTCACCCTCCCGGACGGCTTCCTGCCCGAGGGCATCACCATCGGCGCCCGGCCGTACGCCTACATGGGCTCGCGCGCCAACGGCGCCGTGTACCGCACCGACCTGCGCACCGGCGAGGGCCGGATCGTCCACGCGGGCGCGGCGGGCACCGCGTCGATCGGCCTGAAACTGGACCGCGACGGGCTCCTCCACATCGCGGGCGGCGCCGGCGGCACGGCCAGGATCGTGGACGCCCGCAGCGGCGCCCTGCTCCACACCCGCCGGCTCACCACCGCGACGCCCGCGTTCATCAACGACGTCGTCCTGACCGGCGACCGCGCCTGGTACACCGACTCCCGCAACGCGGTCCTGTACGGCGTGCCGCGCGACGGCCGGGGCGCGGTCAGGCCCCTGCCGCTGACCGGCGAATGGGAGCAGCTGGCGGGCGTCAACAACGCCAACGGCGTGGTGGCGACGCCGGACGGCCGGGGCCTGATCGTGGTGAAGAGCACGCCGGGCACGCTGTACCACGTCTCCCTGCGCACCGGCGAGGCCACGGCGATCGAGCTGGTCGGCGCGGAGTCGGTGGTCAGCGGCGACGGCCTGGTCCGCATCGGCCGGACGCTGTACGTCGTCCAGAACCGCCTCAACCTGATCAGCGTCTGGCGCCTCTCCCCCGACCTGCGCACGGCCACCCTGATCCGCACGATCACCGACCCCCGCTTCGACGTCCCCACCACGGCGGCCCGCTACGGCGACCGCCTCTACCTGGTCAACGCCCGCTTCACCTCCCCGCAGCTCCCGGAGACGACGTTCACGGGGGTGGCGGTGCCGCTCCGGTAGCCGCAGCCCTTCACATCTCCCCCGCATCGATCACGAATCAGCCACATCCCCCGTGCGCCGGAGACCCCGGCACTAGGTTCGGCCCCCCGACACACCCGTCACTGGGGGGACCATGACGAATCCGTACACGCCCTACAACGCGCCCATGCCGCCCACGCCGCCCGCCGCGCCGACGCCGCCCTCGCGCCCGGCGCCGGCGTGGGCGCGGAAGAGACTCGTGATCCCGGCCCTGGCACTGGCGTTCCTCGCCGGCATCGGCGCGGGCGGCGAGGGGGACACCACCACGAACGCCAAGCCCGCGGCGGCCGAGCCGGCCCCCACCGAGACGGTCACCGCGACCGCGACCGTGACGCGGACGCCGAAGGCCGAGCCCGCGCCCACGGTCACCGCGACGAAAACGGTCCGCGCCACCAGGACGGTGACCGCCGGGCCCGCCGCCGAACCCGAGGCGGACGCCCCGGCGCCCGCCGACGTCCACTACGGCAACTGCACCGAGGCACGCGCCGCCGGCGCCGCGCCCATCCACCGCGGGGAGCCCGGCTACGCCTCCCACCTGGACCGCGACAACGACGGAGTCGCCTGCGACGCCTAGGCGGCGTGCGTGACCGCCGGAAACGGAGAGGGCGGCACCCCCGCACAAGGGTGCCGCCCTCTCTTCGTGCTCCGGAACCGCCGCCGGATCGGTGAGGGTCGGGGATACGGCGGCGGTTCCGGCGTTCAGGAGCCCGGCAGGGCTCAGCGGTGGTCGCTGCCGGCCGACCGGGACGCCGCCCGGCCCGCCTCCAGGCGCGCGACCGGAATGCGGAACGGCGAGCAGGAGACGTAGTCGAGGCCGACCTCGTGGAAGAAGTGCACCGACTCCGGGTCGCCGCCGTGCTCGCCGCAGACGCCGAGCTTGAGGTCGGGGCGGGTGGCGCGGCCGGCCCGGGCGGCGGCGGCGACCAGGGAGCCGACGCCGTCCTTGTCGATGGTCTCGAACGGGGAGACGCCGAAGATGCCCTTCTCCAGGTAGGCGGTGAAGAAGCTGGCCTCGACGTCGTCGCGGCTGAAGCCCCACACCGTCTGGGTCAGGTCGTTGGTGCCGAAGGAGAAGAACTCCGCCGCCTCCGCGATCTGGCCTGCGGTCAGGGCGGCGCGCGGCAGCTCGATCATCGTGCCGATCGCCAGTTTCAGCTCGTACCCGGTCGCCTCCTGCACCTCGGCGACGACCTGGTCGGCCTCCTCGCGGACGATCTCCAGCTCCTGGACCGTGCCGACGAGCGGGATCATGATCTCCGCGCGCGGGTCGCCCTTGGCCGCCCGGCGCTCGGCCGCCGCCTCGGCGATGGCCCGCACCTGCATGGTGAACAGGCCCGGGATGACCAGCCCGAGCCGCACGCCGCGCAGGCCCAGCATCGGGTTCTGCTCGTGCAGCCGGTGCACGGCCTGCAGCAGGCGCAGCTCGTTCTCGTGCGGCTCCTGCCGGGCCTCGGCGAGCGCGACGCGCACCGACAGCTCGGTGATGTCGGGGAGGAACTCGTGCAGCGGCGGGTCGAGGAGGCGGACGGTGACCGGGAGGCCGTCCATCGCCTCGAACAGCTCCACGAAGTCCTGCTTCTGCAGCGGCAGCAGCTCCTTCAGGGACTCCTCGCGCTCGGCCTCGGTGTCGGCCAGGATCAGCCGTTCCACCAGCTCGCGCCGGTCGCCGAGGAACATGTGCTCGGTGCGGCACAGCCCGATGCCCTGGGCGCCGAACCGCCGCGCGCGCAGCGCGTCCTCGGCGTTGTCGGCGTTGGCGCGCACCCGCAGCCGCCGCTTGCGGTCGGCGAACGCCATGATCCGGTGCACGGCCTCGACCAGCTCGTCGGCGTCGTCCGCGCCGGCGTGCATCCGGCCCTCGAAGTACTCGACCACCGGCGACGGCACGACCGGGACCTCGCCGAGGTACACCTTGCCGGTGGAGCCGTCGATGGAGATGACGTCGCCCTCCTCCACGACGTGCCCGCCGGGTACGGTCATCCGCCGCCGCTTGGTGTCGACCTCCAGCTCCTCGGCGCCGCACACGCAGGTCTTGCCCATGCCGCGGGCGACGACGGCGGCGTGCGAGGTCTTGCCCCCGCGCGAGGTCAGGATGCCCTCGGCGGCGATCATGCCGTCCAGGTCGTCCGGGTTGGTCTCGCGGCGGATCAGGATGACCTTCTCGCCGGAGCGGGACCACTTGACGGCGGTGTAGGAGTCGAAGACCGCCTTGCCGACCGCCGCGCCGGGCGAGGCGGCGATGCCCCGGCCGGCCTGCTCGACCTTGGCGTTCTCGTCGAAGCGGGGGAACATCAGCTGGGCGAGCTGGGCGCCGTTGACCCGCTGGAGCGCCTCGGCCTCGTCGATCAGGCCCTGGTCGACCAGCTGGGTGGCAATGCGGAAGGCCGCGCCCGCGGTGCGCTTGCCGACGCGGGTCTGGAGCATCCACAGCCGACCGCGCTCGATGGTGAACTCGATGTCGCAGAGGTCCTTGTAGTGGTTCTCCAGCGTCTCCATGATCTGCATCAGCTGGTCGTACGACTTCTTGTCGATGCGCTCCAGCTCCGCCAGCGGGACGGTGTTGCGGATGCCCGCCACGACGTCCTCGCCCTGGGCGTTCTGCAGGTAGTCGCCGTACACGCCCTGGTGGCCGGAGGCGGGGTCGCGGGTGAAGGCGACGCCGGTGCCGGAGTCGGGGCCGAGGTTGCCGAAGACCATGGAGCAGACGTTGACGGCCGTGCCCAGGTCGTGCGGGATGCGCTCCTGGCGGCGGTAGAGCTTGGCGCGGTCGCCGTTCCAGGAGTCGAAGACGGCCTTGATGGCGAGGTCCATCTGCTCGCGCGGGTCCTGCGGGAAGTCCCGCCCGGCCTCCGTCTTGACGATCTTCTTGAACCTGGCGACCAGCTTCTTCAGGTCCGCGGCCTCCAGTTCGGTGTCGACCGTGACCTTCTTGGCCCGTTTGGCCTGCTCCAGCGCGTCCTCGAAGAGGTCGCCGTCGACGCCGAGGACGGTCTTGCCGAACATCTGGATGAGGCGGCGGTAGGAGTCCCAGGCGAACCTGTCGTCGCCGGCCTGCCGGGCGAGGCCCTGCACGGACCTGTCGGAGAGCCCGATGTTGAGGACGGTGTCCATCATGCCGGGCATGGAGAACTTGGCGCCGGAGCGGACCGACACGAGGAGGGGGTCGTCGGCCTGGCCGAGCTTCTTGCCCATGCGCTGCTCCAGCGCTTCGAGGTGCGCACTCACCTCGTCACGCAGTGCCGCCGGCTCCTCGCCGCTGTCGAGGTAGACCTTGCATGCCTCGGTGGTGATGGTGAACCCCGGAGGGACGGGGAGGCCGAGGTTGGTCATCTCGGCGAGGTTCGCGCCCTTGCCGCCGAGGAGGTCCTTGAGGTCCTTGTTTCCCTCGGTGAAGTCGTAAACGAACTTCACGCCCTCACGCTCTTTGTTTTCCGACACGGGTCTCGACTCCTCGAGGACGCGGTGGCTGCCCTGACGGCGAGGAACATACCCAGATCAAAGGCGCCTGGGTACGTCCACTTGCGTGTCATGCGCCCGTAACCAGAGGTCCGCCAGCGGATCGAAAGTCACGGGCGAAAGGGTCGCCGACCGGGCGTGTGTTCACTTCTTGAAGGCGACTGCGCACGGGGAGCGGTCGAATCGCTCAGATGAGCACCTGTCGGCACGTCTGATTTCGCTCGATGAACGATCAAGGGGTGGCACTCAGTGCCACCCCTTGAGAAAGTGCAGTCGCCCGGGAATCGCTCATCTGAGCGCAACCCTCATCAGGGGTGGCGAGAATCACGCTTCCACACCCCGCGGGATTTCACCATGCGGACGCCGCCGCGGACGCCTCATGGAGGGGAAACCCACCCGTCACGCCCACCGGCGCCGGTCCCGCCCGTCGTCACACCCCCAGCGCCCGCAGCCGCTCCTCCACCCGCTCCGGCGCGTACAGGTGCTCCACCACCAGCGCGCCCGCCCCGATGAGCCCCGCCCGCTCCCCGAGCCGCGAGGTCACCACCTCGAGCCGGGCGGTGGAGCGGGGCAGCGCCCGCTGGTACAGCAGTTCCCGAACGCCGGTCAGGAAGGGCGTGCCGGCCAGGTCCCCCGCGATCATCAGCACGCCGGGGTTCAGCAGCGTCACGACCGTCGCCAGCACGTCACCCACCCGGCGCCCCGCCTCCCGGGCCAGCCCCATGGCCTCCGGGTGCCCGGCCGCGAGCAGGTCCCGCACGTCCGAGCCGGACGCCGCCCGCACCCCCGCCTCGGCCAGCCGCCGGGCCACCGCTCCCCCGCTGGCGACGGCCGCCAGGCAGCCGTAGGCCCCGCACCGGCACAGCGCGTCGGCGCCTTCCGGCACCCGGATGTGGCCGATGTCCCCGGCGCCGCCGTCGACGCCCCGGTACACCGAGCCGTCGACCACGACGCCGGCGCCTATGCCGGTGGAGACCTTGACCAGCACGAACGCCGAGCAGTCGGGGTGGCCGGTGCGCTGCTCCCCGTACGCCATCAGGTTGGCGTCGTTGTCCACGAGGACCGGCACGGACGGGGCGCCGGCGTGGTCGCCGACCGCCCTGGCCAGCCGGCCCCGTATGTCGTAGCCGTCCCAGCCGGGCATCATCGGCGGCTGCACCACGCGCCCGGTGCCGGTGTCGACGGGGCCCGGCACGGCGAGCCCGACGCCGCACACCTCCTGCGGCGCGTGCCCCGCCTTCTCCAGCAGCTCGGCGAACCAGCGCCCCAGTTCGCCCAGGACGTGCTCGGGGCCGTCCTCGACGACGAGCGTGCCGCCGTGCTCGGCGAGTATCTCGCCGCTGAGCGACAGCACGGCCGCGCGCGCATGCCGGGTGTCGAGGTCGGCGGCGAGGACCACCGCGTGGTCGGTGTCGAACTCCAGGGTGATGGAGGGCCGGCCGCCCAGCGGGGAGTCGACCGGGCCGCCCGCGCCCTCGCGCAGCCAGCCCGCGCGGAACAGCCGGTCCAGCCGCTGCCCGACGGTGGCCCGGGACAGCCCGGTGGCCTGCTGAAGCGCGCCCCGTGTGGTCGCACGGCCGCTGCGTACGAGCTGGAGCAGGTCACCGGCGCTGGCCTGACCGCCGCTCCGGCCGCCGCCGGGCCCGGCGGCGGGTCCCGCGCCCCGTCCGCTCCTGCCGCTGGCGACGGAGCCCGCTCTTCCGGTTCCGGTCATGCACACCCCCTTGTGTTTCTCAAGTTTGCATTACATATTGAGTTTTGCGTGTTAAATAGACGTAACCCTACGGTAGCCCCAGCCGAACTGGTCGGCCGGACGTCTTCGGGGAGCCACGCGTGGACCGCTCGACCCAACTCACCGCCCACCGCTCCGCATCAGCCGAGCGCACGGAACCCGCACGCACCACAACATCACCTTCCTTGCCCGGACCGGGCCGGGCAACCGACACGGCCCCCGTTGCATACGATCCCGGCGCATCGGCCGAAACACCGCACCTCAGCGCCGCCCGCGTGCTGGAGGGCAACTGGACCGGAACGTCCACCGTCCCCTCGCGCGGCCTGTATCCGCACCAGTGGTCCTGGGACTCCGCGTTCATCGCGATCGGCCTGCGCCATCTGTCGCCGTTACGCGCACAGACCGAGCTGGAGACGCTGCTGTCCGCGCAGTGGGCGGACGGCCGGATCCCGCACATCGTCTTCAACCCCTCCGTGCCGCTCGACGCCTACTTCCCGAGCCCCGACTTCTGGCGCTCCTCCACCGCGGGCCACGCCGCCGGCGCCCCGCGCGCGGTGGAGACGTCCGGGATCGTTCAGCCGCCGGTGCACGCGCTGGCGGCCTGGCTGGTGCACTGCGCCGACCCCGGCCTGTCCCGGGCCCGCGGCTTCCTGGCGCGCGTCTACCCGCGTCTCGCCGCCTGGCACCGCTATCTGCTGCACCGCCGGGACCTGGGCGGCGGCGGGCTCGCCTCCGTGGTCCACCCCTGGGAGCAGGGCATGGACAACAGCCCCTGCTGGGACGCCCCGCTCGCCCGGATCACCCCGGCCCCGGCGCGCTCCTTCCGCCGCGCCGACCTCGACCACGGCGCGCCCGAGGACCGGCCCACCGACCTCGACTACGGGCGGTACGTGCGGCTCGCGGCCGACTACCGCGACGGCGGCTACGCCGACGGGAGCGGCGACTTCGCCGTGGAGGACCCGGCGTTCAACGCGCTGCTCATCGCCTCCGAGTCGGCCCTGGCCCGGATCGCCCGCGAGCTGGGCGCGTCCGGCACGGCCCGGCAGGCCCGCGCCGAGCGGCTGACGGGCGCGCTGATCGAGCGGCTGTGGGACCCGGCGGAGGGCATGTTCTTCTGCCGGGACGTGCGCGGCGGGAACGTCATCCGCGAGCGCGGCGTGTCCGGCCTGGTCCCGCTGCTGCTGCCCGCCCTGCCCCGCGCGGTCGCCGCCGCCCTGGTCCGCGCGCTCGGCGGGCCGCACTTCGGGCTCGGCTCCACCACCCGGCTGGTGCCCAGCTACGACCTGCTCGGCGAGGCCTTCGACCCGCACCGCTACTGGCGCGGGCCCGCCTGGTTCAACACCGGCTGGCTGGTGGAGCGCGGCCTGTGGGTGCACGGCGAGCGGGAGCGCGCCGAGGCCCTGCGCACGGCGCTGCTGGACACCGCCGTCGCCACCGGTTTCGCCGAGTACGTCGACCCGTACACCGGCGAGGCGTGCGGGGCGACCGGCTTCAGCTGGACGGCCGCGCTCACCCTGGACCTGCTCCACGACCGGCCCGCCGAGGGCCACGGCACGGCGATCGGCGCACCCGCGTTCGGCGGCGCGGAAGGCGGCACGGGCAACGGCGCGGCAAGCGGCTCGGGAAGCAGCACGGCAAGCGGCTGCGGAAACGGCGCGGCACTCGGCCCGGGAAACGGCGCGGGAGACAAGGGAGAGGGAGGGGACCTGGGATGACGGACCGGCAGCATCTGCTCGTGCACTCGGGCACGTTCGTCGCCGTGGGAGACAGCGGTGACATCAGCGGTGTGCGCACCGGCGGCGCGGTCCGGCCCGGCGGACTGCCGGACGGGCTGTTCGTCCGCGACGCCCGCCATCTGAGCCGCTGGCAGCTCACCATCGACGGCGCGGTGCCCGAGACCCTCACCCCCGTCGCCGACGGGGACACCGCCCGCTGCGTGCTCGTCCCGCGCGGCGGCCGTCAGGAGCCGCCCGCCTGCACGGTCTTCCGTGAGCAGGCCGTCGGCGACGGGTCGTTCGTGGAGTCGCTGCGGGTGGCCGCCAACCGTCCGGTGCCCCTCACGGTCCGGCTCGCGCTCACCGTCGACGCCGACTTCGCCGACCAGTTCGAGCTGCGCTCCGACCACCGCACCTACGCCAAGACCGGCGCGGTCCGCCGCCGCCAGGTCCTCGACCACGGCATCGAGTTCGTCTACCAGCGCGGCGAGTGGCGCTCCTGTACGACGGTCACCGCGGAGCCCTCGCCGGACGCCGTCGAGGAGACCGGCACCGGCGCCCGCCGCCTGGTGTGGAAGCTGGAACTGGAGCCGCACGGCACGGCCGAGCTGGTGCTGCGCGCCATCGCCCGGCCGCACGGCGAGAAGCGGGCGCTGCGCGTGCCCCGCTCCCCGGCCTCGGTCAACGAGCAGCTCCTGGAGAAGGAGGGCCGGTTCGTGGAGGGCGTCGCCTTCCCCACCGGCTGGCCGGAGCTGGCCGCCGCCTGCGCGCGCGGCCTCGCCGACCTCGCCGCCCTCCAGATCCCGGCGACCGGGCCGGACGGCGAGGAGCTGCGCGTGCCCGCGGCCGGCGCGCCCTGGTTCCTCACCCTGCTCGGCCGCGACGCCCTGCTCACTTCCCTGTTCGCACTGCCCTACCGCCCCCAGCTCGCCGCGGCCACGCTCCCCGCGCTCGCCGCCACCCAGGCGACCGGCGCGCACGCGGAGTCGGTCGCCCAGCCCGGCAAGATCGTGCACGAGGTGCGCCACGGCGAGCTGGCGCACTTCGGGCAGGTGCCCTACGGCCGCTACTACGGCTCGGTCGACGCCACGCCCCTCTTCCTCGTCCTGCTCGGCGCGTACGTCGAGCAGACCGGGGACACCGCGCTGGCCCGCCGGCTGGAGCCGCACGCCCGCGCGGCGGTCGGCTGGATGCTCGACCACGGCGGCCTGACCTCGCGCGGCTACCTGGTCTACCGCGCCGACCGGGGCGGTCTGGCCAACCAGAACTGGAAGGACTCCCCCGGCGCCATCTGCGCCGCCGACGGCAGCCGGGCGAGCGGCCCGGTCACGGCGGCGGGCGCGCAGGGGTATGCCTACGACGCCCTGCGCCGCACCGCGCTGGTGGCCCGCACGGTGTGGGAGGACGAGGTGTACGCGGCACTGCTGGAGCAGGCGGCGGGCGATCTGCGGGACCGGTTCCAGCGGGACTTCTGGATGGACGACCGGTCCTTCCCGGCGCTGGCCCTGGACGGCGAGGGCCGCCGCCTGGACGCGCTGGCCTCCGACGCCGGGCATCTGCTGTGGTCGGGGCTGCTGGACAAGGAGTACGGCGAGGCGGTCGGGCGGCGGCTGCTGGAGCCGGACTTCTTCTCCGGGTGGGGCGTGCGCACGCTGGCGGCCGGCCAGCCGGCGTACCACCCGCTGTCGTACCACCGCGGCTCGGTCTGGCCGCACGACAACGCCCTGATCGCCCTGGGCCTGGCCCGCTACGGCCTGCACGACGAGGCCCGCACGATCGCGCACGGCCTGGTCGACGCGGCCACCGCCACCGGCCACCGCCTCCCGGAGGTCCTGGCGGGCTACGGCCGCACCCACCACGCGGAACCGGTCCCCTACCCGCACGCCTGCGTCCGCGAGTCCCGCTCGGCGGCGGCCCCGCTGGCGCTGCTGACGGCGGTGGGCGGAGCGTAGGGCCTCCGGCGGCGGGCGGTCCAGGGACGCGGCGCCGGTGCCGGGGCGGGCGCCCGTCCCGGCGCCCTCGGCACGCACGCGTGCCGCGCCCGGCCGACGGCCCGGCTCACGGCAGCTGACGGGGCGTGCTGCCCGCCGACGCCGGCGAGCCACGACGGCACCCGGGACGGCGCACCCGTCCCGGCGCCCCCCATACGTGCCCAAGCCCGTCCGGTGGCCCGGCTCACGCAGCCGAAGGGGCGCACCACCGGCAGGGCGACGGGCACGACACGGGCACCCGGAAGCGGCACCGGGTGCCCGTGCCCCTCTCCTCACCCGCAGGCTCGGCCCCGCCCCCGCCGGCCGGCGCCGCCGACACCCTCGCCGAGCACGGCGCCGACGGCCGGCCCGCCCCCGGGCCCGCCGCCGGCGACCACCAGCCCATCGCCCGGGTCAGCGGCCGGGGCGCGAGCCGGGACGTGCCGGTGTCCGTCGTCGCCGGGGACCCGGAGGTGCTGGACCGGATCGACGGCTGGCGCTGGACGGAGGGCCTGATCGCGGGCGGCGCCCCGGTGTGGCGGATGAGCGACTTCCGCGACCGCTTCCTGACGGCGTACGGCTCCGCCCCGCACCCGGCGAAGGACTGATCGGCCCAATCGGCATGATCGGCCCCGCCAGCATGACCGACCCGTTCAGCCGCCGGAGGTGTCCAGCTCGGCGTCCTCGCCGACGCCCGCGCAGTCGTACGGGTCCTTCAGCCAGCCGTCGGGCAGCACGACCCGGTTGTTGCCGGAGGTACGGCCGCGGGGCCCCTCGGCGCCGGCCGGCCACGGCTGGTCGAGGTCCAGCTCGTCCAGCCCGGACCGCAGCTCCGCCGGCGACGAGGTCACCGCGAGCCGCTTGCGCATCTCGGAGCCGACCGCGAAGCCCTTGAGGTACCAGGCGACGTGCTTGCGGAAGTCCACGACGCCCTTGGACTCGTCGCCGATCCACTCGCCGAGCAGCGCGGCGTGCCGCACCATCACGTCGGCGACCTCCCGCAGCGACGGCCGCGCGACGTCGTCGGCGCGCCCCTCGAACGCGGCGACCAGGTCGGCGAACAGCCACGGCCGGCCCAGGCAGCCGCGTCCGACGACGACGCCGTCGCAGCCGGTCTCGCGCACCATCCGCAGCGCGTCCCCGGCCGACCAGATGTCGCCGTTGCCGAGCACGGGGATCTCCGGGACGTGTTCCTTGAGCCGGGCGATGGCGTCCCAGTCGGCGGTGCCGCCGTAGTGCTGGGCGGCGGTGCGGCCGTGCAGGGCGATGGCGGTGACGCCCTCCTCGACGGCGATGCGGCCGGCGTCGAGGTAGGTGATGTGGTCGTCGTCGATGCCCTTGCGCATCTTCATGGTGACCGGCAGGTCCCCGGCCCCGGCGACGGCCTCGCGCAGGATGGCGCGCAGCAGGTTCCGCTTGAACGGCAGCGCCGAGCCGCCGCCCTTGCGGGTGACCTTGGGCACGGGGCAGCCGAAGTTGAGGTCGATGTGGTCGGCGAGGTCCTCCTCCGCGATCATGCGGACGGCCTTGCCGACGGTCGCCGGGTCCACGCCGTACAGCTGGATCGACCGCGGGCGCTCGCTCGCGTCGAAGCGGATCAGCTGCATCGTCTTCTCGTTGCGCTCGACCAGCGCCCTGGTGGTGATCATCTCACTGACGAACAGCCCCTTGCCTCCGCTGAACTCCCGGCACAGGGTGCGGAAGGGCGCGTTGGTGATCCCGGCCATGGGGGCCAGGACGACGGGCGGCTGGACGGTGTGCGGGCCGATGCGCAGGGGCGTGGTGGGCATGGACATTCCTCCATTGTCCCGCACGGACCGCGGTGCCCGGCACCCCGTTCCCGCCCCGGCCTCCCGTCGGTCTCGTGGTTGCTGCACACTCCTGGGGGCACGCGCCTGTGTGCGGGGCGGCAGGACGCTGGAGGGGTCGATGACGGGGAACGACACGAGCAAGGTCAGCCGCTGGGACCAGCACGGCCGGGAGCACGTGGTCCGGGTGCGGCGCACGGGGGTGCAGCGCACGATCAGCTGCGACACCTGCGGCTGGCGCCGGGGCGCGCAGTTCCTGCCGTGGCTGAAGGCCCAGGAGCACCTGGCTCAGGCGCACCAGGCGACGGTGGACCCGGCGGGCGGTTAGGGGACGGCCGGCGGCTCGCCGGTCACCCGGCGCGTCAGCCCCGCAGGCCCCGCACCACCGGCTCCACGACCGGCTCCACGACCGGCTCGAACTCCGCGTCGGCGCCGGGCTGGTCCGGTCCCGGGCGTAGCCGCCGGGGTCGTGGCGGCGCCCGGTGGCGTGGAGGACGCGCGGGCGGTGACGGCGGGGCCGGCGGCTCGGCGGCCTCGACGGGACACGGGGAAGCCCCCGGCGCCGCCCACGAGGGGCCGCACCGGGGGCTTTCGCGCGTGCGCGTCTAGCAGCCGACCAGCCGCGACGCGAGGTAGCCCTCGATCTGGTCCAGCGACACCCGCTCCTGCTTCATGGTGTCGCGCTCGCGCACGGTCACCGCGTTGTCGTCCAGGGTGTCGAAGTCGACGGTGACGCAGAACGGCGTGCCGATCTCGTCCTGGCGGCGGTAGCGGCGGCCGATCGCGCCGGCGTCGTCGAACTCGATGTTCCAGTTCTGCCGCAGCGTCTGGGCGAGGCCCTTGGCCTTCGGGGACAGCTCGGGGTTGCGGGACAGCGGCAGGACCGCGACCTTCACCGGGGCCAGGCGGTGGTCGAGGCGCAGTACGGTGCGCTTCTCCATCTTGCCCTTGGCGTTGGGCGCCTCGTCCTCGACGTAGGCGTCGAGCAGGAACGCCAGCATCGCGCGGCCGACACCGGCCGCCGGCTCGATGACGTACGGCGTCCAGCGCTCGCCGGCCTCCTGGTCGAAGTAGGAGAGGTCCTGGCCGGAGGCCTTGGAGTGGGCGCCGAGGTCGTAGTCGGTGCGGTTGGCGACGCCCTCCAGCTCGCCCCACTCGCTGCCGCCGAACTGGAAGCGGTACTCGATGTCGGCGGTGCGCTTGGAGTAGTGGGAGAGCTTCTCCTGCGGGTGCTCGTACCACCGCATGTTCTCTTCACGCATGCCGAGGCCGGTGTACCAGTTCCAGCGCTGCTCCATCCAGTACTCCTGCCACTTCTCGTCCTCGCCCGGCTTGACGAAGAACTCCATCTCCATCTGCTCGAACTCGCGGGTGCGGAAGATGAAGTTGCCGGGCGTGATCTCGTTGCGGAAGGACTTGCCCATCTGGGCGATGCCGAACGGCGGCTTGCGGCGCGAAGTGGTCTGCACCTGGGCGAAGTTGGTGAAGATGCCCTGGGCGGTCTCGGGGCGCAGGTAGGCGATGGAGCCGGAGTCCTGGGTCGGGCCGAGGTGGGTCGACAGCAGGCCGGAGAACTGCTTGGGCTCGGTGAAGGTGCCCTTGTTGCCGCAGTTGGGGCAGTTGAGGTCGGCGAGGCCGTTCTCCGGGGCGTGGCCCTTCTTCTCCTCGTAGGCCTCCTCCAGGTGGTCCGCGCGGAACCGCTTGTGACAGGAGGTGCACTCGGTGAGCGGGTCGGTGAACGTGGCGACGTGGCCGGAGGCGACCCAGACCTCGGGGGCCAGGATCACGGACGAGTCGATGCCGACGACGTCCTCGCGCGACGTCACCATGTAGCGCCACCACTGGCGCTTGAGGTTCTCCTTCAGCTCGACACCGAGCGGCCCGTAGTCCCAGGCGGCGCGCTGGCCGCCGTAGATCTCACTGCAGGGAAAAACGAAGCCACGGCGCTTGCTCAGGCTGACGATGGTGTCGATCTTGTCGGCGGCCACGGTGCTCTCTTCATTACGACGACGATGACTGACAAGTGCGGCGCGTAGCGCCTCGATGGGGGGTGGTGGTCGGGGGACGGGCGGGCGAAGCGAGACGCTTCCAGCGAATGATTCAGGTTACCGGCGCGGCCTGCCCCTCGACCAAATCGGCCCCCGTCCCGACGCTTGTTGACAACGGTTTCCATATTTGTTGAAAATGGGAGTCATGAACGTACGACGACACCACATATCCGCCATAGCGGTCGCCGCGGCCGTCACCCTCGGTCTCGGGACCCTTTCCGCCTGCTCCGACGACAGCGCGGCGGCGGGCAACGCCGGGAACACCGACAAGTTCGACGTCGTCGCGTCGTTCTACCCGATGCAGTTCCTCGCCGAGCGGATCGGCGGGGAGCACGTGAACGTCACCACCCTGACCGCCCCCGGTCAGGAGCCCCACGACCTGGAGCTGAGCACCCGGCAGACCGCCCAGCTCGGCGAGGCCGACGCGGTGCTCTACCTCAAGAGCCTCCAGCCCGCCGTGGACGAGGCGGTCGACCAGTCCGGCGTCGAGACGAAGATCGACGCGGCCACCCTCACCTCGCTGGAGGACCACGGCGACGTGGAGCACAGCCACGAGGGCGAGGAGGAGCACGCCGAGGAGTCCTCCGGGGAGGAGCACGCCGAGGAGGAGGAGCACGCCCGCGACCCGCACGTCTGGCTCGACCCGGTCAAGTACGCCGAGGTCGCCGAGGGCGTCGCCGAGGCCTTCGCGAAGGCCGACCCCGACCACGCGGCCGACTACCGCAAGAACGCCGAGGAGCTGACCGGCAAGCTCGACGACCTGAACACGCGGTTCGCCGAGGGCCTGAAGAACACCGAGACCAAGGTCTTCTTCACCAACCACGCCGCCTTCACCTACCTCGCCGAGCGCTACGGCCTCACCCAGGAGGCCATCTCCGGCCTCGACCCGGAGAGCGAGCCGAGCCCCGCCCGGATCAAGGAGCTGCAGACCGAGGCGAAGGCCGACGGCGTCACCACCGTCTTCTACGAGACACTGGTATCGGACAAGACGGCGAAGACCCTCGCCAAGGACGCCGGCCTGAAGACCGACGTCCTGGACCCGCTGGAGGGCATCACCGACAAGTCCGAGGGCGACGACTACTTCCAGGTCATGGACGCCAACCTGGAGGCGCTGCGCACCGCCCTCGGCGCCAAGTGACCGCTTCGGCGCCGACCGAGCGCTCTTTGGAGGCGATTGTGAGCGAGCCCGTCATATCCCTGCGCGGGGTCCGCGCCGAACTGGGCTCGCGCCCCGTCCTGCGCGGCATCGACCTCGCCGTCCGCCGCGGCGAGGTCGTCGCGCTGCTCGGCGCGAACGGCTCGGGCAAGTCGACGGCCGTGCGCGCCGTCATCGGCCAGGTGCCGGTGACCTCCGGCGGGATCGAGCTGTTCGGGAGCCCGCTGAGCCGGTTCCGCGACTGGGCGCGGGTGGGCTACGTCCCGCAGCGCACCACCGCCGCGGGCGGCGTCCCGGCCACCGTCACCGAGGTCGTCTCCTCCGGGCGGCTGTCGCGGGCCCGCTTCGGCGTGCTGCGCAAGGCCGACCACGCCGCCGTACGCACCGCCCTGGAGCTGGTCGGCATGGCCGACCGGGCCAAGGACTCCGTGGGCGCGCTCTCCGGCGGCCAGCACCAGCGGGTGCTGATCGCCCGCGCCCTCGCCTCCGAGCCCGAGCTGCTGATCATGGACGAGCCGATGGCGGGCGTCGACCTGGCCAGCCAGGAGGTCCTCGCGGACACCCTGCGCCGGCAGGTCTCCCAGGGCGCCTCCGTCCTGCTCGTCCTGCACGAACTGGGCCCCCTGGAGCCCTTGATCGACCGGGCGGTGGTCCTGCGCGACGGCTGCGTCACGCACGACGGCCCGCCCCCGAAGGCGGTCGGCCAGCACGCGCTGCCCGGCCACGACCATGTGCACCCGCACGCACCCGCGGGCGCCGAACCGATCCGCACGGGACTGCTGAGCTGATGGACTTCCTCGACTACGCCTTCATGCAGCGGGCGCTGCTGGCGGCCGTCCTCGTCGGCATCACGGCCCCCGCGATCGGTGTCTACCTCGTCCAGCGCCGCCAGGCCCTGATGGGCGACGGCATCGGCCACGTCGCCATGACCGGCGTCGGCCTCGGCTTCCTGATGTCCTGGTCCCCGGTGTGGACGGCGACGCTGGTCTCCGTCCTCGGCGCGGTCCTCATGGAGCTGATCCGCTGGTACGGCAGGACCCGCGGCGACATCGCCCTCGCCATGCTGTTCTACGGCGGCATGGCCGGCGGTGTGATGCTCATCAACCTCGCCCCGACCGGCTCCAACGCCAACCTGACGTCGTACCTCTTCGGCTCCCTGTCGACGGTGTCCGAATCCGACGTCACGGCCATCTGTCTGCTCGCCGCGTTCGTGATGCTGGTCACGGTCGGGCTGCGCCGGCAGCTGTTCGCGGTCAGCCAGGACGAGGAGTTCGCGCGGGTGACGGGCCTGCCGGTGCGGGTGCTGAACCTGCTCATGGCGATCACGGCGGCGGTGACCGTGACGGTCGCCATGCGCGTGGTGGGCCTGCTGCTGGTCAGCGCGCTGATGGTGGTGCCGGTCGCGGCGGCGCAGCAGATCGGCCGCAGCTTCGCCGCCACCTTCGCCGTCGCCGTCGCCATCGGCGTCGCGGTGACCCTCGGCGGCACGGTGACCTCGTACTACCAGGACGTTCCGCCCGGGGCGACCATCGTGCTGCTGACCATCGGCGCGTTCGGCGTGCTGACCGTGCTGGCCGCCCCGCTGGCCCGCCGCCGGGCCCGGGCGACGGCCGCCGACGCCGACCGCGGCGACTGCACGATTCCCGCCACTCGTCCGTCCGGCGACAAGATCGGCACCTGACGTGTCCGGCCCGGCTGGCACAATGGCCCGGCAAGCGCAGAGCAGACGTCAGGAGGCAACGGTGACGACCGCTGGACCGCCCGTGAAGGGCCGCGCCACACGGCAGCGCGCCGCCGTGGCGGCAGCCCTCGAAGAGGTCGACGAGTTCCGCAGCGCGCAGGAGCTCCACGACATGCTCAAGCACAAGGGCGACGCCGTCGGGCTCACCACGGTCTACCGCACGCTCCAGTCCCTCGCCGAGGCCGGCGAGGTCGACGTCCTGCGCACCTCGGACGGCGAGTCCGTCTACCGCCGCTGCTCCACCGGCGACCACCACCACCACCTGGTGTGCCGCACCTGCGGCAAGGCGGTCGAGGTCGAGGGCCCTGCCGTGGAGAAGTGGGCGGAGGCCATCGCCGCCGAGTACGGCTACGTCAACGTCGCCCACACGGTGGAGATCTTCGGCACCTGCGCGGAGTGCGCGGCCAAGGGCTGACGTCCGATGGCTCCGGGGGCGCCGGGCGCGCCCCCGGAGCCCGGGTCACTGCTGCCGGCCCTCCATGGCCAGCAGCTCCTCGTTCGGGATCGCCCCGCCGAAGCGGCGGTCGCGGGAGGCGAACTCCACGCACGCGCGCCACAGGTCGCGGCGGTCGAAGTCCGGCCACAGGATGTCCTGGAACACCAGCTCTGCGTACGCGCTTTGCCACAGCAAGTAGTTGGAGGTGCGCTGCTCGCCGCTGGGCCGCAGGAACACGTCCACGTCCGGCATGTCCGGGTAGTACAGATAGCGCGCGAACGTCTTCTCGTCGACCTTCGACGGGTCGAGCCGGCCCGCCCGCACGTCCTCGGCGAGGGCCTTCGCCGCGTCGGCGATCTCGGCCCGGCCGCCGTAGTTCATGCAGAAGTACAGGGTGAGCCGGTCGTTGTCCTTGGTCTGCTCCTGGGCGACCTGGAGCTCCTTGGCGACCGACTTCCACAGCTTGGGCATCCGCCCCACCCAGCGCACCCGCACGCCCAGTTCGTCCAGGGTGTCGCGGGTCTTGCGGATGAAGTCGCGGTTGAAGTTCATCAGGAAGCGCACCTCGTCGGGCGACCGCTTCCAGTTCTCGGTGGAGAAGGCGTACAGCGAGATCGCGCCGACGCCCATCTCGATGCCGCCCTGGAGCACGTCGAGCACCCGCTCGGCGCCGACCTTGTGTCCCTCGGTGCGCGGCAGCCCGCGCTGCTTGGCCCAGCGGCCGTTGCCGTCCATGACGATCGCCACATGGTTCGGGACCAGCTCCCCGGGCAGCTTCGGGGGCCGCGCGCCGGACGGGTGCGGTTCCGGCGTCCTGTACTCCCGGCGCTGACGCCCCAGAAACCCGCGTACGGCCATGTGCTTCTCGTCTCTCTCTTGGTTCTCTTGGTTCTCTAGGTGTCGCTAGGTCTTCTCGACATACCGGAGGGAGCGCAGCCCTCGCTCCAGATGCCAGTGCAGATAGGCGGAGACCAGCCCGCTGCCCTCCCGGACGTACCGCGGCTCGCAGCCGTCCGCGGTCTCCCAGTCTCCCGTAAGCAGCGCGGCGAGCAGTTCCAGGGCCTGCGGCGAGGGTACGACGCTCCCGGGCACCCGGCAGTCGGCGCACACGCAGCCGCCGGACGCCACCGAGAAGAAGCGGTTCGGGCCCGGCATCCCGCACTTCGCGCAGTCGCCGAAGCTCGGGGCGTAGCCGTTGACGGCGAGGGACCGCAGCAGGAACGCGTCCAGGACCAGGTGCGGGGCGTGCTCCCCGCGGGCGAGCGTGCGCAGCGCGCCGACCAGCAGCAGGTACTGCTGCACGGCCGGCTCGCCCTCGTGGTCGGTGAACCGCTCGGCGGTCTCCAGCATCGCCGTCCCGGCGGTGTACCGCGCGTAATCGGTGACGATCCCGCCGCCGTACGGCGCGATGGTCTCGCTCTGCGTGCACAGCGGCAGCCCGCGCCCGACCAGCTCGCCGCCGCGCGCGAAGAACTGCACGTCGACATGGGAGAACGGCTCCAGCCGGGCCCCGAACTTCGACTTGGTCCGCCGCACCCCGCGGGCCACGGCGCGTACGCGTCCGTGACCCCGCGTGAGCAGGGTGATGATCCGGTCCGCCTCACCCAGCTTCTGGGTGCGCAGCACGATGCCGTCGTCGCGGAACAGACTCATGCGGCCCATTCTTCCTTACGCCCGGGACCCCTAGGGGACCTCGCCCCGGCTGCGGGCGTTCTCGTACGCGGTGGCCGCGCGCAGCCGCTCCATGGCGGTGGCCGCCCGCAGCGCCTCGGGATCGGCGTCCCACTCCCGGCCGCCTCCGAAAGGCCGTAACTGGACGTACGGCCCCTCCTTCCCCATCACCACACCCACGCGCCCGTCACGGGTGTCCACCGCGTACGACCCGACCACCGGTACGTACGCTCCGACCCCCGGTACGTGTGCGCCGCCCACCGGTCCCGGCGGCGTCTCCGCGTCGCTCACCGCAGCACCGCCGCCAGCCGGGCCGCCGTCTCGACGGAGCAGCGCCCCAGTTCCACCAGCGGACAGGGCGCCCGCCGCGCCAGACTCACCGGGTCGAGCCCCAGCGACGGCAGCGTAATTCCGACCTCTCCCAACGCGGCCCGCAATTCCTTCAAGGTTTCCTCCGCCTCTTCGACGCAGCGCGCCGAGTGTCCTGCCTCCACCTGATTCCCCTCACTTTCCGGGTTTCACGCTTTCCGCCTCCAGCGTGACGCGCCGCCCCTACACTCGGAAGACATTTCGGCCTACAAGTGCCTGGCAGGACAAGGGGGTTGGCCATGGCCAACGGTTCACGACAAGCAGCGTGGGAGTTCTTCGGCACGGAACTCAAACGACGCCGCGAGGAGGCGGGGTTGACGCAGGTGGAGCTGGGTGCGCGGGTCTTCATCTCGGGCGCGTACATCGGCCAGTTCGAGCAGGCGATTCGAAAGCCCCAGCTGGATATCGCCCAGCGGATTGACGTAGTACTGCAAACCGACGGTATTTTCGAGCGGTTGTGCAAGAAGCTGATTGACGACCACCGGTTCGCGGATTACTTCGCGGCGGTGGCGGAGCTTGAGGCGTTGGCGTTGAAGATCTGCGAGTTCGCACCGGCGCTGGTGCCGGGACTCCTGCAGACGGAGAGGTATGCGCGGGCCATCACGGTCGCCATGAACCCGTTCGCACCGGACGAGGAGATCGAGAAGAAGGTGTCGGGCCGCATGGACCGCGCCAAGATCCTCAAGGGCCCTACAAAGCCCGTGTATTGGGCGATCCTGCACGAGAACGGGCTGCGCGTGCCGGTCGGCGGACCGGCCGTCATGGCGGAGCAGCTGGACCATGTGGCGCGGCTGGCGCGGGAGCGGGTCGTGCTGGTGCAGGTTCTGCCGTACACGGCTGGGGCGTACGCCGTCATGACCGGATCGCTGAAGCTCATGGAGTTCGAGGACGCCCCGCCAACCGCCTATACAGAGGCCGTGTATTCGGGCAACCTGCTGGACGATCCGGCCGTAGTGAAGGACGCCCAGCAGGCATACGATCTACTCAGGGCCGCCGCACTTTCGCCGGAGGCGTCCCTGGCCCTGATCGAGTCGGCGGCGGAGGACTACAGACGATGCGCGAGTACGACCTGACCAACGCGAGCTGGCACAAGAGCAGCTACAGCGACGGCAACGGCGGCGACTGCGTCGAGGTCGCCTCCGACTTCCCCGGCGCGGCCCGCTGGCGCAAGAGCACGTACAGCGATGGCAACGGGGGCAACTGCCTCGAAGTCGCCGACGGAGTCCCCGGCGTCGTCCCGGTGCGCGACAGCAAGGTCCCGGACGGGGACGTGCTGGTGATCGGCGGCGCCGCGTGGCGGGCGTTCGTCGGCGGGGTCACGGCGTAACCGCGCAGGACCAGGCGGCGGGAGAACGGGCTCTCGGACCGAAGTCGGGCAGCGGAAGCCGTAGCGGTCTCCCACTGCCCGAACGTGCTCACCGGAAGGGCCGGGGACGAGGGATCAGGCCCGGGTCACCGGCGCCTGCAGTTCCGTCACCCAGTCGTCACGGTTTTCCGGGCACTCCGCCGACCTTCTCGTCCACGATGTCCCGGACCTGCTGGAGAGTGAATCCGAGGTCCTTGAGCGCGATGATCCGGTTGAGGCGGGCGAGTTGGGCAGCGGTGTAGTGGCGGTAGCCACTGGCGGGGTCGACGTGAGCCGGTCGCAGCAGTCCGGCCGTGCCGGGCGAAGTCTCCGATGGTGAACATGATGTCTCCGAGCTGACCGCCTGACACGGTGTGAGGGTCAAGAAGCTACTCGCACCGGGCCTCGCCCGGCACCTCGGCAAGACATCGCCCACTCCACCAAGATTCACCGCAAAAACCCCATGCCGATCCCCCTCCGCGTCGTTACCCCAAGTGCCCGGTCCGACCGGGCCGGGAGCGACACAGCGGAGGAAACGCACTGATGAAGACCATGCGACGCATCACCGTGACGGCCTTGACGGCGGGGCTGCTCATGGGAGTGCCGGCCGGGGTCGCCTCGGCTCATTCCGGGGACCGCGACGCGGGGCCGGGCGGGGTGCTGTCGAACCTGTCCGGGCGGAACTCCTCCGGGCACGCCAACCTGTGCGGCACGGGGAAGCTGTCCGTGCTCAAGGAGCGGACCTGCCGGACCGAGGACGGCCACAAGGGCGGCGGTGACGAGACCGGCCCCAGCGGCGGCGTGCTGTCCAACCTGCTGTTCGCCCGAAACGCCTCGGGGCACAGCAACAACTGCGGCAACGAGACCGTCTCCGTCATGAGCCGTACCACCTGCGTCACCGTGGAGCGCTCCGGCCACTGAGCGCCCCACAGGGACGGGAACCGGCGGGTCGCCGTGCGGCCCCGCCGGTTCCCGTGGTGACGACGAGGAACAGAAAGCAGGCGGTACAGGTGGAGATGTCCTCGACGCGGCTGTGCGTCGGTGTGGTGGCGCCGCTGACGGGGCGGCTGGCCCCGCTGGGGAAGCCGTTGTCGTACGTGCTGCGCGCGCTCGGGCCCCGGCTGGGGCGCGTGCGCAACGGCGGCCGGGAGTACGAGGTGTCGGTCGTGGTGCGGGACAGCCGGTCCGACCCGGATGCGGCCCGGCAGGCCGTGCGCGGCCTCGCCCGCGAGGACGGGGCCCACATCGTCCTCACCATGGCCGGGACGCAGGTGCTGCCCGCCGTCGCCGACGCCTGCGAGCGGGAAGGGGTGCCGTGTCTGTCGACGACGTTCCCCTGGCAGGCGTACGTCCACGCGCGCGGCGCCGATCCGGCGCACCGCTTCCGGTGGACGTACCACTTCGCCTGGGGCCTGGACGACATCGCCGCCGTCTTCGCCTCCCTGTGGGAGCGGTTCGAGGGCCGGTCCACCGTCGGATGCCTGTGGAACGACGACCTCCAGGGCAGGCTGCTGCGCCACGAGCGCTACGGCTTCGCGCCGGTGACGTCCGCGCGCGGGCACACCCTGGTCGATCTCGGGCCCTACCGCGAGCCCGCCGAGGACTTCACCCCTCAGATCGACCGGATGCGCGAGCACGGCGCCGACGTGATCACCAGCGCGGCGACCGCCGCCGACCTGGCCCTCTTCCACCGGCAGGCCCGCGAGGCGGGCATGCGGCCCCGGCTGATGACCTGCTCGCGCTGGCTCACCTATCCCCCGACGCACACCACCGCCCTCACGGACGTGCAGGCCGAACTCGCCGACGCGCGCGTGGCCACGCTCGTCTACTGGAGCCCCGAACACCCCTACCGCTCCAGCCTCGACGGCAGCACGTGCCCCGCCCTCGCCGACGCCTACCGGCGCGACACCGGCGAGTCCTGGCTCCAGCCCCTGGGCCTGGCCCACGCCCTGGTGGAGACCGCCCACCACGCCCTCACCACCGCGAGCGACCCCACCGACCGCGCCGCCGTGGCCGACGCCCTCGCCACAACCCGCCTCGCCACCATCGCCGGAACGCTCGACTGGACGCGCGGCCCCACGCCCAACGTCGCCCTCGTCCCACTGGCGGGCGGACGCTGGCGCCCGGGCCCGCACGGCCCGCGCCTCGACCTCGTCACGGACCTCGCCTCCGCCTGACGGCCCCCGCAGAGGCGTACGCGGCACCGGGCAACCGATCCCGCCCAACAGGTGGTCTGGAGGGCGAGGGGGTGCTTGATGCAGGCCGAATCAGAGGCCCAGTTCCAGGAGTTCGTCCGAGCGCGGTGGTCCCACCTCGTCCGGACCGCCTATCTGCTCACCGGCGACGTGCACCACGCCGAGGACCTGACCCAGACGGCGCTGGCGAAGGCCTACCGCTCGTGGCGGCGGGTGTCGCGCAGTGACAACCCGGAGGCCTACGTCCGCCGGATGCTGGTCAGCTGCAACAGCGACCGCTTCCGCAAGCGGCGGGTCGCCGAGGCGCTGACCGCGTCGCCGCCGGAGCGGGCGGGGCACGACGACGCCGTGTCGCGGGCGGACGAACGCAGCGCCCTGCTCACCGCGCTGGCCGGGCTGCCGCCGAGGCAGCGGGCCGTGGTGGTCATGCGCTACTGGGAGGACCTGTCCGAGGCGGAGGTCGCGGAGGTGCTCGGCTGCTCGGCCGGCACGGTCAAGAGCCAGGCGTCCAAAGGGCTGGCGAAGTTGCGTACGTATCCGGGGCTCGCGCACGTCATGGGTGTGCGCCGCCCCAGTGGCTCGGTTTCCGGGCGAGGAGGCAGCGGCAGATGAACGACGAACAGGGACAGCACGACGGGCGCGTCGGCGGTGACGGGGACCGGCACGGGGGCGGTTGCGGCTTCGAGGAGGAGTTGCGGTCGCTGCTCGCCGACGACGCCTTCGCCATCCGGCCGTCCTCCGCGCCGTTCCCGGCGATCCGGCACGAGGGCCTGCGGCAGCGGCGGCGCCGGGCGGCGGCGGCCGGAGCGGTGCTGGCGACGCTGGCCGCCGCGCCCGTCGGGGCGTACGCGCTGACCGGCGGCGGGAGCGCGCAGCCGGCGGCGTCGCCCGCCCCGCGCCCGTCGGTCACGGCGTCCGCCCCGCAGTCGCCCACCCCGACGCCGACCGGCGCGCAGGGCCCGGGCACGCCCGGCCGTCTCCTGGACGGGGTCACCCTGGAACAGGCCAGGTCCGGCGTCGAGGACTGCCTCGCCGCCGAGCCGAACGGCGGCGTCTCCGGCGGGTCGGGCCTGGGCCGGCCCGAGGAGTACCGCATCCTGCTCGCCATGCGCGGCACCGGCGACAGCAACGCTCCCGGCGACGGCCACGTCGTCGTCGCCGTCCGGGACCAGCAGTCGGTCCGGCTGATCTGCACCGTCAAGGAGGGACAGGCTCCCGGTCGCAACGTCAGCACCGGCGGCGCGGGCGCGGGCGCGCCCGGGGACCGCCCCGTCGTCCCCGACGTCAACGCCCACAGGCTGTACTCCCAGTCCGTCCTGGACAGGGGCGACTGGAAGCTCCCCTTCCGCTGGGGCAGCATCGGCACGGTGGACGCGTCCGTCGCCCGGGTGACCGTGTCCTACGGCGACGAGACGCGTGAGGCGGCCCTGGACGGCGGCTGGTTCGTCGCCGCGGGCGAACTGGACCGGCAGGTCACCAGGGCGCCGCACATCAAGGGCTACGACGCGGCCGGGAAGCTCGTCTACGACTCCGACCACGACGCGCACTACATGTCCACGCTGCCCTAGCCGACCGGGCTCACCTGCGTCGCCGCCCTAGCCGACCGGGCTCTGCCGCGTCAGACGTTCGCTGAGCACCTTCCCCACCAGCGCCATGTTCTCGGCCTTCGCCATGGCGTGGTGGGTGCAGTCCACGTCGTGGCAGACGATGCGACCGGTGATCCACGGCTGCCAGGTGCGGGCGGTGGTGGCGGTGGCGGGTTTGCCGCGGGTGGCGTGGAAGTAGAGCAGGTCGCCGTCGAAGACCCGCTCGGTGAAGGTCGGCAGCAGGGTGGCGGCGTGGCGGATGATGGCGGCGGCGGCAGCCATGTGGTCCTCCACCAGCGCCGCCCCCATCCGCTCCGGGCCGTCGGCGGCCTCGCCGAGGAGAATGCGGACGATCTGTTCCTCGGCGTCGGCGGGTGCGCCTGCGCCCGTCGGGTCGATGGGCGGTGAGTCGAGCATGGCGAGCAGCCCGATGCGTTCCCCCTCGTCCTGGAGGCGGACCGCGACGGCGTGGGCCAGCGCCCCGCCCAGGGACCAGCCCAGCAGGTGGTAGGGGCCGGTCGGCTGGACGGAGCGGATGTGCCCGACGAAGTCGGCGATCGCCTCATCGAAGGAGCCGGCCGGCTTGTCCCCCTCGCGCAGGCCCCGGGCCTGGAGGGCGTACACCGGGACGTCGGTCGGCAGGTGGCGGGGAAGAGGGGCGTAACACCAGCCCAGGCCGCCCGCCGGGTGGAGACAGAACAGCGGCGGGCGGGTCCCCGTGGCGCGCAGGGGCAGCAGCGGTCGGTAGGCGTCCTGCTGGTCGTTCTCCTCGATGAGCGCGGCCAGGGCGGCGACCGTGGGGGCCTGGTAGACCGCGGCGAGGGTGAGGGTGATCCCCAGTTCGGTGCGGATGCGGGCGACGAGCTGCGCGGCGGGCAGCGAGTGGCCGCCCAGGGTGAAGAAGTCGTCGTCGACGCCGACCTCGGGCACATCGAGGACTTGGGCGAACAGGGCGCACAGCGTCTGCTCCCGGCCCGTGCGCGGCGGCCTTCCGGCGAGGGCCCGGCGGATCGTGACCGCGGGGAGGGCGGCGCGGTCCAGCTTGCCGTGGGCGGTCAGGGGCAGGGCGTCGTGGAAGACGAAGGCGGACGGCACCATGGCGGCGGGGAGCCGGGTCGCCGTCCAGGACCGCAGTTCCGCGATCTCGACCGGGCCGTCCGGCACGACGTGGGCGGTGAGGGTGCGGGCGTCCGGTCCGCTCGCGTCGACGGCCACCGCCGCGTGGCCGATGCGGGGGTGACGGGCGAGGACGGCCTCGATCTCCGGCAGTTCGATGCGCACGCCCCGGACCTTGACCTGGTCGTCCCCGCGGCCGAGGTACTCCAGGACGCCGTCGTGCGTCCAGCGGGCCAGGTCGCCGGTGCGGTACATCCGGCTGCCGGGCGGCCCGAAGGGGTCGGCGACGAACCGCTCGGCGGTCGGCGCCGGTCGGCCCAGGTAGCCGCGGGCGACCTGGTCGCCGCCCAGGTACAGCTCCCCCGGCGCCATCGGGGGCGCCGGCCGCAGGGCCCGGTCCAGGACGTGGGCGCGGACGTTGTGGCCGGGGCCGCCGATGACGGGGCGGTCGTGGCGGCCGTCGATGCGGCAGTAGACCGCGTCGACGGTGCACTCGGTGGGGCCGTAGTAGTTGTGGAAGGTCGTGCCGGGGCAGTAACGCAGCCGCCGCCACAGCTCGGCGTCGATGGCCTCCCCGCCGACCATCACCAGCCGCGGGCGGTGCCCGTCGCCCTCGATCAGTCCGGCGGCCAGCAGCTGACGGAGGAATGAGGGGGTGACGTCGAGGAAGTCGAGGCGCCGCTCACGGACCCGGGCGACGAGGGCGGCGGGGTCCATCCGCACATCCTCCTCGACGAGGTGCACCTCCTGGCCCGCGGCGAGGAAGAGGGGGCCCTCCCAGGCGGTGTCGAAGGAGAACGACGCGGTGAGCGCGGCGCGCAGCCGGCGGCCGGCCTCGGCGACCGCGGGCGCGATCAGGTCGCGTTCGTGGTCGAAGAAGAGGTTGGTGAGATGGCGGTGCTCGACCACCACGCCCTTGGGCCGTCCGGAGGTGCCGGAGGTGAAGGCGACGTAGGCCGGATGGTGCGGGAGCGGCGGACGCACGGGGTCGGTCCCCGGGCGGCCGGCGAGGTCGTGCCGCGTCGCCTCGTCGTCCAGCACCAGTGTCCCGGCGTCGGCGCCGAGGCGTGCCGCCTCCGCGGTCGTGGTGAGCACGCACAGCGGCCGGACGTCGGCAAGCAGTGTGCGCAGGCGTTCGGCCGGGTGCCCGACGTCCAGGGGGACGCAGGCCGCACCCGCCTTGAGCACGGCCAGCAGGGCGACGACGTAGTCGGCCGTGCGCGGCAGGGCCAGCGCCACGTACGTCTCGGGTCCGGCGCCGCGGTCGGCGAGCAGGTGTGCGAGCCGGTTGGCGCGGGCGTTCAGTTCGCCGCCGGTCAGCTCGGCGTCACCGCAGACCAGGGCGGTCGTGCCGGGCGCGCGGCGGGCGTGGGCCTGGAACAGCTCGGGGAGCGTCACGGCCGGGACGGGGCGTTCGGGGCCCTGGGCGAGGGACTGCATCCGCGCGCGTTCCGCGGGCGTGAGCACGTCGATGTCGTGGACCGGGCAGTCCGGTTCGGCGTCCGCCAGTGTGCCGAGCAGCGCCATGAAGCGGTGCAGGTGGGCGGCGGTGTCCGCGGCGGAGTAGAGGCCGGGGTCGGCCTGGAAGTCGATGCGCAGCGAGCCGTCGGCCGGCCGGTCGTAGACGTTGACGCTCATGCCCGTGACCGGCCCGTTGGAGAGGTTGTTCAGCACGGCCGGGTGGGGACCGAAACGCAGCCGCTGGTCGTACGTCATGATGTTGATGCCCCAGTCGCCCAGGTACTCCTGGGAGTTCTGGGCGTGCGGAGTCACCTTGAGTTCGCGGGCCAGGTGCCCGGCCGGGTAGCGCTGGTGGCGCAGAACGCCCTTGGCCCGGTCCACGGTGTGGCGCAGCAGGCTCTCCACGGTGGTCCGCCCGTCCAGCCGCAGCCGCAGCGGCAGGACGTTGGCCAGCATCAGCGGCACGTCCCGCGACGCGGCGCCGCGTCCGGACATCGTGAGGTCGAGCGTGACCTCGTCACGCCCGCTCGCCCGGTGCACGTACAGGGCGAGGGCGGCCATGGCGAGCGACGGCAGTCCGGTGCGGGCCCGGCGGGCCAGGGCGCGCAGCCGGTCGGTCGCGGCGGCGTCGAGGTGGTCGGTCTCGCGGACGAAGTCGCGGGGAATCCTCGGCACGTCATGGGCCGAGTCGGGTCGGGTGGGCCAGTCGGCGAGCTGCTCCGCCCAGAACGCCCGGTCCCGGACGAGCTGCTCGGAGACCTGGTAGGCGGCCTCGTCGTCGAGCGCCTTCGTCAGGGGCCCCATGAGGTTCGGCGGGACGGGCTCGTCGGCGTCCAGCGCGGTGTAGACCTCGGCGATCCGTCGGATGATCATGGACAGGCCCCAGCCGTCCACGGTGATGTGGTGGATGCCGACGTACAGCAGGAAGCGCTCCGGTGCGGTCCGCAGCACCGCGAAGGTGAACGTCCGGGCGTGCCCGAGGTCGGCCGGGCGGGCCAGTTCCGCCCGCATCCAGACCTGGGCGGCGGCCGTGGGGTCGCTCTCCGTCCGCAGGTCCAGCACCGGCAGGGTCCAGTCGTCCAGCGGTTCCACGAACTGGCGTGCGCCGCTGTCCCCGTCGGCCTCGTACCGGGTGCGCAGGCACTGCGCCTCGATGAGCACGCGGCGCAGCGCCGTCTCCAGCAGGCCCACGTCCACCAGACCGTCGATCTCCACCACTTCGGCGGCGTTGAAGGCAGGGCTGTGCGGGTCCATCTGCTGCCCGTACCACACACCGGCCTGCGCCGCCGTCAGCGGCAGCCCTCGATCGCTGCCGAACGTCCTGTGCATTCTCGTCAACTTCCCTGCCGGTCCCTGGACCCCTCGGTCACCTGCCACCAGGGCCAACGAGCCGGACCGGCTGAGGTACCGGCGACCGCCGGGCCCGCACGCCGCCGGCCGGTCCCGACCCGGCCACCGCCCACGCCCCGGCCTGTCCGGATCCGCCCGCTCCGCCCCGCCCGCCCTACGGCGTCCCTTGACCACCCGGACGGCCGCTCCTATGGTCACGCCGACCGACAGAAGATATAAGATCCACTTTACATACCATTTGCCCCTCCCGTCCGCCCCGTCAGTTCCTCCGCCCCCCCCCACCCCCGCTGGAGGCCCCCGTGCGCGACACGCCGCCGACGGTGCCCCGCCGCTCGCTGCTGAAGTGCGCCGGGGCGCTCGGGCTCTCCCCGGCCGCCCTGACGGCGTGTTCGCTGGGGCCGGAATCCACCATCGACGTCGGCGGCGGCAGCGAGCGGGAGCGCACGCTGACCGCGGTCATCGGGTACGGCAACGACGGCAGCTGGGACCCGACGCAGACGGCGTCCGCGTTCTGCATGGCGGGCAACCACCACATCTACGAGGGGCTGCTCGACACCGACCCCATCTCCCGCGAGCCCTACCCCGCGCTGGCGACCGCCCTGCCCGAGGACCCGGACCGCAGCACGCTGTGGCGGTTCACGCTCCGCGAGGGGGCCACCTTCCACGACGGGAGGCCGGTCACCGCCGACGACGTGGTGTTCGTCTTCGACCGGCTCCTCGACCCGAAGGTGCCGACCCTCGGCAAGGGCTTCTTCGAGAGCTGGCTGGAGCGGGTCCGCCGGATCGACCGGCGGACCGTCGAGCTGGCCCTGAAGTTCCCGTTCCCGGACGGGCTCGCCCGCCTCACCCTGGCGAAGGTGATGCCCAAGCACGTCTTCTCCCGCCCCGGCGCCTGGGACGAGGCGATCAAAGGGCTGGCGGTCGGCTCGGGGCCGTACCGGCAGACCGCGCACCACCCGAAGTCCAACACCGTCTTCGAGGCACACGACGGCTACAACGGCCCCCGGCCACCCGCGTTCCGCCGGATGAACTGGCTGTCGATCGTGGACGCCTCCTCCCGCGTGGCCCGCGTCTCCGGGGCCCGCGCGGGGGCGCAGATCTCGGACAACATTCCGTACGCCAACATCGGCCACCTGCGCGAGGACGGAATGACGGTGGCCGGCGGGGCCGGGATGAACAACCTGTTCCTGCTGTTCAACACGGCGCACGAGCCCTTCGGCGACGTACGGGTCCGGCAGGCGCTGCACTACGCCATCGACCGCGAGCAGATCGTCGAGGTCGCCCTGAAGGGGCACGGCCGACCCGCGACGTCGTTCCTTGACGAGGGCAATCCGGCGTACCGGCGGGCGCGCACCGTCTACGGCTACGACCCCGACCGGGCCCGGCGGCTGCTGAAGGAGGCCGGGGTCCGCCGGCTCGAGGTCGACCTCCTCGCCGTCAACCTCAGCTGGATCGTGGACTGCCTGCCGACCGTGAAGGCCGGCTGGGACGCCGTCGGCGTGGAGACCTCGCTGACGCCGCAGGAGACCACGGCCGTCTTCACCAAGCTCGACCAGAAGCGGGACTTCCAGGTGGTGGCCGCCGCCTCCAACCCCAACCAGTTCGGCCTCGACGCCGATCTGATCCTGCGGTACAACTACGGACCCGCCAACCTCTGGATGGGCTACGCCCGCTGGGCCGGCGACCCGGTCGCGCGGCGGCTGTTCGCCGCGATGGACCGGGCGACGCGCGAGAGCGACCCGGACCGCAAGCGGGCGATGATCCAGGACTGCGTCGACGTCGTCGCCGAACAGGCCGTGCTCTACCCGGTCGTGCACAACGAGCTGATGACGGCCTGGGACCCCGGGCGGCTGGCCGGGATAAGGCCGCAGCCGTACCCCGGAATCAATCTGCTCCAGGCCAAGTGGGTCTGAAAACCCCCGGGAGTCGCCCGTGACCACCGTCGTCAGGATCCTGGCCCGCCGCATCCTCCTGCTCGTCCCGCTGATGCTCGGCATCGTGCTGTTCGTGTTCCTGGTGATGCGCTTCTCGGACGTCGACCCGGCGTCCGCGTTCTTCCAGGGCGCCAACCCCACCCCCGAGCAGCTCCACGACTTCCGCGAGGAGCACGGGCTGCTCGACCCGCTGCCGCTGCGCTATCTGCACTTCGTCGGCGACCTGCTCCACGGCGACCTCGGCACCAGCGCCCTCACCCGGGAGGCGGTGGTCGACCAGATCGCCACCGCGCTGCCGCTCACCCTCCAGCTCACCTTCCTGGGCCTGACCGTCGCCGTGGTGCTGGCGCTGCTCGGCGGGGTCACCGCGGCGATCTTCCGGGACCGGGCGGCGGACCAGTTCATCCGCGTCGTGTCGCTGGTCGGGGTGGCCGCGCCGGGCTTCTGGCTGGCGCTGCTGATGATCCAGTACCTGGCCGTGGACGCCGGACGGTTCCCGACCGGCGGCTACATCAACCCGCGCGACTCGGTCACCGGCTGGCTGTGGACGATGACCCTGCCGGCGCTGGCCCTCTCCCTGCCGGTGGCCGCGCAGCTGACCCGGATCGTGCGCACGGCCGTGGTCGAGGAGCTGGACAAGGACTACGTGCGCACCGCGATCGGCAGCGGACTGCCGCCGCACGTCGTCGTGGGCCGCAACGTGCTGCGCAACGCGCTGGTCAACCCGCTCACCGTGCTCGGCCTGCGCGTCGGCTATCTGCTCGGCGGCGCGGTCGTCATCGAGACGATCTTCTCGCTGCCCGGCATGGGCAAGCTGATGATCGACGCCGTGAAGAACGGCGACCCGGCCGTCGTGCAGGGCGTCGTCCTCACCACCGCGGCCGGATTCGTCGTGGTCAACCTCGTCATCGACGTCCTCTACCTCCTGGTCAACCCGCGACTGAGGGAAGCGGCCTGATGCTCTCGCGCACCCGCCTCACCGAGGCCCTGTCCCGCCCCGGCGTCCGGCTGCGCGGCCCGCGCCGGCTGCCGCCGCTGTCGAGGATCGCCCTCGGCTTCCTGGCGCTGGTGGTGCTGGCCGCCCTGTTCGCGCCGCTCCTCGCGCCCTACGACCCGCTGGAGCAGCTGCCGCCCGTCGACGGCACGGGCCGCCCCTCCGCCGAGCACTGGATGGGCCAGGACAGCCTCGGCCGGGACATCCTGAGCCGGTTGATGTACGGGGCGCGCTGGTCGCTGGCGATCGGGCTGGGGGCGACGGCGCTGGCGCTGGTGGCCGGCGCGCTGATCGGGGCCGTTGCGGCGACCTCGCGACGGGCCGTGGACGAGACGCTGATGCGCTGCCTGGACGTGGTGATGGCGTTCCCGGGGATCGCGCTGGCGGCGGTGCTCGTCGCGGTGTTCGGTGGCGGGATCACCGTGCTGATCTGCGCCATCGCGTTCCTGTTCACGCCGCCCGTGGCCCGGGTCGTGCGCGCCAACGTGCTCGACCAGTACGGCGAGGACTACGTCACCGCCGAGCGGGTCATCGGCGCCCGCACCCCGCACATCGTGCTGCGCCACGTGGCCGTCAACTGCGCCGCGCCCGTGCTGGTGTTCTGCACGGTGCAGGTGGCCGAGGCGATCGTGTTCGAGGCGTCGCTGTCGTTCATCGGCGCGGGGGTCAGACCGCCGGACCCCTCCTGGGGCAGCGTGATCGCGGACGGCAAGAACATGGTGCTCACCGGCGGCTGGTGGGCGACCGTGTTCCCGGGGCTGCTGATGCTGGTGACCGTGCTGTCGCTGAACATCCTGTCCGAGGGCGTCTCCGACGCGTGGGCGGCGCCGGCGGCGCGGGACGTGGAGGCGCGGGGCGGGAAGGGCGACCGGCTGGAGACGCCCGAGCCGGGCAGCGGGCGGGTCGTGCCGCTGCCGGGGCTGACCGAGGCCGCCGAACGGCTGCGGCGCCGGGCGCGTCCCCGGCCGGCCGGGCCGCCGGTGCTCGCGGTGGAGAACCTCGCCATCGGGTTCCCGGGCCGGCACGGGGGCGTGGACGTCGTGGACGGCATCGGCTTCGAGGTGCACCCGGGCGAGGTGCTGGGGCTGGTGGGCGAGTCGGGGTGCGGGAAGTCGCTGACCGCGCTCACCGTCATGGGGCTGCAGCCCAAGGGCGCCCGGGTGCGCGGCCAGGTCCGCTTCCGCGGGCGGGACCTGGCGGCCGAGCCGGCGCGGACGCGGCGCAGGCTGCTCGGCCACGAGATGGCGATGGTCTACCAGGACGCCCTGTCCTCCCTGAACCCGGCGATGACCATCCGCGCCCAGCTCAAGCAGGTCGTCCGGCGCGGCGGCCGGCGCAGCCCCGCCGAACTGCTCGCCCTGGTCGGCCTCGATCCCGGCCGCACGCTGCGCAGCTACCCGCACGAACTCTCCGGCGGCCAGCGCCAGCGCGTGCTCATCGCCATGGCCCTGTCCCGCGAGCCGGGCCTGATCGTCGCCGACGAGCCGACGACCGCCCTCGACGTGACCGTGCAGGCGCAGATCATGGAGCTGCTGCTGCAGCTGCGGGCCGAGCTGGGCTTCGCGCTGATCCTGGTCTCCCACGACCTCGCGCTCGTCGCGGACGTCACCGACCGGGTGGCGGTGATGTACGGCGGGCAGATCGTGGAGACGGGCGTGACCGCCGACCTGGTGGCGGCGCCGGCCCACCACTACACGCGCGGGCTGCTCGGCAGCGTCCTGTCGCTGGAGTCGGCGGCGGAGCGCATGACGCAGATCAAGGGCACGGTGCCGTCCCCGGCCGACTTCCCGGCGGGCTGCCGGTTCGCGGACCGCTGCCCGATGGCGAGCGCGGTGTGCCGTACGACAACCCCGGTCCTGGCCGGCGCCCCCACCCACACGGCGGCCTGCCACCACCCGGCGATCGTGCTGGTGGGCGACGGCGACGCGGAGAGCGAGGTCCTGTCATGACCGCACCGTCACAGCCCGCCGAGACCCCGGTGCGCCCGCCCGGCGCGCTGATCGAGCTGCGGGACGCGCACGTCGTCCACAAGGCGCGCGGCGGCGGACTGTTCCACCGGGACAGGGTGTACGCGCTCACCGGCGCCGACCTCGCCGTCGCGCCCGGCGAGACGGTCGGCGTGGTGGGCGAGTCGGGGTGCGGCAAGTCGACGCTGGCCAAGGTGCTGGTCGGGGTGGAGCGGCCGACGTCCGGGACGGTGGCCTTCCGGGGCCGCGACGTGTGGACCATGACGCCCGCCGCCCGCCGCGCGGCGATCGGCGGCAGCACCGGCATGATCTTCCAGGACCCGTCCACCGCCCTGAACCGCCGGCTGACCGTCCGCCGCATCCTGCGCGATCCGCTCGACGTGCACGACCGGGGCACCCGCGCGCAACGGGAGGAACGGGTACGGGAGTTGATGGCGCTGGTCGGGCTGCCGGCGGCGCTCGCGGACGGGCTGCCGGGACAGCTGTCCGGCGGCCAGCGCCAGCGCGTGGCCATCGCCCGCGCCCTCGCCCTGGACCCCGAGCTGGTGGTGGCGGACGAGCCGACGAGCGCGCTGGACGTGTCGGTGCGCGCCCAGATCCTGAACCTGCTGCTCGACCTGAAGGAACGCCTCGGGCTGGCGCTGGTGTTCGTCTCGCACGACATCCAGACCGTGCGCCGCATGAGCGACCGGGTGATCACCATGTACCTCGGCCGGATCGTGGAGGAGTCCCCCGCCGGGCGGGTCACCGACCGCGCCCGGCACCCGTACACCCGCGCCCTGTTCTCGGCGACGCCGGGCCTGCTGCACCCCATCGAGCCGATCCCGCTGGCCGGTCCCGTCCCCTCGGCGACCCGCCCGCCGAGCGGGTGCCCGTTCCGGACGCGCTGCTGGAAGGCGGACGCCGTGTGCGCGCGGGAGATGCCGGACTTCGCACAGGCGTCGGCGCCGGGGCACCGGTTCCGCTGCCATCATCCGGTCGGGGAGGACGAGGCGACCGGCGACCTGGTCGGCCAGGCCCGGCCGCGCTCCGAGGAGCCGGGCGCATGACGCTCCCCGCCCCGCTGACCGGCGTCGTCCCGCCCCTGTGCACGCCCCTGACAGCGCAGGGCGAGGTGGACGTCGGCTCGCTGCTCCGGCTGGTCGATCACGTCACGTCCGCGGGGGTGGCCGGCGTGTTCGTGCTGGGCTCGACGTCGGAGGCGGCGTATCTGACGGACCGGCAGCGCGAGTCGGTCGTCCGGGCCGTCGCCGGTCACCTGGGCGGCCGGCTGCCGCTGCTGGCCGGCGCGATCGACATGACGACCCCGCGCGTCCTGGAGCACGTCCGGGCGGTGACCGCGGCCGGCGCGGACGCCGTCGTCGTCACCGCGCCCTTCTACACCCGCACCCACCCGGCCGAGATCGCCCGCCACTACCGCCTGGTCGCCGCCGCCTGTCCCGTCCCGGTCCTCGCCTACGACATCCCGGTCGCCGTCCGCACCAAGCTCCCCGCCGCCCTGGTGCTGGAGCTGGCCGCCGACGGGGTGCTGGCCGGGCTGAAGGACTCCAGCGGCGAGCTGGGCCCCTTCCGCGAGGTACTGGCCGGCGCCCGCGCGCTGCCCGGCTTCGCCGTCCTCACCGGCTCGGAGGTCCTCGTCGACGCGGCCCTCGCCCTCGGCGCCCACGGCTCGGTGCCGGGCCTCGCCAACGTCGACCCGCACGGCTACGTCCGCCTCGACCGCCTGTGCCGCGCCGGCGACTGGCAGCGGGCGCGCGCCGAACAGGAGCGGCTGTGCGCCCTGTTCGCCCTGACCGGCGTCGGCTCCCCCGCGCGGATGGGCGGCAGCTCGTCGGCGCTGGGCGCGTTCAAGGCGGCGCTGCGGCTGCGGGGGATCATCGACTGCCCGGCCACGGCGGAGCCCCAGGTGCCGCTGTCGGCGGACGAGGTGGCCGAGGTGGGCAAGCACCTGGCGGCGGCGGGGCTGCTGTAGGGGCGCCACGGCCGCTGTGGACCGGGCGTCAGATGAGGCTCGGGGAGAGCTGCTCGAGCGCCAGCCGCCGGTACTCGATCGTCTCGTAGGGGGAGTTCACGCCCGTCTCGTACAGGATGCCGACCGTGCTGCGCGTCACCTGCGCCAGGTCCGAGTAGGCGGCCCGCCGGTCCGACAGGGTCAGCGCCCTGGTGAAGGTCCGCCCGGCGTCGCTGCTGCGCCACACGGCCATGGACCGGCGCTCGGTGGGGACCGAGGGCGCGGAGAACAGCAGCGAGGCGACGAGGCCGGGCGGCTGCAGGACGCTCCCCTGGACGGCGGGGACGTCGTTGAGGGTGGGCTGCACGGCGTAGGGGCGGTCGAGGGTGGCGCCATCGTCGCCCGAGTGGCTGTCGAGGCGGTTGCCGGTGCTGGTGCCGTGCTGGTCGCGGGCGGAGAAGTACAGCCTGCCGTCGCTAAGTTGGGCGGCGGTGCTCTCGTTGGCGTTGTGGACGCCGTCGTAGGTGGCGTCGACGAAGCCGAGCCGCCAGGTCTGCCCGCCGTCGTCGCTGAGGATCGCGTGACCGCCGTAGTACTTGGGCTCCGCCCCGGTGTCGGAGGAGCCGGCCGGCGGGGCGGCGGAGTGGTTGGCGGGCACCACCAGGCGCCCGGCGTGCGGGCCGCGGGTGAGGGCGACGGCGTGGCCGGGGCCGGTGGCGTACCAGCGCCAGCCGGGGCGCTTCACCGACGCCGTGATCTCCCGCGGGGCGGTGAAGCGGACGCCGTCGTCCGTGCTGCGCTGCACGAACACCCGGCGCCCCTGCGCGGCCGTCACCTCGCCCCGCATGATCTGCGCCTCGCTCACCGCGCCGTCGTTGTACGAGGTCAGCAGCACGACCGCGCCGGTCTTCGGGTCCACGACGGGCGCCGGGTTGCCGCGCGTGTCGCCCTTCCCGGCGGCGACGACCGCGAGCGGGCCCCAGCTGCAGCCGCCGTCGGTGGAGCGGCGCAGCACCACGTCGATGTCCCCGCTGTCCCCGCTCCCGCCGCGCCGGCCCTCGGCGAAGGCCAGGACGGTCCCCCTGGCCGTGGTGACGACGGCGGGGATGCGGTAGGTGGCGTACCCGCCCTTGCCGGAGACGTACGGCACGGAGGTGCAGACGGCGGCCGATGCGGGAGTCGTGAGGGAGAAGGTGGAGGGGAGGGCCAGGGCGGCGATCAGGGCGGCGCGGACGAGAAGTCTCATCGGTGGGGGGTTTCCTGACTGGTCGTCGGACGGTGGGCGTCCCATGCTGCCCGATTCGTCCCGGCCGGACGCTCACCCGCCCCCGGCGTCACCAGCCTCGGCTCATACGCGGCGATGACCAGGTGCGCCCGGTCCCGCGCGCCGAGCTTGCCCATGATGCGGCTGACGTGCGTCCTAGCGGTCAGCGGGCTCAGGCCGAGGGCCTCGGCGATCTCGGTGTCGTTCAGGCCCCGCGCCACCAGCGTCAGCACCTCGCGCTCGCGCTCCGACAGGCATTCGGGGCCGGCCGTCGGCGGCAGGGAGAGGCTGTGCAGCAGGCGGGCGATCAGCCGGGAGGCCGGGCCGGGCGACGGCAGGGCCTCGCCCGCGGCGACCGTGCGGATGGCGTCCAGCAGGTCGACGGGCCGGGTGTCCTTCACCAGGAAGCCGGAGGCCCCGGCGCGCAGCGCCTCCACGATGTGCTCGTCGGTGTCGTACGTGGTGAGCACCAGCACCTTCACGCCGGCCAGGTCCTCGTCGGCGGTGATCAGCCGGGTCGTCTCGATGCCGTCGAAGTCCGGCATGCGGATGTCCATCACCACCAGGTCGGCGCGTTCGGCACGGGCCAGCTCCACGGCCTGGCGGCCGGTGCCCGCCTGGCCGACGACCTCCATGTCCGGGGTGGACTCCACGAGCATCGCGAACGCCGCCCGCACCAGGGTCTGGTCGTCGGCGAGCAGGACCCGGATCACCGGCCCTCCTCCCGGTCGGTGGCCTGGGCCGGGAGCACGGCGTGCACCGCGAAGCCCCCTTCCGGGCGCGGGGCGGCCTCCGGGGAGCCGCCCACGCTGCGGGCCCGCCCCCGGATGCCGACGAGCCCAAAGCCGGCGTGGTCCCGGAGGGCGGGCCGGCGCCGTCGTCGGTGACCGACAGGTGCAGGGCGCCGGCCCGTTCGGTGACGTCTCCCTCCGGGACGGGTGTCTGGATGCGGTTCCAGACACCCGGCGCGGGGCGGGCGATTCGTCGGACGGGAGGGCGAGTTGGCGGCCACTGCCGGGGGAGGCACGCGGGCGGGACCACTCCCCGGGGAGTATCGGCGGCGGTTTCGCCGGGTCGGTCAGGACGGTGTCCGGGCCGGTCGGTCAGGACGGTGTCCGGGCCGCCGTCAGCAGCCGGTCGATCTCATCCGTCGTGATCGTCAGGGCTGCGCCGACCGTCGCCAGGACCTCCCGCTCGGCCTGGCTGTAGGGGCCGTCGGCCAGGGCGATGCGGGCGCCCTGGAGGAGGATCGACTCACGGCCGGCCGGGGCGAGGTGCGGGGCGAGGGGGTCGAGGGCCTCGTGCAGCTCTATGGCCAGGCTGGGGCCGCAGGGGCCGCCGAAGATGCGGCCGGTGTCGGCGGCGAGGGCCTCCACGAGGGCGTTCAGCTGGTCCTCGGTGCAGTCCGTGACGCCGGCCGCGCGGACCGTGCCGGCGGCGGCGGACAGGGACGTGCGGGTGCGGGTGCCGTCGGCGGCGAGGACCGCGAGGGCGACGGTGTGCACGGCGTCGCGGAGCATCGCGGAGAAGCGGGTGGTGGTGGGGTGGTCGAGGACGTCGGTCCCGAAGTGGCGCCCGCAGGCCGTGCACTCCACGACCGGGCCGGCGTCGCCGCGGGGCAGCACCGGAACGCCGAGCACGGTGAGGCGGCGGCGGCCGGTGAGCCGCTGGTAGTTGCGGTCGCCTCCGCAGCCGGGGCAGAAGAACTCGCCGTCGCCCACGGGCGTCCACGCGGTACGGGTGCCCAGGATGCGCGCACCCCCGGTGGCCCGGCCGTCTCGTCCCCGTCCTGGCAGCACGTCGCACCTCCCGTAGCCCCACGGCAACATCGCCGCGCTGGCGTGATGTTAGCCACATCCTGGAGGCGGAGTCAGTACCCTGTGGAGACCTTTCCGTGACCTCCACAGGGATTGGCCGGTATACGACGGGGCCCCGGCCGCCGAAGAGCACGGGACATCGGCGGACGGAGCCCCGCGAAACGGACGGAACCGCTGGTCAGCGGGCGGCGCGGTTGACGGCCGAGACGACCGCCTTCAGCGAGGCCCGCGTGGTGTTGGCGTCGATGCCGATGCCCCACAGGACCTTGTCGTCGATCGCGCATTCGATGTAGGAGGCGGCCTGCGCGGAGGCGCCCTCGCTCATCGTGTGCTCCTGGTAGTCCAGCAGCCGTACGTCGATGCCGACGGCCTGGAGGGCGTCGAAGAAGGCGGAGATCGGACCGTTGCCGGTGCCGGTCAGGACGGTGTCCACGCCGTCGACGGTGGCCTCGACGGTGAGCGTGTCCACCCCGTCCCGGTCGGTCGTCGACTGGCCGTTCTTGACCTGGATGCGGCCCCAGGGGTTCCCGGGGTTCGGCAGGTACTCGTCCTGGAAGACCGCCCAGATCTCCTTCGGCGTGATCTCGCCGCCTTCGGCGTCCGTCTTCGCCTGGATGATCCTCGAGAACTCGATCTGCATCCGGCGCGGCAGGTCCAGCTTGTGGTCGTTCTTCAGGACGTACGAGATGCCGCCCTTGCCGGACTGCGAGTTGACGCGGATGACGGCCTCGTAGGAGCGGCCGACGTCCTTCGGGTCGATCGGCAGGTAGGGCACGGCCCACTCGATGTCGTCGACGGTGACGCCCTTGGCCTTCGCGTCGGCCTCCATCGCGTCGAAGCCCTTCTTGATGGCGTCCTGGTGGGAGCCGGAGAAGGACGTGTAGACCAGGTCGCCCACGTACGGGTGGCGCGGGTGGACCTCCATCTGGTTGCAGTACTCCCACGTGCGACGGATCTCGTCGATGTCGGAGAAGTCGATCTGCGGGTCGACGCCCTGGGAGAAGAGGTTCATGCCCAGGGTGACCAGGTCGACGTTGCCGGTGCGCTCGCCCTGGCCGAACAGGCAGCCCTCGACGCGGTCGGCGCCGGCCATCAGCGCCAGCTCGGCGGCGGCGACGGCGGTGCCGCGGTCGTTGTGCGGGTGCACGGACAGGCAGACGTACTCGCGGCGGGAGAGGTTGCGGTGCATCCACTCGAAGCGGTCCGCGTGCGTGGACGGCGTGGAGCGCTCGACGGTCGCCGGCAGGTTCAGGATGATCTCGCGGTCCGGGCCGGGCTGCCAGACGTCCATGACGCCCTCGCAGACCTCCAGCGCGAAGTCCAGCTCGGTGTCGGTGAAGATCTCCGGGCTGTACTGGTAGCCGAACGACGTCTCCGGGCCCAGCAGCTTGTCGGCGTACTCCATGACCAGGCGGGTGCCGTCGACGGCGATCTGCTTGATGTCGGCCCTGGAGCCGCGGAAGACGACCCGGCGGAAGACGGGGGCGGTGGCGTTGTACAGGTGCACGGTGGCGCGGTGGGCGCCCTTCAGGGACTCCACGGTCCGCTCGATCAGGTCCTCGCGTGCCTGGGTGAGGACGGAGATCGTCACGTCCTCGGGGATGGCGTCCCCGTCCTCGATGATCGAGCGAACGAAGTCGAAGTCGGTCTGCCCGGAGGCGGGGAAGCCGACCTCGATCTCCTTGTAGCCCATCTTCACCAGCAGGTCGAACATGGCCCGCTTGCGCGCCGGGGACATCGGGTCGATCAGGGCCTGGTTGCCGTCGCGCAGGTCGGTGGAGAGCCAGCGCGGGGCGACCGTGATCCGCCGGTCGGGCCAGGTGCGGTCGGGGATGTCGACCTGCTCGTAGCGGCCGTACTTGTGGATCGGCATGGAACTGGGCTGCTGGCGGTTGGCCATGATGCGTGGGCTCCTAGGGGATGTCCGGTGTCCGGAGAGGACGGGAGGACGGCCGACGACGCAACGCCAAGCTCCGCGGGGAGGGGGTCGGCCTCGACTACAGGCCCTCGCCGCGGCAGCTAAGAAGGAGCAGCCCGAAACGCATGATGCTCCGCAGCCTAGCCGAGCCGCGCCGGGTGCGCGGGCCTGTTCCAGTATGCGGGACCGGAGGGACGAAAGGGACGCCGCTCATGAAAAGTGCCGTATACCACTGACGGGCGGCCAACCGGAAGGACTCCGCGCGCAATTCGCCCATCATGATTGCGGCCAGTGACACACTCGTCACGGAGTGCGATCGTTGCAGTATGACGACGTCCCACGGCACCTTCGAGCCCGTCTTCTGCACGATCATCCCGCCCCACGTCCTCGACCACCTCGCGCAGGCCGGCGACCCCGTCCTCGCCGGCCCCGCCCGCCGCACCCTCCAGCGCGACGCCCTGGAGCGCACCCGCCGCCGGCTGACCACCGTCGTCGGCGCGGCCGCCGTCGCCACCCCGGCCGGGGCCGAGGCCGGCAAGCCCCACCGCACCGTCTACGACGCCGAGCACGGCACCGAGCTGCCCGGCCGCAAGGTCCGCGGCGAGGGCGACGAGCCCGGCCGGGACGCCACCGTCAACCGCGCCTACGCCGGACTCGGCGCCACCTTCGAGCTGTTCTGGCAGGCCTTCTCCCGCGACTCGATCGACGGCCACGGCCTCCCGCTGGACGCGACCGTGCACTACGACCGCGAGTACAACAACGCCTTCTGGAACGGCGAGCAGATGGTGTTCGGCGACGGTGACGGCGAGATCTTCCTCGACTTCACCATCCCGGTCGACGTCATCGGCCACGAACTCGCCCACGGCGTCACCCAGCACACCGCGAACCTCACCTACTTCGGCCAGTCCGGCGCCCTGAACGAGTCGGTGTCCGACGTCTTCGGCGCCCTCGTCAAGCAGTTCACGCTCGGCCAGACCGCCGACGAGGCCGACTGGCTGATCGGCGCCGGACTGCTCGCCCCGCGCGTCAGCGGCGTCGCGCTGCGCTCGATGAAGGCCCCCGGCACGGCCTACGACGACGACGTCCTCGGCAAGGACCCCCAGCCCGCGACGATGGACGACTACGTCCGCACCGGCCGCGACAACGGCGGCGTCCACATCAACTCCGGCATCCCCAACCACGCCTTCTACCTCGCGGCGACCGAGCTGGGCGGCCGGGCCTGGGAGCGGGCCGGGCAGATCTGGTACGACGTCCTGACCGGCGGCAAGCTCAAGCAGAAGGCGACCTTCGCGGACTTCGCCAAGCTGACCGTGGCGGCGGCCGAGGAGCGCTTCGGAGCGGGGGACGAGTTCGACGCGGTCTCCAAGGCCTGGGAGCGGGTGGGGGTGCGCACGCAGTAGATCCGTACTAGACACATCCCATGCGGATCGAGGTACTGCGCACCGGAGGCTTCGCGGGCATCGAGCGGCGGGCGGAGGTGGACACCGCCGGGCGGCCCGACGCCGCGGAGTGGCACGCCCTGGCCGAGCGGGTGCTCGCCTCCGGCCGGGGCGCCGCCGTGACCGGAGTGCCCGACGGGTTCGGCTACGAGATCACCGTCGACGGCACGACGGTGCACGCCGCCGACCCCGGGCTGACGGAGGAACAGCGCCTGCTGATCTCGAAGGTGCTGAAGGAAGGCGCGTGAGTCGCCCCTCGGTCGGGGGCGTTGACGCGGTCCGGGCGCCGTGCGGATGATCCGGTCCATGACGGCCGACCCGATACCCCGGTTCCCGGACGGATTCCTGTGGGGCGCCTCGACGTCCGCCCACCAGATCGAGGGGGCGGCGGACCAGCGCGCTCCCTCGGTGTGGGACGCGTTCACGGCCGAGCCGGGGCGGGTGAAGGACGGCTCCACGGCGGCCGTCGCCTGCGACCACGTCCGCCGCTACCGCGAGGACGTGGCGCTGCTGGCGGACCTGGGCGTGGACGCGTACCGGTTCTCGGTCTCCTGGCCGCGGGTGAACACCCCGGGCGGGCTGGACTTCTACGACCGCCTGGTGGACGAGCTGTGCGCGGCCGGGGTGCGACCCGTGCCGACGCTCTTCCACTGGGACCTGCCGGCGGAGCTGGACTGGCTTCGGCGGGAGACGGCCGAGCGGTTCGCCCAGTACGCGGCGGTGGTCGCGGCGCGGCTCGGCGATCGCGTGACAAAGTGGATCACGCTCAACGAGCCCGCCGAGCACACCCTCCTGGGCCACGCCCTCGGCGTCCACGCCCCCGGCAAGCGACTGCTGTTCGACGCGCTGCCGGTGGCCCACCACCAGCTGCTGGCGCACGGCCTGGCCGTACGGGCGCTGCGCGCGGCCGGGGCGAGCGACATCGGCATCGCCAACTCCCACGGCCCGACATGGCCGGCGTCGCGGGAGAGCGCCGACCTGGAGGCGGCGGAGTTCTACGACGTCCTGCTCAACCGCCTCTTCGCCGACCCGCTGCTGCTCGGCCGCTACCCCGAGGGCATCGGCGAGCTGATGCCCGGGGACGTGGCGGCCGACCTGGAGGTCATCGCCGAGCCCCTGGACTGGTACGGCGTGAACTACTACGCGCCGACCCGGGTGGGCGCCCCGCAGGGCGCCGGCATCGACTTCGGCGGGGTGCGGATGCCGGCCGGACTCCCCTTCTCCGTACGGGAGTCGAGGGCGTCCCGGTGACCGGCTTCGGCTGGCCGGTGGTGCCGGAGGCGCTGACCGAGCTGCTCACCGCCTTCCGCGACCGCTACGGCGACCGTCTGCCGCCGGTGGTCATCACCGAGAACGGCTGCGCCTACGACGGCGTCGACGACACCGACCGCATCGCCTACCTGGACGCCCACATCCGCGCCCTGCACGACGCGCTGCGAGCCGGGGTGGACGTGCGCGGCTACTTCGTCTGGTCGCTGCTGGACAACTTCGAGTGGGCCGAGGGCTACGCCCGCCGCTTCGGCCTGGTCCACGTCGACTTCACCACGCAACGCCGCACTCCGAAGGCGTCGTTCGGGTGGCTGCGGGAGGTGCTGGCGGCGCAGCAGGGGGGCGTCTCCTTTGGTTCACGGGCGCGTTGATCGACGCGGGAAGGGGGAGGGCGCCAAGCTCTGCGGCCGCCGCGTGAAGCTCCTCCCGCTCTGAGCCGCGGGGCCCGTAACGCTCTGGGACGCGGCGCTCAGAAGCCCAGCTTGCGCAGCTGCTTCGGGTCCCGCTGCCAGTCCTTGGCGACCTTGACGTGCAGGTCCAGGAAGACGGGCGTGCCGAGCAGGGCCTCGATCTGCTGCCGGGACTTGATCCCGACCTCCTTCAGCCGCTTGCCCTTGGGGCCGATGATGATGCCCTTCTGACTGGGGCGCTCGATGTAGACGTTGGCGTGGATGTCGAGCAGCGGCCGGTCCGCCGGGCGGTCCTCGCGCGGGAGCATCTCCTCCACGACCACCGCGATGGAGTGCGGCAGCTCGTCGCGCACGCCCTCCAGGGCGGCCTCGCGGATCAGCTCGGCCACCATCACCTGCTCCGGCTCGTCGGTCAGGTCGCCCTCCGGGTAGAGGGCGGGACCCTCCGGGAGCAGCGGGATGAGCAGATCGGCGAGCAGGTCGACCTGCTGGTCCCCGACGGCCGACACCGGCACGATCTCCGCCCACTCCATGCCCAGCTCCCTGCCGAGCTGGTCGATGGCGATGAGCTGCTCGGCCAGGGTCTTGGAGTCGACCAGGTCGGTCTTGGTGACGATGGCGACCTTGGGGCTCTTCTTGATCGCGGCGAGTTCCTTGGCGATGAAGCGGTCGCCGGGGCCCAGCTTCTCGTTCGCCGGCAGGCAGAAGCCGATGACGTCGACCTCGGCCCACGTCGTGCGCACGACGTCGTTCAGCCGCTCGCCGAGCAGCGTGCGCGGCTTGTGCAGCCCCGGCGTGTCCACCAGGATCAGCTGCGCGTCGGGGCGGTGCACGATGCCGCGCACGGTGTGCCGCGTGGTCTGGGGCCGGTTCGAGGTGATCGCCACCTTCTGCCCGACCAGAGCGTTCGTGAGGGTGGACTTGCCCGCGTTGGGGCGGCCCACGAAGCAGGCGAAGCCGGCCCGGTGGACAGTGTCGGCAGGCTGCTCGGATGACTCGGTACGCACGCTCATGGCGCCATTGTCCCTGATCCCCGACGCCCTGCCGTACCGTCGCGCACACTCCCTCCGTTCGGTGAGCTTCCGGTAACCCCGACGCAACGAAACGTCACGGAAACACGGCCGTACGCGACCGGAAACGCACAGCGGTGACCCTCTGACCCACCCGCACCCGTTGGAGACACCGTGACCGTGACGTCGGCCGCCGAAGCGGCCCCCGCACTCGACAGCGGCGACACCGCCTGGCTGCTCGCCGCCACCGCCCTGGTCCTGCTGATGACGCCGGGCCTCGCCCTCTTCTACGGCGGCATGGTCCGCGCGAAGAGCGTCCTCAACATGCTGATGATGAGCTTCGTGTCGATCGCGCTGGTCACCGTGGTGTGGCTGGCCGCCGGATACTCGCTGGCCTTCGGCGAGGACTCCTTCGCCGGGCTGATCGGCGGCCTGGAGCACGCCGGGATGGCCGGCCTCGGCCCGGACAGCGTCCAGGGCACCGTCCCGACGCTGCTGTTCGCCACCTTCCAGCTCACTTTCGCGATCATCACCGCCGCGCTGATCAGCGGCGCGATCGCGGACCGGGCGAAGTTCGGGGCCTGGCTGGTGTTCGTGCCGGTGTGGGCGCTGCTGGTATACGTCCCGGTCGCGCACTGGACGTGGGGACCCGGCGGCTGGATCCTCGAGAGGCTCGGCGCGCTCGACTTCGCGGGCGGACTGCCCGTCGAGATCACCTCCGGCGCCTCCGGACTCGCCCTGTGCCTGGTGCTCGGGCCGCGGCTGGGCTTCAAGAAGGACGCGATGCGCCCGCACAACCTGCCCCTGGTCATGCTCGGCGCGGGCCTGCTGTGGTTCGGCTGGTTCGGCTTCAACGCGGGCTCGGCGCTCGGCGCCAACGGGCTGGCCGCCGCCGCCTTCCTCAACACCCTCGCCGCCGGCTGCACCGGCCTGCTCGGCTGGCTGTTCGTGGAGCAGAGGCGCGACGGCCACGCGACCACGCTGGGCGCGGCGTCCGGCGCGGTGGCCGGCCTGGTCGCGATCACCCCGTCCTGCGGCTCGGTGTCGCTGCTCGGCGCGCTGGTCGTGGGCCTCACGGCGGGCGTCGTCTGCTCGTACGCGGTGAGCTGGAAGTTCCGGCTGAACTACGACGACTCGCTCGACGTCGTCGGCGTCCACCTGGTGGGCGGCGTGATCGGCACGCTGCTGATCGGCGTCTTCGCCGTGTCGGAGATGACCGGCGGCACGGAGGGGCTGCTGTACGGGGGCGGGCTCGGGCAGCTCGGCCGGCAGCTGGTGGCCGTGGCCGCGGTCGGGGCGTACGCCTTCTGCGTCACCTACGGCATCGCCCGGCTGATCGACCGGGTGATGGGCTTCCGGGCGAGCGAGGAACAGGAGCACACCGGCCTGGACCTTACGGTGCACGCCGAGACGGCCTACGATCACGGGGTCCCGGGCGGTCACGGCGTCCCGGTCACCTCGTCCCCCCTCGTCTCTCCCGCCAAGAAGGTCGACCAGGCATGAAGCTCATCACCGCGATCGTCAAGCCGTACCGGCTCGACGAGGTCAAGAACGCGCTCCAGGAGATCGGCATCCACGGCCTCACCGTGAGCGAGGCCAGCGGTTACGGCCGGCAGCGCGGCCACACCGAGGTCTACCGGGGCGCCGAGTACCAGATCGACCTGGTGCCCAAGGTCCGCGTCGAGGTCGTGGTCGAGGACGCGGACGCGGACACCGTGATCGACACGATCGTGAAGGCCGCGCAGACCGGCAAGATCGGCGACGGCAAGGTGTGGGCGCTGCCGGTGGACACGGTGGTCCGCGTCCGCACCGGCGAACGCGGTCCCGACGCCCTGTGAGGCAGCGGCTCAGCCCGCGGTGACGGTGGTCCGGACGGTTCCGTCCGGACCGGCCACCAGCACCGGGGTCTGCGGGCCGCCCAGGTCGCGCACGGCGGCCCGGTCCTCGTCGGAGGCGGTCTCCGCCCCGGTGACGACCGCCGCCGCCTCCAGCGACTTCGCCCCGGACGCCACCGCCATCGCCACGGCCGTCCGGAGCGCGCTGAGCTTCAGCGACGGAAGGTCCACGCTGCCCGCGACATACGTCCGCCCGGTCTCGTCCCGTACGGCGGCCCCCTCCGGCACGCCGTTGCGGGCCCGCGCGGAACGGGCCAGGGTGACGATCTTTCGGTCCTCGGGGTCAAGCACACTGCTGTCGGTCATGGCCAGAGCATACGAACAACCGGCCGGTGACCGCTCAGGGGCGGTCCAGACGGAGCCGCTCGGCGCGCGGCAGACCGGCCACCACCAGGTCGTAGGAGTCCTCGACCAGCTCCCGCACCAGACGGTCGGAGAGGTCGCCGTCGGCCGTGACGGTGTTCCAGTGCCGCTTGTTCATGTGCCAGCCGGGGACGATGAGACCCGGATGCCCGGCGCGCAGCCGGACGGCGTCCTCGGGGTCGCACTTCAGGTTGACCTTCAGGGGCCGCGCGTCGAGCTCGCTCAGCGCGAAGAGCTTGCCGCCCACCTTGAAGACGGAGATCTCCGGGCGGAACGGGAAGTCCTCGACGGCGGCGTTGAAGGACAGGCACAGGGCGCGCAACTCCTGGGGCGTCATGCCGGGTGCGGCTCCTCCTGGTGCGGGACCTCGGACAGGACGGGCTCGGACAGCACGGTGACGATCTTGTTGCGCCGCCCGGCCGCCGCCTCCGCGGTCAGCCGCAGCTCACGGCCGTCGGGCAGTTCCACCACCGACGACGCCCCGGCGATGGGCACCCGGCCGAGCGCCTTGGCCAGCAGTCCGCCGACGGTCTCGACGTCCTCGTCGTCGAACTCCTCCAGCCCGTACAGCTCGCCCAGGTCGCCGATGTCGAGGCGGGCGGTGACGCGGTAGCGGTCCTCGCCCAGATCCTCCACGGGCGGCAGCTCCCGGTCGTACTCGTCGGTGATCTCCCCGACGATCTCCTCCAGGATGTCCTCGATGGTGACGATCCCGGCCGTGCCGCCGTACTCGTCGATCACGACGGCGACGTGGGTGCGCTGCTTCTGCATCTCGCGCAGCAGGTCGCCGGCGTTCTTGGTGTCCGGGACGAAGTGCGCGGGCCGCATCGCCGTGGACACCAGCTCGCTCTCCGCCTCGCGGCTGATGTGCGTCTTGCGGGCCAGGTCCTTCAGGTACACGATCCCGACGATGTCGTCCTCGCTCTCGCCCGTGACCGGGATGCGCGAGAAGCCGGAGCGCAGCGCGAGGGTGAGGGCCTGCCGGATGGTCTTGTACCGCTCGATGACGACCAGGTCGGTGCGCGGCACCATCACCTCCCGCACGAGCGTGTCGCCCAGTTCGAACACGGAGTGCACCATGCGGCGCTCGTCGTCCTCGATCAGCGACTCCTTCTCGGCGAGGTCGACCAGCGCGCGCAGCTCCGCCTCGGAGGCGAAGGGGCCGCGGCGGAATCCCTTGCCGGGGGTGAGGGCGTTGCCGATGAGGATCAGCAGCGACGGCAGCGGTCCCATGATCCTGGCCAGCGGCAGCAGCACGTACGCCGCGACCGTGGCCGTGTTCAGCGGATGCTGGCGCCCGATGGTGCGCGGGGAGACCCCGACGGCGACGTACGACACCAGCACCATGACGCCGATGGCGATCAGCAGCGCCTCGACGGTGCTCGGGAACTCCTTCAGGCAGGCGTAGGTGACCAGCGCGGCGGCGGCCATCTCGCACGCCACCCGCACCAGCAGCGCCATGTTCAGGTAGCGCGTCGGGTCGGCGGCGACCTGCGCCAGCTTGGCGCTGCCGCGCCGGCCCGAGCGCACCGCCTCCTCGGCGCGGAAGCTGGACACGCGCGCGAGGCCCGCCTCCGCGCAGGCGGCGAGCCACGCCACGACGACCAGGGCGACCGCGCCCGAGAGCAGGGCGAGGCTCATGACACGGTCGGGGCCGGGGACGGGCCGGTCAGGCCCCTCTCCGCACGCCAGCCGTCCACGATGGCCGCCTGGAGACCGAACATCTCGGCCTTCTCGTCGGGCTCCTCGTGGTCGTAGCCGAGCAGGTGCAGCACTCCGTGGACGGTGAGCAGTTGGAGCTCCTCGTCCATGGAGTGCTGCGTCCGAGCCTCGGCGCCCTGCTTGGCGGCCACCTCGGGACACAGCACGATGTCGCCGAGCAGGCCCTGCGGGGGCTCGTCGTCGTCCTTCGACGGCGGACGCAGCTCGTCCATCGGGAAGGACATGACGTCCGTCGGCCCCGGCAGGTCCATCCACTGGATGTGCAGCTGCTCCATGGCGTCGGCGTCCACGACGATCACCGAGAGCTCGGAGAGCGGGTGGATGCGCATCCGCGCGAGCGCGTAGCGGGCGATGTCGAGGATCGCCTGCTCGTCGACCTCGGTTCCGGACTCGTTGTTGACGTCGATCGACATGGTCGTGCTGGTCTACTTCCCCTTGGAGCCCCTGGCGCCCGAGGCGCCCCGGCCCTTGTCCGCGCCGTTCTCGGTGCCGTGCTTGCTGTCGAACTTCTCGTACGCGTCGACGATACGGCCCACCAGCTTGTGCCGGACGACGTCGTGGGACGACAGCCGGGAGAAGTGCACGTCCTCGACGCCCTCCAGGATGTCCTGCACCTGCCGCAGACCGGACTTGGTCCCGCCGGGCAGGTCCACCTGCGTCACGTCACCCGTGATCACGATCTTCGAGTCGAAGCCGAGGCGGGTGAGGAACATCTTCATCTGCTCGGGGCTCGTGTTCTGGGCCTCGTCCAGGATGATGAAGGCGTCGTTGAGCGTGCGGCCACGCATGTACGCCAGCGGCGCGACCTCGATCGTGCCCGCGGCCATCAGCCTCGGGATGGAGTCGGGGTCGATCATGTCGTGCAGCGCGTCGTACAGCGGGCGCAGGTAGGGGTCGATCTTCTCGTAGAGGGTGCCGGGCAGGAAGCCGAGGCGCTCGCCGGCCTCCACCGCGGGGCGGGTCAGGATGATGCGGTTGACCTGCTTGGACTGGAGGGCCTGCACGGCCTTCGCCATCGCCAGGTACGTCTTGCCGGTACCGGCGGGGCCGATGCCGAAGACGATGGTGTGCTGGTCGATGGCGTCGACGTAGCGCTTCTGGTTGAGGGTCTTGGGTCGGATGGTGCGGCCGCGCGAGGACAGGATGTTCTGCGTCAGGACCTCGGCCGGGGTCTCCCGGCCGTCGCTCTCCCCGTTCTCGCTCGCCCTCAGCATGGCGATCGAGCGTTCCACTGCGTCCTCCGTCATCGGCTGTCCGGTGCGGAGCACCAGCATCATCTCGTCGAACACGCGCTGGACGAGGGCCACTTCCGCCGTCGGCCCGACCGCGCTGATCTCGTTGCCCCGGACGTGGATGTCGGCCGCCGGGAAGGCCTTCTCGATCACGCGCAGGAGGGAGTCGCCAGATCCCAGCACGGTGACCATCGGATGCTGGGCGGGGACCGTGATCTGTGCTCTCGCCTGTCCCTGCGCGGAGGTGTGAGCTGTGGGTGTCTCAGTCATGGGCCGGCGCTTAAGGCCTGCGGTTCCTCCTCGTCACGGCCGCGTAGCTGAGGGCGGCCTCGCGCTGTCCAGGGTACGACGGTGTGCCGACAATGCCGTAGGCCTTTTCGCCTGGGGTTCGCGGCGGGGGGCCGGGCGGGTGGTCCGGGTGGTGTCCGGGCCGTGGTCGGACGGTGGTCAGGCCGAGCGGCCGAAGCCGATGGTGGGGACCGCGCGGCGCAGCGGCCAGGGGCGGGTGGTGGCGGGGATGAGGTCCTTCAGGAAGGCGTAGCGGCGCAGCGCGGCCGGTTCCTGGTCGTCGTGCGCCTGGACCTCGCGCCACCAGGCGGCGATCTCGGACCACCCGGGCGCGGACAGCGAGCCGCCGAACTCCTGCACCGACAGGGCCGCGGTGAGGCCCGCGAAGGCGAGGCGGTCGGCGAGCGGCCAGCCGGCCAGGGAGCCGGTCACGAAGCCGGCCACGAACACGTCCCCGGCGCCGGTCGGGTCGAGGGCCTCGACGGCGATCGCGGGCACCTCGGCGCTCTCGCCGGTGCGCCGGTCGACGGCGTAGGCGCCCTCCGCGCCGAGGGTGACGACGGCGACGGGCACGTGCGCGGTGAGGGCGTGGGCGGCGGCGCGGGGGGTGGCGGCGCGGGTGTAGCGCATCGCCTCCTCGGCGTTGGGCAGGAACGCCTCGCAGTGGGCGAGGTCGGTCAGTCCGGCGAGGTCCCAGGCGCCGGAGTCGTCCCAGCCGACGTCGGCGAAGACGCGGGTGCCCCTGCTCGCGGCCTGGGCGATCCAGGGGGCGGGGGCGCCGGGGGTGAGGGAGGCGACGGCGGCCCGGGCGGGCGGGGGGCAGGCGGGGGCGGGTTCCTCGGGGGGCGGTTCGTGGCCGTGGGAGACCATGGTGCGCTCGCCCTCGTAGGCCATGGAGACGGTGACCGGGGAGTGCCAGCCGGGGACGGTGCGGGAGGGGGTGAGGTCGATGCCCTCGCCCCGTTCCAGGGCGTCCCAGCAGTAGTCGCCGTAGTGGTCGTCGCCGAAGGCCGCGGCGAGGCAGGTGCGCAGGCCGAGCCGGGCGAGGGCGGTGGCCATGTTGGCGACGCCGCCGGGGCTGGAGCCCATGCCGCGGGCCCAGGACTCGGTGCCGCGGACGGGGGCGGAGTCGAGGCCGGTGAAGATGATGTCGAGGAAGACGGTGCCGGTGAGGTAGACGTCCCAGGGCGGGTCGCCGGGGGCGCGGCGGCCGGCGAGCGGGTCGACCTGGGCGTGGCAGTAGGGCCCTTCGCCGAGCCGGGCCTCGCCGGTGGCCCGTCCTGCGGCGAGGTCCGGTCCGCTGCCTGTGGCGCCGGCCGGCCGCGTGCCGGTGGCCGGTTTCCTGCCGGTCGTGGGTCCTCGGCCCTTCGCAGGCCCTCCGCCCGTCGCCGGTTCTCCGGCGCTCGCCGGTCCCGTGCCGTTGCCGTATGACGGCGTCTCCGGGGTGGACGCGATCACGGTGTGCTCCCTGACGTGGTGCTGGTCCGGCCAGTGTGCACCACGTCACGCTTCTCGCGTCCCGGTACCGAAGTGGCGGGCGGGGCGCGGATCACCAGCGGGGCACGGAGGGGGCGACCCAGTCCGGGTCGGCGATCCGCATCGCCGCCGCGTCGTCCCGGTCGCGCAGCGAGCCGTCGTCGTCCAGCCAGCGCCGGTGCAGGAAGGCCAGGCGGTCGCGGTCCAGCTCGACGCCGAGGCCGGGGGCGTCGGAGACGGCGACCCTGCCGTCCCGGAAGGCGAGGCGTTCGGTGAGGACGTCCTCCGACTGCCAGGGGTAGTGGGAGTCGCAGGCGTGGTGGAGGTCGGGCACGGTCGACGCGACGTGGGTCATGGCGGCGAGGGAGATGCCGAGGTGGGTGTTGGAGTGCATGGACACCCCGACGCCGAAGGTGCGGCAGACGGCGGCGAGGGCCTGTGTGTTGCGCAGTCCGCCCCAGTAGTGGTGGTCGGAGAGCACCACCTGCACGGCCCCGCGCCGGAACGCCTCCTCGATCTCGGCGAACGTCGTCACGCACATGTTGGTGGCCAGCGGCACGTCCGTTGCCGCGGCGACCTCGGCCATCGCGTCGGTGCCCAGCGCCGGGTCCTCCAGGTACTCCAGGACGTCGCCCAGCTCGGCGGCGACCTTCAGCGAGGTCGGCACGGACCAGGCGCCGTTGGGGTCGAGCCGCAGCGGACGCCCGGGGAACGCGGCGGCGAGGGCGCGCACGGCGGCGATCTCCTGGTCGGGCGGGTGGACGCCGCCCTTGAGCTTGAACGAGGTGAAGCCGTACCGCTCCGTGAACCTCCTGGCCTGCGCGACGATCCCCGCCGGGTCGACGGCCGCGCCCCAGTCGTCCGCCTCACAGGCCACGCCCTCGGGGTGCTCGGCCCACTTGTAGAACAGGTAGGCGCTGTACTCGACGGCGTCGCGCACCTTTCCGCCGAGCAGGGCGTGCACGGGCAGCCCGAGGGTCTTGCCGAGCGCGTCCAGGCAGGCGACCTCGAAGCCGGAGACGACGGACAGGCGCAGCTTGTCGGCGGTCTGGACGCCGCGCAGCCCGCCGACGTCGACGGCGCCGGAGACCCTGGCCTCGTCCACGGCGACCCGGTCGGCGACGGCGAACAGTCCGTTGAGGTCGGTCAGCTGCCGCCCCTTCAGCTTCTCGGCGAAGGGACGGGCCGGCTCCAGGTACTTGGTGTCGCCGTAGGTCTCGCCGACGCCGGTGACGCCGTCCGCGGTGACCACCTCGACGATCAGCCGGGGCGTGTACGGCTGGTGCACGCCCTGGGTGTTCAGCAGCGGCGGGTCGGCGACCAGGATCGGGGTCAGCCGGACGTCGGCGATGGCGAGGTCGCGGTTCACGGGGCGGCTCCTGCGGGGTCGGGGGCGGGGTGGGCCGGCGGCGAGGGGCGACGAGCGGGGCGACCGCGGAGCCATCTCCACATGTAGATGACATCCACGTATGCAGACGAGGCTAGGCAGCGCCGCCTCGGGGCGTCAATGGGCCGACACCGGCGGGCGTCGGCGGGCGGGCGCGGCGCTTACCATCTCGGCATGTCGGAGACCGGTGGCGTGCGCGAGGTGAAGTCCGCGGCGCGGACGGTGGAGCTGCTGGAGCTGCTCGCCGCGCGCGGCGACCGCCCCGCGCGCCTCCAGGAGCTGGCCGACAGGCTGGGGGTGCCGCGCAGCTCGATGTACGCGTTGCTCCAGACGCTGGCGTCGCGGGGCTGGGTGCGCACCGACGTCACCGGTTCCCTGTACGGCATCGGCATCCGCGCCCTGCTGACCGGCACCGGCTACCTCGACTCCGACCCGCGGGTGCGGGCGGTGCGTCCGTACCTCGACGAGGCGTCCGAGGCGCTCGGGGAGACCATTCACCTGGCGCGGCTGGACGGCGCGGACGTGGTGTACCTGGCGACCCGCGAGTCGCACGAGTACCTGCGCACCATCAGCCGGGTCGGGCGCCGGCTGCCCGCCCACGTCGGCGCGCTGGGCAAGGCGCTGCTGGCCGAACGCCCCGACGACGACCTTCCCGACGGCCCCTACCAGGCCCTCACCCCCAACTCCCACACCAGCAGGGAGTCGTTGGCGGCCGACCTCGCCCGGGTGCGCGAGCGCGGTCACTCGGTGGACCGGGAGGAGGGCGTGCCCGGCATCGTCGGCTTCGGCTTCGCCCTGCGCTACGACGTCCCGGCCCAGGACGCCATCAGCTGCTCGGTGCCCGTGGCGCGGCTGACGCCGGGTCACGAGGAGCGGATCGTCGCGGTGATGCGGGAGATCCGGGCGAAGATCGAGGCGACGGTTCCGGGCGGACAGGGCGCGGTCCGCTGGCGGTGACGCCCGCCGCTACCCGTCACCCGAACCCGTCAAACGCAAAGGTGACTCACCTCACACACCCCGCGCTCCCGTTGCGCTCCCCGGCTTGATACAAATTGGCCGCGCGTTCCTGTCTGTCGACAGTCGTCGCCCAATCCCCCCATTCGCAGCAGCTTCTTCCGTATGCCCTGGGAACGCCCGTGTTCGCCCCCCGCACCCTGCCCTGGCCCCTCGTCGCCCTCTTCACGGCCGGGTACCTCGCCCCGTACCTCCTCCCGACCGTCGTCGGCAGGCTGGACTCCGGACTGCCCGTCACGGCCACGCAGGCCGGCGCGATCGGCAGCGCCCTGCTGCTGAGTTCGGCGACGGCGGGCTTCCTGCTCGCCTCCGGGTTCTGCCGCCTCTCCCCGCGCACCCTCGCCCGCGCGGGCCTCGCCCTGGCCGCTCTCGGCTACGGCGGCGCCGCCCTGACCGGCACGGTCTGGGCCGTCGTCGCCGGCGCGGTCGTCGGCGGCCTCGGCTCGGGCACCGCCACGGCGGTCGCCGCCACCGGCATCGCCGCCCTCGGGGCGCCTTCGCGCGAGGGCGGCCCGGCGGGCGACCCGCATCGCGCGACCACGCTCGGCCTGCTCGGCGTGTCCGCCCTCGCCGCCGCCGTGTATCTGACGGTCCCTCATCTCGGCCCCGGCCACGCCCTCCCGCTCGCCGCGATCGCCCTGACCGCCGTCGCCGTGTGGCCCCTCGCCGGCCGCCTGCCGGCCCGCGTCCCGCCTGCCCACGCCGAGCCCGTCCAGCGGCCCGCGGCCCAGGCCGGGCCCCGCCTGCCCCACCTGCCCTCCGGTCTGCTGCTGGCCGCCGCGATGCCCGTGTGGTCCATGGCCCAGAACTCCCTCTGGGGCGTCAGCGGCCGGATCGGCCTGGAGCAGGCGCACCTGTCCGAAGCGGCCGTCGGCGCGGTGTTCGCCGTCGGTCTGGCCGCCGGGCTGCTGGGCGTCGTCGGCGCCGGCGCCCTCGGCCCGCGCCTCGGGCGCGCCCTGCCGATCGGCGCCGGGACCACGCTGATCGCCGGCTGCATCGCGCTCAGCGCCTCGGCGACCGGCCCGGCGTCCTTCGCGGCCGGCGAGATCGCCTGGAACGCCGTCTATCCGGTCGTCCTGTCCTACGTCATCGGCCTGGCCGCCTCCCTCGACCCGCGCGGCCGGTGGGCGGTGCTGGTCGGCTCGGCCGCGTCCCTGGGCACGGCGGCGGGCCCGCTGACCGGGAGCGTGCTGTCGGCGCAGGCCGGCTTCCCGGTGATGGGCCTGGTGCTGGCCGCCGCCCTGCTGGTGGTCGCCGTCCCGATGACGACGGTGGCGCTGCGCGCGGCCCGGCCGCTGCCCGTGGTGGAGATCGCGGTCGACGGCCTGCCGGCCCACCGGACGGCGTACGACACGGCCGGGCCCCGGCAGGCGATGTCCGCGCCGGGCTCCGCGAACGGCTGAGAAGAACGCCCGCGCCGCCGCCGAACCCGGGGCGTCCCCGACCGGCGAGCGGCGTCCGCGCTTCACCGTCGCTTCGGAACCGGCACCCGCTGGAGGTCGTGCGCCACGGTCAGCTCGCCCTCGAACCCGGCGGCCCGCGCCTGCCGTTCGAACTCCGCCGGCTCGGAGTAGCGCTGGCTGAAGTGCGTCAGCACCAGATGCCGTACGCCCCCGTCCCGCGCGACCCGGGCCGCCTGGCCGGCGGTGAGGTGGCCGTGCTCGACGGCGAGGGCCTCGTCCTCGTCCAGGAAGGTCGACTCGATGACGAGCAGGTCGCAGCCCTCGGCGAGCGCGTGGACGCCGTCGCAGAGCCGGGTGTCCATGACGAACGCGAACCGCTGCCCGCGCCGCACCTCGCTGACGTCGGCGAGCGTGACGCCGTTCAGGCTCCCCTCCCGCTGGAGGCGGCCGACGTCCGGCCCCCCGATGCAGTGCGCGGCGAGCCGGTCGGGCAGCATCCGCACCCCGTCGGGCTCGACGAGCCGGTAGCCGTAGGACTCGACGGGGTGGGAGAGCCTACGGGCCTGGAGGGTGTAGGCGGGGGCGACGGCGAGGTCGCCGTCGGACGCCACGGGGGCCTTGACGAGCCGGACGGTCTCGCGGTAGGCGGTGGCGTACCGCAGCCGGTCGAAGAAGCGCTGCCCGGAGGCCGGGTAGTGGGCGGCGACCGGGTGCGGCACCTGGTCGAGGTTGATCCGCTGGATCACGCCGGCCAGGCCCAGCGAGTGGTCGCCGTGGAAGTGCGTGACGCAGATCCGGTTCAGGTCGTGCGCGGCGACCCCGGCGCGCAGCATCTGCCGCTGGGTGCCCTCGCCGGGGTCGAAGAGGATGCCCTCGCCGTCCCACCGCAGGAGGTAGCCGTTGTGGTTGCGGTGGCGGGTCGGCACCTGGCTGGCGGTGCCGAGGACGACCAGTTCGCGGACGGACACGGTCGGTCAGCCGGGGGGCCACTGGAGGCCGCGTCCGCCGAGGACGTGGGCGTGCGTGTGCCAGACGGTCTGGCCGGCGCCGGATCCGGTGTTGAAGACGATGCGGTAGCTGTCGAGCTTCTCCTCGTCGGCCACGGCCTGGGTCTCGCGCAGCACGTCGGCGGCGACCGCCGGGTCGGCGGCGGCGAGGGCGGCGGCGTCCCGGTGGTGCGCCTTGGGGATCACCAGGACGTGGGTGGGCGCCTGCGGGTTGATGTCCCGGAACGCGATGGTCGTCTCGGTCTCACGGACGATCGTCGCGGGAATGGTCCCGGCGACGATCTTGCAGAACAGGCAGTCGTCCTGCGGTTCCCCTGCCATGCGTCGGCCTCCTCGCGGTGATCACTGACTACGGCATCGTAGCGACTGCGTCACGGCAGCGAGGGCGGCGTCTTCGCCGGTTCCGCCTCCAGCGCGGCCAGCGCGATCCGCACCGCCTCGTCGAGCTGCGGGTCCCGCCCCGCGGCCCAGTCCTGGGGCCGCTGCACGACCTCCACGTCCGGGTCCACGCCGTGGTTCTCCACGCCCCACGCGTACCCCTCCAGCCAGAAGGCGTACTTGGGCTGCGTCACCAGCGTGCCGTCGACCAGCCGGTACCGGCTGTCGATGCCGATGACGCCGCCCCACGTGCGCGTCCCGACCACCGGACCGATGCCGAGCGCCTTGATCGCGGCGTTCACGATGTCGCCGTCCGACCCGGAGAACTCGTTGGCGACCGCGACGACCGGTCCGCGCGGGGCGTCCTCCGGATAGCTGTACGGCCGCATCCCGCGCGGCACCCCCCAGCCCACGATCCGCCGGGCCAGCTTCTCCACGACCAGCTGGGAGGTGTGCCCGCCGCGGTTCTCCCGGACGTCCACGACGAGCCCCTCGCGGGCGACCTCCACCCGCAGGTCGCGGTGGATCTGCGCCCAGCCCGGCGCCTGCATGTCGGGGACGTGCAGATAGCCGAGCCGGCCGCCGGACAGTTCGTGCACATGGGCCCGCCGGTCGCTCACCCAGGCGTGGTACCGCAGCGGTTCCTCGTCCGCGACGGGCACGACCACGGCGTGCCGCACCTCGCCGCCGCCGGCCGGCGAGACGGTCAGCTCGACGGGTTGCCCCGCCGTGCCGACCAGCAGCGGCGCGGGCCCGGTCACCGGGTCGACCGGGCGTCCGGCCACCGCCACGATCGCGTCGCCGGCGCGCACCGCGACCCCGGGCGCGGCCAGCGGGGAGCGGGCGTCGGGGTCGGAGGTCTCCGAGGGCAGGATGCGGTCGATGCGCCAGGCGCCGTCCGCGTGCCGGGAGAGGTCCGCGCCGAGCAGTCCCTGCCGGTCGCCGCCGCCGCGACCGCCGCGCGGGACGACGTAGGCGTGCGAGGTGCCGAGTTCGCCGTGCACCTCCCACAGGAGGTCGACCAGGTCGTCGTGGGTGGCGACGCGGTCGAGGACGGGGCGGTAGCGGTCCAGTACGCCGTCCCAGTCGACGCCGCTCATGTCGGGCCGCCAGAAGTGGTCCCGCATGATGCGGCCGGTCTCCTCGTACATCTGCCGCCACTCGGCCGCGGGGTCGACGGTCTGCCGGATGCGGCCGAGGTCGACGGTGACGTTGGTGTCGCTGTCCTCGTCGCCGGAGGCCCGCCGGTCGCTGGGCACCACCTTGAGCCGACCGTCCGTCCACAGCAGGACGCGTTTGCCGTCGCCGCTGACCTCGAAGTGGTCGACGTCGGCGGCGAGATGCTCCAGGCGCTGCTGGGCGAGGTCGTACCGCTCCAGCTCGGTCTTCGGGTCGGGGTCGTCCGGGGTGGCCCGGGCGGAGCCGAGGACGCCCTGCACCGGGTGGCGCAGCCAGAGCACGCCGTCCTTGGCGGCGCGCAGGTTGGAGTAGCGGCCGGCCTCGACGGGGAAGGGCACGATCCGGTCGGCGAGGCCTTCGAGGTCGACGCGGGTGGCGGGGGCGCCCTCGCTGTCGGGGGTCTCGTCCTTGTCGGGGGCGTCGAAGGGGCGGCCGTGGCGCTGCGGGCCGAACGGGGACGGGGTGGTGGCGGCGAGGGTGATCAGGTGGGGGCGGTCGCCGACGACGAAGGCGAGGTCGAAGACGTGTTCGTCGTAGACGGGGTCGAAGGCGCGGTTGGAGAGGAAGGCCAGATGCTTGCCGTCCGGGGTGAAGGCGGGTGCGTAGTCCTGGAAGCGCAGCGGGGTCGCCTCGGTGACCGACAGGTCGGTGGTGCCGGCGAGCCTGAGCTGGCGCAGCGGGCGCGGGCCGGGGTGGGACCAGGCGAGCCAGGCGGAGTCGGGCGAGAAGACCAGCCCCGAGACGTCGCCGTGCTCGCTGCGGTCGACCTCGCGGACCTCGCCGGTCTCCCGTTCCACGAGCAGCAGGCGTCCGTCGTGGGCGGCGACGGCGGCGCGGCTGCCGTCGGGGGCCACGGCCAGGCGCGTCACCCGGCCGAGCCGGCCGGCGGCGAGGCGGCGCGGGGCGGTGCCGGGGGCGGGGCCGGTGGCGGGCGCGAACTCCAGGGCGTCCTCGCCCTCGGCGTCGGTCACCCACACCACCCACTCCTCGCCCTCGACGCGGAAGGTGCGGGGCAGCCGGGCACGGACGCCGGGTTCGGCGGCGAGGGCGCGGGCGGGTCCCGAGCGGTGGGTGACCCAGTGCACCGCGCCGCGCACGGCGACCGCGCTGCCGCGCGCGGTGTGGTCGGGGTGGGCGGAGCCGAACCAGCGGGAGGCGTTCACCGGGTACGGCTGCCGGTCGGTGCGCTGCCCGCCCAGTTGTACGTCGAGGCGGCGCGGCTCGGCGCCGTCGAGGCCGTCCAGCAGCCAGAGTTCACCGGCGGCGCAGTAGACGAGCCGGTCGCCGTCGCTCGCGAGGTGGCGGGCGTAGAAGCCCTCCCCGAGCGGGCTGTGCCGGCGCAGGTCGGAGCCGTCGGCGAGGGAGGAGTAGACGGCCCCGACGCCCTCGTGGTCGGAGAGGAACGCGATCCTCTCCCCCACCCACACGGGGTGTTCGAGGTTCCCGTCCAGTCCCTCGTGCAGGCGGACGAACTCGCCGTCGCCGTCGGGGTCGATCCACAACTTGCCCGCGGTGCCGCCCCGGTAGCGCTTCCACCAGGCCGCCTCGCGTCCCATCGGCGCGGACAGCAGCACGGTGCGCGGCCCGAACGCGACCGCGCCGACCGGCCCGTACGGCAGCCTGGTCGCGGGTCCGCCGTCGAGCGGGACGGCGTGCGCCCAGGTGCGGCGCAGGGTGGCCTGGCCGTGGGCGGTCAGGGCGAGGACGTGTCCGTCGGGGGTCCAGCCGCGGACCTCGGTCCTCCAGCTGCCCCAGTGGGTCAGTCGCCGGCTCGGGCCGCCGTCCACGGGGGCGGTGTGCACCTCGGGCGCGCCGTCGCGGGTGGAGGTCCAGGCGACGGTGGCGCCGTCGGGCGAGATGCGGGGCAGGGTGACGGGCACGTTGTCGGCGCTGACCCGCCAGGCCCGGCCGCCGTCCAGGGGCGCGAGCCAGACGTCGTCCTCGGCCGTGAAGGCCACCAACTCGCCGTGCAGGTGCGGGAACCGGAGATACGCCGACGTGGCGGGAGATGTGGACTGGGTCACCCGGTCAGCCTATGCAGGGGCGGTGCCCGCGGACAGGGCTTTGGATCACTTGCCCTCCGGCCAGCACTCCGGGTCGGTGTGGCACCAGACGGTCCGGGTGACGGTCACGGTGGCCGTGGCTCCCGGCCCGCCGGGCTGTCCGCCCGGCTGCCGGATCGGCGGGGCGGCGGTGGCGCCGCAGTCGCCGAGGCCGCTGACGCGGAACAGCTGCTTGCCGCCCACCTTCGCGGTCAGGTCCCCCCGCACGCAGGCCCCGTCGACCGCGCGGGTCACCCGGCCGGTGACGGTGATCTCCCGGCCGTCGTCCGTCCGGCCCTCACAGTCGATCTCGGCGACGGTGCGCTCGCTCGCCGACGGCGCGGCGCCGCCGCGGTCGCCGAAGTTCGCGGTGCAGGTGAGCCATTGGACGTCGGCGCCCCGCCGCTCCAGCTCGCGGGTCGCCAACTCGTCGGTGGTGTAGGACACGGCCACCGAGCTCATGGTGGTCCCCGGCTCGCAGCCGACGGCCCCGGCCGCCGCGCCCGTCACGACGACGGCGACCGCCAGGGCCCGCCGCGCGCGCGGGCGGCGCCGAATCCGTCTCCATACCCCCATGACAGGCAGCCTGCCACCGTCCCGGCCGGGACGGTAGGGCGCAAACGGCCAAGAAGCGCGCCCCCGTTGGCCGGCCGTCCGTCAGGACCAGCGGCCGGTGCGGGTGAGCAGGAGGGCCGCGGCGGCCGTGCCGGCGGTGGAGGTGCGCAGGACGGTGGGGCCGAGGCGGTACGGGTGGGCGCCGGCGTCGGCGAACAGGGCCAACTCGTCCGGGGAGACGCCGCCTTCGGGCCCGACGACCAGCACGATGCTGCCGCCTGCCGGGAGTTCGGCGGTGGCCAGCGGGGTGTCGCCGCTCTCGTGCAGGACGGCGGCGAAGTCGGCGCCGTCCAGCAGCGCGGCGACCTGCTTGCTCGTCGCCGCCTCCGCGACCTCGGGGAAGCGCACCCTGCGGGACTGCTTGCCGGCCTCGCGGGCGGTGGCGCGCCACTTGCCGAGCGCCTTGGCGCCGCGCTCGCCCTTCCACTGGGTGATGCAGCGGGCCGCCTGCCACGGCACGATCGCGTCGACGCCGACCTCGGTCATGGTCTCCACGGCGAGTTCCCCGCGGTCGCCCTTGGGCAGGGCCTGCACGACGGTGATGCGGGGCGAGCACGGCGGCTCCTCGCGCACCTCGCCCAGGTCCACGACGAGCCGGTCCCGGCCCTCGGCCGCGGCGACCTCTCCCTCGGCCCAGCGTCCGGCGCCGTCCGTGAGGACGACGGCCTCGCCGGCCCGCAGCCGCTTCACGGAGACGGCGTGCCGTCCCTCGGGCCCGTCCACGACCTGCCGCCCGCCGCCTTCCGCGGTGAAGCCGTCGACCACGAACACCGGCGCGGTCATCGCACGCCCCGCGCGGACCGGGCGGCGTCCAGCTCGGCCGCCAGCACCTCCACCAGTTGCCCGGCGGGCAGTTCGCGCGCCATCCGGTGGCCCTGGCCCGCCCACAGGGCCATGCCCTGGGCGTCCCCCGCCTGCGCGGCGGCCTTGCGGACCGGCGAGGTGAGGTGGTGGATCTCGGGGTAGGCGGCGGGGGCGTAGCGGCCGTGCTCGCGGATGAAGCGGTTGACCAGGCCGCGGGCGGGGCGGCCGGAGAAGGCGCGGGTCAGTTCCGTGCGCACGAACAGGGGGTTGGTCAGCGCCTCCTTGTGCACGGCGTGGGCGCCGGACTCGGAGGTGGCGAGGAACGCGGTGCCCAGCTGTGCGGCGCTCGCGCCCGCGGCGAGGACGGCGGCGATCTGGCTGCCGCGCATGATCCCGCCGGCGGCGACGAGGGGCAGGCCGACGGCCTCGCGGACCTGCGCGATCAGCGACAGCAGCCCGAGGCCGGAGCCGTCGGTCTCGGGGACGTCCCGGTGGGTGCCCTGATGTCCGCCGGCCTCCACGCCCTGCACGATCACGGCGTCGGCCCCGGCCCGCTCGACCGCGCGCGCCTCGTCGGCGGAGGTCGCGGTGACCAGGGTGAGGGTGCCGGCCCGGCGCAGGGCGTCGAGGACGTCGCGGGACGGGCAGCCGAAGTGGAAGGAGACGACCGGGACCGGGTCGTCCAGCAGCACGGCGAGCTTGGCGTCGAACCCGTCGTCGCGGCCGCTGTCCGGATCGCCCAGCTCGGTCTCGTACCAGGCGGCCTCGCCGGCCAGCTGCTGGGCGTAGACGTCCACCGCCGCGGGCTCGGCGTACTCCGGCTGGGGCAGGAAGAGGTTGACGCCGAAGGGGCGGGAGGTGAGGCTCCGCAGCTGCTTGATCTCCTGGTACACGCCGTCGGCCGTCTTGTACCCGGCGGCGAGGAACCCGAGCCCGCCCGCCTCGCACACGGCGGCGGCGAGCCGCGGCACGGAGACGCCGCCCGCCATGGGGGCCTGCACGATCGGATGCGGGAAGAGATCGGTCAGCGCGGAGGACATGACGGCATGGTGTCACGTCCTCCCGACGGCACCGAATCGGGCCTGGCCTTGGCACGGGCCACCGTCACGCGGCCCGCGGCCGGTGGGCGGCCGGTGGGTTCACCGCCCGTCGAACGCATCCTTCAGCCGAGGGAAAAGCCCTTGTCGCCCCGGCCGACCGTGCCCACCCGGGGGACGGCCCCCGGACCCCCGGCAGCCCCGCCCCCCAGCCGGCCGACGCTGCCCGACGACCGCCGCCGACCCCGTCACCGCCCGTTGAACGCATCCTTCAGCCGAGAGAAAAGCCCTTGTTGCCCCGGCTGAAACTGGCCCTGAGGGCGTTCCTCACCCCGCAGTTTGGCCAGTTCGCGCAGGAGGCGCTCCTGGTCCGGGTCGAGTTTGTTGGGGGTCTGCACCTCGACGTGGACGATCAGGTCGCCCCGGCCGCCGCCGCGCAGATGGGTGACGCCGCGGCCGTGCAGCGGGATCGACTGGCCGGACTGGGTGCCGGGCCGGATGTCGACCTCCTCCATGCCGTCCAGCGTCTCCAGCGGCACCTTGGTGCCGAGGGCCGCCGCCGTCATGGGGATCGTGACCGTGCAGTGCAGGTCGTCGCCGCGCCGCTGGAAGGTCGGGTGCGGCAGCTCGTGGATCTCGACGTACAGGTCGCCGGCCGGGCCGCCGCCGGGGCCGACCTCGCCCTCGCCCGCGAGCTGGATCCGGGTGCCGTTGTCGACGCCGGCCGGAATCTTCACGGTCAGCGTGCGGCGGGAGCGGACGCGTCCGTCGCCGGCGCACTCCGGGCACGGGTTCGGCACGACGGTGCCGAAGCCCTGGCACTGCGGGCACGGCCGGGAGGTCATGACCTGGCCCAGGAACGAGCGCGTGACCTGGGAGACCTCGCCCCGGCCCCGGCACATGTCGCACGTCTGCGCCGCGGTCCCGGGCGCCGCGCCCTCGCCGCTGCAGGTGGCGCACACGACGGCCGTGTCGACCTGGAGGTCCTTGGTGGTGCCGAAGGCGGCCTCGTCCAGCTCCACCTCGATCCGGATCATCGCGTCCTGGCCCCGGCGGGTGCGCGAGCGCGGCCCGCGCTGCGACGCCGTGCCGAAGAACGCGTCCATGATGTCCGAGAAGTTCCCGAAGCCGCCCGCGCCGAAGCCGCCCGCTCCGGCGCCGCCGCCCTGCGAGAGGGGGTCGCCGCCGAGGTCGTAGACCTGCTTCTTCTGCGGGTCCGAGAGCACCTCGTAGGCGGCGTTGATCTCCTTGAACCGCTCCTGCGTCTTCGGATCGGGGTTGACGTCAGGGTGCAGCTCGCGCGCGAGCCTGCGGAAGGCCTTCTTGATCTCTTCCTGCGACGCGTCGCGGCGCACGCCGAGAACGGCGTAATAGTCCGTGGCCACTTACGACTCCGCCAGGATCTGTCCGACGTACCGTGCCACCGCTCGTACCGCTCCCATCGTTCCCGGGTAATCCATGCGGGTCGGTCCGACCACGCCGAGTTTGGCGACTGCCTCGCCGCCCGAACCGTAGCCCACCGACACCACCGACGTGGAGGTGAGTCCCTCGTGGGCGTTCTCGTGCCCGATGCGCACGGTCATGCCCGAATCCTTCGCCTCGCCAAGCAACTTGAGGAGGACGACCTGCTCCTCCAGCGCCTCCAGCACGGGCCGGATGGTGAGGGGGAAGTCATGTCCGAAGCGGGTGAGATTGGCGGTGCCGCCGATCATCAGCCGCTCCTCGGTCCGCTCCACCAGCGTCTCCAGCAGGGTGGAGAGCACCGTCTGGACCGTGCCGCGGTCCTCCTTCTCGAAGGCCTCCGGCAGATCCTGCACCAGCTGCGGCACGTCCGTGAACCGGCGCCCCGCGACGCGGCTGTTCAGCCGTGCCCGCAGGTCCGCCAGGGACGCCTCGCCGAACGGCGCCGGGCAGTCGATCACCCGCTGCTCGACCCGGCCGGTGTCCGTGATCAGCACCAGCATCACGCGCGCGGGCGCCAGCGACAGCAGCTCGACATGGCGCACCGTCGACCGCGTGAGCGACGGGTACTGCACCACCGCGACCTGCCGGGTGAGCTGCGCCAGCAGCCGCACCGTGCGCGCCACCACGTCGTCGAGGTCGACGGCGCCGTCGAGGAAGTTCTGGATCGCGCGCCGCTCGGGCGCGGTCAGCGGCTTGACCTCGGCCAGCTTGTCGACGAAGAGGCGGTAGCCCTTGTCCGTGGGGATGCGCCCGGCGCTGGTGTGCGGCTGCGCGATGTACCCCTCGTCCTCCAGGGCCGCCATGTCGTTGCGGACGGTGGCCGGGGAGACGCCGAGGCTGTGCCGTTCGGTGAGGGCCTTGGAGCCGACCGGCTCCTCGGTTCCGACGTAGTCCTGGACGATGGCGCGCAGGACCTGCAGCCTTCGTTCACTGAGCATTCGCGCACACCTCCAGCGGTTCGCCCCTTGACGCTCCCCCTGGCACTCTGCGCACGCGAGTGCCAGCCTTACCCGGCCCAGTGTACGGCTGCCGGGTACGCCCCGGGCAAGGCCGGTCCCGCCGGGGTCGTGCCGCCGGGGACGTGAGGCTAGCGTCGCCGTATGACGGTGACTTGGGAAGAGGCGGGGTGGGAGCGGGTGGCGGCCGGGGTCGGCCGGCGGCGTCTGCCCGGGTGGGACTGCACGGCCGGGCTGGTGCTCGGGAAGGGCGCCGCGCTGCTGATCGACGCGGGGTCGGGGCTCGCGGAGGGGGCGATGCTGGGCGCGCGGGCGCGGGAGGTCGCCGGCCACCGTGTGACCCATCTCGCGCTGACCCACCCGCACTTCGACCATGTCTTCGGGGCGGCGGCGGTCGCGGGCGCGCAGGTGTACGGCGCGGTGGGCGTGGACGCGGCGCTCACCTCGCCCCGCGGGCGGGAGGAGCTGCGGGCGGACGCCGTGCGCAACGGCCTGGACGCGGAGACGGCCCGGGAGGCGGCGGACGGTCTGACCGCGCCGGCCCATCTGGTCAGCGGCGAGTGGACGCTGGACCTGGGCCCCGGCCGCCAGGTGCTGCTGGCGAACGTCGGCCCCGGGCACACCGCCCACGATCTGGCGGTGCTGGTGCCGGGCGACCCGGAGATCGTCTTCTGCGGCGACCTGGTCGAGGAGTCCGACGAGCCGCAGGCCGGCCCGGACGCGGTGCCGTCGCGCTGGCCGGCCGCGCTGGACCGGCTGCTGGACCTCGGGGGCGAGGACGCGGTGTACGTGCCCGGTCACGGGGCGCCGGTGGACGCGGCGTTCGTCCGGCGCCAGCGGGACGCCCTGGCGGCGCGTTTCGGCGTGTCGCCGTGACGGCCGCGGGGGTTCTCCTATCGTCGTTCGAATGCGCCAGTACTCTCCGGACCTGACCCCGCCGTGGAAGAAGCCGAAGCCCGTGCCCGAGGTGCCGGCGGAGCCCGGCCTGGTGGTGGAGGAGGCGGGCACCGGTTTCTGCGGGGCGGTGATCCGCTGCGAGGCGGGCACGGTGACGCTGGAGGACCGCTTCGGCAAGCACCGGGTGTTCCCGCTGGAGCCCCGCGGCTTCCTCCTGGAGGGCCGCACGGTGACCCTCGTACGGCCCACGGCCCAGGCGCCGGTGCGTCCCGCCCGCACCGCCTCCGGTTCGGTCGCCGTCCCCGGCGCCCGCGCGCGGGTGGCCCGGGCCGGGCGGATCTATGTCGAGGGCCGGCACGACGCCGAGCTGGTGGAGAAGGTGTGGGGCGACGACCTGCGCATCGAGGGCGTGGTCGTGGAGTACCTGGAGGGCGTGGACGACCTGCCCGCGATCGTGGCCGAATTCGGCCCCGGCCCGGACGCCCGGCTCGGCGTCCTGGTGGACCATCTGGTGCCGGGCTCGAAGGAGTGGCGGATCGCACAGTCGGTGACGAGCGAGCACGCCCTGGTGGTGGGCCACCCGTACATCGACATCTGGGAGGCGGTGAAGCCGTCGTCCGTCGGCATCGAGGCGTGGCCGCGCGTGCCGCACGGCCAGGACTGGAAGACGGGGGTGTGCCGGGCGCTGGGCTGGCCGGAGAACACGGGCGCGGTGTGGCAGGCGATCCTGGCCCGGGTGGGGTCCTACAAGGACCTGGAGCCGGAGCTGCTGGGGCGGGTGGAGGAGCTGATCGACTTCGTCACGGACAGCGGTGAGCTCTGACACCGTGGAAGGTGCCGAAGTCGCCCGTGTCCAACTCGGTCCCCAGGGCTTCCAACGGCACCCGGTCACCGAACTTGACGATCTCCCGACTCCGGTAGTCGGCGTCCTCGCCCTGGCCTTCGGGCTTCGTCAGCAGGACTCACTGGGCCATGACCGGGTCGATGACGAGGTGGGCGGGAATCCCTCCCGCCGCGTAGACCGACCGTTCGACCACGTAGTCCTGGTGGACGCTTGATTCGGAGACGACTTCCACGGCCATCGTGACCAGCTGACACGGCAGCAGCCGTCCCCCCTGCGGCAGGAGATCACGCGCCAGTACCACAAGGTCGGGAACCGGCTCACTGGCCTCGTCGGCGATGTCGACGTCCTGCGTCCGCAGGCGGGCCCAGCGCTGTGGCGGAACCTGGTCCTGGACATCGGCAACGATCATGTTGTGCCCGTCCCGCACCGCTTCACCCGCCGGAGTGATCAGTCGACGAGATCCCTGACCACCGCGTCCGCCAGCAGCCGGCCCCGCAGGGTGAGCGCCGCGCGGCCCTCGGCGTACGGCCCCTCCCGCAGCAGCCCCTCCGACAGGGCCCGGCGGGCGGCGGCGAGGCCCTGGTCGCGCAGCAGGGACAGGGGGACGCCCTCACGCAGCCGCAGCTCCAGCAGGACGCGCTCGACCCGTCGGTCCTCGGCGCTCAGGATCTCGCGCCCGGCACCCGGCGAACGGCCCGCCGCTAGGGCCCCCGCGTACGCCCCGGGATGCTTGACGTTCCACCAGCGCACACCCCCGACGTGGCTGTGCGCCCCCGGTCCGGCGCCCCACCAGTCGGCGCCGCGCCAGTACAGCTCGTTGTGCAGACAGCGCCCGGCGTCGGAGGCGGCCCAGTTGGACACCTCGTACCAGTCGAATCCGGCCGCGGTCAGGGTCTCCTCGGCGATCAGGTAGCGGTCGGCGTGGACGTCGTCGTCGGTCGCCGGGATCTCGCCGCGGCGGATGCGTCGGGCGAGCCGGGTGCCCTCCTCGACGATCAGGGCGTAGGCGGAGACGTGGTCGGGTCCGGCGCCGAGGGCCGCGTCGAGGGAGGCCCGCCAGTCGTCGTCGGACTCGCCCGGGGTGCCGTAGATCAGGTCCAGGTTGACGTGGTCGAATCCGGCCGCGCGGGCCTCGGCGACGCAGGCCTCGGGGCGGCCGGGGGTGTGGGTGCGGTCCAGGACGCGCAGGACGTGCTGCCGGGCGCTCTGCATGCCGAAGGAGATCCGGTTGAAGCCGCCGTGGCGCAGGGCCGCGAGGTAGGCGGGGTCGACGGACTCCGGGTTCGCCTCCGTGGTGACCTCGGCGTCCGCCGCCAGCCCGAACTCCTCCCGGATCGCCCCCAGCATCCGTACGAGGTCCCCGGCCGCCAGCAGGGTCGGCGTGCCGCCGCCGACGAACACCGTGCTCACCTCGCGCGGGTCGTCGCCGAGGACCTTGCGGGCGAGGCGGATCTCGTCGATCAGGGTGTCGGCGTAGTTCTCGCGGGAGGCGAGGGCGCCCCCGGTGCCGCGCAGTTCGGTGGCGGTGTACGTGTTGAAGTCGCAGTAGCCGCAGCGGGTCGCGCAGTAGGGGACGTGCAGATAGAACCCGAGGGGACGCTCCGCGGCGCCGGCCAGGGCGTCCGGGGGCAGCGAGCCGTCGTCGGGGACGGGCTCGCCGTCGGGGAGTGCGGAAGGCATGTCTCCATTGTCCCGCACCGCCGCCGGTCGTTACTGCGCCTGCAGGACCAGCAGCGCCAGGTCGTCCTCCGGCGGCCTGTCCCCGAACTCGTGCACCAGTCGGCGGACCCGCTCGGCGATCAGCCCGGCGTCCAGTCCGGCGCAGCCGGCCAGCGCGGTCGCGAGGCCGTCCTCGTCGTCGAACTGGCGTGAGCCGCTGCGCCGCTCGGTGACGCCGTCGGTGACGCAGAGCAGGCTGTCGCCGGGCCACAGCTCGAAGGTCTCGCTGGTGTACGTCTCGTCCTCCACGACGCCGAGCAGCGTCTGGGGTCGCACGACCGCGCGGACGTCGCCGTCGGGGCGCAGGAGCAGCGGGAGGGGGTGGCCGGCGGAGGCGAGGGTGCAGTGGACGCCGCCGTCGAAGGGGACCAGTTCGCCGTAGAGGAGGGAGAGGAAGCGGGTCTGCGGGCCCTCCCCGGGGCCGGACGGTCCGGCGAGGGCGCGGGCGGCGGCGTCGGCGGCCTCGGTGGCGTCGTCGAGGAGGAGCTGGTTGAGGCGGTCCAGGACGTCGGCGACGCCGTAGCCCTCGCGGGCGAGCAGCCGCAGCCAGGGCCGGGCGAGCCCGATGACGACGGCGGCCTCGGGGCCCTTGCCCTGGACGTCCCCGAGGGCGAACCCCCAGCGGCCGTGGCCGGCCGGGAAGACGTCGTAGAAGTCGCCGCTGGGGCCGCCCTTGTCGCGGGGCTCGTAGACCAGGGCGCTGCGCACGCCGGGGATCTCGGCGACGGCCCCGGGGAGCAGGCCGCGCTGGAGCACGGCGCTGATGGTGGCCTGGCGGGCGTACTGCCGGGCGGCCCCGATGGCGAGGGCGACCCGTCGGCCGAGGTCCTCCACGAGGCCGGTGATCTCGTCCGGGAACCGCGGCACCCCGCCCCGCCCGATGACCAGCGTCCCGAGCGGCCGCCCGCCGGCGACGAGCGGATACGCGAGCGCGGCGCCGCCCGGGGGCGCGCCGACCGGTGCCCCGGCCGCGTCCGGCCCGCCCGGCGCGTCACCGCGGGTCGGACGGACGTGTGCGGTCCCCTCCGCCGGTGAGGCCGACCGGGCCGTCACCGGCTCGCCTCCGGCGCCGCGGGGGGAAGCACCCGCGGGGCTCGGACGCCCGGTCACCGGGTGACCGGAGCGGACGGCCCCCGGCCCGTCCGACGACCCGGCCGCACCCTCGCCGCCCCCGGCGGGGCGGGCGGGCGCCGACCCACCCGGCGCCACTGCCACGCCCTCGTCCCCGACGCCGCCGGCGCCCCCGGTCCGACCGGCCGGCACCGGCCCACCCCCCGGCGACGTCGACCTCACGCCCGCCTCGCCACCGGCACCCACCGAGGGACCGCCGTCGCCCACCGGGCCACCGGTCACCGGGCCCGACGCCCCGACCGCACCCTCCCCCGGACGGTCGTCCGCCGATCCGCCCGCCACCGACGCGCCCTCCGCGCCCGCCCCACCACCGGCACCACCCCGGAAGCCCTCCGCCGGCGCCGACCGCCCGGAGGTCGCACCGCTCGGCACCCCGGCCGCGCGAACACCCGCCGGCCCGCCCAGGGCCGACGCGGACGCCTCCCCCTCCGCGCCGCCGACCCCGCCCCGGCCTCCCGAACGGCCCGCTGCCGAGCCCTCCGGCGTCTCCGCCGGCCCGGCGGGGAGGCCGCCGGTGTCCGGCGTGCTGACGTCCCCGGGGACGTACGCGGCGGACGGCGGGCGGACGGGGGCGGCCGGGAGCCCGGCGTCAGCGAGGGCGGCGCCCGAGCGGAGGCCGGCGGCCGGTTGGCAGCCGGGGTCCACCGAGGGCGCGACGTCAGCGGAGGCGGCGCCCGAGCGAGGGTTGGCGGCCGGTCGGCCGGCGCGAGCGGTGTGCTCTTCCCGCCGGTACGAAGGGACCTGCGAGGCCGACGGGACCGGCAGGGCCGCCAGGGCGGAGGGCGGGGCCTGAAGGCCGAAAGGCAGGGCCTGTGGGCCGGACGGGTACGACAGGCCGGACGGGTACGACGGATGGAACGGGTCCGGCAGGCGAGAGGGGTGGGACGGGTCCGGCAGCTCCGGCCACGGGTACTGCATCGGGCCCGGCGCGAAGGCGTCCGGGCTCTGCGGCGGTTCCTTCTCCAGTGCCCGGCGCAGGTCCTCCGTACGGTCCTCGCTGGTGTGCCAGACGCGGGCCAGGCGGACGCCGGACGAGCCGGCGGAGCGGCCGCCGAGGGCCTCGTCCTCCAGCCAGACCGCGCACCAGTCGGCCAGGCGCGGGACGATCAGCTGGCCGGTGAGGGAGGCGACCAGGTCCTCGTCCAGCTGGCCGGCGAGCAGGTCGGAGGCCTCGGCCAGGAAGGAGAGGGCGCCCCGCCCGAGCCAGTCCCGGTCGCGCTCGGCGCGGCAGGGGGCGGGGGCGAGCAGTTCCGCCCCGGCGAACGCGCTCGGCGCGGTGGGGTGCGCCTCGGCCGGCGTGCCTGGGCCGTCGGACACGCGCGCCCACACCGTCTTGGCGTCCCGCCGGTAGGTGACGCCCCACGCCTCGCACAACGCGGTGATCAGCCGCAGGCCCCGGCCGTACTCCCGCGCGTCGGGGCCGGTCGGCGCCGCCGCGGCGTCCCGGGGCGCGCGCGAGGGGTGGTGGTCGCACACCTCCAGGACGACCGCGCCGGAGCCCGGCTCCATGCGGCACACCAGTTCCACGTCGGTGCCGGCGTGCACCACCGCGTTGGTCACCAGCTCGCTGACGACCACCAGGGCGTCCTGGGCCTGCCGGTCGGTGAGGCGCTCGGCGCCGGGCAGGCCGAGGTCGGCCCACTCCTTGAACGCCGCGCGCAGCAGCCCACGGGCGGCGCCCGGCGCGAGGGAGCTTCCGTTGAAGGTGGCGTGCACCTGCGCGCCGGGGTGTGCGGAAGCGGCGCCGGCGTACGCAGGCGCGTCGCAGGGACGGGAAACGGTCTCCCGTTGCACCGGAATGGCCCCCATCTGCAACTCCCCGAGAGGTTCGGTCGATGACCCCGAGGTCGATGCCGTCAGGGTGACAGACCGGCCTCGTCCATAAGCGACGAGTTACCGAAGTGGGCCGCGATGAGCGAGAACAGTGGTAGGCGCGTGCTCGAAGAAGCTCGAAGTAGGTCGAAGAAGGACGGAAACGACCGCTGTGCGTCACAGGCGCCGGACGCACACGGGGCGCGGGGGCGCACCGCACATGCGCCCCCGCGCCCCCACCGGTGTTCCGACGCCGGGCGTCCGCCGCCCGGCGTCGGCGTCCGGCGTCTAGGCCTCCCGCGTGCCGGCGTACATCTCGTCCAGCAGATGCCGGTACTCCCGCTCCACCACCGGCCGCTTCAGCTTCAGGCTCGGCGTGATCTCGCCGTGCTCGATGTCGAGGTCGCGCGGCAGCAGCCGGAACTTCTTGACGGTCTGCCACCGCTGGAGTCCGGCGTTGAGCCGCTGCACATAGCCGTCGACCATCTCGACCGTGGCCGGCGCCGCCACGACCTCGGCGTACGACTTGCCCTCCAGGCCGTGCTCCTTCGCCCAGCCCATGATCGCCACCTCGTCCAGCGCGATCAGCGCGGTGCAGAAGTTCCGGTCGGCGCCGTGGACGAGGATGTTGGAGACGAACGGGCAGATCGCCTTGAACGACCCCTCGATCTCGGTCGGCGCGACGTACTTCCCGCCGGACGTCTTGAACAGGTCCTTCTTGCGGTCGGTGATGCGCAGATAGCCGTCCGGGGACAGCTCGCCGATGTCGCCGGTGTGGAACCAGCCGTCCGGCTCCAGCACCTCGGCGGTCTTCTCCGGCAGCCCGTGGTAGCCCTCCATGATGCCGGGGCCGCGCAGCAGGATCTCGCCGTCCTCGGCGATGCGCACCTCGGTGCCGGGCAGCGGCTTGCCGACCGTGCCGGTGCGGTAGGCCTCGCCGGGGTTGACGAAGGAGGCCGCGGAGGACTCGGTGAGGCCGTAGCCCTCGAGGATGTGGATGCCGGCGCCGGAGAAGAAGTAGCCGATCTCGGGCGCGAGGGCGACCGAGCCGGACACGCAGGCGCGCAGCCGCCCGCCGAAGGCCTCCCGCAGCTTGGAGTAGACGAGGGCGTCGGCGACCTTGTGCTTGGCGTTCAGCCCGAAGGGGGCGGAGGCGGTGCCGGTGCGGCGGAAGTTGTCCTGGGTGACCTTGGCGTACTCGCGGGCGACCCCGGCCGCCCACTGGAAGATCTTGTACTTGGCCGCGCCGCCCGCGCGGGCCTTGGCTGCGACGCCGTTGTAGACCTTCTCGAAGATGCGCGGCACGGCCGCCATGTACGTCGGCTGCACCACCGGCAGGTTCTCGATGATCTTGTCGACCCGGCCGTCGACGGCGGTGACGTGGCCGACCTCGATCTGTCCGGAGGTGAGCACCTTGCCGAAGACGTGGGCGAGCGGCAGCCACAGGTACTGCACGTCGTCCGGGCCGACCAGCCCGGTCGCGGCGATGGCCTTGGCCATGTAGGACCAGTTGTCGTGCGGCAGGCGCACGCCCTTGGGCCGGCCGGTGGTGCCGGAGGTATAGATGAGGGTGGCGAGCTGGTCCCGGGCGATCGCGCCGACCCGCTCCTCGACCAGCTCGGCGTCCTTCTCCAGCCGGGCCGCGCCGCGGGCCTCCAGCTCGGCGAGGGTGAGCACCCCGTCACCGGTCCCGACGCCCGCGCCGTCCATGACGACGACGTGCGTCAGCTCGGGCAGCTCGCCCCGCTTCTCCTGCGCCTTGGCGAGCTGTTCGGCGTTCTCCGCGATGAGCACGCGGCTGCCGGAGTCGGCGAGGATGTACGCCGACTCCTCCGCGTTGGTCTGCGGGTAGATCGTGGTGGTCGCGGCGCCCGCGCACATGATGCCGAGGTCGGCGAGGATCCACTCGATCCGGGTGGCGGCTGCCAGCGCGACCCGCTCCTCCGGCCGGACGCCCAGCTCGATCAGCCCGGCCGCGATGGCGTACACGCGCTCGGCGGCCTGCGCCCAGGTCAGCGACTTCCAGTCGTCCGGGCCCTGGCCGGAGGCGGCGGGCACGGGGTAGCGGTACGCCTCGGCGTCCGGCGTGGCCGCCACGCGCTCCAGGAAGAGGCCCGCGACGGACGGCGGACGGTTCTCGATCAGGGTCTGTGTGTCGCTCACGACATCCTCCGGGGCCCGCGACGTTGCGGCTGGCTCGGTGCGGTTCAGGCGTTCGGTGCGGGGTTCAGGCGTTCGGTGCGGTTCAGGCGTCTCGGTACGTCTTCGGGTCCTGCACGTCTACAGGGTCTCGGTGCGTGTACAGGGTCTTGGTACGTGTACAGGGTCTCGATACGTCTACAGGTACGTCTTCGCTGCGGATTTCGCTGGCTGGGGGCACGGCTGTGTTCACTCACGAGCCGTTGTTTAACTCGCGAGTAACTAGCGGGCAGGGACAGAGTAGAGCCCGACCGGCCCGCGCGTAAGAGCCCGCGCCCGCTCACTTCGCACGGACCGCGCCCGTGAAACGCGCCGGGGCCCGCCGCACTTTCGTACGACGGGCCCCGTATCGTCCGCTTTGCCGGGGCCGGGCCCCGTGATCTGGGGTTACTTCTTGCCCTTGCCCGAACCCGCGCTGTCGTCGCTGGACAGGACCGCGATGAAGGCCTCCTGCGGAACTTCCACGGAACCCACCATCTTCATCCGCTTCTTGCCCTCCTTCTGCTTCTCCAGCAGCTTCCGCTTACGGGAGATGTCACCGCCGTAGCACTTGGCGAGGACGTCCTTGCGGATGGCGCGGATGGTCTCGCGGGCGATCACCCGGGAGCCGATGGCGGCCTGCACCGGCACCTCGAAGTTCTGCCGCGGGATGAGTTCCTTGAGCTTGGCGACGAGCCGCACGCCGTACGCGTACGCCTGGTCCTTGTGGGTGATCGCGGAGAACGCGTCCACCTTGTCGCCGTGCAGCAGGATGTCCACCTTGACCAGGCTGGAGGCCTGCTCGCCGGTGGGCTCGTAGTCCAGCGAGGCGTAGCCGCGGGTCTTGGACTTCAGCTGGTCGAAGAAGTCGAAGACGATCTCCGCGAGCGGCAGCGTGTAGCGGATCTCCACGCGGTCCTCGGAGAGGTAGTCCATGCCGAGCAGGGTGCCGCGCCGGGTCTGGCACAGCTCCATGATCGCGCCGATGAACTCGGTGGGCGCGAGGATCGTCGCCCGCACGACCGGCTCGTGCACCTCCGCGATCTTCCCCTCGGGGAACTCGCTCGGGTTGGTGACGGTGATCTCCTCGCCGTCCTCCATCGTCACCTGGTAGACGACGTTGGGCGCGGTGGCGATCAGGTCGAGCCCGAACTCGCGCTCCAGCCGCTCCCGGATCACGTCCAGGTGCAGCAGGCCGAGGAAGCCGACACGGAAGCCGAAGCCGAGGGCCGCGGAGGTCTCCGGCTCGTAGACCAGGGCGGCGTCGTTGAGCTGGAGCTTGTCCAGGGCCTCGCGCAGCTCCGGGTAGTCCGAGCCGTCCAGCGGATACAGGCCGGAGAAGACCATCGGCTTGGGGTCCTTGTACCCGCCGAGGGCCTCGGTCGCGCCCTTGTGCATGCTGGTGACGGTGTCGCCGACCTTGGACTGGCGGACGTCCTTCACGCCGGTGATGAGGTAGCCCACCTCGCCGACGCCCAGGCCGTCGGCCGGGAGCATCTCGGGCGAGTTGGTGCCGATCTCCAGCAGCTCGTGCGTCGCGTTCGTCGACATCATGCGGATGCGCTCGCGCTTGTTGAGCTGGCCGTCGATGACACGGACGTACGTCACCACGCCGCGGTACGAGTCGTACACCGAGTCGAAGATCATGGCGCGGGCGGGCGCGTCCTTGACGCCGACCGGCGCCGGGATCTCGGCGACGACCTTGTCCAGCAGCGCCTCGACGCCGAGGCCGGTCTTGGCGGAGACCTTGAGCACGTCGCCGGGCTCGCAGCCGACGAGGTTGGCCAGTTCCTCGGCGAACTTCTCGGGCTGGGCGGCCGGCAGGTCGATCTTGTTGAGCACCGGGATGATCGTGAGGTCGTTCTCCATCGCCAGGTAGAGGTTGGCGAGGGTCTGGGCCTCGATGCCCTGGGCGGCGTCGACCAGGAGGATGGTCCCCTCGCAGGCGGCGAGCGACCGCGAGACCTCGTAGGTGAAGTCGACGTGCCCCGGGGTGTCGATCATGTTGAGGATGTGCGTGTTGCCGGGGTCCTGGGACGGAGCCCACGGCAGCCGCACCGCCTGGGACTTGATCGTGATGCCGCGCTCGCGCTCGATGTCCATCCGGTCGAGGTACTGAGCACGCATCTGCCGCTGCTCGACCACGCCGGTCAGCTGGAGCATCCGGTCGGCGAGCGTGGACTTGCCGTGGTCGATGTGCGCGATGATGCAGAAATTGCGGATCAGAGCCGGGTCGGTACGGCTCGGCTCGGGCACATGGTTAGGGGTCGCGGGCACGCAGGGTCCTGTCTCTTGAGGCGCCTTATGCCTCGGGTCGGATCGATACGTAGCTTCCATGGTCCCACGGGCCGGGACCGGCGACCGGTTTGGGCCACCCGGAGGGCCGCTGGTAACGTGGAGGGCTGTGCCTCATGCCCTCTCAGCGCGAGGCGCAACCCAAGAAAATCATCGGCGCGGGTCCCGTGCGGCCCCGTGCCAGAACCTGAAAAGGCTCATTCGTGGCGAACATCAAGTCCCAGATCAAGCGGATCAAGACCAACGAGAAGGCCCGGCTGCGCAACAAGGCCGTCAAGTCCTCCCTGAAGACCGCGATCCGCAAGGCCCGCGAGGCCGCTGCCGCGGGTGACGTGGAGAAGGCCACCGAGTACCAGCGCGCTGCCGCGCGTCAGCTCGACAAGGCCGTCTCCAAGGGCGTCATCCACAAGAACCAGGCCGCCAACAAGAAGTCGGCGCTGGCTGCGAAGGTCGCGTCCCTCAAGGGCTGAACCCCTCAGTTGATCTGATCGCCGGAAGGACCCAGGGCGGGCCCTCTCTCATCCGCCCCCGACCGGCACCCCGGATCCGCGCGCGGCCTGCGTTCGCCACGCGGGCGCGGATCCACACAGGCTCGAACCGAAGGCCCCGGGCTCCCGCTCTTCCCCAGAGCCGGAGCCCGGGGCCTTCGGCGTGCGCGTACGGCGTCCGGCGTTCGGCGACGGGACCGGACGGACGAGTCCGCGGTCGGCGTCCTCTCCGACGCGGGGCACCCGCCGGTCGGCGTCCGGCGTTCCACGTCCGACGACGGTCGTCAGGCCCAGAACTCGTTGGCCACGTCGATGTCCGCGACGCACTCGTCGAGGTCGGTGATCCGGTCGCCGAGCACGCGGAAGACGATGCACCCGTCCTCGTCGATACGGCGGCCCCTGCGCTCGGCGGAGACGCGGTGGACGGCGACGACGTGCCCGCGGCCGTCGACCAGCAGGCTGCGCAGGTCGACCCGCAACGACCCGGCCGTTTCCTCGAACAGCCGGCCGTACAGGCCGACGACCGCGTCCTGCCCCTTGAAGTCCCCGGACAGCTGGTGGCTGCCGGGCACGTGATGGGTGCAGTCCGCCGTCATCAGTTCGCGCAGGGCGTCCATGTCGCCTCGTACGAAGGCCTCGTAGCCTCGACGGACGAGAGCCGCGTGCGGATGCTCAGCCATGGTGATCGCCACCTTCCCGTGTCCGGCGATGGACGGCTGACACGCCCGATTCTCCTCCCGCGGGTCTAACCGCGCCCTCTGGAGCGAGCGGCTCGGGCGATGGTCACGACCGCCTTCTCCAAGGCGTACTCCGGGTCGTCGCCGCCGCCCTTCACGCCCGCGTCGGCCTCGGCGACCGCGCGCAGGGCGAGGGCGACGCCGTCCGGGGTCCAGCCGCGCATCTGCTGGCGCACGCGGTCGATCTTCCACGGCGGCATGCCCAGCTCGCGGGCCAGGTCGGCGGGGCGCCCGCCGCGGGCCGAGGACAGCTTGCCGATCGCGCGGACGCCCTGGGCGAGGGCGCTGGTGATCAGTACCGGCGCCACGCCGGTGGCCAGGGACCAGCGCAGCGCCTCCAGCGCCTCGGCCGCCCGGCCCTCGACGGCCCGGTCGGCGACCGTGAAGCTCGACGCCTCGGCCCGTCCCGTGTAGTACCGCCCGACGACCGCCTCGTCGATCGTCCCCTCCACGTCGGCGACCAGTTGGGACACCGCGGAAGCCAGCTCCCGCAGATCGCTGCCGATCGCGTCGACCAGCGCCTGACAGGCCTCCGGCGTGGCCGAACGGCCGAGGGTGCGGAACTCCCCCCGGACGAACGCCAGCCGGTCCGCCGGCTTCGTCATCTTCGGGCACGCCACCTCCCGCGCCCCCGCCTTGCGGGCGGCGTCCAGCAGCCCCTTGCCCCGGGCCCCGCCCGCGTGCAGCAGCACGAGCGTGATCTCCTCGGCGGGCGACCCGAGATACGCCTTGACGTCCTTGATCGTGTCCGCGGACAGGTCCTGCGCGTTGCGCACGACCACGACCTTGCGCTCCGCGAAGAGGGAGGGGCTGGTCAGCTCGGCGAGCGTGCCGGGCTGCAACTGCTCGGGCGTCAGGTCCCGTACGTCCGTGTCGGCGTCGGCCGCCTTCGCGGCGGCCACCACCTCGCGCACGGCACGGTCGAGCAGCAGGTCCTCCTGCCCCACGGCGAGCGTCACCGGGGCGAGGAGATCGTCGTTCGCACTTTTCCTGGCCATCACGCCCAGCATGTCACGCGGCACTGACAGGACGGACAGGACGGTTGGCCCGGCCTGGGACACCGGGCACGGTCGCCCGGGCCCGGGGCCGAGCCGCGAGGGCAGGAGTGCCCGAGCCCGGAGCTGCGGGACCGACCGAGCCGCAAGGCGCGCCGGGCACGGCCCGACGCCCCGCCCCGGTCCCCCTACGGCTCCTCGCGCCAGCCGTCCCACTCCCCCGCCAGCTCGTCCAGCTCCGCCGGGTCCAGCCGGCCCGCCTCGTCGCGCAGGACGACCAGCCACTGGGCGTCCTCGGCGTCGTCCTCGCCGGCCAGCGCGTCGCGTACCAGCTGCGGTTCCTCCTCGACGCCGAAGCGCTCGCCGAGCACCTCCGCCACCTCCTCGGCGGCATCGCGGTCGGGCAGCACCAGCACATGTCTCACATCGCTCACGACGCCATTTTCCGGCACCCTCCCCCCGCCCCCGCCCTGCGGGGTCCCGTCACTCCCGCCCCGCGGACTCCCGCACGGCCGGCACCCGGTCCAGCTCGATCCCGAACCGTTCCCGGTACACCGCCAGCACCTCCTCGTCCCCGTGCAGTTCCCGCTCGTCCCGCGCCCCGTCGGGACCGGTGACCGTCAGCCGCCGCCCGCCGAGGGTGATCCGGCCGCCGTCCTCGGTGACCCGGGAGCAGACGAGCGACTTCCCGAAGTGCGACGCGGGCGACGTGGCGTGCCACCACGCGCCGGTCACGAAGTCGGCCGGCACCCGCGGCCGTACCTCCAGCCGGTACACGGCCACGCCGTCCCTGCTGACGTCCAGGTCCGGCGCCCCGGGCCCGCCCCGGAGGCCCGCCGCGTCCGGCCCCGCCTCGCCGATCCGGAACGTCCCGCCGGGGTCCGGCTGCTCCCGCCGGTCGCCGAGCGCCAGCGGGTAGTGGCTGTGCGCCCCGAACCCGACGTCGGCCAGCCATTCCCCCGCGTCCGCCGTCCGCACCCGCAGCGCCATGTGGTCGTACGGGATCCCCGGTCGGCCCTCCTGCGTGTACACCCGCGCCGCCAGCAGCGCGACGTCGTATCCGAGCGCCGTCAGCAGCCCGGCGAACGCGCCGTTCAGTTCGTAGCAGAACCCGCCCCGCCGCGCCCCCACCACCTTGTCCAGCAGCCGCTTCTCCTCCAGCACGATCTCCTCGCCGAGGTGGATCGACAGGTTCTCGAAGGGCACCGTCCGCAGATGGCGCAGATGCAGCTCGTGGAGCGCGTCGGCGGTGGGCCGGGGCGGGCGGGCGACGCCCAGTCTGCGGAGGTAGGCGTCGGCCTGTGCGGAGTCCATGTCCCCAGTGTCCGTCCCCGCCGCGCGGTTCTCAGTCCCTCGCCACGCGCACCTCCCCCTTCCCGCCCGCCACCGCCACGGCGCCGTCGACGTCCGTCCGCAGCACCGTCGCCCCCTGCGCCCGCAGCGCCGCCACCGTGCTCGGCGCCGGGTGGCCGTAAGGGTTGTCCGCTCCCGAAGAGATCAGCGCCAGCCTCGGAGCCGCCCTGCGCAGCAGTTCCGGTTCCTGATAGGCGGAGCCGTGATGGGCGACCTTCAGTACGTCCACCCCGTCGACCAGGCCAGCCGCCGGTGTCCGCAACAGGGCTTGCTGGGCCGGGGGTTCGAGGTCCCCGAGCAGCAGTATCCGCAGGCCCGCCGAGCGGACGAGCAGGGCGACGCTGGCGTCGTTCGGGCCTTCCGGTTCCGGCGCCGGGGTGGTGGCGCCGGCCGCCGCGGGAGGCGGTGGCCACAGCACCTGCCAGGACAGGTCACCGGTGCGCCGTTGCTCCCCGGCCGCCGCCCGGGTGACCGGAATGCCCCGGGCGGCGGCCTCTCTTCGCACGAACGCGGCCTGCTCCGCCGGTTCTTCGAGACCGGTCGTCTCGATCGCGCCCACGGCCCGCCCGCGCAGCACGCCGGGCAGCCCCACGACGTGGTCGGCGTGGAAATGGGTCAGCACGACGAGGGGGACGCGGGTGATGCCGAGCGACCGCAGGCACCGGTCGGCCAGGCGCGGGTCCGGCCCGGCGTCCACGACCACGCCGGTGCCCGCTCCCGCCGCGAGCACCGTCGCGTCCCCCTGTCCCACGTCGCACATGACCAGCCGCCAGCCCGGCGGCGGCCACCCGGTGATCACCCTGGCCAGCGGTGCGGGCCGCACCACCGCCAGCACCAGCAGCAGCCCGCAGACCCCGCACAGCCACGGATGCCGCAGCAACCGCCGGCCGACGGCCACGACCACCCCGGTCACCAGCGCCAGCAGCAGCGCCCCCGTCCAGTCGCCCCGCCAGTCCACCCCCGCCCCCGGCAGCGCCGCCCCGGTGCGGGCCACGTCCGCGATCCACCCGGCGGGCCAGCTCGCGCCCCATGCCAGCGCCTTGGCCACCGGCATCGCCACCGGAGCGGCGGCCAGGGCGGCGAAGCCCAGCACCGTGGCCGGGGCGACCGCGAACTCCACCAGCAGATTGCACGGCACCGCCACCAGACTCACCCGTGCCGACAGCACCGCCACGACCGGTGCGCACAGCGCCTGCGCCGCGCCCGCCGCCGCCAGCGCCTCGGCGAGCCTCGGCGGCACCCGTCTCCGGCGCAGGGCGGCACTCCAGCGGGGCGCGAGCGTGAGCAGCGCGCCGGTGGCCAGCACCGAGAGCAGGAAGCCGTAACCGCGGGCCAGCCAGGGGTCGAGGAGGACGAGCAGCAGGACCGCCGTGGCCAGGGCCGGGAGCAGGGATCTGCGACGGCCGGTCGCCAGGGCGAGCAGCACGACGGCCCCGCAGGCCGCCGCCCGCAGCACGCTCGGGTCCGGCCGGCACACCACGACGAAGGCGAGCGTGAGCACTCCTCCGAGCACGGCGGTCGCCCGCAGGGAGATCCCGAGTCGCGGTGCCAGGCCCCTGCGTTCACTGCGCTGCGCGAGGCCCGGCGGCCCGAGCAGCAGGGCGAGGACGATCGTGAGGTTGCTCCCGGACACCGCGAGGAGATGGGCGAGGTCGGTCTCCCCGAAGGCCTCGTGCGACTCCGGCGTGATGCGCGAGGTGTCCCCGACGACCAGACCCGGCAGCAGTGCACGCGCGTCCGCCGGCAGCCCGTCGGTGGCCTTCCGCAGCCCTGCCCGCAACCGCCCCGCGAACCGCTGGGTCCCCGACGGCCCCGCGACCACCTCCGGAGGGCCGTCCCGCACCCGCAGTACGGCAGCGATCCGGTCGCCGCCCACCAGCGCGGGCGCCAGCCGCCCGGTCACCCGCACCCTCGTGGAGGGCAGCAGCCCGAGCCACTCCCGCCGGGCGCCTCCGCCGGCGTCCACGACCACCAGCACCGGCGTCCGCGTCCCCGTCGCCTCCCCGGACGTCCCTGACGCCGCCTCGACCCGCCCCACCTCGGCGTTGACCAGCACGGACACGGGCGCCGCCCGGTTGCCCGTCACCCGCGGCCGGGTGAGCCGGGGATCCGAGGTGACCCGCGCCTCCGCCGTCACCGTCGCGTACTGCCGCGCCAGCCCCGGCACCGGCCCCCGTCTCAGATCCGCCCCGCGCAGCCCGGCCGACACGGCCGCGGCGGCGACGCAGAGCAGCACGGCGGCGATCACCGGGGACCACCGGACCACTGGGGACGACTGAACCACTGGGGACCACCGGGCCACCGCGTGCCCCCGCCGCCCGCGCCACCGCTGCCCCGGCCCGCGCCCGCTCCCGCGAGCCGCCAGCAGCCCCGCCCCCGTCACCGCGCACCCGGCCGCGACGCCGGTCACCCACCCCGGCGGTGCGGTGAGCGCCCACGCCGCCGTCCCCCAGGCCGCGAGCGCCGGCGGGACCAGCCGCAGATCCGCCGGCCCTTCCTGCCGGGGATGCGCGTCCCCCAGCCTCCGCCCCGACGCCCGGTGCACGGACGGGCGACGGCCGGGGCCGGCAGCCCGGACGGCCCCGACAGTCCGGGCGGTCCCGACAGGACCGACAGCCCCGACAGGACCGGCAGCGGCCCTGTGCCGTGTTCCCTCCCCGCTCCTCACGGCCGTACCAGATTCCGCAGGTCGGCGAACCGCCGCTCGCCGATGCCGTTGACGTCCCGCAACTCGTCCACCGAGCGGAAACCGCCGTGCCGGGTGCGGTAGTCGATGATGTGCTGGGCCAGCACGGGGCCCACGCCGGGCAGGGTGTCGAGTTGCTCCACCGTGGCGGTGTTGAGGGAGATGGGCGTTGCCGCCGCCCCCGGTAACGCGCCCGCCCCGGCCGGGGCGCCTGCCACGGGCGGTGGTCCGGCCACGGGCGCGGGTCCGCCGACGACCACCTGCTCGCCGTCCACCAGGAAGCGGGCCCGGTTGATGCCCGTGAGGTCCGTGCCGGGGCGCACCCCGCCCGCCGCCCGGAGCGCGTCCGCCACCCGCGAACCGGCCGGGAGTCGGTGAATCCCCGGTTCGCGCACCTTCCCGCCGACGTCCACCACGATCTCGGCGACGGGCGACGCGGTCGGGGCCGTCGGGGCGACGACCGGCGTCCGCCGCTCCGGGGCCGCAGCGCGCGCCGTATCCGGCACCGCCGCCCCCACCACCTCCGGCGCCCGCACGGTCTCCGTCCGCCCGGCCCAGAAGTGCTGGACGGCGAGCCCCGCCGCCACGACCAGGACGACGGTGAGCGCGACGACGCTCCTGCGCTCCAGGCCGCACCGCGCCTGCATCCACACCGGCAGCCGCTCCCGCACGGCCGCCCCGGCCCGCTCCCGCCACGCGGCGGTACCGCCCCCCGCACCGGCACTCGCATCGGCCCGGTCACGCTCACCGACGTCACCGTGGTCAGCCGAGTAACCGGTGTATCCGGAATGACCAGAGGGACCGGAGCAACCGGGGACGACCGGTGTCCGCCCCTCCGCCTCCGCCCTCATCCCCGGTGGCCCCGCCCCCGACTCCCCCCGCTCCTCCGGGGGTTCGCCGAAGAGTACCCCCGCCCGCCGCCGGACCTCCTCCGCCGGCGTCTGCCGCTGACCGCCCCGCAGCCGCCCCGCAGGTCGGCTCCGTCGGCCCGGACGACGATGCGAGACCCGACCGCCGGACATCCGCTCCTCGGGAATCCGCCCACCAGTCGCCCGCGTCCCGGGCACTCGCCCCTCGGGCACCGGGCCGTCGGACACCGTGCCTTCGGACACCGGCCCCTCGGACGCTCCCGCTCCCCCTCTGGACACCCGCCCTCTGGAGACCCGCCCGCCGGGCACCCTGCCCCCGGGCGTCCGCCCATCGGACACCCTGCCGTCGGAACCCCGCCGCCGCCCCGGTCCACTGGTGACGGAAGCCGCTCGTGTGCGTGATCGAAGTGCCATGCCCCGAGGATGGGACACCGGACCACTCCCGCGATGATCTTGCTCAATCCCCGGGGACAACCGGCCGCTTGTGGAAAACCCCGTCCCCCGTACGTGTGACAGTCATGCGCAGCACGGTCGTCCGCCGTCGGTCATGCGCAGCACGGTCGTCCGCCGTCGGTCATGCGCATCACGGTGGTCCGCCTCCGCTCAGCGCAGCACAGTCGTCCGCCGTCGGTCAGCGCAGCACGGTCGCACGACGGTCACCGCGGCGAGACCACGACTCCCAGCAACCCGGGCCCCGTATGCGCCCCGATCACCGCTCCCACCTCGCTCACGTGCAGATCGGCCAGCCCCGGCACCCGCGCCCGCAGCCGGTCCGCCAGCGCGGCGGCGCGGTCGGCCGCGGCGAGATGGTGGACCGCGATGTCGACGGGCGTGCCGCCCGCCCGGTCGGCGGCGATCTCCTCCAGCCGGGCGATGGCCTTCGACGCCGTCCGCACCTTCTCCAGCGGCTCGATGCGGCCCCCGTCCAGCTGGAGCAGCGGCTTCACCGCCAGCGCGGAGCCGAACAGGGCCTGCGCGGCCCCGATCCGGCCTCCGCGGCGCAGATAGTCCAGGGTGTCGACGTAGAAGTAGGCGGCGGTGCCCGCGGCCCGTTTCTCCGCCGCGGTGACCGCCTCGTCCACCGTGCCGCCCGACTCCGCCGCCTCGGCCGCGGCGAGGGCGCAGAAGCCGAGGGCCATCGCGATCATGCCGGTGTCCACGACCCGTACGGGGACCGGCGCCTCGCGGGCGGCGAGGACCGCGGCGTCGTAGGTGCCGGAGAGGTCGGCGGACAGGTGCAGGGAGACGATGCCGGTCGCGCCGGACTCGGCGACCTTGCGGTAGGTGTCCGCGAACAACTGGGGGCTGGGGCGCGAGGTGGTGACGGAGCGTCGCTTCTGGAGCGCCAGGGCCAGGGAGCGGGTCGAGATCTCGGTGCCCTCTTCCAGCGCTCGGTCGCCGAGGACGACGGTCAGCGGTACCGCGGTGATGCCGTGGCGCTCCATCGTCCTCGGCGGCAGGTAGGCCGTTGAATCGGTGACGATCGCGACATGGCGGGACATGAGCTGGAGGTTACCTGGCGTAGCGCCCGGAAGGCAGCCCAGCCCTCACGGCGACGCGGACACCGGGTTCAGGTCGTGCTCTCGGGCCTCGGCTTCTTCTGCCAGGGGTAGGCGGGACGCGGCGCGGACGGCGCGATCGCGGGCCGTGTCGGCTCCTCGGCCCGGCGAGAGGGCTGCCCCTCGGCGGCCGGGGCCGGCGACTCGGGCCACGGCGGCGGGACGGCCCCCGCGTCAGTGGACCGGCCGTCAGCGGACCGGCCGTCAGCAGGCCGGCCATCGGCGAACCGGGCATCCGTGGACCCACTCGGCTCCGTCGTCCAGTGGCGCAGAGCGCCGGTCTCCACGTCGATCTGGGCGCTCAGCAGGTCCAGTTCGTCCTCGGCGAAGCGGCCGGCCCGGTCGCGGGCGGCCCAGCGCAGCGAGTCGGCCGAGTGCGTGATGCGCTCGGTGCGTTCGCGCAGTGCGGGCAGGCGCTCGGCGAGGGTGGAGCGGTCGGGCTCGGACTCCAGACGGCGCAGTTCGTCGTCCAGTTCGTGGCCGTGGGCGCTGAGTCGCTGGAAGAGGGCGAGCGACTCCTTGAGGGACTCGTCCTCCGCGGCGCCCGCGCGCAGCGCCTCCTGCGTGGCCCGCATGGATGTGCGCAGCTTCAGCCGCAGCTGGGCCAGTTCACCGGCCGGACCGGGCTGGGCGAGGGACTTGGCGCGCAGGGTGTGGTCCTCGACGGTGCGCCTGGCCTGCGTGATCGTGCGGTCCACGCCGCGCCTGGCGGCGCCGACCACCTTCACCGTGGCATAGGCACCGAGCCCCAGGAGCAGCACGAAGAGCAGGACGACCACGGCGATGACTGCTTCCACGATGCTCCTCCTCGACGGCCGCGGCCCGTCTCGCGCCGCGTCTTCAACGGTAAACGCAAAGGGCAGGTCCGGAGTTCCGGAAGAACCCCGAACCTGCCCCCACGCACGTCCCGAAGCCTCCCCTAGGGGACGCCACACGACGCGGCGACGGACACCGGACGTGACGAGCGCCGGACAGCGACGACCGCCGGGCAGCGACGAACACCAGGCGACAGCAAGAACGCCGGGCAGTGACGAACGCTAGGCGGTGACGATGTTCACCAGCTTCGGCGCCCGCACGATCACCTTCCGGATCGCCGCCCCGTCCAGCGCCGCGACGACCTTCTCGTCGGCCAGCGCGACCTTCTCCAGTTCCTCCTCGGAGATGGCCGGCGACACCTCCAGCCGCGCCTTGACCTTGCCCTTGACCTGCACGACGCAGGTCACGGTCTCGTCGACCGCATAGGCCGGGTCGGCCACCGGGAAGTCCTGGTGCACGACCGACTCCTGGTGCCCCAGTCGGCGCCACAGCTCCTCGGCGATGTGCGGGGCCAGCGGCGCGACCATCAGCACCAGGGCCTCGGCGACGGACCTCGACACCGGACCGCCGGTCTTGGTCAGGTGGTTGTTCAGCTCGGTGACCTTGGCGATGGCGGTGTTGAACCGCATGCCCTCCAGGTCGCCGCGCACCCCGTCGATCGCCTTGTGCAGGGCGCGCAGGGTGGCCTCGTCGGGCTCGGCGTCCACGACGGTCACCTCGCCGGTGGCCTCGTCGACGATGTTGCGCCACAGCCGCTGCAGCAGCCGGAACTGGCCCACCACCGCGCGCGTGTCCCACGGCCGGGAGACGTCCAGGGGGCCCATGGCCATCTCGTACAGGCGCAGCGTGTCCGCGCCGTACTCGGCGCAGATCTCGTCGGGCGTGACGGCGTTCTTCAGGGACTTGCCCATCTTGCCCAGCAGCCGGGAGACCTTCTCGCCCTGGTAGTAGTAGCCGCCGTCGCGCTCCTCCACCTCGGCGGCCGGCACGGCGATGCCGCGGCCGTCGCGGTAGACGTAGGCCTGGATCATGCCCTGGTTGAACAGCTTGTGGAACGGCTCGGCCGACGAAATGTGCCCCAGGTCGTACAGCACCTTGGACCAGAAGCGGGCGTACAGCAGGTGCAGCACGGCGTGTTCGGCGCCGCCGACGTACAGGTCGACGCCGCCGTGGGGCTGTCCCTCGCGCGGACCCATCCAGTACTGCTCGATCTCCGGGTCGACCAGCCGGTCGCTGTTGCGCGGGTCCAGGTAGCGCAGCTCGTACCAGCAGGAGCCGGCCCAGTTGGGCATGGTGTTGGTCTCGCGGCGGTACTTCTTCGGGCCGTCGCCCAGGTCCAGGGTGACGTTGACCCAGTCCTCGTTGCGCGACAGCGGCGTCTCGGGCTGGGTGTCGGCGTCGTCCGGGTCGAAGGTGCGCGGCGAGTAGTCCTCGACCTCGGGCAGCTCCAGCGGCAGCATCGACTCGGGCAGGGCGTGGGCGACGCCGTCCTCGTCGTAGACGATCGGGAAGGGCTCTCCCCAGTAGCGCTGGCGGCTGAACAGCCAGTCGCGCAGCCGGAAGTTGACGGTGCCCTCGCCGATGCCGGACTGCTCCAGCCACTCGGTGATCCGGGCCTTGGCCTCGGCGACGCCCAGACCGTCCAGGGAGACGCCCTCGCCCGAGGAGTTGACGATCCTCGCGTCGTAGGAGGCGAAGGCGTCCTCCCAGGCGGCGGTGTCGGTGCCGCGGCCGTCGGTGGGCTCGACCACGCAGACGATCGGCAGCTCGAAGGCGCGCGCGAACTCGAAGTCGCGTGCGTCGTGTGCCGGTACGGCCATGATCGCGCCGGTGCCGTAGCCCATCAGGACGTAGTCGGCGATGAAGACGGGGACCTTGCTGCCGTTGACCGGGTTGGTGGCGTACGCGCCGGTGAAGACGCCGGTCTTGTCCTTCGCCTCGGCCTGGCGCTCGACGTCGGACTTGGCGGCGGCCTGCGCGCGGTAGGCGGCGACGGCCTCGGCCGGGGTGGCGTGGCCGCCGGTCCACACCTCGTGGGTGCCCTCCGGCCAGGCGTCCGCGGTGAACTTCTCGACCAGCGGGTGCTCGGGCGCCAGCACCATGTAGGTCGCGCCGAACAGGGTGTCGGGACGGGTGGTGAAGACGGTGATCCTCTCGCCGTCGATCGGGAAGTCGACGCGGGCGCCCTCGGAGCGGCCGATCCAGTTGCGCTGCTGCAGCTTGATGGCCTCGGGCCAGTCCAGGGCGTCCAGGTCGTCCAGCAGCCGGTCGGCGTAGGCGGTGATGCGCATGTTCCACTGGCGCAGCTTGGCCTTGAAGACGGGGAAGTTGCCGCGCTCGGAGCGACCGTCGGCGGTGACCTCCTCGTTGGCCAGCACGGTGCCCAGCCCGGGGCACCAGTTGACGGGCGCGTCGGAGGCGTAGGCCAGCCGGTACTCGCCCAGCACCTCGGCGCGCTCGGCGGCGCTCAGCGCGCTCCAGGAACGGCCGCCGGGGACGGGACGCTCACCGGACTCGAACTGGGCGACCAGCTCGGAGATCGGGCGGGCCCTGCGCGCCTCGTCGTCGTACCAGGAGTTGAAGATCTGCAGGAAGATCCACTGGGTCCACTTGTAGTACTCCGGGTCGATCGTGGCGAACGACCGGCGCTTGTCGTGGCCCAGGCCCAGCCGGCGCAGCTGGGCCTTCATGTTCTCCATGTTGGCCTCGGTGGACACGCGCGGGTGCGTGCCGGTCTGCACGGCGTACTGCTCGGCGGGCAGGCCGAAGGCGTCGAAGCCCAGGGTGTGCAGGACGTTGTGGCCGGTCATGCGCTGGAACCGGGCGAAGACGTCGGTGGCGATGTAGCCCAGCGGGTGGCCGACGTGCAGGCCCGCACCCGAGGGGTACGGGAACATGTCCATGATGAACTTCTTGGGCCGGGCGACCAGCTCCGGGTCGCCCGCCAGGTCGCCCTTGGGGTTCGGCGCCGCGTAGGTGCCCTCGGCGTCCCAGACGTCCTGCCAGCGTGCCTCGATGTCGGCCGCCAGGGCGGCCGTGTAGCGGTGCGGCGCCGCCTCCGCCTGTGCGGCGGCAGCGGCGGGGTTCGTCTCGCTCATGTCCTCAAAGCTCCATCGATCGTCTCTGCCTGCGGCTGCGACTTTCCGGAAATGAAAAATCCCCTCGCACAGGAGGGGACGCCGCGCCGATTCCGGCCACACGACTCATCGGTGGCCGGGACTGATCAGCGCGGCTCGCTAAGCAGAAGGCGTACGGCACGCATGGCGTCAGGGTACCGCAGCCCTCGACGGGGCCGCGACGACGTTCCGTCCACCGAACACCGTGCGACGTTCACTCTGGTTACTTCGCGTAACAGTCGCTAAGGGTCAAGACTCCAAGTGGATCATCGTTTGATAACAACGCAATAACTCAAACCTCCTACCCGCGGGTATGGCGCGACCTAGAGTGCGGCCCGGGACCGCTACACCGAACTGCTCGGAGTGCCCCATGAACCCACTCAAACCGCCGATCCCGCCGAATCCGCCGATCCCGGCGAACCGGCTGAACCCGCCGAGCCCTCTCAGCCCGTCGCACTCACGCGGCGCCTCGCGTGCCGCTTTCCGCAGTGCCTCCCGCAGGAGCGGCCGCGCCGCCCTCCCCGCACCCGGCCGCTCGGCCTACGGCGTCGCCACCGCGGTCGCCCTGGTGCTCATCCCCGTGGCCGTTCTGGCCGGCGGCGACGGGTTCCGCGACTTCCTGAACTTCGGCGCGGGCGTCCTGTCGCTGGTCTCCCTGACCTGTTCGGTGGTCTGGGGTCTGGTCGCCCAGGACCGGATCTTCCTCACCGCGCGCCAGCGGCTCGTCGGGCAGGCGGTGCACCGGACCACGGCCGTCGCCTCGATCGCGTTCCTGCTGCTGCACATCACCGTCAAGCTCGCCCTGGACCACGTCGGCCTCGTCGCCGTGGTGATCCCGTTCTCGCTCGGCGTGGCCGGCAGCGCCGGGCTCATCGGCCTCGGCTCGGCGGCCGGACTGCTCATGGTCTTCGTCGGCCTCACCGGCGCCCTGCGCAGCGCCTTCGCCTCCCCGGCCCCGATCGCGGCACGCTGGCGGGCGATGCACGCGCTGGCCTACCCGGCCTGGTGCGCCGCCCTGCTCCACGGCCTGTTCGCGGGCCGCGAGGCGGACACGGTCTTCGTGGTGCTGTACCTGCTGTGCGTGGCCGGCGTCGCCGCCGCCCTCGCCCTGCGCGCGGCGCCCCGCCCGGTCAAGCGCCGGGTCGCCGTCCTGATCACCGCGTTCCTCGGCTCCCCGGACGGGCAGGGCCGCGACGAACTCGGCGAGAGCGGCGCGCGGACGGCGTCCGGGACCGCACCGCCCGGCCAGGGCTCCGCGCTGCCGGGCCACGAGCGCCCCCTGCCCGGCTACGAACGGGCGACGGCCCCCGACCCCGCCGGCCGCCCCTCCCCCGCCGAGCCCGCCGGCGGCTTCGCAGCCGCCTACCGCGCCGTCTCCCGCTCGTCCCGCCCGCCCCGCGCCTCCCGCGCCTCCCGGCGCGCCCACACCTCCGACGCCGACCTCCAGCCCACCAAGCCCCTCCCCCGCACGGACGCCGGCGCCTCCGCCGCCTGGCCCGTTCCGTCCCCGCTCCCGGTCGGCGAGGCGCCCCCGTCGGCGTACGACCCCCTCCAGGACACCGGACACACCATCCCGGCCTACGGCGATCCGGGCTTCGTCGGCCACGCCGGAAGTGATCCGCGCGACACCGTTGAGTCGAACACCCTCCACGGCACGTATCACCCGGACGACATGGACAACAGCGGTCCCACCACTGCTGCACCCCCCGGCGCCTCCTACGATCCCCACGACTTCGAGGCGCCGGGTTCGGGCGACCCTTGGACCACGCCTTCCGGAGGCCTGAAGTGAACGAGGCTCTGCCCGACGTACCCGAAGTCCGCGTGGTCGGGCTTCCCCAGCTCACGTCGGGTTTCGACCTTGTCGAACGACTGGATCTGCCCATGCACCTGAAGGTGCACGGGCCGCTCGACCCCATGGCCGGCGAGCAGCTCGCCCGGCTCGCCGAAGGCATCGGCCTCCGGGGCCGCGGCGGCGCGGGCTTCCCCTTCCACAAGAAGCTGCGCGCGGTCGCCGAATCGGCGATCGGGCGCGGCGTCCGGCCGGTGGTCGTCGTCAACGGCAGCGAGGACGAACCGGCCTGCCGCAAGGACACGGTCCTCATCAACCGTGCCCCGCACCTGATCCTGGACGGCGCGCTGCTGTGCGCCGAGGCTCTCGGGGCGCGGCGGCTGGTGATCGGCGTGACCCGGGAGTCGACCCAGCGCTCCATGGAGGCCGCGCTCGCCGAACGCGGCCTCGGCGACGGACGCAGATCGGCGCTGCGCGCACGCGTGCAGCGCAACCCGGTCCGCATGGTCACCGGCGCCGCCGCCTCGCTGATCCGTTCGATCGACGGCGGCCCGGCGATCCCGCCGGGCCGCAAGATCAGCGCGTCGAGGAGCGGCGTCGGCGGGGCCCCCACCCTGCTGTCGAACGCCGAGACCTTCGCCCAGCTGGCCGTCGCCGCCCGCATCGGCCCCGAGCGCTACGGCAACACCGGCCTGTACGACGAGCCGGGCACCGTCATGCTGACCGTCTCCGGCGCGGTGGCCCGCCCGATGGTGATCGAGGTCCCCACGGGCGTGCCGCTGCGCTACGTCCTCCAGCTGGCCGGCGCCCCACCGGTGCCGCAGGGCGTGCTGACCGGCGGCTACCACGGCAAGTGGATCGACACGGCGACGGCCGGCGAGGCGGTGGTCTCCCGCAACTCGCTGGACGCGGTGGGCGGTTCGCTGGGCGCGGGCGCGATCCTGCCGATCGGCCAGGACACATGCCCGCTGGGCGAGTCGCTTCGGGTGGCGCAATGGCTGGCGGAGGAGAGCGCGGGCCAGTGCGGCCCCTGCTACCTCGGTCTGCCGGCCGCCGCGCGGGGTTTGGCGGACGTCCTGAACGGTGGCGGTCCGGCCGCCCTGGAGGCGCTCAGGCAGGTCGCCGGGAACGTCAAGCGGCGCGGCGCGTGCTCCCACCCCGACGGCTCGGCCATGTTCCTGGAGTCGACCGTCGAGGCGTTCACCGACGACCTCGCGGCGCACGTCCTGGGCAACGGCTGCGGACGCCCGGTGCAGGGCGTGCTGCCGCTCTTCGCGGGCGGCGGGACCCCGACGGGCGTCCCGGGCGGCGAGGCCGGGGACGGCGGGCCGAGCCGGCAGAGAATTCACGTCGACTGGACGCTGTGCCGGGGGCACGGACTGTGCGCCGACATCCTCCCGGAGGTCTTCGAGCTGGGCGCCGACGGCTTTCCGACGGTCGCCCAGGCGTCCGTGCCCCGGTACGCGGAGGCGAAGGCGCTGCGTGCGGTGCGCCGCTGCCCGGCGCTGGCCCTGCGCATCGAGGAGGAGGCCCCGTCCCGACCGCCGGCCCGCAGCAATCTGCCGGTGCTGTCACAGGGTCGCGAGCGGGGGCGGCGGGCGCTGGGCCGCTGACGCCGTATCCACCGGGAAGAGCGGGAAAGAAGAAGATCCCGCCAGGTCTCTCGACCCGGCGGGATCTTTCATTGTGGAGCTAAGGAGAATTGAACTCCTGACCTCCTGCATGCCATGCAGGCGCTCTACCAACTGAGCTATAGCCCCTCGCGTTGGCCGCCGGTCTCCCTGGCGGCGACGCCAACATTACACGGTCCACCGGGTGCAGTACCAAATCGTTTCCGCTTGCGACCCGTTCGCACCCAATGCCCGTTTACGACACCGTCACGCCGTCACGCCGTCACGCCGTCACGCCGTCACGAACGAGTAGAACCGCTTGAGGGTGCAGTGCTCCTCCAGGAGCCGGCCGTAGATCGGCTCGCCCTCCAGCTCGCGGTACGTCTCGATCGGGTCGCCTTTTATGATCAGCGCCCGCGCGCACTCCTCGCACCAGTACTGGTAGTCGGGGTTCACCGGTTCCATGTCGCGGACGATCGGCGTACCGCTGCCGCACCAGTCGCACTTCCGCCTGTGGGCACCCATCGTTCAGCTCCAGCTGTGGCCGCAGGCCGTGCACACGTAGGAGATCCCGCCGTTGTCGCCGAGGACCTGGGCGACATGGGCGGAACCGCAGGAAGGGCAGCTGAGCCGGGTGACCGTGTCCCGTGTCAACGCCGCTCCGCCGAGGAGGTGGCCGACCTCCTCGAGGATGCTCGCAGGCATCGCTACTCCCTCCCGTCGGGCCGCGTCCCCTTCCGGCCGTTTGATTCTGCCACGGCCGGGCCGACTCGGCGTCTCCTCCGAGGGATACGCCTGCCGGGGGCGGCCGGCTCAAGACCACGACGAAAAATCCCGCCCCCTCAAGGGGACGGGATTGATCCGCGGAGCTGTGGAGCTAAGGAGAATTGAACTCCTGACCTCCTGCATGCCATGCAGGCGCTCTACCAACTGAGCTATAGCCCCGAGTGTTCCTCCCGCTCGGCGGGCGAACAAGAAGAACTTTAGCCTGTGACCTGCCGGAAAGTGAAATCGGTTCAGTCGTCGTCGCCGAGGACCGGCTCCGGCAGGGTTCCGGCGTTGTGCTCCAGCAGCCGCCAGCCGCGGGCGCCCTCGCCGAGGACGGACCAGCAGCAGTTGGTGAGGCCGCCGAAGCCCTCCCAGTGACGGGCCTCCAGGCCGAGCAGCCGGCCGATGGTGGTGCGGATCGTGCCGCCGTGGCTGACGACGACGAGGGTGCCGTCGTCGGGCAGTTTCTCGGCGTGCCGGAGCACCACCGGGGCGGCGCGGTCGGCGACCTCGGTCTCCAGTTCGCCGCCGCCGCGGCGGACCGGCTCGCCGCGCTTCCACGCGGCGTACTCCGCGCCGTGCCGGGCGATGATCTCGTCGTGCGTCAGGCCCTGCCAGACGCCCGCGTAGGTCTCCCGCAGGCCCTCGTCGGTGGCGACCTCCAGGCCGGTGAGCGCGGCCAGCTCGGCGGCCGTGTCGACGGCCCGTCGCAGGTCGGAGGCGACGATCGCGTCCGGTCGCAGCGAGGCGAGCAGCCGGGCGGCGCGGCGGGCCTGGGCGACGCCGGTCTCGGTGAGCGGGACGTCGGTGGTGCCCTGGAAGCGGCGCTCCACGTTCCACGACGTCTGGCCGTGCCGCCACAGGATGATCCGGCGCCCGCGGCCGGGCCGGCCGCCGGTCACCTCACCGGTCGCGGTCACCGCCAGTCCCCGTCCGTGCCGGAGGCCTCCTCCGCGGCCTGCAGCTTGGCGTGCTCCTCGGCCTTGCCCCGGGTGGCCTTGGCGTCCTCGGGAAGCTCCAGCTCGGGGCAGTCCTTCCACAGCCGCTCCAGGGCGTAGAAGACGCGCTCCTCGCTGTGCTGGACGTGGACGACGATGTCGACGTAGTCGAGCAGGATCCAGCGGGCCTCACGGTCGCCCTCGCGGCGAACCGGCTTGGCGCCGAGCTCCTTCTGGAGCCGCTCCTCGATCTCGTCGACGATCGACTTGACCTGGCGGTCGTTGGGCGCGGAGGCCAGCAGGAAGGCGTCGGTGATCGACAGGACGTCGCTCACGTCGTAGGCGATGACGTCGTGCGCGAGCTTGTCGGCGGCCGCCTGGGCGGCGGTGGTGATGAGGGCGAGAGAACGGTCGGTCGCGGTCACTGCAAGGCTTTCCGTCGGCGGTCGTGGTACCTCAAGGGTCTCACGGACCGCCGACGGTCCCAGCTCGTCCGCGGGGATCGCGAAGATCCGGGATCGCGGGACCGGGCCCGGCGCCGGCGCCTGCGGTTCACTGCGCCACGGTCGGCTCGTAGTCCTGGCCGAGCACGACCGAGACGTTCGCGTTGGCCGAGACCTCGCCCTCGGCGACCGCGTCGGCGGGCAGGCCCAGCGTCTTGGCGACCTCGGCGGCGTTCTCCTTGTGGGCGGCGTCGGCGTAGGTGACCTTGGAGGCGGCCTGCGCCGAGCCCTCGCTGCCGGCTTCCAGGAAGGTGAAGCCGCCGTTGAGGAGGACCACGCGGGCCTTCTCGGTGTTGTCCTTCTCACCGCTGGCGTTGCGGACCGAGACGCGGACGGCGGCGCCCTGGTCGGGGCTCTTGGCGGTGCCGCCGAGGATGTCCTTGACGACGCTGTCGCTCGCCTGGGCGGTGAGGGTGCCGTCGTCCTGGACGGGCAGCAGCGCGGTCTCGTGGTCGCCGCTCTTGGCCAGGTCGGACAGGTCGGCGAGGAACGCGCCGAGGTCCTTGTCGGTGAGCGACGGGTCGAGGATCTGGGCCAGCGTCTGCACGGTGACCGTCGCGGCCTGCGGGTCGGAGGACAGCTTGCGCAGCACCCCGTGCAGGACCTGCCCGAACCGCTCCAGCTGGGCGTTCTGGTCCTCGCCGGAGGCACGGTGGGTGGCGTAGGCGACGGCCATCTTGCCGCTCAGGGTCTGCTTCTCGCCCTTTCTGACCAGGGGGGCCTGCCCCTTCTTCGCGGCGGCCGGGTCGGGGACGTCGGCGTCGGTGTCGATCTCGATGTTGCCGACCAGGTCCACGAGGTTCTGCAGGTACGGGGTGTCCAGCCGCCAGGTGCCCTGGATGGAGGTGCCGAGGACCGTGTCCAGGGCCTCGCGGGTGCCGGAGGAGCCGTCGTCCTCGACCGACTCGGCCAGCGTCGTCGTGGAGCCATCGTCACCGGTGAGGGCGAGGGCGTTGGGCAGCAGGACGGTGGTGCCCCGGCCGGCGGTGGTGTTGTCGACCAGCAGGGCGGTGGAGGTGCCGCCCTTCTTGGTGTCGTGCAGGTGGACGACGATCACGTCGCGCTTCTGGGCGCCCGCGGCCGTGACGCCGCCGGCCTTCGCGTCCCCGGCGGACAGGCCGGGGAGCTTCCCGGCGTACCAGAGGTAGCCGACGCCGCCGACCGCGACCAGGGCGAGGACGGTGACCAGGGCGATCAGCCGGCCGCGCGCCCGGCGGCGGGCCTCCTCGCGGCGCTCGGTGCGGTTCTCGGTGAACTTCAGCCAGTCGATGACGTCCTCGGAGTCCCCGTCGGGGTCCTCGACGAACGCGAACTGCTCGGTGCGGTAGTCCCGGTCCTCACGGCGCGAAGGCTCCGGCGACTCCCGCCGCTGCTCCGGCTGCTCCTGCCGCGGTTCCGTCCCGGCGTACTCGTACTCGTACTCGGACTCGTGCTCGCGCTCGGCGGGGCGCGCCTGCTGGGGGACGTACGCGGTCTGCTCGGCGGCGCGGGGAGGCTGCTGGGCCCCGGCGGCCGTCTGCGGCTGCTGCCCGTAGGGGCCGTACGGGTCGTAGGGGTCGTACGGCTGCCGCTGCGGCTCGTAGGCCGACGAGGGCTCGTAGGCCGGCGGGACCGGCGCCTGCTGACCGGTCCCGGTCGCGGCGCCGTAGGGGTCGTAGGGCGGCGCGGGCTGCTGGGCGCCCGCGGCGTACGGGTCGTAGCCGTAGTGCTGCTGTCGCTGTCCGTAGGGGTCGTACGCCGGGCTGGGCTGCACCTGCTGGTAGACGGGCCGGCCGTACTCGTCGTAGCCGACCACCTCGTACCGGGCTTCGCCCTCGTACCCCGCGTCGTATCGGTCGTTCACCGGTGCCCCTCTCGGCTCACTCGCCGCGGTACAGCTCTCGTTTGGCGATGTAGCGCACGACTCCGTCCGGCACCAGATACCAGACGGGGTCGCCCTTGGCGACTCTCGCACGGCAGTCCGTGGAGGAGATGGCGAGGGCGGGGACCTCGACCAGTGAGACGCCGCCCTTGGGCAGGCCCGCGTCGGTCAGCGTGTGGCCGGGCCGGGTCACCCCGATGAAGTGGGCCAGCGAGAACAGTTCCTCGGAGTCCCGCCAGGTCAGGATCTGGGCGAGGGCGTCGGCGCCGGTGATGAAGAAGAGGTCCGTGTCCGGGTTGAGCCGGCGCAGGTCGCGCAGGGTGTCCACGGTGTAGGTGGGGCCGCCGCGGTCGATGTCGATGCGGCTGACCGAGAACTGCGGGTTCTCGGCGGTCGCGATGACCGTCATCAGATAACGGTCCTCGGCCGGGGACACCGCGCGGTGGGACTTCTGCCACGGCTGGCCGGTGGGCACGAACACCACCTCGTCCAGCCGGAACTCGGCGGCGACCTCGCTGGCCGCCACCAGGTGCCCGTGGTGGATCGGGTCGAACGTGCCGCCCATCACTCCCAGGCGGCGCCTGCCGCCCGCGCGGTCGTGCGCCGGACCGGTGGGCATGTGCTGCTCTCCCATGCCTGCGACCCTACCGGCCCGGCCCGTTCGCCCTGTCGGCCGGAGTCAGCGGTCGCGGTTGAAGAGGGTGGTGATCCACAGCAGCACCATCAGCGCGAGGAAGGCGCCGCCGCCGGTGACGTAGGGGTTGAGGCTCTCGTGGTTGCCGCCGTGCTTCTCGCCCTCGGAGGCGAGGGTGACCAACTGGGCAGCGGCGCTGTGGAAGCTCATCTTCGGCAGGACCTATCGCGTGTGGGCGGGACAGAGACGTCGGCTCATCGTATGCGGGCGGCCCGACGGGGATCACCCCGACTCCCGCCGTCGCGCAACCTTCCGGGTCCCCAGGTCGTCCTTCCGCCTAGGCTGGGCTTCGGCGACGTCATGGAGAGCGCCCAGCGGCACGGGGCGGACCGCCCCGTCACGGCACACCGACGCACATGGGGGAAGACATGTCCGACGACGGCCACCAGCAGGGCGGGCACGGAAGCGTGCCGAGCAGGCAGCGCAGGCGCTTCCCCGGGATCTCCTCGCGCGCGTACGAACATCCGGCGGACCGCTCCGCCCTGGTCGCCCTGCGCAAGCTGAGCGGCTTCGACACGGCCTTCAAGGCGCTCAGCGGGCTGCTGCCCGAGCGGAGTCTGAGGCTGCTGTTCCTGTCCGACTCGGTGCGCGTCTCCGACCGGCAGTTCGCCCACCTGAACGACATGCTGCGCGACGCCTGTTACATCCTGGACCTGGAGAAGGTCCCGCCGATGTACGTCAACCAGGACCCGCAGCCCAACGCCATGTGCATCGGCCTGGACGAGCCGATCATCGTCGTCACGACCGGCCTGGTCGAACTGCTCGACGAGGAGGAGATGCGGGCGGTGATCGGCCACGAGGTCGGCCACGCCCTGTCCGGGCACTCGGTGTACCGCACCGTCCTGCTGTTCCTGACCAACCTCGCGCTGCGGGTGGCCTGGATCCCGCTGGGGAACGTCGCGGTGATGGCGATCGTGACCGCGCTGCGCGAGTGGTTCCGCAAGTCGGAGCTGTCCGCGGACCGCGCCGGGCTGCTGGTCGGCCAGGACCTCCATGCCTCGATGCGCGGCCTGATGAAGCTGGCCGGCGGCAACCACCTGCACGAGATGAACGTGGACGCGTTCCTGGAGCAGGCCGAGGAGTACGAGGCGGGCGGCGACCTGCGGGACTCCGTGCTGAAGATCCTCAACGTGCTGCCGCGCAGCCACCCCTTCGCCACGGTCCGCGCGGCCGAGCTGAAGAAGTGGTCCGAGTCCCGCGACTACCAGCGGATCATGGACGGCCACTACCCGCGGCGCAGCGAGGACAAGGACACGTCGGTGACCGACTCGTTCCGCGAGTCGGCGGCGAGCTACGCCGGCGAGGTGCGCGGCTCCAAGGACCCGCTGATGAAGCTGGTCAACGACATCGCGGGCGGCGCCGGGGACCTGGGCAGCCGGGTGCGACGCGGGTTCGGCGGGTTCACCGGGTCGGCCGGCCGCGAGGCGAACGGCTCCCCGGGCGGTTCGACGGGCGGCTCCCCGGACGACTCCGCCGGCGGCTCCACGAAGACCGAGCCGCCGCGCGATCCGCAGTAGGACCACCGGGCGCGCGTCTGTTCGAACGGGGCGGGCCCCCGGGCCGCCCGGACACTCGGGCCGTTCAGACCTTCGGCTGGGCGCTGTCGGCGAGCGAGCCGCACAGCGCCGCCGCGCCGTGCGTGGCGTACGGGTCGGTGCCGGCCGGGCCGCCCTTCTCGGCCGTCCGGCCGGCCAGCAGCGGGTGCAGATGGCCGGCCGAGTCCTCGGCGCAGGACAGCGGCCCGGCCTGGACGTAGGAGCCGACCAGCCGGGTCTGGTGCCGGCGCAGGTCCTCCCGGTCGAAGCGGAACTGCAGCTCGCGCCGGACGGTGAACAGCGACGCCTCCGCCCGGGAGCGGTCGGCGGGCCGCAGCGCGTAGACGAACGTGTGGTCCGTTGTGACCTCGAGGGTGCCGGAGTCGATCTCGGCGACGTGCATGCTGCCCTGGGCGCGGATGCCGCGGTCGGCCAGCTGGGTCTCCTTCGGGTCGAAGCGGACGACCCAGCCGGTCGGGGCGTGCCGGCCGTCGGCGACGGGCTGCTCGAAGCTGCGGTCGAACTGGTGGAGCTGGTCGGCGTCGAGCAGCACCCGCACGGGCCTGACCTGGCCGCCGGTGAGCACCTCGGGGTTGAGCGAGGAGCGGACGAGGTAGTTCTTGGCGGTGGTCAGGGCGCCGAGGACCTGACTGTCGGAGAAGTTCGCGGTGCGCCGGGCGGCGGGCAGCGGGATGCCCTCGGCGCCGACCCGGAACTGCGCGGCCGGGCTGGCGGCGTACAGCCGTTCGGGGTCGGCGGCGCCGGGTACCCGGTCCTGCGGGGCGAGCGGGATGACCGTCATCCGCAGGGGTTCGGCGGAGCGGCCGGCCGCCGGGTTCTGGTACGGGTGGCGTACGCCCATGTAGACGGCGGCGCCGAAGGCGAGGGCGATCAGCACGACCAGGACCGTCAGCTGGCGGGACAGCCCCCGGCGCAGGGGGGTGCGGCTGCGGACGGCGGGCGCGTGGTCGGTGATGCGCTCCTGCGCGGAGAACTCCTGGAGCCGGGCAGCGCGGACGAACGACTCGTCGAACACGACGGATCGGTATTCGTCGTCCCCACCGGGGACGCCGTCCGGTGTCCTCTCGGGGGGTTCGCCAGGGCCGCCCATGTCTTCAGAGTAGGTCGCCCGGGACCCCGGTAAACGCCCCGTTCTGCGACAACTTCTGACGCGAAATCACCGGTCGTCACGGAGTGTGCGGGACCGCCGAGGGGAGCAGGGGCGCCTTGCCGCCCCCGCCCTGTTCGAGGCCGGTCGAGGCGGGTGGGGGCGCCTGCTCGGGGCGGGACGAGGAGCCGCCCCGGTAGACCGCGGCGAAGGCCAGCGCGACCATGCCGACGCCCATCACCACGGCGAGCACCCAGGCGACCGGCCGGTGCCAGCGCACCTGTCTGCCGTACGGGCCCCCGCCGAAGCCGTCCGGATCGTCGAAGTCGTCCCGGAGTGGATCATGGCCGAAACGGTCGTCGTCGTATCCGTCGTCGTACCGCTCGCCTCCGGCGTGAGCACGGCGGGCCTCCGTCTCGGAGGCCTCGGCTCTGGCCTGGGCCGCGGCCAGGAGGCGTTCGACGGCGGTCGGCTCGTGCACCACGGCCGCTCGCACGAAGGCCTCGTCGAAGACCACGGAGGCGAACTCTTCGTCCGACACCCCGCGGTCGTGGTCGTCGTCGGGCTCCCAGCCGTCAGGGAACGGCGTACCCCCCACGTCCTCCGGCACGCAGTCCAGAGTAGACCTGAGGGGTCAATTTGGGCAGACGGTACGGAAATTCATCCACCTGACGAGACGGGTTCCGGCCGCCGCGGGCCGTCCCCCGCGGTGTCAGCGCCGTACGTGTCCGTCGCCGGTGACGATGTACTTGGTGCTGGTCAGCTCCGGCAGGCCCATGGGGCCGCGGGCGTGCAGCTTCTGGGTGGAGATGCCGATCTCCGCGCCGAAGCCGAACTGGCCGCCGTCCGTGAACCGGGTCGAGGCGTTCACCGCGACGGTGGTGGAGTCGACGAGCTGGGTGAACCGGCGGGCGGCCTGCTGCGAGGTGGTCACGATCGCCTCGGTGTGGCCGGAGGTCCACAGCCGGATGTGCTCCACGGCCTTGTCGAGCGAGTCCACGACCGCGGCGGCGATGTCGTACGACAGGTACTCGGTCTCCCAGTCCTCCGGAGTGGCCTCCACGACGGTCGCCCGGGAGTCCTTGGCGTACGCCATCACCCGCTCGTCGGCGTGCACGGTCACCCCGGCCTCCGCGAGGGCGTCCAGGGCGCGGGGCAGGAACTCGGCGGCGATGTCCTGGTGGACCAGGAGGGTCTCGGCGGCGTTGCAGACGCTGACGCGCTGCGCCTTGGAGTTGATCAGGATCTCGACGGCCGTGTCGATGTCCGCCTGGGCGTCGACGTAGACGTGGCAGTTGCCGGTGCCGGTCTCGATCACCGGGACGGTGGACTCGTTGACGACCGTCCGGATCAGCGAGGCGCCGCCGCGCGGGATGAGCACGTCGACCAGGCCGCGGGCGCGCATCAGCTCGCGCACGCTGTCGCGGCTCTCGCCGGGCACCAGCTGCACGGCGTCGGCGGGCAGCCCGGCCCCGCCGACGGCGTCGCGCAGGACCCGGACCAGCGCGGTGTTCGACTCGTAGGCCGAGGCCGAGCCGCGCAGCAGCACGGCGTTGCCGGACTTCAGGCAGAGGGCGGCGGCGTCCACGGTGACGTTGGGGCGGGCCTCGTAGATGATCCCGACGACGCCGAGCGGGACGCGGACCTGGCGCAGGTCGATGCCGTTGGGGAGGGTGGAGCCGCGCACCACCTCGCCGACCGGGTCGGGCAGCGCGACGACGTCCCGGACGTCCCCGGCGATGGCACGCACCCGCTCGGGGGTGAGGGTGAGCCGGTCCACGATGGCCTCGCTGGTGCCGGCCTCGCGGGCCTTGGCGACGTCCTTGGCGTTGGCCTCGACGATCTCGCTCGTGCGGACCTCCAGCGCGTCCGCGATGGCGAGCAGCGCGTCGTCCTTCACGGACCGCGGGAGCGGGGCGAGGTCGGCGGCCGCGGCCTTGGCCCGGTAGGCGGCCTGGGTGACCGGGGTCATCGAGTCGTACGGCGAGAGCGTGGTCATGAGGGCAGGGTAGTGCGCCGGACCGGCCGGTTCACGGGGCATCCCAAACCCCGAGACACCCTTGCGCATCGGACAAGACGGTGAAGGACGGTGAAACGGGTCAGAACGGGTGGACGCCGACCGGGGTGGCGGGCGGGTGGCCGTAGCCCTCGGAGACGCGCTGGTGGTAGGTGGCGCGGTCGATGACCTCCAGGCCGACGATCTCCCAGGGCGGCAGTCCGGCGCTCTGCCGGTGCTCGCCCCACAGGCGCAGCGCGACGGCGGCGGCGTCGTGCAGGTCGCGGGCCTCCTCCCAGTACCGGATCTCCGCGTGGTCGTCGGCGTATCTGCTGGTCAGCAGGAAGGGGTGGTCGTGGGCGAGCTGTTCCAGGGCGCGGCGGACCTCGGTCAGCGGGGCGCTCTCGCCGGAGACGCTGAGGGTGACGTGCCACAGGCGGGGAAGGTCGGCGGGCTCCTCGCCGGTGAAGCGGTCGCCGGCGGCGACGCTGGTGAGGGCGCGTTCCTCGCCGGGCGCTCGGGAGCCGGCCGCCCGGGAGGTCCCGCCGCTGCCGGCTCCGCCGCGGGACGCCGGCCCGGGGCGCACTCGTCTCACGACGGCCTCCTTTACACACGGGTACACGGATGCACGGTCGCTCGTGCGGGGCGTGCCTGTGAGACAAAGTTGAGCAGGCCGCAAGGGCTCGCGGGGCGGTTTTGCGGAACGTCCACCTAGGGCGGGTGCTTTTCGCGGGGCGTTCCCCCCGTTTTCGGCCGGTGTACGGAGTGGGGCGGCCGAGCGGGGGCAGGGCCGGCCGCGCGGTCAGTCCGGGAGGAGGACCAGGTCGTCGCGGTGGACGACCTCGCGCTCGTAGCCGGGGCCGAGTTCACGGGCCAGGTCGTGCGTGGAGCGGCCGATCAGGAGGGGGATCTCCTTGGCGTCGAAGTTGACGAGGCCACGGGCCACCGCGCGCCCGGTGGCGTCGCGCAGTTCGACGGGGTCGCCCGCGCTGAACTCGCCCTCGACGGCGGCGATCCCGGCCGGCAGCAGCGACTTGCGGCGCTCGACCACGGCTCGTACGGCGCCGTCGTCCAGGGTGAGCGAGCCCTGCGGCGCGGAGGCGTGCTGGAGCCACAGCAGGCGGTCGGCCGAGCGCTTGCCGGTGGCGTGGAAGTAGGTGCCGGTGTCCTGGCCGGTGAGCGCGTCGGCCGCGTGGACGGCGCTGGTCAGCACGACGGGGATGCCCGCGGCGGCGGCGATGCCGGCGGCCTCGACCTTGGTGACCATGCCGCCGGTGCCGACGCCGGCCTTGCCGGTGCTGCCGATCTCGACGTGCGCGAGGTCGGCCGGGCCGCGCACCTCGGCGATCCGGGAGGTGCCGGGCCTGCTCGGGTCGCCGTCGTAGACGCCGTCCACGTCGGAGAGCAGGACCAGCAGGTCGGCGCGGACGAGGTGGGCGACGAGCGCGGCGAGGCGGTCGTTGTCGCCGAAGCGGATCTCGTCGGTGGCGACGGTGTCGTTCTCGTTGACGACCGGGAGCGCCCCCATCGCCAGGAGCTTGTCGAGGGTGCGGGAGGCGTTGCGGTGGTGGGCACGGCGGCTCATGTCGTCGGAGGTGAGCAGGATCTGGCCGACGCGGATGCCGTAGCGGGCGAAGGATGCGGTGTAACGGGCGACGAGCAGGCCCTGACCGACGCTGGCGGCGGCCTGCTGACGGGCGAGATCCTTGGGGCGGCGGCGCAGTCCGAGGGGGGCCAGCCCCGCGGCGATGGCGCCGGAGGAGACCAGCACGATCTCCCTCTCGCCCCCGCTGCGCACCTTGGCCAGGACGTCCACCAGGGCATCGACGCGGTCGGCGTCGAGTCCGCCCGAGGCGGTGGTCAGCGAGGAGGAGCCCACCTTGACGACGATCCTGCGGGCCTCGCGCACGGCCTGCCTTGCCCCTGCCACCTTGCGTTCCGTCCCCTCGTGAGCGTCGGCTGCCCCTGCTGCGAATCTACGCGAAGGGGGGCGGGGGCCGCGCATCGGTCCGAGCTGCGGACAGAGCCGGTGATCACACCCTCACGATCCGAAAACGCGGAAAAGGTTGTACAGTTCACCTGTAGAAATTAAAAGTCCCGTAAACTTAAGTTGAATCCTGTGTCGTCAATTGCCCGCCCCACCAGGCGCATCCTTCTCCGTTCGGGGAAGAGCCCGTTCGACGTCTACTCACTGGAGGAAGCCCTCCACCGGGACGTCATCGGCACCAACTCCGGCAACCTGATCTTCAGCGACGCCGCTCACAAGATCCTCGAGACGCCGCGCACCCAGGTCGTCTCCAACGGCATCAGCACGGATGTGAATGCCGCGGCCCGGATCAACGCGGAGTACGACGCCTTCGTCATCCCGCTGGCCAACGCCTTCCGCCCGAGCTTCGAGACCTCACTGAACCGGCTGACGCAGCTGATCGGCAAGCTGAAGATCCCGGTTGTGGTGCTGGGCACGGGCGCGCAGGCCGGTCTCGACTACAACGCCGAGCGGCTCAGGCCGATCGAGCCCAGTGTGAAGGCGTTCATCTCGGCGGTGCTGGACCGCAGCGCCTCCATCGGCGTGCGCGGCGAGTTCACCGAGCAGTACGTGAAGGACCTGGGCTTCCGGGACGTCGAGGTCATCGGCTGCCCGTCGATGTTCATGTGGGGCAAGGAGCTGAACGTCGAGAAGCGAGTGCCCGCGCTGACCCGGGACTCGCGCGTCGCGGTCAACGGCTCGCACAACGCGGTGCGCTCGCAGGGACTTGACGCGATCATCCGGCGCAACCACGTGCGCTACCCCCACCTGCGCTTCGTCGCGCAGAACCTCAGCGACGCCCTGCAGATGCACTGGCGGGACCTGTCCGGCCCGAACGCCGCGGTGACCGGGATGCCCTCGCATCCGGACCACCCGATGTTCAAGGAGGACAAGGTCCGCATCTACGTCGACCCGGTCACCTGGATCGACGACCTCCGGGAGTTCGACTACTCGTTCGGCTCCCGCATCCACGGCAACATCGCGGCCCTCCTGGCGGGCACGCCGGCGACCGTGCTGACCTCGGACTCGCGGACGCTGGAGCTGTGCCGCTACTTCCAGATCCCGCACCGCCGGATCGACTCGGTCGACAAGGACCTGGACCCGGCGCAGCTGTATGAGGAGGCGGACTTCGGTCCGATGGTGAGCGGCCACCAGGAGCGCTTCGAGCGGTTCACGGACTTCCTCACGAAGAACGGCCTGGAGAACACGTTCACGCACGGCGACGGCGGCGCTGCCTTCGAGGCGCGGCTGCGGGCGCTGGACTTCCCGGCGGGCGTGCGCCCCTGGAACGAGCCGGACATCGAGTCGGTGACCTCGCGGTTCGGTTTTCTGAACGGCCGGCTCGCCGCGCTGGACGCGGACAACACGCGGCTGCGGCGGGAGCTGGCGAAGGCGCGCGGCGGCGCGAGGACAGCGCAGACCAAGGCACCCGCCACCAAGGCGGTGGCCGCGCCCGACGCGGCCAAGGCCCGGGGGTCGGCGGCGAAGCCGAAGCCGTCCGTCTACCGCCGCGCCCGCCGCGTGGTGGGCGCCCCCCTGCGCAAGGCCCTCCAGAACCGGGGCTGACGACGACGCCACCGACGCCCGCCCCCTCGCCCCACGGCGAGGAGGCGGGCGTCTTGGCATGTCCGGGGCCGTCTTCCGGCCCGTCGGCTCAGGGCCTTCGAACCGCGCCCAGCAGCCGGCGGGCCTTGCGCAGGGCGCGGCGGGGCAGGGAGAGGCTTTCCCGGTAGCCGGGGTAAGCGCGCGCTTCGGCGGGCGGGGCCTGGTAGAGCCAGTCGGGGAGCCCGGGGCCCGGGGCGCGGAAGTGCGGGTAGGCCAGGTAGAGGCGGCGGCCCCGGGCCTCCAGGACCGGGTCCGGTTTCCGCTTGCCGCGGGTGAACTCCAGGATGTCGATCAGCAGGTCGGGGCGCTGCTCGGCCACCAGGTGGAGACGGAGGCGTTCCTCGACGCGCAGGCGGCGGGCCACGCCCTCGTGCCAGTGCTCGTCCATCAGCGGCTTGGCCAACTCCAGCTTGTGGCGGCGTACCTGGTCGCTGTCCTTGAGGAACTTCGGCCCGAACTGCGGGAGCAGGGTCACCGTGAACGGCCGCACCATGAGGCTGTCGCGGCGCTCCCCCGGCGGCACGAACTCCGCGATCAGCCGCATCAGGGCGCGCGCGGAGTCGAACCGCAGGGTGTAGCCGCCGGTCTTGGTCACCTGTTTGCCGTCGCTGCGGCCCACCAGGTAGTAGCAGGTGTAGTCGGCGATCACCGTCACCCCGTCGGCCCGCAGGTAGGCCTCCATCGTGAACAGCGCGTCCTCGCCGGTCCACAGCGACTCGTCGAACCGCATCCCGTGCCGCTCCAGCAGCGACCGCCGGAACAGCTTCTGCGCGCTCAGGGTGAACTTGATGTTGGAGGAGTACACGTCGGTACGGTCCAGGTTCCGGCCCCACATCGACTTGGGCGCCGTCCGGTTCACCCCCTGCACCCGCCCCACGACGACGTCGGTGCGGTTGCGGTCGGCCGCCGCGACCATCCGCTCCAGCGCCTCTTCCCCCAGCCGGTCGTCGGCGTCGAGGAAGAAGACGTACCGCCCCGTCGCCTTGCCCAGACCGACGTTGCGCGGGCCGCTGGGGCCGCCGGAGTTCCGCTGCCGGACGACGGTGACCGGCATGGCCGCGCGGGCGGCGAACTCCTCCAGGCACTCCCCCGTGCCGTCGGTGGAGCCGTCGTCGACCGCGATGACCTCGACGCGCTCGGGACCGATGGTCTGCGCCTCGACCGAGGCCAGGCATTCGACCAGGTACGGCATCGCCTCGTACGCCCCGATGATCACACTGACATCAGGCTGCGTCACGGAATCATTCCCCCCTAGTCAACGGGAGTTTCCCCCAGTATCCATTTTTCGCTACCTGCAAGACGGTGATCGGCAACGGCGGGTTGCCCCCACCGGCATGCGGGGTGACCGGGGTCACACCCCCCGTAACGGCGACGGCCCCGGAGGAGAACGCCGTCGTTCTCCTCCGGGGCCGGGTCCGGTGCTGCGGGCGGTGCCGGGCCGGTGCCGCGGGCCGGTCAGCCCGCCGTCACGCCCTCCTCGCCGTCGTCCGCCGGCGACGCCCCCTGACCGGGCAGCACCTGCGCCAGTTGCTCGGCGTCCTCCGGCTCGACCTCCTCCACGGGCCCCCCGATCACGGCCCGCGCCTCCTGACCCAGGTTGCGTATCTCGGCCTTGCGGGCCAGCTGGGCCACCGCGGTGTTGAACTGGTCGATCGACGCCGGCTCGTCCGGGCCGAGCAGATACCGCTTCAGCTCCCCCCGCTCGCCCGCCAGCGGGTCCGCCGCCGGGTCGCGTACGGCGTCCAGCAGCCCGCCCAGCTCGGCCGCGTCGTTGCCGAGGATCACCGCGGCGCGCACCGCGGTGTTCTGCCGCTTGAACTCCTCCGCGCCCAGCTCGGCCGAGTCCGTGACCGCGTACGGCTTGCCGCTCGCGATGAAGTCGGAGACCACGCTGGAGATGTCGGAGACCATCGCGTCGGAGACGTTGAAGCAGTCGTACAGACGCGGCTCGGCGCCCGTGATCACCCGGTGCTCCCAGCTCGGCACCGAGCGCCAGTAGGCGTCGTTCCACTCGGCGCGCAGCCGGGCGATCTCCTCGTGCCGGGCGGCGTCGACCAGCCCGTCGCGGGTCGCCTCGGCCTCGTCGCGCTTGTCGCCGCCGCGGCCGGCCAGCTCGGCGAGCCGGGCCTCGACGCGGGCCAGCTCCTGCTCGGCGCGCGCCCGGGCGGCTGCGTCGACGGTGAAGCGCGGGTCGGCGGCGCGCTCGGCGGCGGCCTGCCGCACCAGCGCGGTGATCCGCTGGTGGGCGGCCTTGGCCTGCGGGCTGCGGGTGCCGGTGAAGGGGTGCGGCTTGTACAGCACGCGCACCGGAGGCTCGGCGGCGACCAGCTTCCTCACGATGTTCTCGCCGGCCAGCAGGATCGAGGTGTTGCCGGGGTTGTCGTCCCAGCCCTCCCAGGTCGGCGCGTACAGCACGGTCGGCATGCGGTCGTCCGGCACGCCCCGCCAGGGCTGGATCGGCGCGAGCTGGGGGCGGCCGACCTCGACGATGTCGTCGTCGCGGACGCCGACGTCGGCGATGGCGTAGCGGTCGCGGCCCGCCCGGCCGGCGGTCCACACCTCGTCGTACACCTTGCTGAACGGGTTGACGCTGGCCAGCTTGTCGCTGTCGCCGTGGCCGATGAAGACGTGCTTCATGGTCGGCACGCGCAGCAGGTGGATGTTCTTGCCGACGTTCGCCGCGTACAGCGCGACCCGGACCGTGGACAGGTCCATGTTCATCAGGTGCACGCCGCCGGGGACGCAGATGACGGGGACCGTGCTGGGGGCGAGGTTCTGCAGGATGACGCGTTCGCGCAGGATGACCAGCGGGCGGCTCTCCAGCTGCTCCATGGTCTCCAGCCACATGTTGACCTGGTAGGCGGAGTCCTTGGAGCCGGAGAAGTACAGCACCGTCTCCGGCCGGTACTCGCGCAGCCAGTCGTCGACGGCGGCCAGCACCCGCTCGGCGTTCGGCGGGATGCGCCGGCCGCGCACGTACGGCACGAGCGCGACGACGTAACCGCAGCCCAGCACCAGCGTGACCACGACGCCGGCGAAGCCCGCGGCGGCCGACTCGGTGGCCGCGGCGACCAGCACGCCCACCACGGCGGCGAGGTCGAGGTGGAGCATCTTCTCCGCGGAGCGGTGCAGCAGGAAGCGCGGCGGGGCGTCCGGGATGCGGATGCGCGAGGCCAGGTCGACGTTGCGGGCGGCGACCGGCATCCGGCGGCGGTTGCGGATCAGGGTGACCAGGGCGCCGTGCGGGGCCTGCAGGCCGTAGAAGGCGATGAAGCAGGCGACCGCGCCGTAGAAGAGCAGGTCGTCCGAGAGGGAGAGCCGGGCGAGCAGCAGGATCAGGAGCAGCTGCCGGATCAGGAAGCGGATCGACAGACCGGCGCGGACCTTGCTGAGCCGGTTGATCAGATAGCTGCCCCTGCGGTGCAGATAGTGGTCCGCCAGGTACGTCACTGCGGCCGCGGCCGCGAAGGCGGGGACGCTCGGGACGAGCGCGGCCAGCATGAGGCAGGGGAAGCCCAGCATCATGAGGGCCGCCGCGGCCAGCTCGGCCGCGCTGCCCACCCGGGCGACGCGTATAGCGGTGGAAATCACGGAAGAAACCTGCTCTGGGAGAGAGTGCCGGTTTTGTTCTGGACGGATTCAGGCCCCTGTGAACGCACCGTGAACGGGCATACACAGAGGCCTGAATTACCGAAAACTATTTGACGTCGATTATTACACGCCGTCCTGGCGGTCCAGCACGCCGGCCAGCGCCTGGTCGAACCCGGAGGCGCGGCCCGCGGAGGCGGTCGGGTCCTGCTGGCGCACGTCGATGACATGGCCGGTCAGCTCGGACAGCAGCACGTCGAGCGAGGTGCGCGCGACGGCCTCGGAGGACAGCAGCGAGCCCGCCGGCTCCTGGCCGAATGCCTTGGTGCGCATGGGCGTCGCGGTGCGCTCGGGGTTGATGCAGTTGACGCGGATGCCGTCGCCCGCCCACTCGTCGGACAGCGCCTGGGTGAGGTTGACCATGGCGGCCTTGGTGGAGGAGTACAGGCTGTACTCGGCGCGGCCGCGGGTGTAGCTGCTGGAGGTGTAGAGCAGCAGCTGGCCCTTGGTCTCGGCGAGGTACTTGTACGAGGAGCGCGCGATCTGCACCGGCGCCAGGTAGTTGACCTTCAGCGCCTCCTCGATGGTGGCGTTGTCGGTCTCGGCGAGCTTGCCGATGCGCAGCACGCCGGCGGTGTTGACGACGTAGTCGATGCGGCCGGTCTCGGCGTACGCCTTGGACAGCGCGTCGTCGACCTCCTCCGGGTTCTCCACGTGGGTGCCGGTGGTGGAGCGGCCGAGGGCGTAGACCTTGGCGCCGTAGGAGGCGGCGAGGTCGCAGATGTCCTTGCCGATGCCGTAGGAGCCGCCGAAGACGACGACGGTCCTGCCGGTCAGCAGCTCGCGGTAGGCCTCCTCGCCGTTCTGCTCGGGCGCGGCCGTGGAGGCGAGCTGGAACAGCTTGTCGGCGATGAAGACGTCGACGGGCTGGGTGACCTTCATGTTGTACTCGTCGCCCGCGACGACGTGGATCGGCACGTCGGGCAGGTACCTGAGCACGACGGAGCAGTCGTCGGTGGCCTGGAAGTTGGGGTCGCCCGCGGCGACCTCGTAGGCGCGCCGGATCGTGGACAGCTTGAACGCCTGCGGGGTCTGGCCGCGGCGCAGCCGGGAGCGGTCCGGGATCTCGGTGATGAACTCGCCGTCCTCGCCGTGCGTGCGCGTGACGATGATGGTGTCCGCGGACGGGATGGCCACGTCCACGGCCTGGTAGCGGTCGAGCGCGGCTACGCAGTCGTCGATGACCCGCTGCGAGAGCAAAGGCCGTACGGCGTCGTGGAACAGGACGTTGAGGTCCTCGCCCTCCGCCAGGCCCTCGCCGAGGGCGGAGATGGCGCGTTCGGTCGTCTCGTTCCGGGTGGCGCCGCCCTCGATGATCCGGGTGACCTTCCGGAACCCGGCCTTGGCGACGATCTTCTCGACGTCGGGCACATAGCCGGGGGCCATCAGCACCATGACCTCGTCGATCGAGTCGGCCTTCTCGAAGGTGGTCAGGGTGTGCTCGATGACTGCCTTGCCGGCGATCTTCAGCAGCTGCTTGGGGATCGACAGACCCACCCGCTGACCGGTACCCCCGGCCAGGATCACTGCGGTGGTACGGGGCTTGGCTATGTGCTGGGACACAGGTGACCTACCTTGGAGCGACTGGGAACTTGCAAATGGTCCCACTTTTGGTTACCGCAATGCAAGGTGAGCGACGGCTGACGCATATGTGCGCGCAACCTGCCATTCACCTTGCGGATGCGGTGGGCCATTGCCGCCACCGATGTACGCCGCCGCGGCCGTGTGCCGCCGCGACCGCTTCGGGCGGCGGTGCCCGAGGACTCTCGCAAGCTCCTTGGAGGACGTCTGGTGAACGGTACGCGACTTCCCGGCGTCCGAGCGCCGTACGACGCCCTTCCGCGGCGGCGGGCGGCACGCTGCACCGCGCCTGTGCGGCCGCTTCGGGGGCGATGAGGGACGCCTCACACCGGGCCGGCGCCGGTCGCCCGGGCCCGACTCCGCGCGATCTTCACGCCGTTTGCGGAATTCACGGAATTCCCCATCGAGTTTCCGCGACATTTCCGTCTCGGCGAGGACGAGGGACCTGTTCCCCCTCCGGCGCCCTCCCTCCGGACGCGCGCCGGCCCGGGGAATACGCCGCCGAACCCGCCGCCGAGCCCGCCCCCGGCGACCGAGCCGCCGGCCACCGTGCCGGGAACCACGAGCCGGGAACCACGAGCCGGGGGCACGGCGAGGAACCGTCCTCGCCGTGCCCCCTACGCCTCGCCCGTCCCGGCGCCGGCTGCCCCGACATCCCCTCCCGACGCACCGGGGGCGGCAACCGGCGAACCGTCAGAACGGCTCGAAGTCGTCGAACTCCCGCTGTGCCTCGTCCAGTTCGGCCTGCCGCTCCCGACGGCGCTGCACCGCGGGCCGGGGCGCCTCGAAGCGGTGGTCCTCGCCGCGGCGGCCGAGCATCTCGGCGCCGGAGGTGAGGGACGGCTCCCAGTCGAAGACGACGGCGTTCTCCTCGGGGCCGATGGCCACGCCGTCCCCGGCCCGGGCGCCGGCCTTGACCAGCTGCTCCTCCACGCCGAGCCGGTTGAGCCGGTCGGCGAGATAGCCGACGGCCTCGTCGTTGTTGAAGTCGGTCTGCCGCACCCAGCGCTCCGGCTTCTCGCCGCGCACCCGGAACAGGCCGTCCTCCTCGCGGGTGACGGTGAAGCCCGCGTCGTCCACGGCCCTGGGCCGGATGACGATGCGGGTCGCCTCCTCCCTGGGCTTGGCCGCACGCGCCTGCGCGACCAGCTCGGCGAGGGCGTACGACAGCTCCTTCAGGCCGATGTGCGCGACGGCCGACACCTCGAAGACGCGGTAGCCGCGCGCCTCGAGATCGGGCCGGACCATCTCCGCGAGGTCCTTGCCGTCCGGTACGTCGATCTTGTTCAGCACGACCAGACGCGGCCGGTTGTCCAGGCCGCCGTACTCCCGCAGCTCCGCCTCGATGACGTCGAGGTCGGAGACGGGGTCGCGGTCGGACTCCAGGGTGGCCGTGTCCAGGACGTGCACCAGCACACTGCACCGCTCGACGTGCCGCAGGAACTCCAGGCCGAGGCCCTTGCCCTGGCTGGCGCCGGGGATGAGACCGGGGACGTCGGCGATGGTGTAGACGGTGGAGCCGGCGGTGACGACGCCCAGGTTCGGGACCAGGGTCGTGAAGGGGTAGTCGGCGATCTTCGGCTTGGCGGCGGAGAGCACCGAGATCAGCGACGACTTGCCGGCGCTCGGATATCCGACCAGCGCCACGTCCGCGACGGTCTTCAGCTCCAGCACGATGTCCTGGAGGTCGCCGGGCTCGCCGAGCAGCGCGAAGCCGGGGGCCTTGCGCCGGGCGGAGGCCAGCGCGGCGTTCCCGAGCCCGCCCCGGCCGCCCTGGGCGGCGACGTACGACGTGCCGTGCCCGACCAGGTCGGCGAGCACGTTGCCCGCCTTGTCGAGCACGACGGTGCCGTCCGGCACGGGCAGGACCAGGTCCTGGCCGTCCTTGCCGGAGCGGTTGCCGCCCTCGCCGGGCTTGCCGTTGGTGGCCTTGCGGTGCGGGGAGTGGTGGTAGTCGAGCAGCGTGGTCACGGACTGGTCGACGGTGAGGACGACGTCCCCGCCGCGCCCGCCGTTGCCGCCGTCCGGGCCGCCGAGCGGCTTGAACTTCTCACGATGGACGGAGGCACAGCCGTGGCCTCCGTTACCCGCGGCGACATGCAGCTCGACGCGGTCCACGAAGGTGGTCATGATTCAGTGCCTCCAGGAACTTAACGACAGGTGTCTCTTGCGTAACACGCGAAAGGCGGACCCGCTTCCCGCCCGGGGAAGTGAGGTCCGCCTCGCGAAGTGTCCGATCAGGCGACCGGAACGATGTTCACGACCTTGCGGCCACGGTGGGTGCCGAACTCCACCGCACCGGCCTGCAGAGCGAACAGCGTGTCGTCGCCGCCGCGGCCGACGCCCGAGCCCGGGTGGAAGTGGGTGCCGCGCTGGCGGACCAGGATCTCACCCGCGTTGACGACCTGACCGCCGAAGCGCTTCACGCCGAGCCGCTGGGCGTTGGAGTCGCGACCGTTCCGGGTGGACGATGCGCCCTTCTTGTGTGCCATGTCTCCTCAGTCCCTTACTTCGCAGCCGCGGGGATCTCAGTGACCTTGATCGCCGTGTACTGCTGGCGGTGGCCCTGACGACGGCGGTAGCCGGTCTTGTTCTTGTAGCGCAGAATGTCGATCTTCTGGCCCTTGTGGTGGTCCACGACCTCGGCCTGGACCTTGATGCCGGCCAGCACCCACGGGTCGCTGGTCACAGCGTCGCCGTCGACAACGAGCAGGGTCGAGAGCTCGACCGTGTCGCCAACCTTGGCGGTGGAAATCTTGTCAACCTCAACGATGTCGCCGACAGCAACCTTGTGCTGGCGACCACCGCTGCGCACGATGGCGTACACGCGGATCTCTCTTTCGCTCGGAGAACGGCACCCCCGCAGGCCAGCCGCCCGGGCACGAACACGGACGGCCTCTCCCGACCGACCCGACGGACGGGCACCCGGGAGGAAGAGGTTTACGGGGATGTGGCGCGCCATCCATGGACACGCCGACGGTCAAGGTTACGGGGCCGCGCCCGAGAGGGTCAAACCGGGCCGGGCCCCACGGGTGTGCGGCCGGTCACTGCGACCGGCCGCACGGCTCCGTCAAGCGGCGGTGATCAGTCCTCGTCGGTGGAGGCCGACACCGACGGCGTCGCCTGCTCCGCCGCCGACGTCTTCTTCGCCGTCGCCTTCTTCGTGGTGGCCTTCTTGGCCGTGGCCTTCTTCGCGGCCGTCTTCTTCGTCGCCGCCGTCTTCTTGGTCGCGGCCTTCTTCGCCGTGGCCTTCTTGGCGGTCTTGCGCGCGGCCGTCTTCTTGGCCGGGGCCGTCTCCTCGGCCGCCTCGGGCTCGGCGGCGGGCTCCGGCTCGGCGGCCTCGGCCGGCTGCGCCGACGGGACCACCACGACGGCGGCCTCCACCGGGGCGGTCGGCGCGGTCGCCTTGCGCACCGCGCGGCGGCGCGGACGGGCCGGGGCCTGTGCCACCGGCTCGGCGGCCGGCTCAGGAGCCGGCTCGGCGGCCGGTACGGCCTCCGGCTCCGAGGCCGCGGGGGCCGCCGGCTCCACGACCGTCACCACGGCCGCGTCCGGCGACGCCGAAGGCGGCGAACCGGCCGGCGCGGTCGCCTTGCGGGTGGCCCGGCGACGGGTGCGGCCCTTGGGCACGGCCTCCTCGGCGGGGGCCTCGGCCGGGGCCGGGGCCTCGACGACCGGGTCCTCGACGGCGACCGGCTCGGCGTGCGCCTCGGCGGCCGGCTCCGGCAGCACCGGGCGCGCGACCTCCTCCTCGACCGACACGTCCTGCGCCGTCGGCGCCTGTTCCGGGGCCTGCTCCGGCGCCTCGTGACGCGGCGCGCCCGCCGGGGCGGACGCCCGACGGCTCGCCCGGCGCCGGGAACGGCCCCGGGTCGCCGCCGCCTCGGCCTCGGCGACGCTGCTGTACAGCTCCTCGTCGGGCGCGAAGTCCGGCGAGGGCAGCGCGACCGGTTCGCCGATCTCCGCGGCGACCTCGGCGGCGGTCTCCGCCTCGTGGCCCACGGCGCCCGTCTCGACGGCCACCGTCTCGTGGACGTGCTCGTGCTGCTCCGCCGGCTCGGCCCCGCCGCGCCCGCGCTTCTTGCGCTTGCCGCCGTTGCCCGCGGCCGACGGCTGCTCCATGTGGACGATGACGCCACGGCCGTTGCAGTGGACGCAGGTCTCGGAGAACGACTCCAGCAGGCCCTGGCCGACCCGCTTGCGGGTCATCTGCACCAGCCCCAGCGAGGTCACCTCGGCCACCTGGTGCTTGGTGCGGTCCCGGCCCAGGCACTCCAGCAGGCGCCGCAGCACCAGGTCCCGGTTGGACTCCAGCACCATGTCGATGAAGTCGATCACGATGATGCCGCCGAGGTCGCGCAGCCGCAGCTGGCGCACGATCTCCTCGGCCGCCTCCAGGTTGTTCCTGGTGACCGTCTCCTCCAGGTTGCCGCCCTGGCCGGTGAACTTGCCGGTGTTGACGTCGATGACGACCATCGCCTCGGTCCGGTCGATCACCAGCGAACCGCCGCTGGGCAGCCAGACCTTGCGGTCGAGCGCCTTGGCGAGCTGCTCGTCGATCCGGTAGGTCGCGAAGACGTCGACCTCGCTGGTCCACCGCGACAGCCGCTCCGCCAGGTCGGGCGCGACGTTCGAGACGTACCCGTGGATCGTCTGCCACGCCTCGTCGCCGCTGACGACGACCTTGGTGAAGTCCTCGTTGAAGATGTCCCGCACGACGCGGACGGTCATGTCCGGCTCGCCGTACAGCAGAGTCGGCGCGTTGCCGCTCTTGGCCTTCTTCTGGATGTCCTCCCACTGCTGCTGCAGCCGCTCGACGTCCCGGCGCAGCTCGTCCTCGCTCGCGCCCTCGGCTGCGGTGCGCACGATGACGCCGGCGTCCTCGGGGACGATCTTCTTGAGGATGGTCTTCAGCCGGGCGCGCTCGGTGTCGGGCAGCTTGCGGCTGATGCCGGTCATCGACCCCTCGGGGACGTAGACCAGGTAGCGGCCGGGGAGGGAGACCTGGCTGGTGAGGCGGGCGCCCTTGTGGCCGATCGGGTCCTTGGTCACCTGCACCAGGACCGACTGGCCGGACTTCAGCGCGGACTCGATGCGGCGCGGCCCGTTGGCCATGCCGAGCGCCTCGAAGTTGACCTCGCCCGCGTACAGCACGGCGTTGCGGCCCTTGCCGATGTCGATGAAGGCGGCCTCCATCGACGGCAGGACGTTCTGCACCTTGCCGAGGTAGACGTTGCCGACGTAGGAGACGGCCTGCTCCTTGTTGACGTAGTGCTCCACGAGCACGCCGTCCTCCAGGACGCCGATCTGCGTACGGTCGCCGTGCTGGCGGACCACCATCACGCGCTCGACGGCCTCGCGGCGGGCCAGGAACTCCGCCTCGGTGATGATCGGGACCCTGCGGCGGCCCTGCTCGCGGCCCTCGCGGCGGCGCTGCTTCTTCGCCTCCAGACGGGTGGAGCCCTTGATGGACTGCACCTCGTCGGACGGCTCGCGCTCGGCCTGCTTGCGCGGCTCGCGGACCTTGACGACCGTGCGCTCGGGGTCGTCGGAGCCGGGCTCGGCGTCGGTGCCGGAGTCACCGGCGCGACGCCTGCGGCGACGGCGGCGACGGCTGCTGGAGCTGGAACCGCCGTTCTCCGCGCCGTGGTCGTCGTGCTCCTCCTCGGCGTCCTCCTCCGCCTGCTCGGCGGTGTCCTCGGCGTCCTGGACGGCCTGCTCGGCGGCGACCTCGTCGCCCTCGCCCTCGCCGTCCTCGTCGCCGTGCTCGCCGTCGGCGGCCTCGCCCCGGCGGCGGCGACGGCCACCGCGGCGGCGGCGCCGGCGCGAACCCGTCTCCTCGCCGTCGTCGCCCTCGGCGGAGTCGTCGGCGGCCTCCTCGGGCTCCTCCTCCGGCTCCTCGTCCTCAACGGGGGCGGGCCGGACGGCGGGCGCCTCGGTCTCGTCGAGGGCGGCGCCCCGGCGCCGGCGGCGGCGCCGCGACCCGGGCTGCTCCTCGGCGGACTCCGGAACCTCCGGCGTCGCCTCCGCCTCCGCCTCCACGGCCTCCTCGGGCTCGGCCGGCTTCGCGGCCTCCACGGCGGCCTCGGCGGCGGCGCGCTCGGGCGTCTGGAACTGGGGCTCGGTGAACACCGGCGGCTGGAACACGGCGACCGCGGGCCGCGCCGGACGACGCGGCGACTCGGCCTCCGCGGCGGCGGCCCGGCGCGCGTCGGCCTTCGGCTCGGCGAAGCCGGTGGCGGCCTTGCGCACGACCCGGCGGCGCGAGCGGCGCGTGGCGCCCTCCGCCTCGGGGGCGGGCTCGTCGGCCACGGCGGCGGGGGCGGACTCGGACGTCCGGGTCTCGGACGTCCGGGTCTCGGACGCGGACTCTTCCGCGGCGGGCGTCACCCCGCGCGTGGCACGGCGGCGGGCGCGGGGAGCGGGCGCGGGCTCCGCGACGGCTTCGACGGCCTCCACGGGGGGCTGCGCCGGCTCGGCGACGGCCTCGACCTCGGCTTCGGCAGCCGTCCCCTCCGGGGTCCCGGCGGGCGCGGTCGCCCGACGGGTGGCGCGGCGGCGCGTCGGGGGGGCGGGGGCGGGGGCGGGCTCTTCGGCGGGGACGGACTCCTCCGCGGGGGCGCTCTTCGCCGCCGCGGCGGTCTCGGCGGCCGGCTCTGCGGGGACCGGCTCTGCGGGGACCGGCTCTGTGGGCGCCACGATCTCGGCGGCCTCCGGCGCCCCGGCGGGCGCCGACGCGCGGCGGACGGCCCGGCGGCGCGGACGCGCCGGGGCGGCGTCGTCGCCGCCCTCCGTCGGAGCCTCGGCCCCGGCCGGGGCGGGCGCCGCGGTGGCGGCGGCCTCGGCGGCCGGCACCACGGTCTCGGCGCTCTCCGCGGCGGCCTGCGCGGACGTCCCGGCGGGTGCGGACACGCGGCGCGTGACACGGCGGCGGGCGCGGGGAGCGGGCGCCGCCTCCGCGACGGCCGGCTCCCCTGCCCCGGTGGTCTCCTCGGCGAGGTCCGCGGGCTCGGCCGCGGCCACCGCGGGCGCGACCGTCTCGGCGGGCGCGCCGGTGGCGGCGGGGGGGCCCGCCGGACGTGAAGCGGCCCTGCGCCGACGACGCGGCGGCAGGGTGTCGCTGGGTGTGTTGAGTTCGGAACCTTCGGTGGGTTCGGTCGGCTCGAGCATGCGGGCGTTTCTCCCGTCAGGCTCCCGGGCGCCGCACCTGGTCCGGCGGGTATGCCGGTGACGTCCGCGGCTCGCGCGATGCGCGACTGCCGCCGTCCGGGGCGCGGGCGCCGCTCGGGAGCTCTCTGTAGTCCTGTCTCGCCGGTTCCGTCCGCTCGATTTGCGGACGGCCTGGCGAAAGTCTTTTAGGTCGGTGCGCTGCCCGACCCAGGTGGCTCCCGAGTACGAGGGCGGCGCTACGACGTCCGTCCCTACGCGGAACCTTCCGGCGTCGGCGCCTTCGCGGCGGCAGCCGGGGCGGCCGTTGGGGCCGCTGCTGCCTCGCGGTCGGGCGCGAGCGGGTCGGTCACCGTGCCGGTCTCTTCATCGAACAGCCCCTGCGCCAGCCTGGTCACCGCTACCGGGACCGGCGGCGCCAGGTCGGCCACGGCGCGGAGACCGGACAGGACGTCGTCGGGTCGTACGGCAGGCGTCACGTGCCGAACAACCAGCCGCAGTATCGCACAGGGCTGGTCGCTCGGCCTATCAGCCTGCGCAAGCGCTGCGGATCCGTCGGGTCCGCCGAGGCACTCCAGGCTCGCCACGGCCGGGCGGGCGTCGAAGGTGCGCATGCCGTTCTTGGTCAGCCGCTGCACCTCGACGGCGCCGGCCGCGTTGAACGCGGCCACCGCGTGGGCGGCGTCCGCCGGGTCCACGCCGGTCAGCCGCAGCTCCCAGACGGAGGCCGTCAGCCGGTCGGCGAGGCCGGAGGTCCGGGCCTCGACCGCCTCGACGATGTCGAGCCCGGCGGGCAGCGACTCGTCGAGGAGTTCGCGCAGTTTCTCGGGATCGCGCGCTTCGGTGAGCGCGATCTCCAGGTACTCCGCCTCACTGCCCGTGCCGGTGGGTGCGGCATTGGCGTACGACACCTTCGGGTGCGGGGTGAACCCCGCCGAGTACGCCATGGGCACCTCGGCGCGGCGCAGCGCACGCTCGAAGGCGCGCTGGAAGTCACGGTGGCTGGTGAACCGGAGGCGGCCGCGCTTGGTGTAGCGCAGACGGACGCGCTGCACCGCGGGTGCCGGCGGCGGGCCTTCGGGCTGTCGCTTGCCCAGTGTCGTCAGTCCTTCGTGAGTGCGGTCGTACTCCTACCAAGAGTACGTGCCGCGCCGGGCTTCGGTTCCCGCGCCTTCCCACCGGTGACGTCGGAGAGGACCGGAAAACGATCCAGCATTCTCTGAATTCAGGATTCCCTGTACTATCACGCCGTGCTGACTGTTGCCTCCGACATCGACGTGCTGGCCCGGTTCGGCCGCGCGCTCGCCGACCCGATCCGCTGCCGCATCCTGCTCGCCCTGCGCGCGGCCCCCGCCTACCCGGCCGATCTCGCCGAGACCCTCGGCGTGTCCCGTACCCGGCTGTCGAACCACCTGGCGTGCCTGCGGGACTGCGGCCTGGTCGTCACCGTGCCCGACGGCCGCCGCACCCGCTACGAACTCGCCGACGAGCGGCTCGGCCACGCGCTCGACGACCTGCGCGCCGCCGTGGTGGCCGTCGAGACCGACCGCACCTGCCAAGACGCCGACACGAAGGGCTGCTGCTGATGACCGCCGGGACATCCATGTCCCTCGGGCCGTCCCCGGCCCGCCGCGACGCGCTCACCCGGCGCATACGGCTGCTCGTCGCGGCCACCATCGCCTACAACGTCGTCGAGGCGGTCGTCGCCATCACGGCCGGCACCATCGCCTCCTCCACCGCCCTGATCGGCTTCGGCCTGGACTCCGTCGTCGAGGTCTCCTCGGCCGCCGCCGTCGCCTGGCAGTTCTCCGCCGCCGACCACGCCTTACGCGAGGCACGCGAGCGGACCACGCTGCGGATCATCGCCGTCTCGTTCTTCGTGCTGGCCGCCTACGTGACCGTCGACGCCGCCCGAGCGCTCACCGGCGCCGGCGAGGCCGAGCGTTCGGTCCCCGGCATCGTGCTGGCCGCGCTCTCCGTCGCCGTCATGCCGTTCCTGTCCGCCGCCCAGCGCCGTGCGGGACGGGAACTCGGCTCCGCCTCCGCCGTCGCGGACTCGCGTCAGACCCTGCTGTGCACGTACCTGTCGGCGGTGCTGCTCGTCGGCCTGGTGCTCAACGCCACCCTCGGCTGGGCCTGGGCCGACCCGATCGCCGCCCTGGTCATCGCCGCCATCGCGGTCAAGGAAGGGCGCGACGCCTGGCAGGGCAAGGGATGCTGCGCCCCCTCCGCGATGCCGGTGCGGGCGGTGGACGACGCCTGCGGCTGCCGTCCGGGCTGCGCCTGCTGCGCCTGACCGCCCGCCGGCACGACGCCGTCGCCGGGCAAGAGGGCGACGGCGAAAGGGAGAGGCGCCGGACGGCCTCCCGTCCGGCGCCTCTCCTCGCTCACACCCCTCGGCTCACGCGGAGTTCTTGACCGTCAGCGGCAGCAGCTTCTTGCCCGTCGGGCCGACCTGGATGTGGGTGTCCATCGCGGGGCACACGCCGCAGTCGAAGCACGGCGTCCAGCGGCAGTCCTCGACCTCCGTCTCGTCGAGGGCGTCCTGCCAGTCCTCCCACAGCCAGTCCTTGTCGAGGCCGGAGTCGAGGTGGTCCCAGGGCAGGACCTCCTCGTAGCCGCGCTCGCGGGTGGTGTACCAGTCGACGTCGACGCCGTACGGGGCCAGCGCCTTGGCCGCGCAGTTCATCCAGCGGTCGTAGGAGAAGTGCTCGCGCCAGCCGTCGAAGCGGCCGCCGTCCTCGTAGACGGCCCGGATGACCGCGCCGATGCGGCGGTCGCCGCGGGACAGGAGGCCCTCGACGATGCCGGGCTTGCCGTCGTGGTACCGGAAGCCGATGGAGCGGCCGTACTTCTTGTCGCCGCGGATCTTGTCGCGGAGCTTCTCCAGGCGCGCGTCGGTCTCCTCGGCGGACAGCTGCGGCGCCCACTGGAAGGGCGTGTGCGGCTTGGGCACGAAGCCGCCGATGGAGACGGTGCAGCGGATGTCGTTGGAGCCGGAGACCTCGCGGCCCTTCTGGATGACGCGGGTCGCCATGTCGGCGATCTGCAGGACGTCCTCGTCGGTCTCGGTGGGCAGGCCGCACATGAAGTACAGCTTCACCTGCCGCCAGCCGTTGCCGTACGCGGTGGCGACCGTGCGGATCAGGTCCTCCTCGGAGACCATCTTGTTGATGACCTTCCGCATCCGCTCGGAGCCGCCCTCGGGCGCGAAGGTGAGGCCGGAGCGGCGGCCGTTGCGGGTCAGCTCGTTGGCGAGGTCGACGTTGAAGGCGTCCACGCGGGTCGACGGCAGGGACAGGCCGATCTTGTCGTCCTCGTACCGGTCGGCGAGGCCCTTGGCGATGTCGCCGATCTCGCTGTGGTCGGCGGAGGACAGCGAGAGCAGGCCGACCTCCTCGAAGCCGGTCGCCTTCAGGCCCTTCTCGACCATCTCGCCGATGCCGGTGATGGACCGCTCGCGCACCGGGCGGGTGATCATGCCGGCCTGGCAGAAGCGGCAGCCGCGCGTGCAGCCGCGGAAGATCTCCACCGACATGCGCTCGTGGACGGTCTCGGCGAGCGGGACCAGCGGCTGCTTGGGGTACGGCCACTCGTCCAGGTCCATGACGGTGTGCTTGGACACGCGCCACGGCACGCCGGAGCGGTTGGGCACCACGCGGGCGATGCGGCCGTCGGGCAGGTACTCGACGTCGTAGAAGCCGGGGATGTAGACCCCGCCCGTCTTCGCGAGCCGGAGCAGGACCTCCTCGCGTCCGCCGGGGCGGCCCTCGGCCTTCCACTCGCGGATGATGCGGGTCATGTCGAGGACGGCCTGCTCGCCGTCGCCGATGACCGCGGCGTCGATGAAGTCGGCGATCGGCTCGGGGTTGAAGGCGGCGTGGCCGCCCGCGAGGACGATCGGGTCGTCGATCGTGCGGTCCTTGGACTCCAGCGGGATGCCCGCGAGGTCCAGGGCCGTGAGCATGTTGGTGTAGCCCAGCTCGGTGGAGAAGCTGAGGCCGAAGACGTCGAACGCCTTGACCGGGCGGTGGCCGTCCACGGTGAACTGCGGGACGCCGTGGTCGCGCATCAGCTGTTCGAGGTCCGGCCAGACGCTGTAGGTGCGCTCGGCGAGGACGCCGTCCTGTTCGTTGAGCACCTCGTAGAGGATCATGACGCCCTGGTTGGGCAGACCGACCTCGTAGGCGTCGGGGTACATCAGCGCCCAGCGGACGTCACAGGACTCCCACGGCTTGACCGTGGAGTTGAGCTCGCCTCCGACGTACTGGATCGGCTTCTGCACGTGCGGGAGCAAGGCTTCGAGCTGCGGGAAGACCGACTCGACAGACATCGCGGGGTACCTTCGTGAGCTGGCTGGGGTGACTGGGGTGACCATCAAGCCTAACCCGCCCGGCGGCACGCTCGGACCGCCGCGTGCCCCGCGCCCCCGGCGGCCCCCGTCACGCGGACAGGGGCCGCTGCATCCGGATCGACTGGAGCAGCCCGACCGCCACCCACACCGAGAACATCGACGATCCGCCGTACGACACGAAGGGCAGCGGCAGGCCGGTGACCGGCATGATGCCGAGGGTCATGCCGATGTTCTCGAACGACTGGAAGGCGAACCAGGCGACGATGCCGGCCGCGACGATCGTGCCGTACAGCTCGGTCGTCTCCAGAGCGATCCGGCAGGCCCGCCACAGCACCACGCCGAGCAGCAGGATGATCAGCCCGCCGCCGACGAAGCCGAGTTCCTCGCCGGCGACGGTGAAGACGAAGTCGGTCTGCTGCTCGGGGACGAACTGGCCGGTGGTCTGGGAGCCCTGGAAGAGGCCGGAGCCGGTGAGCCCGCCGGAGCCGATGGCGATGCGGGCCTGGTTGGTGTTGTAGCCGACGCCGGCCGGGTCGAGTTCGGGGTTGGCGAACGCGGCGAACCGGTTGATCTGGTAGTCGTCCAGGATGTGCAGCTGCCACACGGCGATCGCGCCGAGGGCGCCGGCGCCGATCAGGCCGAAGACCCAGCGGTTGGAGGCGCCGGAGGCGAGCAGCACGCCGAGGACGATGACGACCATCACCATGACCGACCCGAGGTCGGGCATCAGCATCACGATCAGCATCGGCACGGTGGCCAGGCCGAGGGCCTGGAGCACGGTGCGGTGGTCGGGGTGCTGGCGGTCGCCCGCGTCCACCCGCGCGGCCAGCAGCATGGCCATGCCGAGGATGATGGTGACCTTCACGAACTCCGACGGCTGAAGCGAGAAGCCGCCGCCGATGACGATCCAGGAGTGGGCGCCGTTGACGGTGCTGCCGAGCGGGGTGAGCACGAGCAGCACCAGGAAGACCGAGGCGCCGTAGAGCAGCGGCACGGCCGTGCGCAGCATCCGGTGGCCGAACCAGACGGTGCCGATCATCAGGGCGAACCCGATGCCGGTGTTGAGCAGGTGCCGGACCAGGAAGTAGTAGGGGTCGCCCTGGTTGATGTCGGTGCGGTTGCGGGTGGCGGAGTAGACCAGGACGGAACCGATCAGGGACAGGGCCAGCGCCGCGAGCAGTATCGGCCAGTCCAGCCGGCGGGCGGGCGAGTCGCGGGCGAGCAGCCGCGTCCAGCCGGAGCGCTCGGGTCCGTATCCGGAGACCTGGAAGGTGTTCGCGCCGGTCATGTGAGCGTCCTCCGGCTTCCCCTGCGGCGCCTGCGCGTGTCGCGGTTCTCGGGGCTGGGCGTGCGCACCGTCGCCGGCGCCTGGGCCTGTTCGACGGCGCCCTCGGGCGGCTGCTGGCCGGCCCGCTGTTCCTTCGCGGGGTCCTTGGAGATCTTGGGCGCACTGATGGAGCCGTCGGCGTGGACCTTGGGGAGGTTCTTCTGCGGGGTGGGCAGCAGGGCGTTCTTCTCGTTGATGGTGCCGTCGTCGGAGACGCCGTAGAGGGCGTCGTAGATGTTGCGGACGGCGGGGCCGGAGGCGCCGGAGCCGGTGCCGCCCTGGGAGATGGTCATGACGACGGCGTAGTCGTCGGTGTAGGTGGCGAACCAGGACGTGGTCTGCTTGCCGTAGACCTCGGCGGTGCCGGTCTTGGCGTGCATGGGGATCTCGTCCTGCGGCCAGCCGCCGAAGCGCCAGGCGGCGGTGCCGCGGGTGGCGACGCCTTCGAGGGCGTCGTCCATCTGGGCGAGGGTCCGCTTGTTGACCGGGAGCCTGCCGTGGGCCTCGGGCTCGATCTCCTCGACCCGCTTGCCGTCGGCGCTGATGACGGCCTTGCCGACGGTGGGGTTGTAGAGGGTGCCGCCGTTGGAGATGGCCGCGTAGATGGTGGCCATCTGGATCGGCGTCACGAGGGTGTCGCCCTGGCCGATGGAGTAGTTGATCTCGTCACCGGCGCGCATCTTGTTGCCTTCGAGGCAGTTCTCGTAGGCGATCTTCTCGACGTAGTCGCCGTCCTTCTTGCCGGTCTTGCACCAGGCGTCCTTGTTGGCCTGCCAGTACGACTGCTTCCACTCGCGGTCGGGCACGCGGCCGGCGACCTCGTTGGGCAGGTCGATGCCGGTCTCCTTGCCGAGGCCGAACTGGTGGGCGGCCTTGTAGAACCAGTCGTTGGGCTTCTTCTTGGGGTTGATGCCGCCGTCCTTCTGCCACTCGCTGTGCGCGAGGCGGTAGTAGACGGTGTCGCAGGAGACCTCCAGGGCGCGGCCGAGGTCGATGGCGCCGTGGTTCTGCGACTCGAAGTTCTTGAAGACCTGCCCGCCGACCGAGTAGGAGCTGGAGCACTCGTAGCGGCCGTCGAAGTCGTAGCCCGCCTGCACCGCGGCGGCCGTGGAGACCACCTTGAAGATGGAGCCGGGGGCGGCCTGACCCTGTATGGCCCGGTTGAGCAGGGGGTAGTTGGAGGACTTGCCGGTGAGCCGCCGGTAGTCCTTGGCGGAGATGCCGCCGACCCAGGCGTTGGGGTCGTACGTCGGGTTGGACGCCATGGCGACGACGCGGCCGGTCCGCGCCTCCATCACGACGACGGCGCCCGAGTCGGCCTTGTAGCGCTGGTTGGTGTTGCGGTCCCAGCCCTTGCGGGCGTCCTTCATCGCCTCGTTCAGCTCGTACTCGGCGACCCGCTGCACACGTGCGTCGATGCTGGTGACCAGGTTGGACCCGGCCTGCGCCGGATCGGACTCGGCCTGTCCGATGACCCGCCCGAGGTTGTCGACCTCGTAACGGGTGACGCCGGCCTTGCCGCGCAGCGCCTTGTCGTACTGGCGTTCAAGGCCGCTGCGGCCGACCTGGTCGGAGCGCAGGTACGGGGACTCGGTGTCCTGGGCCTGCTTGATCTCCTCGTCGGTGACCGGGGAGAGGTAGCCGAGGACCTGGGCGGTGTTGGCGGCGCCGGGGCTCGGGTAGCGGCGCACGGCCTGCGGTTCGGCGGTGATGCCGGGGAAGTCCTCGGCGCGCTCGCGGATCTGCAGGGCCTGGCGCGGGGTGGCCTCGTCGGTGATGGGGATGGGCTGGTAGGGCGAGCCGTTCCAGCAGGGCTGCGGCGTCTTGGCGTCGCACAGCCGGACCTTCTCCATGACCTCCGTGGGGGCCATGCCGAGCACGCCGGCGAGCTTGGTGAGGACGGCCTTGCCGTCGTCGTCCATCTTCATCAGCTCGGTGCGGGAGGCGGAGACGACGAGCCGGGTCTCGTTGTCGGCCAGCGGCACGCCGCGGGCGTCGAGGATCGAGCCGCGCACCGCGGGCTGCACGACCTGCTGGACGTGGTTGCCGGAGGCCTCCTTGGCGTACTCGGAGCCCTGCCTGATCTGCAGGTACCAGAGCCGGCCGCCGAGGGTGGCCAGCAGGGAGAGGACGAGAACCTGGATGACGACGAGCCGGGTCTGGACGCGTGGGGTCCGTCCGGTCTCGGGGATGTTGGTCACTGCTGCCCCCTCTCAGTGCGTGGAGATGTCGTGTGCGGCGAACCCGTGCGCGCCGGTCGCCGGCTGCCGTGCCGTCACAGCCGCTTGACCCCCTTGATGCGGCCGGCCCGTGCGACCCGGGCCCTGGCCGCCCTCGCCTTCAGCCCGGACAGGCCGCCGCGCTGGCCTCCGATGCGCAGTCCGGTGCCGGAGGAGAGCCAGCCGGAGGCGATGTCGGTCGCCTGGGCGGCGGAGGTGGCCTCCAGCGGGTCGTTCTCGGCGCGCCGGGCGAGGGCCATGATGCCGGGGACGACGAAGGGCGCGAGGAGCAGGTCGTACAAGGCGGCGGTGAACAGCAGTCCGGGCAGGCCCACATGGCGGGCCGCGGTGTCGCCGACGAGAGCGCCGACGCCCGCGTAGAGCAGGGTGCTGGTGACGGCGGCGGCGACCACCACGGCCATCGGGCCGGTCGCCGACTTCAGCCGGCCGTTCTCCGGTCTGACCAGGCCGGCGAGGTAGCCGACGACGCACAGCACCAGGGCGTAGCGTCCGGCGGCGTGGTCGGCGGGCGGGGCGAGATCGGCGAGCAGTCCGGCGCCGAAGCCGATGAGGGCGCCGCCGACGTGGCCGTAGACCAGGGCGAAGGCCAGCACGGTGAGCAGCAGCAGGTCGGGCACGGCGCCGGGGAGGTGGAGCCGGGCCAGGACGCTGACCTGGACGACCAGGGCGACCACGACCAGCGCGGAGGAGAGCAGGATCCGGTTCAGGCGCATCGGTACGGCTCCCCTACTGGTTCTGCTCTTGCTGGAGTCGCTGTTCGGGCTGCGCCCCGCCGTCGCCGGGCGGCTCGGCGCCCGGGGTGACGGTCACGGTCACGGTGGGGCGCGGGGTGGGCTTGGGCTTGGCGGGCAGCACGGTGTCGCGCGGGTCCTTCTTCGGGGCCTGGACGACGACGCCGACGATGTCGAGCTTGGTGAAGCCGACGTACGGCGTGACGTAGAGGGTGCGGGTGAGGTCGCCGCCGGAGGGGTCGACGCGGGAGACGACGCCGACGGGGACGCCGGGCACGAAGGGCTTGTCGGCCTGCGAGCCGAAGGTGACCAGGCGGTCGCCCTTCTTGATGCGGGCCTTGCCGTTGAGGAGTTCGACGCGCAGCGGGCGGTCGCCCTGGCCGGAGGCGAAGCCGAGTTCGTCGCTGCCCTCCATCCGGGTGCCGACGGTGAAGTCCGGGTCGGTGGCGAGCAGCACGGTGGCGGTGTTCGGGCCGACGGTGGTGACGCGGCCGACGAGTCCGTCGCCGTTGAGGACGGTCATGTCCCGCTCGACGCCGTCGTTGGCGCCGATGTCGATGGTGATCGTCCAGGAGAAGCCCTGCGCGGCTCCTATGGCGATGACCTGGGCGCCCTTGATGCCGTACTGGCCGGCTCCCGCGGTCTTGAGCATCCGGTCGAGCTGGGCGAGCCGGCTGCGGTTGCGGTCGTCGCTGCCGAGCTTCGCCTTCAGGGCCGCGTTCTGCCGTTCGAGTTCGGCGAGCCGGTCGTGGCGTTCACCCGAGTCGCGGATGGCGGCGACGGCGTTGCCGACCGGGTCGACCGCGGAGGCCACGCCGTTCTCGATCGGGCCGAAGACGGTGGCCGCGGCCCGGCGGGCGCCGTCGACCGGTGAGTCCTCCCCGCCCCGGATGTCCACCGTGATCAGCGCGAACGCGATGGCGACCAGCAGCACCAGAAGCAGCCGGCTCTCTCGTGTGTCCCTCACGTGCGGCGGCCGTGCCCTTCCTCATCGGAACTCATGCTTTTGGGGGAGCTCGTGTCTGTGCGTCAGAGAGCTTGTAGGGCTGTGCCGACGATCCGCCGTACGAGCGCGGGAGCGTCCCGTACGGCGGAGTCGGCGGCGCGGGTCATCTGCGCGGCTGGGCGTCGAGCACCTGCTGGAGCGCCTCGAACTCCTCGACGCACTTGCCGGAGCCGAGCGCCACGCTGTCCAGCGGGTCCTCGGCGATGTGGATCGGCATGCCGGTCTCGCGGCGCAGCCGTTCGTCCAGGCCGCGCAGCAGGGCGCCGCCGCCGGTGAGGACGATGCCGCGGTCCATGATGTCGCCGGACAGTTCCGGCGGGCACTTGTCGAGGGTCGTCTTGACCGCGTCGACGATCGCGTTCACGGGCTCCTCGATCGCCTTGCGCACCTCGGCGGCCGAGATGACGACGGTCTTGGGCAGCCCGGAGACGAGGTCGCGGCCGCGGATCTCGGTGTGCTCGTCGGCGTCGAGGTCGTACGCCGAACCGATCGTGATCTTGATCTGTTCGGCCGTGCGTTCGCCCAGCAGGAGCGAGTACTCCTTCTTGACGTGCTGGATGATCGCGTTGTCCAGTTCGTCGCCCGCGACACGGATGGACTGCGCGGTGACGATGCCGCCGAGGGAGATGACCGCGACCTCCGTCGTGCCGCCGCCGATGTCCACCACCATGTTGCCCGTGGCCTCGTGGACCGGCAGGCCGGAGCCGATGGCGGCGGCCATCGGCTCCTCGATGATGTGCACCTGGCGGGCGCCGGCCTGGGACGACGCCTCGATGACGGCACGGCGCTCGACGCCGGTGATGCCCGAGGGCACACAGACGACGACCCGCGGACGGGCGAGATAGCGCCGCTTGTGGATCTTCAGAATGAAGTAGCGCAGCATCCGCTCGGTGATCTCGAAGTCGGCGATGACGCCGTCCTTCAGCGGACGCACCGCGACGATGTTGCCGGGCGTGCGCCCGATCATCTTCTTCGCTTCGGCGCCGACCGCGAGAATGCCACCGGTGTTCGTGTTGATCGCGACGACGGACGGCTCGTTGAGTACGATCCCGCGACCCCTGACGTACACCAGCGTGTTGGCGGTCCCGAGGTCGACAGCCATGTCACGGCCGATGAACGACATTGAGTTCCCCATCAGGATTCGTCTGGCCTTCCCACAGAGCTTTTGAGGGCTTTTCAGGTCGGCGAGGTGGGTGCTGTGACGTGAAGGCTTCCATCGTAAACGCGCCTGCACGGACACTGCGTGAGGGTCTTCGCCATTGTCAGCAGATCATGTGCGGGTTCGCTTGTGGAGAGGGGCGTTCGGGGCCATGCGTTCCCCCGATCGTCATCCGCGCGCCGGAATCACCGACCGGGGAAGAAAATCTTCACCTCGCGTTCGGCGGACTCCTCCGAGTCCGAGGCGTGGATCAGGTTCTCGCGGACGATGACGCCGTAGTCGCCGCGGATGGAGCCGGGCGCGGCGGCGATCGGGTCGGTCGGACCGGCCAGCTGCCGCACGCCCTCGACGACCCGCTCGCCCTCGACGATCATCGCCACGACCGGGCCGGACGACATGAACGCCACCAGCGGCTCGTAGAACGGCTTGCCCCGGTGCTCGCCGTAGTGCTGCTCCAGCGTGTCCTGGTCCAGGGTGCGCAGCTCCAGCGCGGTGATCTGCCAGCCGGCCTTGCGCTCGATACGGCTGATGATCTCGCCGGTCAGGCCACGACGGACGGCGTCGGGCTTGAGGAGGACGAGGGTGCGCTGGGTCACGACGGGCTCCTTAGAGATCAAGGTGTGCGGGGTTCGAAGGCTACAGGGCCGCTCCCCGCCGCTGTCACGCAGCGTCAGGCTGAGAGGCCTCCGCCTGGGCGGCGAACCTCGCCTTCGCCTCGTCCACCTTCCGCCCGTAGTGCACCGACGCCCACCACAGCCCGGCGAACGCCACGCCGAGGAAGAACATCATCGGGACCACGAACCCGGAGGCGATCAGCCCGGCCTGGAGCACCCAGCCCAGGGCGATCCCGCCGGGCCGGGTGACCAGGCCGCACAGCAGCACGCACAGCAGCATCGCCACGCCGCTGACGGTCCACACGGTCGTCATCGACAGGTCCGGTTGCTTCATGGCGACGAGCGCCGCGAAGCCGATGACGAAGAACTCGCCGATCAGGGTGGAAGCACAGAGCGTACGCACGGTGGTCAGCCCCTCCCCAGGAGCAGTCGGGCCTCGCCGACGGTGATGACGGATCCGGTCACGAGCACGCCGCCACCGGCGAACTCGCCCTCTTCCTCGGCCAGCGTGATCGCGGCCTCCAGGGCGTCCGGCAGCCGCGGCTCGACCTGGACGCGCTCGTCGCCGAACACCTCGACGGCGATCGCAGCGAGCGCGTCGGCGTCCATAGCGCGGTGGCTGGAGTTCTGGGTGACGACGACCTCGGCGAAGACCGGCTCGAAGGCCTCCAGCAGCCCGCGCACGTTCTTGTCGCCGCTCGCGCCGACCACGCCGATGAGCCGGCTGAACTGGAACGCCTCCCCGACCGCCTCGGCCGTCGCCCGCGCGCCCGCCGGGTTGTGCGCGGCGTCCAGCACGACGGTCGGCGAACGCCGTACGACCTCCAGCCGGCCCGGCGAGGCGACGGCGGCGAACGCCTTGCGCACGGTGTCGACGTTCAGCGGCTCGGCGCGCTGGGCGCCCACGCCGAAGAACGCCTCGACGGCGGCGAGCGCCACGGCGGCGTTGTGCGCCTGGTGGGCGCCGTGCAGCGGCAGGTACACCTCGGGGTACTCGCCGCCGAGCCCGCGCAGCGTCACCAGCTGCCCGCCGACGGCGATCTGCCGGGCGACGACCCCGAACTCCAGCCCTTCGCGGGCCACGGTCGCGTCGGTCTCCACGGCCTTCTTCAGCAGCACCTGCGCCGCGTCCACCGGCTGCTGCGCCATGATCACGGTGGCGTCGGGTTTGATGATCCCGGCCTTCTCCCCGGCGATCTCGCCGGTCGTGGAGCCGAGCCGGTCGGTGTGGTCGAGGTCGATGGGCGTCACCACGGCGACGTCCCCGTCGATCACGTTGGTGGCGTCCCAGCTGCCGCCCATGCCGACCTCGACGACGGCCACGTCCACCGGCGCGTCGGCGAAGGCGGCGTACGCCATGCCGGTCAGCACCTCGAAGAACGACAGCCGGTAGTCCTGCTGCGCGTCGACCATCTCGACGTACGGCTGGACGTCCCGGTACGTCTCGATGAACCGCTCCGCGGAGATCGGCGCGCCGTCCAGGCTGATGCGCTCGGTGATCGACTGGACGTGGGGCGAGGTGTACCGCCCGGTGCGCAGGTCGAAGGCGCCGAGGAGGGCCTCGATCATGCGGGCGGTGGAGGTCTTGCCGTTGGTGCCGGTGATGTGGATCGAGGGGTAGGTGCGCTGCGGCTCGCCCAGGACGTCCATCAGGGCGGCGATCCGGCTGACGGAGGGCTCCAGCTTGGTCTCGCCCCAGCGGGTGGCGAGCTCCGCCTCGACGTCCCTCAGCGCCTTGTCGACCTCGGGGTCCTCGGGCCGCCCCGGCACGTCGGCCTGCGGGGGGCCGCCCTGGGTCCGCAGGGTCCGGCTGCCGGCCTCGATCACGGCGAGATCGGGGTCGCGCTCGGTCTCGGCGGCGACGATCTCCTCGAACGGATCGCCACCGCTGCCGCTGCCACTGCCGGTGCTGTCGTGCGGGGGGTGTTCACTCACGGGGTCAGTCTACGGTCGCGGGGGCTCGCGCCGTCGGGCGGCCGTGGCGACGTCGACCCTCGGGGAGGGCGGTGCGGGCGGGCGTGACCGCGCGTCCCCGGGGCGCGGGGGACTGCGCGACGAGCACGCACGGTCCGCAGTCGCATGAGGGCGCGGACGGACCAGGCCGCTGGTCGTCCCGAGGGGCCGTGCGGGAGCCGAGAAGCGGGAAACCCCGGGACCGCTGACGGTCCCGGGGCCGGTGTCGCTACGCCGAGGGCAGCCGCTCCAGCTGGGCCTGGATGCGGGCGATGTCCTCCTCCGCCTTGGCCAGCCTCGTACGGATCTTCTCCACGACGTTGTCCGGCGCCTTGGCGAGGAACGCCTCGTTGCCGAGCTTCCCCTCCGCCTGGGCCTTCTCCTTCTCCGCCGCTGCCAGGTCCTTCGCCAGCCGCTTGCGCTCCGCCGCGAAGTCGATCGCCCCGGACAGGTCCAGCGCGACCTCCACGCCGGCCACCGGCAGCGTCGCCGTGGCGGTGAAGCTCTCGCCCTCGGGCTGGAGCCGCAGCAGCTGGCGGATCGCCGCCTCGTGGACCGCCAGCGCGGAACCGTCCAGGGAGAGGCGCGCCGGCACCCGCTGCCCCGGCTGGAGCCCCTGGTCGGCCCGGAAGCGACGGACCTCGGTGATCACCGACTGGAGGGTGGCGATCTCCTGCTCGGCGGCCGGGTCGCGGAAGCCGCCGTCCTTCGGCCACTCGGCGACGACGACCGACTCCCCGCCGGTCAGCGTGGTCCACAGCGTCTCGGTCACGAACGGCACGACGGGGTGCAGCAGCCGCAACGTGACGTCGAGGACCTCGCCGAGGACCCGCTTGCTCACCTCGGCGGCCTCGCCGCCCGCCGCGAACGTCGTCTTCGACAGCTCGACGTACCAGTCGAAGACCTCGTCCCACGCGAAGTGGAACAGCGCGTCGGACAGCTTGGCGAACTGGTAGTCGTCGTAGTAGGCGTCGACCTCGGCGACGACGGAGTTCAGCCGCGACAGGATCCACCGGTCCGTCGAGGACATCCGCGACGCGTCGGGCAGCGGGCCCTCGACCGTCGCGCCGTTCATCAGCGCGAAGCGCGTGGCGTTCCAGATCTTGTTGGCGAAGTTCCGGGACCCCTGGACCCAGTCCTCGCCGATCGGCACGTCGACGCCGGGGTTGGCGCCGCGCGCGAGCGTGAAGCGGAGCGCGTCGGAGCCGTACTTGTCCATCCAGTCCAGCGGGTTGACGACGTTCCCGAAGGACTTCGACATCTTCTTGCCGTTCTGGTCACGGACCATGCCGTGCAGCGCGATGGTGTGGAACGGCGGGGTGCCGTCCATCGCGTAGAGCCCGAACATCATCATGCGGGCGACCCAGAAGAAGAGGATGTCGTAGCCGGTGACCAGGACGGAGTTCGGGTAGAACTTCGCGAGCGACTCGGTCCGTTCGGGCCAGCCGAGGGTGGAGAAGGGCCACAGGCCGGAGGAGAACCAGGTGTCGAGGACGTCGGAGTCCTGACGCCAGCCCTCGCCGCTCGGCGGCTGCTCGTCGGGGCCGACGCAGACGACCTCGCCGTCCGGGCCGTACCAGACCGGGATGCGGTGGCCCCACCACAACTGCCGCGAGATGCACCAGTCGTGGAGGTTGTCGACCCAGTCGAAGTACCGCTTCTCCATCTCCTGCGGGTGGATCCTGACCCGCCCGTCGCGGACGGCGTCGCCGGCCGCCTTCGCCAGCGGGCCGACCTTGACCCACCACTGCATGGACAGCCGCGGCTCGATGGTGGTCTTGCAGCGCGAGCAGTGGCCCACCGAGTGGACGTAGGGCCGCTTCTCGGCGACGATCCGGCCCTCGGCGCGCAGCGCGGCGACGATGGCGGAACGCGCCTCCAGCCGGTCCAGGCCCTGGAAGGGGCCGTGGGCGGTGATGACGGCGTGCTCGTCCATGACCGCGATGGCGGGCAGGTCGTGGCGCTGGCCGATCTCGAAGTCGTTCGGGTCGTGCGCGGGCGTCACCTTGACGGCGCCGGTGCCGAACGCGGGGTCGACGTGCGTGTCGGCGACGACCGGGATGGAGCGGTCGGTCAGCGGCAGCTTGATCAGCTTGCCGACCAGGTGCTTGTACCGCTCGTCGTCGGGGTGAACGGCGACGGCCGTGTCGCCGAGCATGGTCTCGGCGCGGGTGGTGGCGACGACGATGGTGTCGTCCCCGTCGCCGTACTTCATCGAGACCAGCTCGCCGTCGTCGTCCTGGTACTCGACCTCGATGTCGGAGATCGCGGTCAGACAGCGCGGGCACCAGTTGATGATGCGCTCGGCGCGGTAGATCAGCTCGTCGTCGTAGAGCCGTTTGAAGATGGTCTGGACGGCTTTGGACAGGCCCTCGTCCATGGTGAAGCGCTCGCGCGACCAGGCGACGCCGTCACCGAGGCGGCGCATCTGGCCGGAGATCTGGCCGCCGGACTCGGCCTTCCACTGCCAGACCCGCTCGACGAAGGCCTCGCGGCCGAGGTCGTGCCGGGACTTGCCCTCCTTGGCCAGCTCGCGCTCGACGACGTTCTGCGTGGCGATGCCGGCGTGGTCCATGCCGGGCTGCCACAGCGCCTCGTAGCCCTGCATCCGCTTGCGGCGGACGACTGCGTCGATCAGCGTGTGCTCGAAGGCGTGGCCGAGGTGGAGGCTGCCGGTGACGTTCGGCGGCGGGATGACGATGGTGTACGGCGGCTTGTCGCTCGTCGCGTCCGCCTCGAAGTAACCCCGCTCCACCCAGCGCTCGTACAGCGGCCCCTCTACGTCGGCCGGCGCGTACTGGGTCGGCAGTTCGGTGTCGGGCGCTGGTGGCTGCTGCTGAGCGTTCTCGGTCACGCGCTCAGTTTAGGGGTGTCACGGCACGGTCCCGAAACTCGATTCTTCTGTAACGGTGCCCACCCCGATGCGGTGCGACGGTCATGCCTGCGTCAGGATGTCGGGAAAGCATAAGCATCTGGAGGGGAACCCAGTAATGAGCTACAACCAGCCGGGCCCGTACGGCGGGCAGCCCCAGCAGCCCGGACCGTACGGGGGGCAGCCGGGCAGCCCCTACGGCCAGCAGCAGCCGCAGACCCCGCAGCCCGGCTACGGCTACCCCCAGCAGCCGCCCACCCAGCAGCCCGGTTACGGCTACCCGCAGCAGGCCCCGGGCGGCGTCCCGCAGCAGCCGCCCTACGGCCAGCAGCCCCCCTACGGCCAGGCCCCCTACGGCGCCCCGGCGCCGGGCCAGCCGGACGGCGGCAAGAAGAAGACCGGCCTGATCATCGGCGCGGTGGCGGTCGTGGCCGCGATCGCGGTGGGCGCGTACTTCGTCCTGGGCAGCAGCGGAGGCGGCGACCTCGCGGACGACGGCCCGCACAAGCTGACGATGCCGGCGACGGTGCTGTCCGGCGAGTACAAGAAGGACGATTCCGAGAGCGGCTCGCTGACGGACGACGACATCAAGGACGCCGAGAAGTGGGGGGTGAAGAACCCCAAGGACGTCGAGGCCCAGTACAAGTCGGGCAACGAGGAAAATCCTCTGACGATGAAAATGATCCAGTTCGGCGGCGTCTACGGCGAGATCGAGGACCCGGAGAAGGTCGTCGACGCCTTCCTGGCGCACATGAAGTCCGAGTCCGCCAAGGAGGAGGACGAGGACATGAAGGTCACCATGAACGGTGACCCGAAGTCGTACGACACCATCGAAGGCGCGATCCTCAAGTGCCAGGACGTCAAGATGGAACCCACCGACTCGAGCAGCAGCGGCGGTCCGAGCGAGATGAACGTGACCTACTGCGTGTGGGGTGACTACAGCACGCTCGGCCTCGTGATGCCGATGGACCTCGGAGCCATCGCCACCGAGAAGAAGACGGACCCGGCCGACGCCGCCGACATCACGGCCAAGTTCCGCAAGGACGTGCGCGTGAAGGCCTGACGGCCGCTCAAACTCCGAAGGGGCCCCGGTCGATTGCCGACCGGGGCCCCTTCGGTTGCGGTGCGAGGGCGTTGCTACGCCGTCTTCTGCTCCCCCGGCCCCCGTCCCCGCGCGTCCCGCGGGATCAGGGTCGGGTTGACGTTGGAGTGGACGACGTCCGCGGTGATGACGACGCGGGCCACGTCCTTGCGGGACGGGACCTCGTACATCACCGACATCAGGACCTCCTCCATGATGGCGCGCAGGCCGCGGGCGCCGGTCTGGCGGAGGATGGCCTGGTCGGCGATGGCCTCCAGGGCCTCGCGCTCGAAGTCGAGTTCCACGCCGTCGAGTTCGAACAGGCGCTGGTACTGCTTCACCAGGGCGTTGCGCGGCTCGATGAGGATCTTCAGCAGGGCCTCGCGGTCCAGGTTGTGGACCGAGGTGATGACGGGGAGCCGGCCGATGAACTCGGGGATCATGCCGAACTTGACCAGGTCCTCGGGCATGACGTCCTCGAACTGGTCCTTGGCCTCCAGCTCCCGCTTGGAGCGGATGGTCGCCCCGAAGCCGATGCCCTTGGCGCCGGCCCGCGACTCGATGATCTTCTCCAGTCCGGCGAAGGCGCCGCCCACGATGAACAGCACGTTCGTCGTGTCGATCTGGATGAACTCCTGGTGCGGGTGCTTGCGCCCGCCCTGCGGCGGCACCGAGGCGGTGGTGCCCTCCAGAATCTTCAGCAGGGCCTGCTGGACGCCCTCGCCGCTCACGTCGCGGGTGATCGACGGGTTCTCGCTCTTGCGGGCGACCTTGTCGATCTCGTCGATGTAGATGATCCCGGTCTCGGCCTTCTTGACGTCGTAGTCGGCGGCCTGGATCAGCTTGAGCAGGATGTTCTCGACGTCCTCGCCGACGTAGCCGGCCTCGGTGAGGGCCGTGGCGTCGGCGATGGCGAACGGGACGTTCAGCATGCGGGCCAGGGTCTGGGCCAGCAGCGTCTTGCCGGAGCCCGTGGGGCCGAGGAGCAGGATGTTCGACTTCGCGAGCTCGATGGCGTCCTCGCGGCTGGCGCCGCCGCCGTTCTCACCGGCCTGGACGCGCTTGTAGTGGTTGTACACCGCCACCGACAGGGCCTTCTTCGCGGCCTCCTGTCCGACGACGTACCCCTCGAGGAACTCGTAGATCTCGCGCGGCTTGGGCAGTTCCTCCCAGCGCACCTCGCTGGTCTCGGCCAGCTCCTCCTCGATGATCTCGTTGCAGAGGTCGATGCACTCGTCGCAGATGTACACACCGGGGCCTGCGATGAGCTTCTTGACCTGCTTCTGGCTCTTGCCGCAGAACGAGCACTTGAGCAGATCGCCGCCGTCACCGATGCGTGCCACGGTGTGCTTCCCCTTCGCCTGGGAGACGACTGGACGTCTTTCGAGTCCAGCGGCTCCTGGTGCTGCCTTATGTCGACGGTACCTTGCCGGGCCCCCCGTTCGGGCCCCCCTTGGCACGGTTCGCTTGCGCGTGGAACGTGCCAAGGGGCGGCAGACGATACAGGATCCGCGTCAGCGGACCGAGCTGTTGTTCAGCTTGCGCGTGGAGATGATCTGGTCGATCAGCCCGTACTCCAGCGCGTCCTCGGCCGTGAGGATCTTGTCGCGCTCGATGTCCTCGCGGATCTTCTCGATCGGCCGGGTGGAGTGCTTGGCCAGCATCTCCTCCAGCTGGGAGCGCATCCGCAGGATCTCGTTCGCCGCGATCTCCAGGTCGGAGACCTGGCCGCGGCCGGTCTCGCTGTAGGGCTGGTGGATCAGCACCCGGGCGTTCGGCAGCGCCATGCGCTTGCCCGGCGTGCCGGCGGCCAGCAGCACGGCGGCGGCGGAGGCCGCCTGGCCCATGCAGACCGTCTGGATGTCGGGCTTCACGAACTGCATCGTGTCGTAGATCGCCGTCAGCGCGGTGAAGGAGCCGCCGGGGCTGTTGATGTAGACCGAGATGTCCCGGTCGGGGTCCATCGACTCCAGGCACAGCAGCTGCGCCATGACGTCGTTGGCGGAGGCGTCGTCGATCTGCACCCCGAGGAAGATCACGCGCTCCTCGAAGAGCTTCGCGTACGGGTCGTACTCGCGGATGCCCTGGGAGGTGCGCTCGACGAAGCGCGGGATCACATAGCGCGACTCGGCCGTGGGGCCGGTGTACTCGGCGCTGGCGGGGCCGAGGGTGCCGCTGCCGGGAAAGTGGTTCACGGTGTCTCCTGAAAGGGGCTGGGGCGGTCGCAGGGGCAGGGAAGAGGGCACGGGCCTGGAAGGGCGCGTACGGCCCGTCAGGAGGCCGCCCCGGTGCCGCCGCCGCCCGGCATGCCGGCGGCCGTGGGGATCACGTCGTCGATGAGGCCGTACTCCTTGGCCTCGAACGCGTCGAACCAGCGGTCGCGGTCCGAGTCGCGGGTGATCTGCTCGACCGACTGGCCGGTGTGCTGGGCGGTGAGCTCCGCCATGCGCTTCTTGGTGTGCAGCAGCCGCTCGGCGTGGATCTTGATGTCGGAGGCCGATCCGGCCAGGCCGGCGGAGGGCTGGTGGATCAGGATCTCGGCGTTCGGCAGGGCGAAACGCTTGCCGGGGGTGCCGGCGCTGAGCAGGAACTGGCCCATCGAGGCCGCGAGGCCCATGGCGATCGTCACCACGTCGTTCTTGATGAACTGCATGGTGTCGTAGATCGCCATGCCGGCCGTGATCGAACCGCCGGGGCTGTTGATGTACAGGTAGATGTCCTTGTCCGGGTCGGCGGCAAGGAGCAGCAGCTGTGCGGTGATCTTGTTCGCGATGTCGTCGTCGACCGGCTGGCCGAGGAAGATGATCCGCTCGTTGAGCAGCCGGTTGTAGACCTGGTCGCCGAGGCCACCACCGATGGAAGGCTCGCCGGCGGCGGAGGGCATCAGATTCGTCACGTATCCACCTGCTCGTCTTACGACGGCGCCGGGCCGTCTCACGTGTTCTGCCGGGGCTGGGGCCGTCCGGCGGTGCTCGGGGACTCCCCTGCCCTCGTATTCATGGACCCTAACGCGCGGGTCCCTCCGGGGAATCCCGGGAAGGGGGGTGTTCGCCGGGGGCGTAGCGGCGGGGCCCGCGGGGAGCGGGCGTCCGCGGGTGGCGGGCGGTGGCCTGGGGGCGGCCAGGGGGGCGGCAGCGGCTGCTGCCGGGGTGCCCGGGACACGGGGTGCGGGGGGCGTCGGGGCGGGGTCGTCGGGCGTGGGCCGGACCCGCCCGCGAGGTGGGGCCGTATCGGTGGGGCATGCCGGATCACGCGGTGGGGCCGCACCGCAGGGGGCAGCCGCATGCTCGACGCGGCGTCGCGCTCCGCCACGGACTCCTCCGCGGACGCGGACGGGCCCCGGGGGCTTCGCGCCCCGGGGCCCGTCTTCTGTCTGCCGTCCCGCGGCCGTCCGCCGCGGGACGCCGTCGGCTCAGGCCTCGGGCTTGTCCTCGGCGGACTCGGTCCCGGAGCCGGACTCGGCCGCGGCGGCCTCGGTCTCGTCCTCCTCGTCGTCCAGGTCGACGATCTCGCCGTTGGTGTCCTTCACCGTGGCGGCCTCGACCACGACGGCCAGCGCCTTGCCGCGGGCGACCTCGCCGACCAGGAGCGGGACCTGGCCCTGCTCGACGACCGCCTGGGCGAACTGGTCCGGGGACATGCCGGAGGAGGCCGCACGCCGCATGAGGTGCTCGGTGAGCTCCTCCTGGTTGACGTTGAGCTTCTCCTGCTTGACCAGCTCGTCGAGGACGAACTGGGTCTTGATGCCCTTGACCGCCGCCTCGCGGGTCTCGGTCTCGAACTCCTCGGCGGTCTTGCCCTGGAGCTCCAGGTACTTGTCGAGGGTGAGGCCCATCTGGCCGAGCTGGTGGTGCTCGAGGTTGTGCTTGCGGGTGTTGATCTCGTCCTCGAGCAGCTTCTCGGGGACCGGGACCTCGACCAGCTCGAGCAGCTTCTCCAGGACGCGCTCCTGGGCCTGCGTGGCCTGGTCGAACTGCTTCATGTTCTCCAGGCGCTTGCGGCTGTCGGCCTTCAGCTCGTCCAGCGTGTCGAACTCGGAGGCGAGCTGCGCGAAGTCGTCGTCCAGCTCGGGCAGTTCGCGCTTGGCGACCTGGGTGACCTTCACGGTGACCTCGGCCTCGCGGCCCGCCGCGGAGCCGCCCTTGAGCTCGGAGGTGAAGGTGGCCTCGCCACCGGCCTCCAGGCCCTTCACGGCGTCGTCGATGCCGTCCAGCAGCTCGCCGGAGCCGATCGTGTAGGAGACGCCCTTGGCGACGCCGTCCTCCAGGACCTCGCCGTCGACCTTGGCCTCCAGGTCGACCGTGACGACGTCGCCGTCCTCGGCCGCGCGCTCGACCGGCGTGGTGGAGGCGAAGCGCTCGCGCAGCTGCTCGACCGACTTCTCGACGTCCTCGTCGGTGACCTCGACGGCGTCGACCTCGACCTCGATGCCGGAGTAGTCCGGGATCTCGATGGCGGGGCGGACGTCGACCTCGGCGGTGAAGTTCAGCGTCTCGCCGTCCTTCAGCTCGGTGATGTCGACCTCGGGCTGACCCAGGACGTTCAGCTCGGCCTCGTTGACCGCCTCCGTGTAGAACTTCGGGAGCGCGTCGTTGACGGCCTCCTCCAGCACGGCGCCCCGGCCGAACCGCTGGTCGATGACCCGCGCCGGGATCTTGCCCTTGCGGAAGCCCTTCACCGTGACCTGCTGGTTGATCTTCTTGTACGCCGCGTCGAGGCTGTCCTTGAGCTCCTCGAAGGGCACCTCGACAGTGAGCCGAACCCGGGTCGGGTTCAGGTTCTCCACGGCGCTCTTCACGGTTCGGTCTCCTTGTGGCTGACTTCTCGGGTTCTGCCGGGGCCAGAGCGGGCCCGGCGGATTTGCTCCGCCCGGAGACTTCAGTGCTGCCTCAGTGAGTGCTGCTTCAGTGCTGAGAGACACGGGCGTGCAGCTTGCATAGTAACGGCAGCGGCTACACCGCCCAAAAGGCGATCACCCGGGGTGATGGCGGCGGGCGATCGGGGCCGGTGGTCGCGGTCGAGCGCCGGTGGCCGGGGCCGTGATCGCGCGGCCGGCCGCGCAGGCGGGACGCACAGGCGGATCGCGCAGGTGGTCGGGGTGGCGGGATTTGAACCCACGGCCTTCCGCTCCCAAAGCGGACGCGCTACCAAGCTGCGCCACACCCCGTTTGGTGCGACACGTAGGGTACATGCCCGCAGGCTGCGGGTCTCCCGTATTCACCGGGCCCACACCCGGTGTCGGCGCGTGGACCGGAAGGGGTGTGCGACGACGGGGGCCGACCCGCTACGATGCCTGCAGTGCCGCGGTCACCGACCTGCGGCGCCTCGTGTGCGGGCGTAGCTCAATGGTAGAGCCCCAGTCTTCCAAACTGGCTACGCGGGTTCGATTCCCGTCGCCCGCTCCAGCACGGCTCAGGCCCAGGTGAACGGGTGGTTACCCGTTCACCTGGGCCTGAGTCGTCTCCTCGACCTCCCGTGTGTCCCGGGAGGGTCAGAAGCTGATCGAGTTGACCGTTTCCGCGATGGAGTTGAGGAAGCGGTTGATCGACGGGGCCATGCCGGTGGAGGCGAGGAAGAAGCCGAAGAGGATCGCCACGATGGCGGGACCCGCCTTGATCGAGCCGCCGCGCATCATCACCACCAGGATGATCGCCAACAGCAGCACCACTGACAGTGAAATGGCCACAACTGATCACACCCTCGGTCGGTTCCGTGCACCCGGCCAGGGGATCCGGTCCGACGCCCCCGCCCAGAACCATCGTGCCACCAACCAGCCACTCTTATGCGGCTGCTGACGTAACGACGGGGACGGCGGGGATGTCCGGGACGTCCGTTCCGGTCGGCCCGGCAGCGGTTTCCCGGGGCCCGTTCGGCTCTACTGCGCCGTGAGGCCGAGGAGGGCGCGCATGCGGGCGTACTTCCGGGTCAGGCGGGCGCGGGTGGGCGCGTCGAGGCGGGCCAGGCGGGCCGGGTCGGCGTTGTGGGCCAGGTCCGCCTCCTTGACCAGCAGTGCGCCCGGCGTGGCGAGGATCCGCGCGGCGTACTCCTCGGGCGGCTCCCCCAGCCGTTTGGTGAGGGCGCGGACCACGTCCTTGGTACGGCCGCTCAGCGCGGCCTCGTCCAGTTGCCGCTCGGAGAGGGCGTCGTCCTCGACGGCGTCGTGCAGCCAGGCCGCGGCGATCTGGTCGGCGTCGCCGCCGCGGGCGCGCACGCCTTCGGCGACGGCGTGCAGATGCTCGGCGTAGGGGCGGCCCGCCTTGTCGGTCCGGCCCTCGTGGGCGGCGCGGGCGAGGGCCTCGACCTCGGCCAGGGTCAGGGGCGTGCGCGGCGTCTCGGTCACGCCGACAGTGTGGCAGCCAGCGCCGTCGGGCCCTCGCGGCAGATCAGCAGCAGGGCGCGGTCGTCGTTGACGTCCTTGGCCACCGCCTCGATGAGATGCCAGGCGGCGCCGTGGAAACCGCCGGCGACGTAGCGGTCGGCCTCGCCGGTGAGCCGGTCGAGCCCTTCGACGATGTCCCGCTCGGAGGTTTCGACCAGGCCGTCCGTGAACAGCATCAGTACGTCGCCGGGCCGCAGCGAGCCCTTCACCGGGTCGAACTGCGCGCCCTCGTACACGCCGAGCAGCGGTCCCTCGGCCGCCTTCTCCTCCCAGCGGCCGCTGCCGGCGTTGAGCTGGAGGCCCGGCGGGTGGCCCGCGGAGTACAGCTCGTAGTCGCCGGAGTCCAGGTCGAGGACCAGGTGGATGGAGGTCGCGAAGCCCTCGTCCCAGTCCTGGCGGAGCAGATAGCCGTTGGCGGCGGGCAGGAAGTCGTGCGGGGGCAGCGAGCCCAGCAGACCGCCGAACGCCCCCGACAGCAGCAGGGCGCGCGAGCCGGCGTCCATGCCCTTGCCGGAGACGTCCGTGAGCACGACCTCCAGGGTGCGCCCGCCGTTCGTGCGGGCCGCGACCACGAAGTCGCCCGAGAAGGACTGTCCGCCCGCCGGTCTGAGCGCCATCTCGCGGTGCCAGCCCTGCGGCAGCTTCGGCAGCTTGCTCTGCACCCGGATGCGTTCGCGCAGGTCGAACAGCATGGTGCCGCCGCGCCGCCAGGGCACCCCGACCCGGCTGCGGAACTGCGCGATCAGCAGGCCGAACATGCCGCACGCGGCGACCACCAGGACGACGCCGGGCGTCACCCGCGACGGGCCCTCCGTGTAGGGGCCGAGCCTGACCGATTCCACGATCAGCGCCGTGGCCGCCGCGGCGTACAGGCCGAGCAGGCTCGCCGGGCGCAGCAGCAGGCCGCCGGCGACGATCGGCAGGACCAGCGCGGCGGGCGAGCACCACACCGAGTTGGCGAGGGTGCCGGCCGCGATCAGCGGGACGGTGAGGAGCAGTCCGGCAAGGGCGATCCAGTCGGACCCGTCGCCGCGGAAGTAGTCGACGGCGCTTCGGCGCACGCCGACGCGGGCCCGGTGCCACTTCTTCTTCCACCGGGCCGTGAACGTGTCGGCCGCCGTGCGCCGCTCTCGTCCTGCTGCCATTAGTTCGGGACCCTATCCATCGGACCAGCTCCTTGGCACGGGTGGTCCCACTTGTCCCCCGTCCGAGGCTCGACTTCACAGTGAACTCGACGGAAAGCCGCCGCGCCCGGGTCCGACGGAAATTACGTCGCTCCGTCCGCAAGGCCCTGGTAGGCATGAGGACATGACCTCAGACACCGCCGCCGGACCCGTGACCGACCTCGCACCTGGCTCCCTCCCGGGGCCGCGACTGCTACGGCCGGAGGAGTGGGACGGCTGGTTCGACAACCTGGTCCGCGCGTTCGGCGGGACGCCCGAGTCGCCCGAGGAACGGGAGTTGTGGCGCAGCCTCACCGAATTCGGGCGTTTCATCGGGGTTTGGGACGGGGACGCGTGCGTGGGGACGGCGGGGGCGTTCAGCTTCCGGGTGTCCGTGCCGGGCGGGGCCGTGGTGCCGGCGACGGGCGTGACGATGGTCGGCGTGGCCGCCACGCACCGGCGGCGCGGGGTGCTCACGTCGATGATGCGACGGCAGTTGGACGACGTCCGGTCCTGGGGCGAGCCGCTGGCGCTGCTGACCGCCTCCGAACCGGCCATCTACGGCCGGTTCGGCTACGGCGCGGCGACCTTCTCCCTCGGCGCGGAGATCGACACCGCCCGGGTACGGCTGTCGGCGCCGGCCGGCGCGGACGACGTACGGCTGCGGTACGCGCCGCCCGGTGACGTCCTCGACGCGTGCGAGGCCGTGTACGCACGCCTGGTGCCCGGGCGGCCCGGGATGCTGGCGCGGCGGCCCGGCTGGGAGCGGGCGGGGGTGCTCGATCCGGAGCAGGACCGGGACGGGGCGTCGCCGCTCCAGTGCGTGGTCGCGGAGCGGGCCGGGGAGGGCGGCGGTCCGGAGGTCGTCGGCTACGCGCGGTTCCGGGTGAAGTCGCAGTGGGGGGAGGCCGGGGCGGACGGGACGGTCGTCCTGGACGACCTCGCCGCGCTCGACCCGGTGACGGAGGCGGCGCTGTGGCGGTTCCTGTTCTCGATCGACCTGACGAGCACGCTGACCCTGCGGGGGCGGCCCGTGGACGACGCCTGGCAGTACCTCGTCTCCGACATCCGGCGCTGCCGGACGCGGTCGCGGGACGCGCTGTACGTGCGGCTGGTGGACGTGGGGGACGCCCTGGCCGCGCGGACCTACCAGACGCCGGTGGACGTGGTGTTCGAGGTCGAGGACGCCTTCTGCCCCTGGAACGCCGGGCGTTGGCGGCTGAGCGGCGACGCGAAGGGGGCGGTGTGCGAGCGTACGGCCGACCCCGCCGACCTCGCGCTGTCCGTACGGGAGTTGGGGGCCGCGTACCTCGGGGGCGTGAGCCTGGCCGCGCTGGGCCGGGCGGGGCGGGTGCGGGAGCTGCGGGGCGGGGCGCTGGCGGAGGCGGCGGTGGGGTTCGGGAGCGCGGTGGCGCCCTGGCTGCCGCACGGGTTCTGAGGGTGGGTCCGGCCGGGCTCCGTCAGGGTTTCTGACAGGTCGGGCACCAGAAGAGGTTGCGGGCGGCGAGACCGGCGGTGCGGATCTCGCCGCCACAGATGTGGCAGGGCAGGTTGGCCCTGCGGTAGACGTAGACCTCTCCGCCGTGGTCGTCGACGCGCGGCGGGCGGCCCATCGCCTCCGGGGTGTGCTCGGGGCGGACGGTGTCGATGCGGTTGTTGCGTACGCCCTCGCGCATGAGCGCCACGAGGTCGGCCCAGATCGCGTCCCACTCGGCGGGCGTGATGTCCCTGCCCGGGCGGTACGGGTCGATGCGGTGCCGGAAGAGGACCTCGGCGCGGTAGACGTTGCCGACGCCGGCGACGACCTTCTGGTCCATCAGCAGCGCGGCGATCGTCGTACGGCTGCGGGAGACGCGCCGGTACGCGTCCTGCGGGTCGGCGTCCGCGCGCAGGGGGTCGGGGCCCAGGCGGGCGTGTATCGCGTCCTTCTCGGCGCCGGTGATCAGGGCGCAGGCGGTGGGGCCGCGGAGGTCGACGTAGGAGGTGGGGTTGGCGAGGCGGAGGCGGACGGTGTCGGTGGGCGGGGGCGCGGGGGCGTCGCCGAAGGTCACCTTGCCGAAGAGGCCGAGGTGGATGTGGACCCACTCGTCGTCGCGGAAGCCGAGGAAGAGGTGTTTGCCGTGGGCGTCGGCGGTGGTGAGGGGGGTGCCGTCGAGGAGGGCGGCGGCGTCGGCGAACTTGCCCTGGGGGCTGGTCACGCGGGTGGCTCCGCCGGTGAAGCGGGCGGCGTAGTCCTGGGCCAGGCGGTGGATGGTGTGGCCCTCTGGCACGGTGCGGGTCCCTTCTGTTCCGTTGTTCTGCCCACCCGCCTGCCCGACTCGGCCGGAGGGAAGGTGGCCCTCGCCCCGGGTCTGCGCCCCGGACCCCGAGTGTTCGCCCACCTCCCGGCCCACTCGGTCGGGCAGGGGGTGGCTGTCGTACCGGGGGCTCCCCCTGGACCGGCGGGGACTGCCTTGCCGCACCCCTCCCGGGGGTTCGGCCCGGGCCGGGCATCGGTCCGCCCGGCTCGGTGGGGCAGCAGGTTCGGCTGCCCGCGGCTCCGCCCCGACGTCGGCAGGGACAGCGGGTGGCGGTCGCCCCGGAGCCGAGCCCGCACCTGGGAAAGCACTGCGTTCCCCCTGCACCCCGCTGGGCATCGTCGCCGCGCCGTCGCGAAGGCTTCGTCCCACCCTCGCGCCGGCTGTCCCGGCACGGCGCGCGCCGAGGCTCCGCCGAGCCGCCCGGCGTCCGCACGCACGTCCCCGAGCCGCCCGTTCAGGCACCCCGCCCCGGCCGCTCACCTCGTGAGCGGCCCGTCGTCGGCCCGGCCCCGGCGCGGAGCGCTACTGCTGCGGGTGGTGCGCCGGGATCGGCGGGAGGTCGCCCTTGGTTTCGTAGGCCGACAGCATCTCGATGCGGCGCACGTGGCGCTCGTCGTTCGAGAACGGGGTGGTCAGGAACGTCTCGACGAACCTCGTCGCCTCGTCCTGCGTGTGCATGCGCGCGCCCACCGCGATCACGTTCGCGTTGTTGTGCTGGCGCCCCAGAGCCGCCGTCTCCTCGCTCCAGGCGAGAGCCGCGCGTACGCCCTTGACCTTGTTCGCGGCGATCTGCTCGCCGTTGCCGGAGCCGCCGATCACGATGCCCAGGGCCTCGGAATCGGCCGCCGTGCGCTCGGCGGCGCGGAGGCAGAACGGGGGGTAGTCGTCCTGGGCGTCGTAGATGTGGGGCCCGCAGTCGACGGGCTCGTGGCCGGCTTCCCTGAGCCACTCGACGAGGTGGTTCTTGAGTTCGTAGCCGGCATGGTCGGAACCGAGGTACACGCGCATGGGCACGAGTGTGACACGGGGGTCGGTACGGGGCTGCGGCGGGTGTCACATGTGCGACGAGCACAGTGCGGGGCAGAAGCTCAGGACAACCTCAAGTAACGATCCGGAATCAAAGGTTCCCTCATCCGTTTGCCTTCGATTCACTGGATCGACTCCCACAAGGGGCACTGCCTACCGGCGTAAAGGAAATCCCTCCCATGACCTCGCAGCCGACTCTTACCCAGACCGGACGCGGCCCAGGAGAACCCGGGAAGGCCGGCGAACCCGGCACCGGACTCCAGGCAGGGCTCAAGAACCGGCATCTGTCGATGATCGCCATCGGCGGTGTCATCGGCGCCGGGCTGTTCGTCGGATCTAGTTCCGGCATCGCCACGGCGGGACCCGGCATCCTGCTCTCGTACGCCCTCGTCGGCACGCTCGTGGTGCTGGTGATGCGCATGCTCGGCGAGATGTCCGCCGCCAACCCGACCTCCGGGTCGTTCTCCGCGCACGCCGACCGTGCGCTCGGCCCCTGGGCCGGGTTCACCATCGGCTGGCTCTACTGGTTCTTCTGGGTCGTCGTGCTCGCGGTCGAGGCGACCGCCGGCGCCGCGATCCTCGAGTCGTGGATCCCGGCCGTCCCGCAGTGGGGCTGGGCGCTCATCGTGATGGTGGTGCTGACCGCCACCAACCTCGTCTCCGTGGGCTCCTACGGCGAGTTCGAGTTCTGGTTCGCCGGCATCAAGGTCGTCGCCATCGGCGCCTTCATCGTCATCGGCGGGCTCGCCGTGTTCGGGCTGCTGCCCGGCGTCGACAGCGACCAGGCGGGGCTGTCCAACCTCACCGGGCACGGCGGCTTCCTGCCCAACGGACCCGGCGCCATCCTCACCGGCGTGCTGCTCGTCGTCTTCTCCTTCATGGGCAGCGAGATCGCCACCCTGGCCGCCGGCGAGTCCGAGGACCCGCAGCGGGCCGTGACCAAGTCGACCAACAGCATCATCTGGCGCATCGGCGTCTTCTACCTGGGTTCCATCTTCGTCGTCGTCTCGCTGCTGCCCTGGGACTCCGCCTCCATCAAGGAGGACGGCTCCTACGTCGCCGCCCTGGACTCCCTCGGCATCGCGCACGCCGGCCAGATCATGAACTTCATCGTGCTGACGTCCGTGCTGTCCTGTCTCAACTCCGGCCTCTACACCGCCTCCCGCATGGCCTTCTCGCTCGGCGAGCGCGGTGACGCCCCGAAGTCCTTCGCCCGGACCACCGGTCAGGGCGTGCCGCGCACGGCGATCCTCGTCTCCGTGGTCTTCGGGTTCGTGGCCGTCTTCTTCAACTACAAGTTCCCGGACTCCGTCTTCCTCTTCCTCGTCAACTCCAGCGGCGCCGTGGCCCTGTTCGTGTGGCTGGTGATCTGCTTCTCGCAGCTGCGCATGAGGAAGATCATCCAGGCGGAGTCGCCGGAGAAGCTGGTCGTGCGGATGTGGCTGTACCCGTATCTGACGTGGGCCGCCGCAGCGCTGATCGTGTTCGTCCTCGGGTACATGCTCACCGACACCGAGCACGACGGGCGCTCCACCGTCCTGCTGTCGCTGCTCGTCGCCGCCGTGGTGCTCGGCATCGCGGTAATCCGGCAGCGGGTCCGGTCCCGGCGGGCGGCGGGCGTCATCGCCGGCTGACCGACGAGCGGCCGTCGCAGACGTCGTACACAAGGAGCGGGGCCCCGCGGCGACCACCTCGCCGCGGGGCCCTGCTCGTCGTACGGGGGCGTCGGCCGTCAGGCCTTGTCGCGCCGGCCCGCCAGCTTCCACGCCGCCGGCAGCACGCCCATCGCCAGGGCCGCCTTCAGGGCGTCGCCGATCAGGAACGGGGTCAGGCCGGCCGCGATCGCGGCGGAGGCGGACATGCCGGTCGCCAGGGCCAGGTACGGCACGCCGACGGCGTAGACGATCGCCTCGCCCAGCAGCATCGCGCCCGCCGTCCGCCACGGGGAGCGGTCCGCGCCGCGGCGGGCCAGCGCCCCCACGGCGGTCGCGGCGAGGAGGAGGCCGATGACGTAGCCGAAGGACGGGGCGGCGACGCCGGAGCCGCCCTGCGCGAACCACGGCACGCCCGCCATGCCGGCCAGCGCGTACAGGGCCAGGGAGAGGAAGCCGCGGCCCGTGCCGAGGGCGGCGCCGACGAGGAGCGCGGCGAAGGTCTGGCCGGTCACCGGGACCGGGGAGCCGGGGACGGGCACCGAGAGCTGGGCCGCGAGGCCGGTGAGGGCGGCGCCGCCGGCGACGAGCGCGATGTCGCGGGCACGCGAGGCGGGGAGGAGGTCGGCGAGGACCCGGCCGGGGCGGACGGGGGCGACGGCGGTGCTCATGGGGACTCCGCGGGGGTGAGGGCGGTTCGGGACACCGTGACGCTAACCCAGGGGCGGCATGGCGATCACCGTCACCGACCGACAAAGGCGGCAGGCGCGCGTTGGTGGGCTCCGGACAATCGGGGATGAGGGCAAGGAGGGTGGGGTGATGCCCGTCACGGAGGTCGGGACGGGTGTGTCACTCGAGGGCGGGGTGGGTACATCTGTAGGTTTTCACCAATCCCGCCCTCGCCTCGCCGACGCCCCGGCGCCCCTTCTCGCGGAACGGACTCCGGCCCTCCTCGACTCGCCCTCGTGTCGCTTCCGCGCCCGCGAGGACCTTTTTGTTGCTAGGTTGTAGTTGCAAACTATTTGCAATAAGAGGTCGGAGGGGACCTGTGATGCCCGTCTACACGCTGCCTGAACTGCCGTACGACTACTCCGCGCTCGCGCCCGTGATCAGCCCCGAGATCATCGAGCTGCACCACGACAAGCACCACGCCGCCTATGTGAAGGGCGCCAACGACACGCTGGAGCAGCTCGCGGAGGCGCGCGACAAGGAGCAGTGGGGCTCGGTCAACGGGCTGGAGAAGAACCTGGCCTTCCATCTCTCCGGTCACATCCTGCACTCGATCTACTGGCACAACATGACCGGCGACGGCGGCGGCGAGCCCTTGGAGAAGGACGGGGTGGGCGAGCTGGCGGACGCGATCGCCGAGTCGTTCGGGTCCTTCGCCGGCTTCAAGGCGCAGCTGTCGAAGGCGGCGGCCACGACGCAGGGCTCCGGGTGGGGCGTCCTGGCGTACGAGCCGCTGAGCGGCCGGCTGATCGTCGAGCAGGTGTACGACCACCAGGGCAACGTCGGGCAGGGCGCCACGCCGATCCTGGTCTTCGACGCCTGGGAGCACGCCTTCTACCTGCAGTACCGCAACCAGAAGGTGGACTTCGTCGAGGCCATGTGGCGGGTCGTCAACTGGCAGGACGTGGCCCGGCGTTACGAGGCCGCGAAGTCCCGCGCGGACGTGCTGCTGCTCGCGCCGTGACGGCGCGTCCCCCGCGTCCCGCCTCGTGATCGTCTTCTCACCTTTCACCGGGGCGGGCGGTAAGACGGAAGGCCCTCACGAGGACGTGACTCGTGAGGGCCTTCCGCGTCGGCCCCCGGCCGGATTAGCCTCCGGCTGGGGTGCGGGGCGGCGCGTCCGGCGCCGGCGCCCGCTCTCCGAGGAGGCGCCATGGCCTGGGTCCGCTGTCCGAACTGTCCCGGCAGTTCCATGAAGTGGTTCACGTCACTGACCGGGGACGAGATCCCGGCCGTCCGGAAACTGGTCGCCGAGATCTTCCCCGACGAGTTCTTCACGCCCGGCGCCTATCAACGGTGCCGCCAGGAGGGGTGCCGTCGGGTGCAGCGCAAGGACCGGTGGGCGCGCGGCGGCACGCTGCCGGAGCCCGAGGAGAAGTGACCGGGCTCAGAGGTTGCTGAAGTCCGGGCCCTTGGTGCGGGTCCGCTTGATCTCGTAGAAGCCGGGCACCGAGGCCACCGCGAGGGTGCCGTCCCACAGGCGCAGCGCCTCCTCGCCCTTGGGCGTGGGGGTGACGACCGGGCCGAAGAAGGCGATCTCCTCGCCGTCGGGGCCGGGCACCGCGATGACGGGGGTGCCGACCTCCTGGCCGACCTTCTCGATGCCCTCCTTGTGGGAGGCGCGCAGCTGGGCCTCGTACGGGGTGTCGTCCCAGTGGTCCATCAGGGACTCGGGCAGGCCCACGTCCTTGACCGCGGCGGCGACCACGTCCTTGCCCGGTCCCTCGCCCCGGTTGTGGATGCGGGTGCCGAGCGCGGTGTAGAGGTCGCCGAGGACCTCGGGGCCATGCTCCTCCTGCGCCGCGATGACGACCCGGACCGGGCCCCACGCCTTGGTGGACAGCAGCTCGCGGTAGTCCTCGGGCAGCTCGTCCAGCTTGTCCTCGTTGAGGACGGCGAGGCTCATGAGGTGCCAGCGGACCTCGATGTCGCGGTGCTTCTGCACCTCCAGGACCCAGCGGGACGTCATCCAGGCCCAGGGGCACAGCGGGTCGAACCAGAAGTCGACGGGGGTCTTGTCCGACATGTCTCTCCTCATGAGGGAAGCGTTTCTCCCGGGAACGTCGGGGCAACGCCGCGTCGCGTGCGGAACATTCCCGGCTGCCTCCCGTCAGGTGCGCATGGCAGGATCAGTGCTGTCCGCATGCTGGACCGAACTGCCGTGACGACCCGAGGAGTGCCGCCCGTGCCCGGTGAGAACCTGTCCCGCGACGAGGCCCGGGAGCGGGCCGCCCTGCTGTCCGTCGACGGGTACGACGTGTCCCTCGACGTGCGGTCCGCCGTCGGCGACGCGGGCGGGGAGCCGCGTACCTTCCGCTCGGTCACCACGATCCGGTTCCGCTGCGCCGAGCCGGGCGCGTCGAGCTTCGCCGACCTGATCGCGCCCGGGGTCACCGCCGTCTCGCTCAACGGCCGCGACCTGGACCCGCGCGAGGTCTTCGACGGCTGCCGGATCACGCTGGAGGACCTGGCCGCCGACAACGAGCTGATCGTCGACGCCCAGTGCGCCTACTCCCGCACGGGCGAGGGGCTGCACCGCTTCGTCGACCCGGAGGACGGCGAGGTCTACCTCTACACGCAGTACGAACCGGCCGACTCCCGCCGGGTGTTCGCCTGCTTCGAGCAGCCGGACCTCAAGGCCCCGTTCCGCTTCGAGGTGCGCGCGCCGCAGGAGTGGACGGTGTGGAGCAACGGCGCCGGCCGGCGCGCCGACGGCGTCTGGCGGTTCGCGGAGACCCGCCCCATCTCGACGTACATCACCTGCGTGGTGGCGGGCCCGTACCACTACGTCACGGACACCTACACCCGGGCCCTGCCCGACGGCGGCACCCTGGAGATCCCGCTCGGCGCGATGTGCCGCAAGGGTCTCGCCCCGCACTTCGACAGCGACGACGTCTTCCTGGTCACCAAGCAGGGCCTGGACTTCTTCCACGACCACTTCGACTACCCGTACCCGTTCGGCAAGTACGACCAGGCGTTCGTGCCCGAGTACAACCTGGGCGCGATGGAGAACCCGGGGCTGGTGACCTTCCGGGAGGAGTTCATCTTCCGCGGGAAGGTGACGCGCGCGTCGTACGAGGCCCGCGCCAACGTGATCCTGCACGAGATGGCGCACATGTGGTTCGGGGACCTGGTCACCATGGTGTGGTGGGACGACCTGTGGCTGAAGGAGTCCTTCGCCGACTTCATGGGCACGTTCGCCAACGTCGGCGCCACCCGCTTCCGGGACGCCTGGATCACCTTCGCCAACCGCCGCAAGGCCTGGGCCTACCGCGCCGACCAGCTGCCCTCCACCCACCCCGTCACCGCCGACATCCGCGACCTCCAGGACGCCAAGCTCAACTTCGACGGCATCACCTACGCCAAGGGCGCCTCGGTGCTCAAGCAGCTGGTGGCGTACGTCGGCCAGGACGCCTTCCTGGAGGGCGCCCGCCGGTACTTCAAGCGGCACGCGTACGGCAACACGCGCCTCGGCGACCTGCTGGCGGTGCTGGAGGAGACCAGCGGGCGGGACATGGCCGCCTGGTCGCGGGCCTGGCTCCAGACGGCCGGCGTCAACTCCCTCACCCCGCAGGTGCTGCTGACCGCCGAGGGGCGGATCGACGAGCTGGCGGTGGTGCAGGAGGCCGCCGAGTCGCACCCGGAGCTGCGCCCGCACCGGGTGGCGGTGGGCCTGTACCGGCGCGACGGGGACGGTGCGCTGGAGCGCTACGCGCGCGCCGAGGCGGACGTCGACGGACCGCGCACGGTGGTCGCGGAGCTGGCGGGGGCCGAGGCGCCCGACCTGGTGCTGGTCAACGACGACGACCTCACCTACTGCAAGATCCGCTTCGACGAGACGTCGCTGGCGGCGCTGCGCGAGGGGCTGGGCGACGTCACCGACCCGCTGGCCCGGGCGCTGTGCTGGTCGGCGCTGTGGAACATGACGCGGGACGCGCTGCTGCCGACGCGGGACTTCGTGGACCTCGTGCTGCGGTTCGCGGGGCGCGAGTCGGACATCGGCGTCCTGCAGATGCTGCACGCCTGGGCGCACTCGGCACTGGTCCACTACGCGTCCCCCGCCTGGCGGCCGACGGGCGAGCGGCTCCTGGGCGAGGGCGCCCTGCGCGAGCTGCGGGCGGCCGAGCCGGGCGGCGAGCACCAGCTGGCCTGGGCCCGCTTCTTCGCGACGGCCGCCTCGGGGCGGGCGGAACTGGAGCTGCTGCAGGGGCTGCTGGAGGGCACGGAGAAGATCGACGGTCTGGAGGTGGACCAGGAGCTGCGCTGGTCGTTCCTGGAGCCGCTGGCCGCGCACGGGCTCGCCGACGAGCGGACCCTGGCGCGCGAGCTGGCCCGTGACGACACCGCGTCCGGCAAGCGCCACCAGGTGCGGTGCCTCGCCGCCCGCCCGTCCGAGGCGGTCAAGGCGCAGGCGTGGGCGCAGGTCGTGGAGTCCAAGGCGCTGTCCAACGCGCTGGTCGAGGCCACCATCGCGGGCTTCGCCCAGTCGTCGCAGCGCGAACTGCTCGCGCCGTACGCCGGGAAGTACTTCGCGGTGATCGACCGGATCTGGAGCGAGCGGTCGATCCAGATCGGCATGGACGTCGTCCGCGGCCTCTTCCCGTCCCTCCAGGACTCCCCGGCGACCCTGGAGGCGACGGACGCCTGGCTGACGGCCCACGAGGACGCGGCCCCGGCACTGCGCCGCCTGGTGCTGGAGGCCCGCGACGACCTGGCGCGGGCGCTGCGCGCTCAGGAGTGCGACGCGCGGGCCTGAGCGCCACGAGCGGAAGGGGCACGCGGCTCGCGGACTCCCGTCCCGTTCGGGGCTCCGAGCCGCTTGTTGCCGAACCGGCACAGGACGCCCGTAACCCCTGGTCCGCTCACGCGCGGCCAGGGGTTTTCGGCATCCGAACACGCGTACTTCAGGGCGGCGTTGTCCGCATTTGTCGACGGGCGTGTAACAGCGGTTAGGGGCGGGGTCCCGGGCGGGAATCGCCGCATCATGAACCACAACACCCCGCTCCCGCCGCGTCCCCTGCACGTTCCCCCGGCCGACGTCCACGGCCGCCTCCTGACGACCGCGCAGCTTCGCGCGCGGGGCGTGACGGCCGCCGAGACGACCGAGCGGTGCGGGCCCGGCGGCCCCTGGCAGCAGCTGCTGCCCGGCGTGTTCCTGCTGCACCCGGGCCGGCCGACCGTCGAGGAGCGGCTGCACGCGGCCCTGACCTACGCCTCCCGCGAGGCGCTGCCGCGGGTGCCGTCCCAGCCGGAGCCGGGCGGAGCCCCCCGCGCCGCCTACCCGGAGGCGATGCTCACGGGCCTGGCGGCGCTGAAACTGCACGGCTTCGCCGCCGCTCCCCCGCTCGCCGCCCTGGACCGCGTCGACGTGCTGGTCCCCCGGCTGCGCCGGATCCGGTCGACCGGCTTCGTGCGGGTCGTGCGCACCGCCGCGCTGCCCGCCCCCGGCCGGGCGGCGGGTCTGCCGGTCGCGCCCGTGCCGCGCGCCCTGGCCGACGCGGTCGCCCGGCTGACGGACCCGACCGACGTGCGCGGACTGCTCACCGAGGCCGTACGGGCCCGCCACTGCGACCCGGCCTCGGTGGTGCGCGAACTGACCCGGGCGCGGCTGCTGAACCGCCCGCACGTCGTGGACGCCGTCGACTCCCTGCTCGCCGAGGGGCGTGCCCTGGCGGAGGACCGGCTGTACCGGCTGGTGCGGGACCACCGGCTGCCGGACCCGCTGTGGGACGTCGAGCTGCGCCTTCCCGGCGGCCCCGGCCTCGGCGCCGTCGACGCCTACTGGCCGGAGCACGCCGTCGCCGTCGAGCTGGACGCCCGCGGCCGGCGCCACGAGGACGACCCGCAGTGGGCCGAGTGGGTCCGCAGGCGGGAGCGCCTGGAGCGGCTCGGCGTCACGGTCGTGCGGGTGACGCCGAAGCGGCTGCGGGAGTCGCCGCACGAGCAGGCGGCGGTCCTGCGCACGGCCCTGATGGCGTCGGCGGACCGGGAGCCCGCCGCCTACCTGGTCGTCCTGCCCCGGCAGTGACCCGGGGGTGTCCGACGTGCCTCTACCCCTTCTTCAGCACCAGCTCCGTGTTGCGGTCGCGGGCCTCGCCCGCCAGGTCCGTGCGGGCGCCGGGCGCGTTGAAGGAGATCTCCCGGTAGAGGGCCGCCAGGCCGGTCTGGGAGAGGTCGGTGAAGTCGGTGGTGTGCGGCGCGGCCGACTCCACGAGGGTCGTGAACACCGAGAGGGTGCCGTCCTTGTTGTCGACCAGCTCGATCACGCGGGCCAGCTGCGGGAAGTCCACGTGGGAGGCGGTGGAGATCTCCCAGAAGGAGTGACCGGCGGAGCCCGTGTGCGGGGTGATGTCGTTGCGGTGGATGTGGCCGTTGACCCAGGCGAGGACGTTGCGGTGGCGGCCCAGCACGGCGAGGACGTCGTCGCCGTTGTGCCGCCGCTCGTTCGGCCGGGCGGGGTCGGGGCGCGGGTTGTCCATGGTCTTGCTGGTGTGGTGGCTGAAGACGACGACGTACGCGTCCTTGTTCCGGCGCAGGGTGCGGTGCAGCCAGGTCAGCTGACCGGCGCCGATGGAGCCCTCGTAGTGGCCGCCAGGGTCGGTGGTGTCGAGGCTGATGCCGATGACGTCGTCGGCGATGCGGAAGCTGTAGTACTGGGTGCCCGCTTCGACGTTGGCGCCCGAGTAGCCGTGGCCGACGGGGCCCGGGCCGGTGTACGCGGGGTCGAGGTGGGCCTTGACGTACTCGACGGCGGTGTAGGGGGCGCGCCGCTCGTCGGGGGTGATGGAGCGCAGGTCCCGGGCGTGCGCGCGCATCAGGTCGCGGTAGAGCAGGCCGAGCGGGTCGCGGGCGGTCTTGATGGAGTCCTGGAGCTTCTTGGCCTCGGCGGCGGACAGCGCCATCAGCTTCTTGCCGCCGGCGGCGAACTCGGCGAGGTACGGGTCTCCGTGGCCGTAGCAGCCGAGCGGGAGGGAGTCGTGGTTGCCGACGGTGGAGTACCAGGGCAGGTTGAGGCCGGGGCTGCGCACCTCGCGCATGGCGGCGGCGAGGAAGCCGTCCAGGTGCGGGAAGCCGCGCTGCTTGTCGGCGTCGCGGACGGTGGAGTCGGGCTGCCAGAACTGCTTGAGCCCGCTGCTCTGCACGCCCTCGTAGTGCCGCGGGTCACCGGAGTTGGGGGTGACCCGCCCGCCGCTCAGCACGGTCAGGAACCACTCCAGCTCGGTGCGGGCGTTGTTGTCGGTGTTGTCGCCGGTCGTCATGGCGAAGTGCAGCGGGGCGCCGGTGACGGGGGCGCCCCGCAGCGCGTTGACCCGCTCGACCAGGGAGACCGCGCCCTGCACGCTGAGCAGTTCCTGCGGACGCCAGGCGTGCACGTCGGCGGAGCGCAGGAACTCCAGCCGCAGCGGGTGCTGGGCGTCGATGATGTGCAGGTCGGTGAGCTGCACGAAGGCGGCGAGCGCGGTACGGCGGTCCGCGCGGCCCGACTTGGGCGTGGCGAGTTCGCTGCGCACGACCCGCTTCCAGCCGGGGCCGTCGCCGAGGCGGCGGTAGCCGGAGGAGGTGCGGGGCGCGGCGACGGAGGCGAGGGTGGTGCCGCGGGTGTAGGGGGCGAGGGGCGCGGCGGGCGCCTTGCGGGAGGAGGCGACGGCGGCCTCGTGCTCGGCCGCGGCGGGGGCGGCCTCGCTCTCGGTGGGCCGCAGGGCGTATCCCACGCCGGCGGACAGGGACACCGCACCGGCGGCGGCGAGGAGCGTACGGCGATCGACCGCCGCCCGGGCGGCGGCGGAGCTGGCGACAGAGCGTGTGCGCGACATGCGCGATCTCCCCGAGTGCGAAACGCGTCGGCAGTGACCGCGGACGGCCGCTTGCGCGGGCCCCCCGCTCACTGGGGATCGTTGGCACCGGGAATGGCCTGCGCGTTAATGAGACGCCAACGCGCAGCGCCGATCGCGGGACGTGGATCACGGGGCCGCCTGCCCGCCCACGCCCGCTCCCCGACCGGCTGTCGACCGGTCACGCGGTGTTCATCTTGCGGGAAATCGCGGCATGTCGGTCCGGGTCCGGGTCCGGGTCCGGGTCCGGGTCCGGGTCCGGGTCCGGGTCCGGGTCCGGGTCCGGGGCCGGGGCCGGGTCCGGGTCCGCAGGTCGCCGCCCCTACCCCACCCGCCCCGAGGCCGGCCGCTCCCGCCACAGTCTCAGGCCGAGGTCCACCAGGCCGATGCGGCGCAGGGCCGGGACCGCGTCGAGGGGGTGCCAGGCGGCCATGTCCGTGGAGCCGCCGATCTCGGGGCGCAGTTCGCCGGCGACGACCGTGCCCTCGTAAAGGAGGCGCACTCCGTGGTGGTCGGACGGGGAGCGCAGGCGGCGCGGGGAGGTCAGACGCAGGGAGTCGACGCCCAGGATGGCGGTGACCTCGATGTCGTAGCCCGTCTCCTCGCGGACTTCGCGGCGGACGGTGTCGTAGGGGTCCTCCCCGTGTTCCATGCCGCCGCCGGGCAGCACCCACTCGGGGACTCCGTCGGGGGCCGGGGAGCGGGCGAGGAGGACCTGCCCGTCACGGACGCATATGGCGTAGGCCGCCACCCTCAACGTCTTGCGCACGCACGGACGTTAACCCGCCGCGTCCGGATCGGCGGCGGAGTATCGGGGCCCGGACCTGCGCAAGGCGGCGCACGGCGGCGTTTCGGTCACCTCCGGGGACGCGCCCGCCGCCGCTCTCCCGGGTGCGTAACACGGGCGCAATGAAACTCCGCGCCCGTTTTCGGTGGTGACGTCCGCCATGCCCCGGAACGCACATCGGGGGTTTTCCCCACACATCGATTTCGATTCGGCCAACTTCTCCCGAACAACCGTCCCCTGTACCAGGCTGAGCGCTCGTCCGGGACCGAGTTCCGGACCTGGCGGTCAAGGCCGTTCGGCCCGACCGGCCTTGACCGCCTCACGCTCGATTCCTTTACCAACAAGGGATGCCGATGACCTTCACCCCCCAGCGCGAACCGATATCGGGCGCCAGACGCGTGGCCCGGATCGCCGTCGCCGCCGGTCTCGTCGCCGCGCTCTCGGCGGCCGGACCGGTTCCGATGGCCCTCGCCGCGGACCCGGCCCCCGCCACAGCCGCCGACCCCGGCGTCAAGTCCGCCCACGAAAAGCTCGGTTCCGACGACGCCGACCTGCTCGCCGAGGCCAAGGCCGACGGCGCCAAGAGCGTCACGATGATGGTGGCGACGGCGCCCGGGCAGACCGAGCGCGTCGCCGAGCAGCTCGACTCGGTCGAGGGCGGTCTGGTCGGCCGTACGTACGACAAGCTCGGATACGTCCGGGCCACCGTCCCCACCGGCGAGGCGGACGCGGCCATCGCCGCCGCAGCCAAGCTGTCCTCCGTGCACGGCATCGACCTGCGCGAGGAGATCCCGCTCGACGACCCGACGCCGAGCGGGGACCGGGCCAAGGGCGCGCCCGCCGCCGCGACCGGGACGTACCCGGCGCCCGGACGGCACACCCCGGCCGAGAACCCGTACAACCCGTCCTTCGAGACCGGCGCCGTCGACTTCGTCGAGGACCACCCGAGGGCGGACGGCCGCGGCGTCACCATCGGCATCCTGGACTCGGGCGTCGACCTCGGCCACCCGGCGCTGCAGAAGACCACGACCGGCGAGCGCAAGATCGTCGACTGGGTCACCGCCACCGACCCGGTCGCCGACGGCGACGGCACCTGGCGACGGATGACGACCTCGGTCGGCGGACCGTCGTTCACCGTCACCACCACCGCGCAGGGCACCGAGACGTTCAAGGCCCCCGAGGGCGCGTTCAAGTTCAACTACTTCGCCGAGTCGGCCACCACGGGCGGCGACATGGCGGGCGACCTGAACCGCGACGGCGACACCACGGACATCTGGGGCGTGCTCTACGACGCCGCCTCCGGCACCGCGCGCGTCGACCTGAACGACAACCTGGACTTCACCGACGACACGGCGATGAAGCCCTACAAGGACGGGTACCAGGTCGGCTACTTCGGCACCGACGACCCGGCGACCGCGATCGCCGAGCGCATCCCGTTCGTGATCGAGATCCGCAAGGACGTCGTCTACAACGCGGCCGGCGCCAAGGCCGACTACGTCAGCATCGGCGTCATCGAGGGCTCGCACGGCACCCACGTGGCCGGCATCACCGCCGCCAACGGCCTGTTCGGCGGCGAGATGAACGGCGCGGCGCCCGGCGCCAAGCTGGTCTCCTCGCGCGCCTGCACCTGGTCCGGCGGCTGCACCAATGTCGCGCTGACCGAGGGCATGATCGACCTCGTCGTCAACCGCGGCGTCGACATCGTCAACATGTCGATCGGCGGCCTGCCCGCGCTGAACGACGGCAACAACGCGCGCGCCGAGCTGTACACCCGGCTCATCGACGAGTACGGCGTCCAGCTGGTCATCTCGGCCGGCAACTCCGGCCCCGGCGCCAACACGATCGGCGACCCGTCCCTCGCGGACAAGGTGATCTCGGTCGGCGCGACCGTCTCCCGCGAGACCTGGGCGGCCAACTACGGCTCCCTGGTGGAGAAGCGGTACGCGATGATGCCGTTCTCCTCGCGCGGCCCGCGTGAGGACGGCGGCTTCACGCCGACGCTCTCCGCGCCCGGCGCCGCGATCAACACCACCCAGACCTGGTCGCCCGGCGGCCCGGTCGCCGAGGCCGGCTACAGCCTGCCGCCCGGCTACTCCATGCTCCAGGGCACCTCGATGGCCTCCCCGCAGGCGGCCGGCGCGAGCGCGCTGCTGCTGAGCGCCGCCAAGCGCAAGGGCATCGAGCTGACCCCGGCGACCCTGCGCACGGCGCTCACCTCGACCGCCGACCACATCCCGGGCGTGCAGGCGTACGAGGAGGGGGCGGGCCTCATCGACATCGAGGACGCCTGGGACGCGATCCTCGACGGCGCCACCGCGCACACCTACACCGTGCAGGCTCCGGTCGACACCGCGATCGACCAGTTCCTCAAGACCCCCGGCCAGGGCACCGGCGTCTACGACCGCGAGGGCGGTCTGAAGGCCGGGCAGAAGAAGACGTACGACGTCACCCTGACCCGTACGTCGGGCGCCGACCGGGCGATCCGGCACGAGCTGCACTTCGAGAACAACGCCGGCGGCACCTTCCGCATCCTCGGCTCCGACGAGGTGCTGCTGCCGCTGAACAAGCCGGTGACCGTCAAGGTCCAGGCCGCCCCGCGGTCCGCCGGCCTCAAGAGCGCCGTCCTCGAGGTGGACGACCCGCGCACCGAGGGCATCGACAAGCTGGTCCTGAACACCGTGGTCGTCTCGGCGCCGCTGGAGTACACCTACTCGGCGTCCGGTTCGGTGCAGCGCAACAGCCACAAGTCGTTCTTCGTGACCGTCCCCGAGGGCGCGAAGGCGCTGGAGGTGGCGATCGGCGGGCTGAAGGACAAGAGCCAGACCCGGTTCATCGCCATCCACCCGTACGGCGTCCCGTCGGACAGCACCGGCACGCCGTTCTGCTACAACAACTACCTCGACGGCAACGGCTGCAAGCCGGGCGTGCGCTCGTACGCCGACCCGCAGCCCGGCGTCTGGGAGATCGAGGTCGAGTCGCGGCGCACCTCGCCGGTGCTCGACAACCCGTTCACGCTGGACGTCACCGTCCTCGGCGCGGCCTTCGACCCGGAGACCGTGACCGTGCCCGAAGCCAAGGTCGGCACGCCGGCCGCCGCCTCCTGGACGGTGACCAACGGTTACGCGGCGATCGACGGCAAGCTGGTCGGCGGACCGCTCGGCTCGTCCAAGACGACCCGTCCGACCATCGCGCAGGGCGCCACCCAGACCACCACCGTGGAGGTCCCCGCGGGCGCCACCTCGCTGGACGTGGCGATCGGCGGCGTCTCGGACAACGCCGCCGACCTGGACCTGTACGTGTACGACGCGGCCGGTGACGTCGTGGGCGAGTCCGCCGACGGCGACTCCGAGGAGCGGGTCTCCCTCGCCGCCCCGGCGGCCGGCGCGTACACCATCGAGGTCGTGGGCTACTCGGTGCCGGCCGGTTCCACCGCGTACGACTACCGGGACGTCTTCTACTCCGCCTCCCTGGGCTCCGTCGACGTCGGCGGCTCGGCCCCGGTGAAGCTGGGCACGGGCGACTCGGCGACCGTCACGGGCAGCGTCACCGCCGCCGCGGCGGCCCCCGAGGGACGCGAGTTCTTCGGGCAGGTGCAGTTGGTCAACGCGCGCGGCACGGTCGCGGGCGTGGGCAGCGTGAAGATCGAGAAGGTCACGCCGTAACCCGGTGACGCCGTCACGCGTCAACCCGCGTGACGGCGGACCGCGGTGGCGGGCAGGGGGCGGGCGTCCGGTCGGGCGCCCGCCCCTTTCCGCTGTCCGCGGGCGCCGTGCCCGCTGCCCGCGGATGCCGTGCTGCGTTGCCCGCGGGCGCCGTGCCCGCTGTCCGCGGATGCCGTGCTGCGTTGCCCGCGGGTGCCGTGCCCGCTGTCCGCGGATGCGTGCTGCGTCGTCCGCGGGTGCCGGTGCCGCCTTGTCCGCGGGCCGCCGTACGCCGTTATTCGCAGGTCCCCGCGTACGGCAGCGCGTTCTCCAGGATGCGCCGCTGCCGGGCGACGTCCCGCTCGCCGACGTGGACGGCGTCCGGAGTGCGGCTGCCGTGCGGGAGGGCGACCAGGACGTGCTCGCCCTCGTCGAGACCGGCGGCGCGGGCGATCACGAAGACCGTCTCGCCCGCCCGGTTCCCGTCCGGCACGTCCGGCACGTAGGAGCGGGTGATGCGGAGGGTGACGCGTTCCTTCCGGGTGCCGGGCACCGGTTCCACGGCGGCCACCTCGCCCTCGGCGACCAGGCGGGCGCAGGCGAGATAGCCGGGCGCGGCGAGCGCCCCGGCGTCCTTGGCCTCGGCGTCGGCGCGTTCGCCGCCGGCCTCGTCGGCGGAGCTGGTGACGTTCGACGCGGAGCCGGCCTGCACGGCGAGCCAGCCGAGGCCGCTCACCATCGCGCCGGCGGCGGCCACGCCCACGGCCCCGAGGGCCAGGGACCGGACGCGGACGGGGCGCGGGCGGCGCGCGGCACGCCGTGGCGGTGGAGCGGCGGGGCGCGCCGCGGCTGCGGGGGGCTCGGCCAGGGCGTCCCCGAGGAGCGTCAGCTGCCGCTTGAGCAGCGCCACGTCGTCGGCCGCCGCGCGGTATTCGGCGAGATGGGCGGGGTCGGCGTCGCCGGGCAGCGGTTCGCCGGTGAGGACGGCGAGCAGCGGGTCCGGGCGGTCGTCGCCGGGCCGGCCGTCACAGCCGTCGTGTTCGACGGTCACGTCACACCACCTCGTCCTCGTGCAGCCGGGTGCGCAGGGCCCGTACCGCCGTGTGCAGCCTGCTCTTGACCGTGCCCTCCGGGATGCCCAGCTCCTCGGCGATGGAACGCACCGGGAGGTCGGCGTAGAAGCGCAGGACGAGGACCTGCCGCTGGGGATCGGGCAGCTCGTCCAGGCCCTGGGCCACGGCGAGGGACAGCACGCTGGTGTCCTCGCCGGAGGGGAGGCTGGGCTGGCGCAGCGCGGCGAGGCGCTCGCCGAGCCGTTCCTGGCGGCGCTTGGCGCGGTGCCAGTCCATGGCGAGGTTGGAGGCGACGACGGCCGCCCAGGCGGACACGTCGCGCGGCGCCTCCAGCCCGCTCGCGGCCCGTTCCAGCAGCCGCAGGCGGACCTGCTGCACCCCGTCCGGCAGGTCCGCCTGCGGCACGCCGCCGAGCGCGAGCACGGCCCGCACCCGGCGTTCCTGAGCCGCGTCCAGGGGGTCGTCCGCCGCGTGATCCGCGTGGACCGCCCCCTGCCCGCGGCGGGCCTTTCCGCGCAGCACAGCCACCCCTCTCGTCCCCGCGTTTCTCCTACGACGCCGGTGGCGACGGAAACGTTCGGTAACGTTTCCGCAACGGCGGGGTGGGAGGGGGCATGTTGTGCGTCACACATGTCCCAGTCCTCGGTCATCCCCGCCAAAAAACTGGACAGGTACGCCGGGGTCGGCCGCATCATGGAGGTGCCTCGGCCGGGCACAGTGCACATATCAGACGTAGAGGGAGTCACCGTGAGGGTCGGAATCGTCGGAGCCACCGGGCAGGTCGGCACGGTCATGCGCAGGATCCTCACGGAGCGGAACTTCCCGGTCACCGAGCTGCGCCTGTTCGCCTCCGCCCGCTCGGCGGGCACGGAGCTGGACGGCGTGACGGTGGAGGACGCGTCCACGGCCGACTACACCGGCCTGGACATCGTGCTGTTCTCCGCGGGCGGCGCGACCTCGAAGGCGCTCGCCGAGAAGGTCGCCTCGCAGGGCGCGGTCGTGATCGACAACTCCTCGGCGTGGCGGCGGGACCCGCAGGTGCCGCTGGTGGTGGCCGAGGTGAACCCGCACGCGATCGCCGACCGGCCCAAGGGCATCATCGCCAACCCGAACTGCACGACGATGGCCGCGATGCCGGTGCTGCGCCCGCTGCACGCGGAGGCCGGCCTCGAGGCGCTGGTCGTCGCCACCTACCAGGCGGTGTCCGGATCCGGGCTGGCCGGCGTGGACGAGCTGTTCGAGCAGGTGCAGAAGGTCGGCGCGGACGCCCCGAAGCTGACCCACGACGGCTCGGCGGTGGAGTTCCCGAAGCCGGACAAGTACGTCGCGCCGATCGCCTACAACGTGCTCCCGCTGGCCGGCTCCATCGTGGACGACGGCCTGAACGAGACCGACGAGGAGCAGAAGCTCCGCAACGAGTCCCGCAAGATCCTGGAGATCCCCGGGCTGAAGGTCTCCGGCACCTGCGTGCGCGTGCCCGTCTTCACCGGCCACTCCCTCCAGGTCAACGCCCGTTTCGCCCGCCCGATCAGCGTGGAGCGCGCCAAGGAGCTGCTGGCCGGCGCCCCCGGCGTGGCCCTCGCGGACGTCCCCACCCCGCTCCAGGCGGCCGGCCAGGACCCGTCGTACGTCGGCCGCATCCGCCGCGACGAGACGGTGGACAACGGCCTGGCCCTGTTCGTCTCCAACGACAACCTCCGCAAGGGCGCCGCGCTGAACGCGGTCCAGATCGCGGAGCTGGTGGCGGCCGAGCTGAAGAAGTAGTCCCGGCCACGAGACAGGGGCGTCCACCGGCGTAGGTCGCGGTGGACGCCCCTGCGTTCGGGCTCCGGGGCCATGGGGCTCATGCCACTGCAGCGGCCACACCCTGCCGGGTGAGTCCGCTCTCCTTGCGCAGAGCAGTCAGCTCGCGGCCCTTGATGCGCGCCACGTTCTCCGCCCTGATCCTCGCCCGGCCGAACCGTGACCGCGCCGAGTCCGGCTCCGGGAACCGCTCGAGGGCCCCCGCCCGCAGCTGATCGCCTGCTCCGTTCAACCCGTTCGGGTGACAGTGGGCGATCCGTGCCGCGACAGTCAGCTCGGCGCCAAGCACATCGCGATCTCCACAGGCCACATGGAAGGATGACGCAACCCACACATCACGAGGAGATGACCGCGTGCCTGGCACAAACCTGACTCGCGAAGAGGCGCAGCAGCGGGCGAAGCTGCTCACCGTTGACTCGTACGAGATCGATCTCGACCTCTCCGGCGCGCAGAAGGGCGGCACCTACCGGTCCGTGACCACGGTGCGCTTCGACGTCGCCGAGAACGGCGCCACGTCCTTCATCGACCTGGTCGCGCCGGCCGTGCACGAGGTGACGCTGAACGGCGACTCGCTCGACCCGGCCGAGGTCTTCGCCGACTCCCGGATCGCGCTCCCCGGTCTGCTGGAGGGGCGCAACATCCTGCGCGTCGTCGCGGACTGCGCGTACACCAACACCGGCGAGGGCCTGCACCGGTTCGTCGACCCGGTGGACGACCAGGCCTACCTCTACACCCAGTTCGAGGTCCCGGACGCCCGCCGCGTGTTCGCCTCGTTCGAGCAGCCGGACCTCAAGGCGACCTTCCAGTTCACCGTGCGCGCGCCGGAGGGCTGGACCGTCATCTCCAACTCGCCCACCCCCGAACCCGAGCACAACGTCTGGGTGTTCGCGCCGACGCCGCGGATCTCGTCGTACATCACGGCGCTGATCGTCGGCCCCTACCACTCGGTGCACAGTGTGTACGAGAAGGACGGCCGGAGCGTGCCGCTCGGCATCTACTGCCGTCCCTCGCTCGCCGAGTACCTCGACTCGGACGCCATCTTCGAGGTCACCCGGCAGGGCTTCGACTGGTTCCAGGAGAAGTTCGACTACGCGTACCCGTTCGAGAAGTACGACCAGCTGTTCGTGCCGGAGTTCAACGCGGGCGCGATGGAGAACGCGGGCGCGGTGACCATCCGCGACCAGTACGTCTTCCGGTCGAAGGTGACGGACGCGGCGTACGAGACGCGCGCGGAGACCATCCTGCACGAGCTGGCCCACATGTGGTTCGGCGACCTGGTCACCATGGAGTGGTGGAACGACCTGTGGCTGAACGAGTCGTTCGCCACCTACACGTCGATCGCCTGCCAGGCCGACGCGCCGGGCTCGCGCTGGCCGCACTCGTGGACGACGTTCGCCAACTCCATGAAGACGTGGGCCTACCGGCAGGACCAGCTGCCCTCCACGCACCCGATCATGGCGGACATCCGCGACCTGGACGACGTCCTCGTCAACTTCGACGGCATCACCTACGCCAAGGGCGCCTCGGTGCTCAAGCAGCTCGTCGCCTACGTCGGCGAGGACGAGTTCTTCCGCGGCGTGCAGGCCTACTTCAAGCGGCACGCGTACGGCAACACGCGCCTGTCGGACCTGCTGAGCGCGCTGGAGGAGACCTCCGGCCGGGACCTGAAGAACTGGTCGCGCGCCTGGCTGGAGACGGCCGGCATCAACGTCCTGCGCCCGGAGATCGAGACCGACGCGGACGGGGTCGTCACCTCCTTCGCCGTCCGCCAGGAGGCCCCGGCGCTGCCCGCCGGCGCCAAGGGCGAGCCGACGCTGAGGCCCCACCGCATCGCGATCGGGCTGTACGACCTGGACGCCGCGAGCGGCAAGCTGGTGCGCGACGCGGACGGCGGCCGCATCGAGCTGGACGTCGACGGCGAACGGACCGCCGTGCCGCAGCTGGTGGGCCGGCGCCGCCCGGACGTCGTCCTGCTCAACGACGACGACCTGTCGTACGCCAAGGTCCGGCTGGACGAGGCCTCGCTCGCCTTCGTCACCGAGCATCTCGGCGACTTCGAGTCGTCGCTGCCCCGCGCCCTGTGCTGGGCGTCGGCGTGGGACATGACACGCGACGCCGAGCTGGCCACCCGCGACTACCTGTCCCTGGTGCTGTCCGGCATCGGCAAGGAGTCCGACATCGGCGTGGTCCAGTCCCTGCAGCGGCAGGTGAAGCTGGCGATCGACCTGTACGCCGCCCCCGCCGGGCGCGAGTCGCTGCTCGCCCGCTGGACGGAGGCGACGCTGGCCCATCTGCGGACGGCCGAGCCGGGCAGCGACCACCAGCTGGCGTGGGCGCGCGCCTTCGCGGCGACGGCCCGGACGCCGGAGCAGCTGGACCTGCTGGAGGCGCTGCTCGGCGGCTCCCAGACGGTCGAGGGCCTGGTCGTGGACACCGAGCTGCGCTGGGCGTTCGTACAGCGGCTCGCGGCGGTGGGCCGCTACGACGAGACGGAGATCGCCGCCGAGTACGAGCGGGACCGCACCGCGGCCGGCGAGCGGCACGCGGCGACGGCGCGGGCGGCCCGGCCGACGCCGGAGGCCAAGGCGGAGGCGTGGGCGTCGGTCGTGGAGTCCGACAAGCTGCCGAACGCCGTGCAGGAGGCGGTCATCGGCGGCTTCGTCCAGACCGACCAGCGGGAGCTGCTCGCGCCGTACACCGACAAGTACTTCGAGGTGGTCAAGGGCGTCTGGGAGTCCCGTTCGCACGAGATGGCCCAGCAGATCGCGGTCGGCCTCTACCCGGCGGTCCAGGTCTCCCCGGAGACGCTGGCCAAGACCGACGCGTGGCTGGCCTCGGCGGAGCCGAACGCCGCGCTGCGCCGGCTGGTGTCGGAGTCGCGGTCGGGCATCGAGCGGGCGCTGAAGGCGCAGGCCGCGGACGCGTAGCCCTCCGGGCGGGGGCCGTTGGTCGTCGCCGCCCGGTCTCTTTTCGCGGGCGGTGCCTGCCTTTGGGCGGGTGCCGCCCGCTTGCTACTCGGCAGTGGCGGCGCTCGCGTGCTTCCCGGCAGTGGGCGGCTGCGGTCCACCGCGGGCGGCAGTGGGTGGCGTGCACGGCTGTGGGCGGCGTGCACGGCTGTGGTCGGCCGCGAGCGGCGGTGGGGGGGGTGTGCGCGGCTGTGCACGGCTGTGGTCCGCCGCCGGCGGCGTGGGCGGCGTGCGCGGCTGTGCACGCACGGCTGCGGTCCGCCGCGGGCGACGTGCGCGGCTGTGCACGGCTGTGGTCCGCAGCGGTCGGCAGGGGCGACTGCGCCGGATGGCGCCTGCCGGCTGGTTCGCCGTTCCCTTTCGACGGGGCGCCGTCCGCTTCCCCCACGGGCCGCCGGCGGCCTCGTCACCGGAGGCCGCCGCCCGCCCTTCCGCCCGGTTCGACGCCGCCCGATCCCCGCCGCGTCCCGCCCGTCGCCGCCGCCTCACACCCGCCGGGCGATGTCCAGCATGGTCCGCACGTGCAGCCCCGTCTGCGCCGGCACCGGCAGCCACACCGGCTCGTACGTCTTCTCCAGCTCCTGGCACCACTCGCGCACCAGGTCCCCGAGCACGTCCGCGGTGCGCGGGTCGGTGCGGGCGAGGGCCCGGCGCATCATGGACGCCGCGCGCAGCGGAATGCGGCGGGCTGCGATGCCGAGGGTGGCGAAGTGGCCGCGGGAGCCGGTGAGTTCCTCCGCGGTCCAGGTCGCGGCGACCGAGGGGGCGACCTCGATCAACTCGCGGGCCGCGTCGCGCAGGGGCAGCAGGTCGTCGGGGACGGCGTCCGCGCCGGGATCGCCCAGGACGGCGGCGAGGTCGCGGGCGCGGCCCAGCAGCACCTCGGCGACGCGGGCGACCGCGCGCTCCGGGTCGGGGGCCGGCCGCGGGTCGGACACCCCGGGGACCCCCCACGCGGGCGCCTCGACGAGGGTGGTCAGGGTGCCGTACTTGCGCGGGTGGAGCCAGGTGCTCTCGGCGGTGAAGCCGCTCGGGTCGCGTTCGCTGCCGCCGCGGTCGCCTGGCAGCAGCAGCACCCCGGGCGGTTCGGGGAGCCAGTCCGGGCCGTCGCAGGGATGGTGGTCGAGCGGGACGCGCAACCGCGCGGCCGTGTCCCGGAAGGCCTGCCCGGCGCCGGGCACCGGCCGGGTCAGCATCGCGAACGCGCCGCCGAACTCGATGCCGTGCAGTGTGAACTGGGCCACCGGCCGCAGTTCGTCCAGCAGCCGGACCAGCGTCGCCGACTCGGGCATCGGCGGCACCGGCGGTCCCGGAGCGTCCTGCACGGGCAGCGACTCGGGCTGGCGGGCGAACGCGGGCCGGTAGAAGTGCCGATGGCACTCCTCCAGCGAGGGTTCCGGCTCCCTGGGCGCCCAGCCCTGCGCCAGGTGCGCCCCGTCCGGGTCGAGGCAGAGCAGGAAGTGCCAGGTGCAGTCGAGCCGTTGGAGCAGTGCGGGCCGGCGGGCGAGGAGGGCGGCGAGACGCAGGGACGACGCGCCGCCGACGGGTTCGTTGGCGTGGGCGCCGGCGACGGTGAGGATCTGCCGTTCGCCGTGGCCGGCCGACAGCAGCCACAGCGGGCGTCCCGCCCTGCTCTCGCCGACGGCGCCCAGGCGCAGCGCCCCGGGCGCCGAGGCAGCCAGCGCGCGGGCCCGGCGCTCCAGTTCGCCGACGGCCGGATACCACGTAGTCCGCACGCTGGTGCTCCGATCAGGCGCCCTGGGAGTTGCTGTCCCCGGTGGTCTCCTTCTTGTCCAGCGGGCGAATCACGATCTTCTCGGCCATGTGCGGCTCCTTCCAAGGAAGTTGGCTGAACAACGGCCCGCTTCGCGGTTTCCTGCCCAGGTTCGTTGGGGTGAACAACTGTGTCAAGGGTGCCGATACCTACCAAGAGGTGACCGCGTGACCACCGATGTCAGGTCCTTGCGACGCCCCCGCGTCAAGCCCGAGCACCGCCCCTACCGCACGGTCGACGGCCATGTGCGCATCGGCAGCGTCGTGCACGGCATCGGCGCGGAGATCGCCGACCCCAAGGGCTGGGTGTGGTTGCTCGTCGAGGCGCTGGACGGGTCGCGGGCGCCGTCCGCCGTGGTGGCCCGGGTGCTGGCCGGACACGGGGACGTGACCGGGGATGACGTCTGGCAGGCCATGGCCGATCTGCTGGCCGCCGGGTTCCTGGAGGACGCGGCGGCGCCCGTGCCGGTGTCCGGTCGGGAGCGGGAGCGCTACAGCCGGGGCGTGCCGCTGCTGCGCTGGATGGACCGGGGTCCGCGGACGAGCCCGTGGGAGGCGCAGCTCCTGCTGCGCCGGGCCCGCGTGCTGGTGCTGGGCGTCGGCGGCACCGGCGGCCACGCGGCGCAGAGCCTGGTCGCCTCCGGTGTGGGACAGGTGCACTGCGTCGACCCGGACGTGGTGGAGCTGTCCAACCTCAACCGGCAGCCGCTGTTCCGCGAGGACGACATCGGCCGCCCCAAGACGGAGGCCGCGGTGGCCACGCTGCGGGCGCTGAACTCGGACGTGACGGTCACCGGGCAGCGGCTGGAGGTGCGCGGCCCGGCCGACCTGACGGCCCTGCTCGCGGGCGGCGACCCCGACCTGCTGGTCCTGGCCGCCGACCGCCCCGACGACCTGCGGCGCTGGGTCAACCGGGCCTGCATCGCGGCGGGTCTGCCCTGGGTCGACGCCGGCTACCGGGGGCCGCTGGTGACCGCGGGGGTGTACGTGCCCGGGCGGGGCGCCTGCTGGGAGTGCCTGCGCGTGGGTGAGGCCGCCCGGCGCGAGCTGCGGCTGGCGCCCGGCCAGGACGAGCGGGTGGCCTCACCCCGTATGCCCTGGAACCCGGCGTCCGCCGTCACCGCCGGCCTGTCCGGCGCGCTCCTCGCGCACGCCGCCCTCGCCCTGCTCACCGGCATACCGGACCTGGAACCGGGCTTCCGCTTCGGCGTGAACCTCATGCTGCCCGGAGAACCGCACCTCCAGCGCTTCCCCCGGCAGGCGGACTGCGCCGCCTGCGGCGGGGTGCGGACGTGAGCCGCGTCCGGCTGCACGAACTGGCCTCCCGCCCCGACGGCGACGAGTGGATCGTGGGGCGGATGGCCACCGGCCGGTTCGTCGCCCTGCCCGGCGTCGGCAAACGCGCCCTCGACCTGCTGGGGGCGGGGCTGAGCAGCGCCGAGACGGCGGAGCGGCTGCGCCGGGAGACCGGGCAGGACGTCGACGTGGCCGACTTCGTGGACGCGCTGGTGGGGCTCGGCTTCGTCGCCGAGATCGACGGCCGGCCGGTGCCGTCGCCGGTCCCGCAGAAGCCGACACTGCCCCGGCTGCGGCCCCGGCACGTGCGCTGGGCGCTGAGTCCGGTGGCGCCCGTGATGGTCGGTCTGCTGATCGCCGCCGCGCTGCTCGCCCGGCCGGGCGTCCCGATCGGCCACCGCACCCTGCTGTGGAGCGAGCACGGCAGCGCCGTCGTCGCCTTCGGGGCGGCGGCCGGCTGGGCGCTGCTGCTGCTCCACGAGTGCGCCCACCTGGTCACCGCCCGCGCGACCGGCGTGCCGGCGCGGATACGGCTGGGCACCCGGCTGCAGTTCCTGGTGATGCAGACCGACATCAGCGGCATCGAACTCGCCCCGCGCCGCCACCGCCTCACCGCCTACCTCGCGGGCAGCGCCGTCAACCTCGCCGTCGCCTCCGTGGCCGCCCTCGCCGCGGGCGCCACCGACGGCACCGCCCACCGCGTCCTGGCCGCGCTCACCGTGCTGGCGCTGCTGCCGCTGCCGTTCCAGCTGATGTTGTTCATGCGCACGGACGTCTACTTCGTCCTCCAGGACCTGCTCCGCTGCCGCGACCTGTACGGCGACGGCCGGGCCTACGCCCGCCACCTCGGCCTGCGGCTGCTGGGCCGCGCCGCGCCGGACCCGAGCCGCCGGCTCCCGGCCCACGAACGGCGGGCGGTGCGCGTGTACAGCGCGGTCCTCGTCACCGGCACCGCCCTGTGCCTGGCCTTCCTCGCGACGGTGACCCTGCCCGCCGACGCCGCCCTGCTGGCCAACGCCGTCACCTCCCTCGTCAGCCCCGGATCCTCGGCGACGCGGCGACTGGACGCGGGAGTCGTGACGGTCGCGCTGGGCGGGGTGCATGTGCTGTGGGCGCGTACATGGTGGCGGGCGCGGCGGGAGCGGAGGGGGAAGGAGAGGGGGAGGAAGCGGAGGGGGGCGGGGTGAGTGCGAAGGACTGGGGGCGGCGGGCGGGACGGGCGGACCGGCCGCCGAGCTGTCCCGCCACCGTCGCGCCGAACGCCACCGCCATGCCCGCGAGCTGGAGCGGGGTGAGCGCCTGTCCGAGGGCGGCCCAGCCGACCACGGCGGCCGTCAGCGGGGACAGCGGGCCGAGGAAGGTGACCTGGGTCGCGGTGAGCCGGCCGATGCCGCGGAACCACAGCCAGTACGCCACCGCCGTGTTGGCGACGGCGAGATAGAGGTAGCCGCCCACCGCACGGCCGTCCAGCGCGGGCGGCGCGCCCTCGGCGAGGAGGGCGACGGGGGCGATCAGCAGGCCGCCCGCCGTCAGCTGCCAGGCCGTGAGGGCGAGCGGGCCCACCCCCTCCGGCCGGCCCCAGCGCTTGGTGAGGACGGTGCCGGCCGACATGGACGCGGTGGAGGCGACGGCCGCCAGCACGCCGAGCACGTCCAGCGCACCGGCCGCCTCGAGCACGACCAGACTGACGCCGGACGCGGCGGCGACGCCGGTCAGCCAGGTCCGTGCCGTCGCCCGCTCCGCCAGCAGCAGCGCCCCCAGCCCGGCGACGAAAAGCGGCCCGACCGAGCCGACGACGGCGGCCATTCCGCCGGGCAGCCGGTACGCCGACAGGAACAGCAGCGGGAAGAAGGCGCCGATGTTCAGCGCGCCGAGCACCGCGGCCTTGCCCCACCACACGCCGCGCGGCAGCACCCGGGCCATGGCGAGCAGCAGCAGACCGGCGGGCAGCGCGCGCACCAGGCCGGTGAACAGGGGGCGGTCGGGCGGGAGGAACTCGGTGGTGACCGCGTAGGTGGTGCCCCAGGAGACGGGGGCGAGGGCGGTGAGCAGAACGGTCGGGACGGTCGGGGCTGAGGGGACGGTCGCGGACCGTGTCATGGCCGGGTTCCTTCGGGAGGCGGACGCGAGTACATCACTAGATAGTGAGTAGCCAGTGATTAGCTTAGCACTAAGCAACTTCCCGCCAAGCCACTTTCTTGCGGCCGATCGAAGACGCCGGGGATACTCCCCTCATGAGCCAGAGCCCGACCCCCGCTCCCGCCCCCGACCCGGTCGACGCGATCGTGGCCCAGTGGGGCGCCGTACGGCCCGACCTCGACACCCGCCCGATGGAGGTCTTCGGCCGCATCTTCCGGCTGGCCAGGGCGATGGGCGACCGGATGGAGCAGGCCTACGCGCGCTTCGGCATCTCGCGCGGGGAGTTCGACGTGCTGGCGACCCTGCGCCGTTCCGGCGAGCCGTACGCCCTCTCCCCCCGCCAGCTCTCCGCCGCCCTCATGCTCACCACCGGCGGGATGACCGGCCGCCTCGACAAGCTCGAACGCGCCGGCCTGCTCCGCCGCTCCCCCGACCCGCACGACCGGCGCGGCCTCCAGGTCACCCTGACCGAGCGGGGCCTGGAGCTGATCGAACAGGCGGTGGGCGCGGGCCTGGCCGCCCAGACGCAGGCCCTGTCCTCCCTCGACGCCCAGCAGGCCGACCAACTGGCCGACCTGCTGCGGAAGTTGCTGGCGGGGGCGGAGGGGCCGGGGCGCTGACGCGCTAGCCGGCAGCCCCAACGGCTCGGCGGACTCCCAGGTGGGCGGTCAGGGCGGCCTCGACGGCTGCCGGGCCGGCGGCGTCCGAGGCCCAGGCGACGTAGCCGTCCGGGCGGACCAGGACGGTGGTGCGGCGGTCGCCGGTCCAGTGGGTGACGGCCAGACGGTCGTCGCCGGCCGGGTCCCGCCCGTCGTCCGTCCTGCCGTCCGTCCGTTCGTCCGTCCGGGGCGTGACGAGGACGAAGCGTCCGCCGCGCAGGCAGGCGTGGAGGCGGCCGTCGGTGACGGCGACGTCGGGCGCGCGGGTGCCGGTCAGGGGGTGGGCGCCGCGGGGCGCCGGGTAACGGTGGCCGAGGGCGGTGATCTCCCCGACGACCTTGCGGTGGGCGGCGGGGACGGTGTCGAGCAGCGCGGTGACCGCCGCCCGCAGGGCCCGCGCCCAGGGCCGGTGGGCCATCGCCAGGCGGACGATGGCGCCGCTGCTGCGGAGCACGGACGCGCCCACCGGGTGACGCTCGCGGTGGTAGGTGTCGAGCAGGGCGTCGCCTGCGTGGCCGTTCAGGACGGCCGCCAGCTTCCAGCCGAGGTTGGCCGCGTCCTGGAGACCGGTGTTGAGGCCCTGCCCGCCGGCCGGGGTGTGCACGTGCGCGGCGTCGCCCGCGAGGAAGACCCGGCCGACACGGTAGGCGGGAACCTGGCGCTCGTCGCTGTGGAAGCGGGACATCCAGCGGGCGTCGTGCATCCCGAAGTCCCGGCCGAGGGTGCGGCGGGTGATCTCCTTGATCTCCTCCAGGTCGAGGGGCGCGTCGTCGGGGACGTCATGATCGCGGCGCCAGCCGATGACGCGGTGATAGCCGTCGCCGAAGGGCGCAAGGAACGCGAAGGCGTCGCCGGCCGCGTCGGCGGTGAGCAGACTCTCCGGCTGCTCGGCGAGGCGCACGTCCGCGAGGACGACGGACCGGATGACCGACCTGCCGGGGAACGGCAGCCCGACCGCGTCGCGCACCGCGCTGCGCACGCCGTCGGCCCCGACGACGTACGCCGCACGCAACCGGTGCGCCGCCCCGGCCGGACCCCGCGTCCCGACGGTCACCCCGTCGGCATCCTGGGCGAGGCCGGTCACCTCGGTCTCGTACCGGAACTCCACGCCGGCCTCCCGCGCCCGCCGCTCCAGCGCCTTCTCCACCTCGTACTGCGGGATGACGAGGAGGTGGTTGAAGCGGGAGGGGAGCGTGTCGAGCCGGACGGTGAGCCGGCCGAAGAGGCGGAGGCGGTCGAGAGGGCGGCCCGCCGCCTCGATCTCGTCGGCGAGGGCCCGGGCGTCGAACTGTTCGAGGGTGCGGGCGTGGAGGACGAACGCGCGGGAGAGGTTGCTGATCCGGTGCGGGCGCTTCTCGACCACGGTGACCGGGACTCCGGCGGCGGCGAGGTCACCGGCGAGCAGGAGGCCGGTGGGGCCGGCGCCGACGACGAGGACGCGGGTGGGGGTGGCGCCGGGGTTGGGGGCGGAGGTGGGGCTGCCGGTGCTGGGGCTGGTGGTGCTCATGGGACCTCCAGAGTGCCAACGCTTGTTGGTCAACGACCGTTGGCCAACCGTTGTTGGCAACAGTAGGCCGGACGCATGGCGCAGTCAACACCCGTTGACCAACAGATGTTGACCAACGGGCATTGGCCGACAGGCGCTTGCCAACATGCGTTGGCCAACACTTGTTGTCCAACAGCGGTTGGCCTAAAGTCGGCGGCATGTCAGCCGATCAGCAGGAGCCCCCGGCCGCCCCGGCCCCCCGCCGCTCCGACACCACCCGTACCGCGATCCTCGCCGCCGCGCGCGAGCGCTTCGCCGCCGACGGATACGAGCGGGCCACCATCCGGGCCATCGCCAAGGACGCGAACATCGACCCGTCGATGGTCATGCGCTACTACGGCAACAAAGAGGGCCTCTTCGCCGCGGCCGTCGCCGTCGACCTGAAACTCCCCGACCTCGCGGCACTCCCCCGCGCCGAGATCGGCCGCGCCCTCGTCGAGCACTTCCTCGACACCTGGGAGGACAACGAGGTGCTGACCGCCCTCCTCCGGGTCGGCGCGACCAGCAGCTCCGGTGCCGAGCGGATGCAGGGCATCTTCCGGGAGCAGTTGCTGCCGGCGGCCCGGCAGGTCTGCCCCGACCCGGAACAGGTCCCCGCCCGCACCGCGCTGTTCGCGACGCAGCTGCTCGGGCTGGCGCTCACCCGTTTCGTCCTGCGCTTCCCGCCCGCCGTGGAGCTGACCCGCGAGGAGATCGTCGCCTGGCTGGCCCCGACGGTGCAGCGCTACCTCACCGCACCGAGCCCCTGAGCAAGGCGAGGGCGACCTCGAAGGCGACCTCGCAGGAGGCGGAAACACGCCGAGGGCGCCCTCCCCACCCTCGTACCGCGCGATGCGCAGGGGTACGAAGGAGGGGACGGCGCCCTCGGAAACGCGTGCGGCGTCCGCAGGCCGGACGATGCCGGGTGTTCGGCTGTCGGCTAGACGTTGGCCTTGGTGGTGATGTTGGAGCTGGTCGGGTCCTTCCGGTCGTGCGACCTGTCCAGGACCATCACCAGACCGGCGATGACCGCGAACAGCACGAGCGGGGCCACGACGTAGAGGCCCAGCGTCTCGACGACGCTCAGGCCCGTGCCGGGGTCGTCGCCGTCGTCGCGGGTGAGCGCGAGCGCGGGGGACGACATGAGCAGCATCATCAGCGTCGTACCGGCGGCCAGGGCGCCGACGCGCAGGGCGTTCTTCTTGTCCACGGTGCCAAAAGTACCGAACCCGGTGCGGGCCCGCGCGGCCGGGGTGCCGTAGCGGGCCCGCACCGGCGTCACACGTCCGGCGTCCGGTGTCCCGCGTCACACGTCCCACGTCCAGGACAGCGCGCCACCGCCCCCGCCGCCGTCCGGCGTCAGGAGGGCGTACCGCCGCCCCGCCGCAGCCCGGCGTCCCGCGTTCAGGACGCCAGTTCGCGTTCAGGACGGCAGTCCGCGTTCAGGACGGTGGCAGTCCGCGTTCAGGACGGTGCGCCGCACCCCCCTCCTCCCGCAGCACCTCCATCAGCGCCCGCAGCCGCGGCGAGGCGGCCAGTTCCTCCAGCGGCACGGGGCGCCCCTCGCCGTCCGCGATCGGCAGCCGCCAGTTCGGATACTCGTCCCAGGTCCCCGGCAGGTTCTGCGGACGCCGGTCACCGATGCCGTCCGGGAGCCAGACGCCGACGAGCCGGGCCGGGGTGCGCAGCAGGAAGCGGTGAACGGCCTGGATGCCGGCCTCCTCCGACGCGGTGCCCGCGCCGCCGCCGCCCCGCAGCAGGCCCAGCCCGGACAGCAGCTCCAGCCACTCGCCGGTGTCGGCGGCGGCCTCCGCCCGTTCGTCGGTCACCGGGCGGGTGAGCAGGCCGAGACGGTCGCGCAGTTCGACGTGCTCGCCGCCGAGCCGGGCGGCGGTGGGCGGCAGGTCGTGGGTGGTCGCGGTGGCGAGGCAGTCGGCGCGCCAGTCCTCGGGGGGCAGGGGCCGGCCGTCGCCGTCCCAGTCCCGTTCGAACCACAGCACGGACGTGCCGAGCACCCCGCGCTCGCGCAGCGTCTCCCGTACGCCCGGCTCCACGGTGCCCAGGTCCTCCCCGATCACCAGCGCCCCGGCCCGCGAGGCCTCCAGCACCACCACGGCGAGCATGGCCTCGGCGTCGTAGCGGACGTAGGCGCCCTCGGTCGGCGGCAGCCCCTGCGGCACCCACCACAGCCGGAACAGGCCCATCACGTGGTCGACGCGCAGTGCGCCGGCGTAGCGGAACAGGGCGCGCAGCAGGTCGCGCAGGGGGGCGTAGCCGGACTCGGCGAGGCGGTCGGGCCGCCAGGGGGGCAGGCCCCAGTCCTGGCCGCGGGCGTTGAAGGCGTCGGGCGGGGCGCCGACCGACATGCCGGCGGCGAAGTAGTGCTGCTGCGCCCAGGCGTCGGCGCCGCGCGGGTGCACGCCGACGGCGAGGTCGTGCACGATGCCGACCGGCATCCCGGCCTCGCGCGCGGTGCGCTGGGCGGCGGTGAGCTGGGCATCGGTGAGCCAGGCGAGCCGGGACCAGAAGTCGACCCGGTCCATCAGCTCCCGGCGGGCGCGCGCGGTCTGCGGTGAGCGGGGGTCGCGCAGGCCGGCGGGCCAGGTGTGCCAGTCGGGGCCGTGGATCTCGGCGAGCGCGCACCAGGTGGCGTGGTCCTCCAGGGCGCGGCCCTGTGCGGCGAGGAAGTCGCCGTAGGCGGCGGTGCGGCCGGGACCGAGGGGCACCTCGTGCAGCAGTTCGAGCGCCGCGCGCTTCAGTTCCCACACGGCGTCGCGGTCGATCAGTTCGCCCTTCTCCAGCACGCTCTCGCGCAGCCGGCCGGCCCGTTCGGTCAGCGCGAGGAGCCGTTCGCGGTCGTCCGCGCGGGTGGCGTGGGCGTACTCGGGGACGTCCTCGATCCGCAGGTGCACCGGGTCGGGGAAGCGGCGGGAGGAGGGCCGGTAGGGGGAGGGGTCGGTGGGGGCGCCGGGTACGGCCGCGTGCAGCGGGTTGACCTGGATGAACCCGGCGCCGAGGGCGCGTCCGGCCCAGGCGGTCAGCTCGCCGAGGTCGCCGAGGTCGCCCATGCCCCAGGAGCGGTGCGAGAGCAGGGAGTAGAGCTGGACCAGGAGGCCGTACGAGCGTCCCGTGGGCGTGGGCAGCCGGGCCGGGGCGGCGATCAGGTGGGCCTCGGCGGTGCGGCCGTCGGGCGCGGCGGCGGTCAGCCGGTGGACGCCGGGCGGGAGTCCCTCGACGGCGGACCGGGTCTCGCCCTGCTCGGTCTCGACGCGCAGCCGGGTGCCCTCGGGCAGGGCGGTCAGTGCCGGGGGCGGGCCGGCTCCCTCCCAGCAGACGACCGTCGGCGGCAGCAGGCGCCCGGCGAGTTCGTCGCGGCGGGCGGCGAGGGCTGCGCGGGTGGCCGCGGGGGTGCTCGCGTCGACGCCGAGGGCGGCGAGGGTGCGGGTGAGCGCGGCGGCGGAGGCGGTGACCGTGCGGTCGGGCGAGGGGCGGTAGGAGGGGGCCACGCCGTGCAGTTCGGCGAGGGCGCGCAGGTCGTCGCCGGGAGGGTCGGCCGGGCGGGGTGCGGTCATCTACGGCCTCGCGCAGTCGGCGTCCGGGGTGGCGAGCGGGGGCTCGCTGGTGAGGGGCTCGGCGTCGGGGAGCGGTGGTTCGCTGGTCAGGGGGGCCTCGGAGCAGGCGCCTTCGGCGCTGAAGGCGCACGCGTGGGGGGCGGGGAGGGCGGACGGCTCCGCCGGGCGTTTGGACAGTGCCGACAGCAGCAGTTGGGCGGACGCGGCCATGTGGCCTCCTTCGTCGGTTGCGTATGCGCAAGCCCTACCCAGCCAACGCGGAGGCAGACGCCCTCAGTTTCCGATCCGATTCATCCTTCTGAGCTATTCACTCAGTACATGTACTCAGTACATACTGAGGATCATGAGCACCCGCCACATACTGCTCGGGCTGCTCGCCACGGGTCCCAGCCACGGCTACGACCTCAAGCGACGGCACGACGCACGCTTCCCGCAGGCCCGACCGCTGGCCTACGGGCAGGTGTACACAACCCTGCAGCGGCTGGTCCGCGACGGACTGGCCGAGGTCGAGGGCACCGACGCCGACCACGGCCCCGAGCGCACGCTGTACCGCGCCACGGCCAAGGGCGCCGACGAACTGGCCCGCTGGGTGAGGGAGGTCACGCCGCCCGCGCCGTTCGTCGCCAACGAGATCTTCGCCAAGGTCGTCGTGGCGATCCTCGCCGCGGGCGACCCGGAGGGCTACCTGCGCGACCAGCGCGCCGCGCACATGGCGCGGATGCGCGAGCTGACGGCCGTGAAGACCGCCGTCGGCGCCGACCTCTCGACGGTCCTGTCCGCCGACTACGCCCTCACCCACCTCGACGCCGACCTGCGCTGGATGACCACCACCGCCGCCCGGCTCGCTCCCCTCACCGCGGAGGTAGACAAGACATGAGCGCAGACTTCACCACCGGGAGCGTCGCCCGCGCGGCCGGGGCGACGCCCCTGCTCGCGGCCCGCGGCCTGGTCAAGGCGCACGGCGCGGCCAAGGCCCTGCGCGGCGCCTCGGTCGAGCTGGCCGCCGGCGAGATCCTCGCCGTGACCGGCGCGAGCGGCAGTGGGAAGTCCACGCTGCTGCACTGCCTGGCCGGCATCGTCCGGCCCGACGAGGGCGCGGTGACCTACGCCGGCGAGCGCGTCGACCAGCTGCCCGAGGAGCGGCTGAGCGAGCTTCGGCGCACGGAGTTCGGGGTGGTGTTCCAGTTCGGGCAGCTGATCCCCGAGCTGACCGCGATCGACAACGTCGCCCTGCCGCTGCTGCTGGCCGGGACCGGGCGCGGCAAGGCGCGGGCGCGGGCCGGGGAGTGGCTGGAGCGGTTCGGGGTGCGGGGGCAGCAGGAGCTGCGGCCGGGCGAGCTGAGCGGCGGGCAGGCGCAGCGGGTGGCGCTGGCGCGGGCGCTGGTGACCGGCCCGAAGGTGGTCTTCGCCGACGAGCCGACCGGCGCCCTGGACTCGCTGGCCGGCGAGCAGGTGATGACCGTCCTGGTGCACACGGCCCGCGAGGCGGGCGCCTCCGTGCTGCTGATCACGCACGACGCGCGGGTCGCCGCGTACGCGGACCGTGAGATCACACTGCACGACGGTGCCGTCGCCGTCGCGGACACCCACCGGGCGGAGGCGGGCCGGTGAGCGCGGACCTGCGACTGGCCCGGCTGCTGGTGCTCGGCTCCGACCGGCACGAGTGGTGGCGGATCGTGCTCACGGCGCTGGGCGCGCTGCTCGCGGCCGGCTTCGCGCTGACCGCCGTGGTGCTGGCGTCGCTGCGCGGGTGGCACGACGTCGGGATCGCCCACGGCCTGCTGGACCGCCCCGGAGAGCGGCAGGGCGTGGTGACGGCGTTGCTGCTCCTGCTCATCCCCGTGTTCGGATTCCTGGGCCAGTGCGCCCGGATCGGCGCGGTGCACCGGGACCGGCGGCTGGCCGGACTGCGGCTGGCGGGCGCCTCGCCGTGGCAGGTGCGGCGGATCGCGGGGGCCGAGGCGGGGCTGACGTGTCTGGCGGGGTCGGTGGTCGGGACGGTGTTCTCGGTGCTGGTCCTGCTGGTGCGGTGGGGGTCGCCGTCCGTGTGGGCGTGGGCCGGCATCGCGCTGGTGGCGGTCGCGGTGCCGGTGGTGGGGGCGCTGGTGAGCGTGCTGGCGCTGCGCCGGGTGGTGGCCTCGCCGCTGGGATGGGTGCGCCGGGTGCGGCCACGGCGCGGGCCGGGGGTGCTGTTCGTGCTGGGGGTGCTGCTGTTCGTGGGCGCGGCGCTCGGGGCGTACGCCGCCCTGTCCGACGGGCCGGGCGGCCGGTCCGGCGCTTCGGGGCCGCTGCTCGTGTTCGTGCTGCTCGTGGCGACCGGGACGGCCGTGCTGTGGCTGGCCGGCGCGACGGCGAGGCTGACCGGGGCATGGCTGGCGGCCCGTACGGACGACGCGGCGGTCCTCATCGCGGCGGAACGGCTGCGCGCCGACCCGTGGGCGGCGGCCCGCACCCACGCGGCGGTCCTGCTGGTGACCCTGACCGGCACGGCCTTCGTCGGCATCCGCCGGTCCCTGCTGGACGTCCTGGACAAGCCGCAGTACCTGGACCGCGCCTTCTACACCACCGGCCTCGATCTGACGGCCGCCGCGATCGGGGTCGCGCTGGCGATCACCCTGCTCTCCCTGGCCGTGGGCACCGCCGAGTCACTGGCGAGCCGGCGCCGCGGCCTGGCCGCACAGGCGGCGGCCGGCGTCCCGCGGGCGGTGCTGGGACGCGCCCTGCTCCTGGAGACCGCCCTCCCCCTGGCCCCGGCCGTCCTCCTGGCGGGCCTGGGCGGCATGGCCATCGGCACGGGCTACGGCTCGGTGCCGTGGGCGGCTCTGCTGGTGCCGGTGGGCGTGTACGCGGTGTGCCTTCTGACGGCGGCCACGTCGCTGCCGTTCCTGCGGCGGACGCTGCGTCCGGAGGAACTGCGGTACGCGTGACCGGCGGGCGGGCACGACGGGGCGGACGGGGGTCGCCCCGGCCGCGCCGGCTCGCCGTCGGCGATCCCGGCCCTCGGCTCACGCCTCGACCGGCGCCCGCCCGAGGGCCGCGGGCGCAGCCCCCGGGCATACGAAAGCCCGGATCGCGTCAGGCGGAGATGCCGTCGATCCGGGCCAGGGCGTCGTCCGCGCCGTACGGCTGGAGGTACGGCAGCCAGCGCGGGTCCCGGTGGCCGGTGCCGATGATGCGCCAGGCCAGACCGGTGGGCGGGGCCGGCTTGTGGCGCAGGCGCCAGCCCAGTTCGACGAGGTGGCGGTCGGCCTTGACGTGATTGCAGCGGCGGCACGAGGCCACCACGTTGTCCCAGACGTGTTTGCCCCCGCGTGAGCGCGGGATGACGTGGTCGACGCTGGTTGCGACGCCACCGCAGTACATGCACCGGCCCCCGTCGCGGGCGAACAGCGCCCGGCGGGTCAGAGGAACGGGCCCCCGGTAGGGAACCCGTACGAATCGCTTGAGCCGGACCACGCTGGGTGCGGGGACTGTGACGGTCGCGCTGTGCAGATAGGCGCCGGACTCCTCGAGGCAGACGGCCTTGTTCTCGAGGACGAGGACGAGCGCGCGGCGGAGCGGTACGACGCCGAGCGGCTCGTACGACGCGTTGAGGACCAGGACATGCGGCACGGATGCCTCCTTGTACGCCGGCGGCGCGTGGCTCGCGCCGGGACGATCTGCAGTCAGTCTCCCCTCAGGCCAGGTGAATGCGCCACCATGTCCCGGTAACGGGCTGGGAGTGTTTTCGACCACATCGGATTCCTCCCCGGGAGCATGAACGGATCGTCCCACCGGCCAATCCCCCAGTTCATCCCCACATGTACGCGCTCTCTCCCTCGAACACCCCGACGGATGCCCGCGGAATGCCCCGTTAGTGTGGATGGCCTGCCCGCCCGGTGATCTTTCCGTGACCTTTGCGACCGCAACCCGTGCGTACCGGAGGCAGACCGCTGCACCTGGAGGTACCTGCCGTGTCCCTGCCCACCGCCCTGTTCGCCGCCGTCGCCGGTTCGTCGCCTGCGCCGTCCCCGTCGCCGTCCGGGACCGCCCCGTCGGTGCCCACCCTCCGGGACGCCCAGGAGAGCGCGACGCACGCGGCCGGCTGGGTGGAGGAGAACTGGTCCACCTGGCTCGCGATCGGCCTGCGCGTGCTGCTGATCGTGGTGGTCGCGGCCGTGCTGCGGGTGATGGTGCGGCGGGCGATCACCAAGCTGATCGACCGGATGAACCGCAGCGTGCCGTCGGTGGACGGCACGGCGATCGGCGGCCTGTTGGTGAACGTGGAGCGCCGACGGCAGCGCTCCCAGGCGATCGGCTCCGTGCTGCGGTCGGTCGCGAGCTTCGTCATCCTCGGCACGGCCGCGCTGATGGTGCTGTCCACCTTCCAGATCAACCTCGCGCCGCTGCTGGCGTCGGCGGGCGTCGCGGGCGTGGCCATCGGCTTCGGCGCGCGCAACCTGGTGACCGACTTCCTCTCCGGCGTGTTCATGATCCTGGAGGACCAGTACGGCGTCGGCGACACGATCGACGCGGGCGTCGCCTCCGGCGAGGTCATCGAGGTCGGGCTGCGGGTGACCAAGCTGCGCGGCGACAAGGGCGAGATCTGGTACGTCCGCAACGGCGAGGTCAAGCGGGTCGGCAACCTCTCCCAGGGCTGGGCCACGGCCGGCGTCGACGTCACGGTGCGGCCGTCGGAGGACCTGGACCGGGTCAAGGCCGTGCTGTCGGAGGTGGGCGAGGCGTTCGGCAAGGAGGAGCCCTGGAACGAGATGCTGTGGGGCCCCGTCGAGATCCTGGGCCTGGACAGCGTCCTGCTCGACTCGATGGTCGTGAGCGTCTCCGCGAAGACCATGCCCGGCAAGTCCCTGACCGTCGAGCGCGAGCTGCGCTGGCGGATCAAGCGCCGCTTCGACGCGGAGGGCATCCGCATCGTCGGCGGCCTCCCGGCCCAGCCGGAGGACGAGCCGGCCGCCGACCCCACGGCGGCCATGGCGGCCCCGTCCGCCTACGCCAACACCGCCTCCCCGCAGGCCCAGGCGGCCACCCCGCTGCCGCCGCCGGGCACGACGAAGTAACTGCCACGCCGCCGACGCCTCCGAGCATGACCAAGTAACTGCCACGCCGCCGACGCCTCCGAGCACGGCGGGCACGGCCGGTCACACCGCCGGCGACGCCGACCACGGCGGAAGAGAGGAAATGGCGGCGGGGGAACCGAACCGGCTCGGGCGGCGTATTCATGGGCAGGGGGCACTGCACCACCGGGCGGCCGCGTTGCCGATCAAGATCCCGTAAGGCCGGTGCGGATTCCCGGTCCCCGCGGGGATACTTGCGGCGACGGATGACCATGGGGGAGGTCAACAGTGGCACACCCGCCGAGCGGCAGCGCACCGCCGCAGGGCCCCGGCGCGCCCACGACGCCCGGCATCCCGGCCCAGGCGGGCCCGGCGCCGTACGCCCGCACGGCCCCCGCCGGCCCCGCACCGTCGCCCGGCCCGTCGGCCGTGCCTCCCGCCCGCCGCACCGCGTTCGCCGAGGGCGTCGACCGGCTGCGGTCGGCCGCCACCACCGAACCGGGCCGGCTGCGCGTCATCGGCGCCGTCCTCGCCCTGCTGGTCGTGGCGTTCGGCGCGGTCGCCGCCTGGCAGACCACCGAGCGGGCCGCCGCGGCCGACGACGTGCTGGGCAAGAGCCAGCCGCTCAGCTCCGCCGCCGCCGACATCTACCAGTCGCTCGCGGACGCCAACACCGCCGCGTCCAGCGGTTTCCTGGCCGGCGGCCAGGAACCGGCAGAAACCCGCGAGCGCTACGAGCGCGGCGTCCGCACCGCGGCCGCCCGCCTCGTCACCGCCGCCCACAGCTCCGACCCCGGCTCCGCCGCCGCCGCGAGCATCGCCAAGCTGAACCGGCTCCTGCCCGAGTACAAGGGCCTCGTCGAGCGCGCCCGCGCCAACCACCGCCAGGGCTACCCCCTGGGCGGCGCCTACCTGCGCTACGCGAACGACACCATGCAGAAGGAGATGCTCCCGGAGGCCGAGCGGCTCTACGCGAGCGAGAACACCCGCCTGCGCGCCGACTACGGGCACGCCACCCCCTACCCCTGGGCGGCCCTGGCCCTCGGCGTCCTGGCCCTCGCCGCGCTCCTGTGGGCGCAGCGACGCGAGTACCGCCGCACCCACCGCGTCCTGAACCGCGGCATGGTCGCCGCCACCGCCGCCACCGCCGCCGTCCTGCTCTGGCTCGTCGTCGGGCACACCGTCGCCCGCGCGGGCCTGCACGACTCCTACGATCACGGCGTGCGCTCCCTCAACGTCCTCCACGACGCCCGCATCGCCTCCCTCAAGGCGCGGGGCAACGAGAACCTCACCCTGGTCAGCCGCGGCGCGGAGACCGTCGAGACCGCGCCCGGCGAGTTCGAGGACAAGTTCGACGTCGAGTTCCGCACCTCGATGCGGCAGCTCGCCGACGGATTGCAGAAGGCCGGGGACCTCGCCGACGACACGGACGGCGCCCGTCCCGTGCGAGCGGCGGGCGGCGCGATGAAGGTCTGGCAGGACCGCCACCGCGAGGCCCGCGAGGCCGACGACCGCGGCGACTACCAGGACGCCCTCAAGAAGGTCATCGGCTCCAAGGCCGACGAGCCGACCGGCGAGTGCTTCGACAGCGTCGACGACAACCTCGCGACAGCCCTGGCCCACGAGGAACGCGAGTTCGAACAGGCGGCGGGCGACGGACGCGACGCGATGACCGGACTGCCCCTCGGCACGGCGGCGCTCGCGGTGCTGGGCGCGGCCGGCGCGCTGCTCGGCATCGGCCGCAGGCTTTCGGAGTACCGGTGATGGGGGGCGCGACCATGCTCGCACGACGCCTGCGGGCCAGCATCAGGGGCTGGGGCGGCGTGGGCGCGATGGCGATCGTCTGCGCCCTCGCGGTCGCCTTCGCCCTGCACCTGCCGCACGCCCGGCCGCACGGCGACGGCAGCACCGGCCTCGGCGGCCGGGGCGTCGCCGACGGCACCCACGCCAGGGCCGAGCAGTGCGAGAACCCGCAGGACCAGTCCCTCGCCCCGTCCGCCACCGCCGACGGCGCGAAGATCGCGGAGATCGAGCGGCGCGGCCACCTCGTCGTCGGCGTCGACCAGAACAGCTACCGCTGGGGCTACCGCGACCCCAACAGCACCGCGCGGGACGTCGAGTTGGAGGGCTTCGACATCGACCTCGCGCGCCGTATAGCGCGGGAACTGCTCGGCGACGCCGACCGCATACGCTTCAAGGCGATCCCCACCAACGAGCGCATCGCCGCGATCGAGAGCGGCCAGGTCGACATGGTCGTGCGCACCATGACCATCACCTGCGCCCGCCTGAAGGACGTCGCCTTCTCCGCGCCCTACTTCACCACCGGCCAGCAGGTCCTCGCCCCCAAGTCCTCGCCGGTCACGGGGTACGACGACACGCTCGACGGCAAGCGGATCTGCTCGGCGGCCGGTTCGACGGCGTACGACAAGCTGGCCGCGGACAGGAAGGCCGGCGTGCTCGACGCCTCCACCGACATCTCCACCACCGTCCCCAACCAGCTCGACTGCCTCGTCCGGCTCCAGCTCGGCCAGGTGGACGCCGTGGTGACGGACGGCGCGCTGGCCGCGAGCCAGGCCGCGCAGGACCCCTCGGTGGAGCTGAAGGGCGGCCTGTTCACCACCGAGTACTACGGGGTGGCCATGCATCAGGAGGCGGATGATCTGGTACGCCGGGTCAACCGCGTCCTGGAGGACTACCGTCGGGACGGCGGCTGGAAGGCGGCGTACGACACCTGGCTGTCGGCGACGCTGCCCGGAGACTCGGAGTCGGCGACGGCGCCGACGCCGACCTACAGGTGACGGACCACCGGCGACCCCGGGCCCCGGAGCCGCAGCAGTACCGACACGCGGACCAGCACACGAGAGGTGATCGATGGGCGACACGGGAGCCTCCGGTCCGGTGATGGACCGGGACGAGGTGGACCGTGCGCTGGCGCGGCTCGGCGCGGAGCACGAGGCCATCGAGACCTCGCTCTTCGCCCTCCAGGACCACGCGGGCCGCAGACTTCTCGAGGGCGCCGGGCTGACGGGCGAGACCAAAGAGCGGTGGCAGGCCACGGAGGAGTCGATCACCCTGCTGTGGTCGTACTTCGACGCCTACACGGGCGCGCTGCGCTCCGCCCGCGAGATCCGCGCCCGGCGCCGCTGGTCCAGCCGCGAGGACCTGGCGGAGCTGACCGAGCTGCTGCGCGGCGAGTGCGTCACGATCTCCGGCGGCAGCCTGCTCGGCGAGCGGTTCACGCTGGCCGCGCTGGTGGACCGGATGAACGAGCTGTACGCGCGGTCGCTGGACATGGTCGTCGCCGCCGACGCGGTCTGGTCGGCGCTGCCCGCCCGCATCGATTTACTCGCCGCCGAACTGCGCCGCACCCGCGAGCTCGCGCACTCCGTCGGCGTGCGCCCCGGCGAGCACCCGGCGGGCGACGACCTGGAACGGATCACGCGCACGCTGACCCGGCTGCGCGAGGAGGTGGTGTCCGACCCGCTGGCGTACTGGATCCCCGCCGAGGGCAGTTCGGCGCCGGGCGGCGGCAGGCCCGACACGACGGTGTACGACCGGGAAGCCCGCGCGCTGGAGGACGTACGGCGGGAGATCGACGCCGTGCTGACGGTCCGCCAGGACGCCGAGCAGCGGCTGATCAGGCTGCGTGACGTGCTCTCCCGCGCGGACCGCACGCTCGCCGAGGCCCGCACCGCGCGCGGCGAGGTGCTGGCGAAGATCGCCGCCACCGAGGTGCCCGTGGTCAGCGGGCCGCCGACCGCGCTCCAGGAGCAGCTGGCGACGGCCGCCGAGTACCGCAGGAACGCCCAGTGGCACCGGCTCTCCCCGCTGCTGGAGTCCCTGGAGGAGAAGGCGGAGGACGAACTGCTGCGCGCCCGCGAGTCCTTGACCGCGGTGACCGCGCCGCTCGCGGTCCGCGCCGAGCTGCGCGGCCGGCTCGACGCCTACAAGGCGAAGGTGGCCCGGCACGGGCTCGCCGAGGACCCGGAGCTGGTCGAGAAGTACGACGCGGCGCGCCGGATGCTGTGGAGCGCGCCCTGCGACCTGCGCGTCGCCGAGCAGGCCGTGCTGCGCTACCAGCGGGCGGCCGCCGAACTGCTGGGCTCCGCCCCGCGGGTGCCCGGCCAGGGCGGGCCGCAGGACGCCCAGGACCGGCAGGAGCAGCGGGGGCCGGGCGCGTGAGCGACGAGGGGGAGGCGGCGCGATGAGTCAGCCACCGGACAGGTGCCAGCGGCCCGGCTGCGACGGATCGTACGAGGACGTGGGCGGCGGCGAGCTGTACTGCGACACCTGCGGCCTCGCACCGGTCGTGTCGCCCTCGGGCCTGGTCGCCTCGCCGCCCACCGGGGTCGCGGGCGGCGGCCGGAACACGGATGGGTCGGGCGGGAGTTCGCGCACCGGGAGTGCCCGCGGCACCGGTGCGGGCTCCGCGTCGTCGCCGTCCTCGCGCTCCTCACGGTCCCGGCGTTCGGTGTCCGGGCGGCTGTCGCAGGCGCTGTCCGGGCGGACCACCGGCCGTTCGGTGTCGGTGCGCAGCTCCGGTTCCTCCTCCTCCGCCTCCTCGCGGGGGCGGCTGGGCGCGGGGCTGGTGCAGGTGCCGCAGGTGCCGCGGCCGGACCCGCGTTCGATGGTGCTGGAGAACCCGGAGGTGCCCGAGCGCAAGCGGTTCTGCTCGCGCTCCGACTGCGGGGCGCCGGTGGGCCGGGCGCGCGGGGAGCGGCCGGGCCGCACGGAGGGCTTCTGCACCAAGTGCGGTCACCCGTACTCGTTCGTGCCGAAACTGCGGGCCGGTGACATCGTGCACGGCCAGTACGAGGTGGCGGGCTGTCTGGCGCACGGCGGCCTGGGCTGGATCTACCTCGCCGTGGACCGCGCGGTCTCCGACCGGTGGGTGGTGCTCAAGGGCCTGCTGGACACCGGCGACCAGGACGCGATGGCCGCCGCGATCTCCGAGCGGCGCTTCCTCGCCGAGATCGAGCACGCCAACATCGTGCGGATCTACAACTTCGTCGAGCATCTCGACCAGCGCACCGGTTCGCTGGACGGGTACATCGTCATGGAGTACGTCGGCGGCAAGTCCCTCAAGGAGATCGCCAACGCCCGCCGCACTCCCGACGGCCGGCGTGACCCGCTGCCGGTGGAGCAGGCCTGCGCGTACGGCATCGAGGCGCTGGAGGCCCTCGGCCATCTGCACAGCCGCAACCTGCTGTACTGCGACTTCAAGGTCGACAACGCCATCCAGACCGAGGACCAGCTCAAGCTGATCGACATGGGCGCGGTGCGCCGCATGGACGACGACGAGTCGGCGATCTACGGCACGGTCGGCTACCAGGCCCCGGAGGTCGCGGAGGTCGGCCCGTCCGTCGCCTCCGACCTGTACACGGTGGGCCGCACGCTGGCGGTGCTGGCCTTCGACTTCCAGGGTTACACCAACGTCTACGTCGACTCCCTGCCGGACCCCGACCGCATCGAGGTCTTCCGCCGGTACGAGTCGTTCTACCGACTGCTGGTCCGCGCCACCGACCCCGACCCGGACCGCAGATTCGCCTCCGCCGAGGAGATGGCGGAGCAGCTGACCGGCGTCCTGCGGGAGGTCGTGTCCCTCCAGACGGGCCGGGCGCGGCCGGCGTTGTCGACCCTGTTCGGCCCCGAACTGCGCGTGACGGACACGGAGCTGTTCCCGGCGCTGGAGGGCGAGGTCTCGCTGCTGGGGGCGCGTGCGGGGCGGGGCCGGGGGTCCGCCGCGGGGGGCGCCGCCGCGTCCGGGGGCGCGTCCGGGCTGGTCGAGCCCGTCGACACCGGGGCCGCGTCCCTCGCGCTGCCCGTCCCCCGGATCGACCCCGCCGACCCCAACGCCGGCTTCCTCGCGGGCCTGCCGGTCAGCGCGCCGGCCGAGCTGCTCGCCGCGCTGGCCGCGACGCCGGCGCCGTCGGTCGAGACACGGCTGCGGCAGGTCCGGGCCCGGCTGGAGAACGGCGACCCGGCGGCGGCGCTGACCGCCCTCGGCGCGCTGGAGGCCGAGCGCCCGGACGACTGGCGGGTCGTCTGGTACCGGGGCGTAGCCGCGCTCGGCACCGGTGACCACGCGGGCGCCGCGCTCGCCTTCGACGCGATCTACGACGCCTTCCCCGGCGAGACCGTCCCCAAGCTGGCCCTCGGCCTGTGCGCGGAGGTGCTCGGCCAGCTCGACAACGCCGCCGAGTACTACCGTCTGGTGTGGGCGACCGACCCGAGCTGTGTGAGCGCGGCGTTCGGGCTGGCCCGGGTGCAGCTCGCGGCAGGGGACCGGCACAGCGCCGTACGGACCCTGGAGTCGGTGCCGGAGGCGTCCATCCACTACACGGCCGCGCGGGTGGCGGCCGTGCGGGCGCGGCTGCGGCGCCGAACGGCGGCCGGGTCCGACGTACCCTTCCTGGAGGACCTGACCGCCGCCGCCGCACAGGTCGAGGCGCTCGACGCGTACCGCCTGGACCCGGCGCGGCGGGAGCAGTTGGTCGCCGAGGTGCTCGGGTGCGCCCTGGACTGGATACTCTCCGGTGGTCAGGGTTCCGCGCCTTCCGCCGCCGGGGGCCGGACGCTGCTCGGCAGCGGCCTGGACGAACGGGGCCTGCGCTTCGGCCTGGAGCGTTCGTACCGCACGCTGGCCCGGCTGGCGCGGGGCGGCGAGGAGAGGATCGAGCTGGTGGAACGTGCCAATCGTTACCGCCCCCGGACATGGGTGTAGTTGATGTCGCAGATGCCCCAGCAGGCCGCCTTGTCGAGGTGCCCGAGCTGCGAGGAACCGCTCGAGCCGGGTGACCGTTTCTGCGGTGCGTGCGGGTACGACCTGTCGGCCGTGCCGCCGCGGCCGGACGACCGTCCGACGCCCACGCTGAACGGCCCGGCCCCGCAGCCGCCGTCCGCCGAGCCCACCGGTGTGCGGTTCGACCGGGCCGCGGAGCCGACGGGGTATGCCCCGGAGCCGGCGACGTACCCCTCGGAGCCGCCGGGGCCCGGGAACCACCCGTTGGAGGCCGAGGACTACCCCCTCCAGGCCCCGGACCCGCGCCTCGCCGAGACGGCGGACACGGCCGTGCCGGCGCCGCCCGCCTCATCGGCCCAACCGGTACAACCGGCACGATCCGCTCAACCGGCCGTGGCGCCCGCCGCATTGTGCGTGGCGTGCCGGGTGGGCCGGGTCGACGGCGACGGCTACTGCCAGAACTGCGGGCACGCCCAGCCCCGTGAACGCGATCACATGGAACAGGAGTCGGGCCCGGTGGCCGCCGTCAGCGACCGCGGGCTGCGCCACCACCGCAACGAGGACGCGTTCAGCGTCGGGCACGCCGCGCTGCCCGACGGCTCCCCCGCCCTGGTGGCGATCGTCTGCGACGGCGTCTCCTCGGCGACCCGGCCCGACGACGCCTCGCTCGCCGCCTCCCGCGCGGCCGGCGAGTCGCTGCTGGCGGCGCTGCCGCTGGGCGCTCACCCGCAGCAGGCCATGCACGAGGCGATCGTCGCCGCCTCCCGGGCGGTCAACGCCCTGGCGCAGGAGCCGGAGACGGCACGCGAGCACGCCCCGCACCAGAACGCCCCCGCCTGCACCCTGGTCGGCGCGGTGGTCACCGCCGGCCTGCTGGTGGTCGGCTGGGTCGGCGACAGCCGCGCCTACTGGGTGCCCCTGGACCGGTCGGCCGTACCGGCCCGGCTGACCGAGGACGACTCGTGGGCCGCGCAGATGGTCGCGGCGGGCCTGATGAACGAGGCCGAGGCCTACGCCGACGAGCGCGCCCACGCGATCACCGGCTGGCTCGGCGCGGACGCCTACGAACTCGAGCCGCACACCGCCGCGTTCAAGCCCGACCGCCCGGGAGTGGTCGTGGTCTGCACCGACGGCCTGTGGAACTACGCCGAGGCGGCCGACGAGATGGCCCGCGTGCTGCCGCCCGATGCCGCCGAACGCCCGCTGCACGCCGCCCGCGTCCTGGTCGGCCACGCCCTCGACGGCGGGGGCCACGACAACGTAACAGTGGCGGTCGTGCCGTTCCCGGCCCCCGCGCAGGGGGCAGGATCGGCGTAGGGCCGTACACGGGGAAGGCCTCGACGGACCGGAGGGGGCCGGTCCGCACTTCGTCATCGCCCCACCCCGCAGGGGGCGTTTCAAGGGGAATCCGACAACGCATGGCCAATTTCTCGAAGTCCGGCGTGCCGCAGTTCTCGGTGGACGTGTACCAGAACGAGTATCTGCCCGAGGGCGGCCGGGAGGTCAACGCGATCGTCACGGTCACCGCGACCGGGGGCGGCACGATCGGCAGCGCCGTGACGGCGCCGCATCTCTTCTCACCGGGGCAGGGGCCGTCCGCCGCCGTGGCGATCATGGTGGACTGCTCGGGGTCGATGGACTACCCGCCCACCAAGATGCGCAACGCCCGCGACGCGACCGCGGCGGCCGTCGACACCCTGCGCGACGGGGTGCGCTTCGCGGTGATCGGCGGTACGCACGTCGCCACGGAGGTCTACCCGGGCGGCGGCCGGCTCGCCGTCGCCGACGCCACCACTCGTGCTCAGGCCAAGCAGGCGCTGCGCAAGCTGCACGCCGGGGGCGGCACCGCCATCGGGACCTGGCTGCGGCTGGCCGACCGGCTGCTGTCCTCGGCGGACGTCGCCATCCGGCACGGCATCCTGCTCACCGACGGCCGCAACGAGCACGAGTCGGCCCAGGACCTGAAGGCCGCGCTCGACGCCTGCGCGGGACGGTTCACCTGTGACGCCCGTGGCGTGGGCACCGACTGGGAAGTGAAAGAAGTCACAGGCGTGGCCTCCGCCCTGCTCGGCACCGCCGACATCGTCGCCGACCCGGCCGGTCTCGCCGCGGACTTCACGCGGATGATGGAGACGGCCATGGGCAAGGAGGTCGCGGACGTCTCCCTGCGGTTGTGGACGCCGGTGGGCACCGCGATCAGGTTCGTCAAGCAGGTCGCCCCCGCCGTCGTGGATCTGACCGGCCGGCGCACCGAGGCGGGTCCGCGCGCCGGCGACTATCCCACCGGTTCCTGGGGCGACGAGTCCCGTGACTACCACGTATGCGTGGAGGTCCCGGCGGCCGGCCTCGGCCGGGAGATGCTCGCGGCCCGCGTCTCGCTGGTCGTTCCGGAGCCCGACGGCGGCGTGCGCAACCTCGGCGCGCAGGGTCTCGTACGGGCCGTCTGGACCGACGACATGACGGCCTCGACGTCGATCAACCCCCAGGTCGCCCACTACACCGGCCAGGCCGAACTGGCCCAGGTCATCCAACAGGGGCTGGAACTTCGCAAAGCGGGAGACTTGGACGGAGCAACGGCCAAACTGGGCCGCGCCGTTCAGCTCGCCGGCGCCTCCGGAAACGCGGATACGGCGAAACTCCTTGCGAAGGTGGTGGACGTGGTCGATGCCGCGACAGGTACTGTGCGACTGAAGGCGAAGGTCGCGGACGCCGACGAGATGACGCTCGAGACGCGGTCCACGAAGACTGTTCGCGTGAAGAAGTGACACAGAGCGAGCCCGGCCCCTGGGGGTTGGAGAAATCCGGCCGCACCGGCCGGAAAGGAGAGGGGGAAGCGCCGACATGCCGACCTGCCCGAACGGACACCAGTCGGGTTCCGACGACTGGTGCGAGGTCTGCGGTCACCGCATGGCCGGTGCCGTGCCTCCGCCACCCCCGCCCCCGCCGCCGCCCACCGGCGGTTACGGCTTCCCGCCGCCCGGCGGGCCGAACGGCGGTCAACAGGGCGGACGTCCGCACCCGTCCGCGGTTCCGGATTCGCCGCCCGAGCTGTGCCCGCAGTGCCGTACGCCCCGTGAGGGCGCCGCGCCGTTCTGCGAGGAGTGCCGGTGGAACTTCCTCACCAACACGGCGACGTCGTACACCCCGGCCGCCCCGCGCCCGTCGACGCCCGCACCGCGCTTCCAGCCGCCGTCGTTCGGCGGGACGGACTCCTACGAGTACCAGGGCTCCCGCCCGTCCCAGGTCAACCGCCCGGCGGAGCCGATCCCGTCGGGGCCGCCGTTCGGTTCGGCCCCGGGTGGTCCGGCAGGCCCCGGTGGTCCGGGCGGTCCCGGTGGACGCGGGGGCCAGGACGGACCGGGCGGATTCGGCAACCCCGGCGGCCCCGGCGGGCCGCAGGGCCCCGGTGGTCCGGGTCCGGGTGGGCCCGGAGGCCCGTTCGGTGAGCGTCCCGGTCCGGGTGGACCGGGAGGGCCCGGCGGCCAGGGCGGACCGGGAGGCCCGTTCGGCGAGCGCCCCGGCCCGGGTGGACCGGCAGGACCCGGCAACCCGGGCGGCCCGTCCGGCATGTTCGGCGAACGCCCCGGCCCCGGGGGACCTGGCGGCTCCGGCGGTCCCGGTGGTCGCGGCGACTTCGGTGGGCCGGGTGACTTCGGTGGTCCGGGCGGACCCGGTGGCCGCGGCGGGCAGGACGGACCGGGCGGCTTCGGCAACCCCGGCGGCCCCGGGGGACCCGGCGGCGCGGGCGCGCCCGGCGGTCCTGGCGGGCGCGGCGGGCAGGACGGTCCCGGCGGCTTCGGCAACCCCGGTGGTCCCGGCGGACCCGGTGGGCGCGGTGGACCCGGCGGACCCGGCGGTCCCGGCGGTCCCGGCGACTTCGGTGGGCCGGGTGGGCGCGGTGGGCCGGAGGGGCCCGGCGGCTTCGGGGGCCCGGGCGGCTCCGGCGTGTTCGGCGAGCGCCCCGGGCCCGGGGGCCCTGGCGGCCCGGGTGACTTCGGTCGTCCGGGGGGATCCGGTGGTCCCAACGGACCCGGTGCTCACGGCGGACGCGGTGGACCGGACGGTCCCGGCGGCCCCGGTGGTTTCGGCGGACCCGGCAGCCCGCAGGGCCCCGGTCCCGGCGCCCCCGGCCGTCCCGGCGGACCGGACGGTCCCGGCGGCTTCGGCAACCCGGGCCCGCCCGGCGGCCCCGGCGGCCCCTCTGGCTTCGGCGGCGACCCGGCGCGGCCGGCGCCCCCGCCGCCCGGCCCCACCCCGCCCGGCGGTCCCGGCGCGCCGCAGGCGTTCCACCAGCCCGGTGGTCCGTCCGCTCCGCCCGCTCACCCCGGCTTCCCGCAGGAGCCGGGCCGGCAGCAGCCGGGCGGCGGCGCGCCCTTCGGCGGCGGCGCCGACGACGACTGGGTGCTCCCCCCGCCCTCCCACACCGGCCCCGGCCAGGGACAGGGACAGGGACAGCCCGGCGGCTACGGCTACCCGCACCCCGGCGGCCCGCAGCGGCCCGCCACCTGGACGGCGACGATCGGCCCCGACCGCGCGTACTTCATGGCGATGATGCAGCGCTCCGGCCCGGAGGCCGCGGGCCTCAACCTGCCCGCGTACTCACCGGAACAGCAGCGCACCCTCTCCGGCAACCAGGTCACCATCGGCCGGCGCCGCCATTCCACCGGCGACACCCCCGACATCGACCTGTCGGTGCCGCCGGAGGACCCGGGCGTCTCGCACCAGCACGCGGTGCTGGTGCAGCAGCCCGACGGCAGCTGGGCGATCGTCGACCAGAACTCGACCAACGGCACCACGGTCAACGGCGGCGAGGAGCCGATCCAGCCCTTCGTGCCGGTGCCGCTCCAGGACGGCGACCGCGTCCACGTCGGCGCCTGGACGACGATCACCATCCGTCGCGGCTAACGCTGCGCAGAGGACGACGGGAGGGGCCAGGCGTACGGCCCCTCCGGTTCGTCCAGCCACGCCCACGCGTGCTCGCCGCTGACGGTGATCCCGTACCGCTCGCGCGGCGGCTCCCCCTCCCGCTCCCACAGCGCGTACGCCTCCTGGGGGTCGAGCCTGCCGCGGGTCAGCGCCACCAGGAAGCGGAACGAGTCGCTGTCCCGGCCGCGCAGCGGTATCCCGCCCAGCGCCGCCGGTTCCGGCTCCGCCCCGGCGCCGCCACGCAGCGGGACGAAGAAGGCGGACGTGTGCAGGAAGCGGCCCTCGGCCTGCCCGGCGCCCCGGACGTCGAGCGCGACCAGTCCGGTGGCGAACGGCGTCAGGATGCGCCCGCCGGGACGGCACTGGGCGAGCCAGGCGCGCGGAATCGACGGCAGGGCGCAGGTGGCGATGATGCGGTCGTAGGGAGCGCGTTCGGGCACACCGCGCGCGCCGTCCCCGGTGACGACGACCGGGTGGTACCCGGCGGCGTCCAGGTGCCGCCGCGCCGACTCGGTGATCTCCGGCTCCAGATCGACGGTCGTGACGAGACCGCCGTCGCCGAGCCGGTGCGCGAGCAGGGCCGCGTTGTAGCCGGTCCCCGCGCCGATCTCCAGCACCCGGTGGCCGTCCTCCACCTGCAGCGCGACGAGCATCATCGCCATCAGCGAGGGCTGACTGCTGGAGGAGAGCAGCTCGCCGTCGCGCAGCCGGGTGGCCAGCGGGGCGTCCTCGTAGGCGCCGCGCACCCAGCGCTCACGCGCGGCGGGATCGGGGCTCTCCCCCCAGTGCCGCTCGTAGCCGCCGACGACGCCCACGTAGTAGTACGGCACGAAGAGATGCCTGGGCACCGCCGCGAAGGCCTCCCGCCACACCGGGTCCGCTTCCCAGGCCCCGTCGGCGTCGATCTCCCGCACCAGCGCGGCCCGCGCCGAGGCGGCGACGGCCTCCAGCCCTTCGCAGTCGCCCTCGCGGCGTTCGCCGCGCTCGGGACCGTCGTCGCCCGTGTCCGTGTCGAGAGCCTGCGCACCCATGGGTCCACTGTCCTGCGATTCCCGCCGCGAGGCGAGCGCCCGGCGCCTCGTGGTATCCGTGGTCCTAGGGCCGCAGACCTCGGTCCCCGCGTCTGAGACCATGGACGGCGTGAATGAGATTCGGCGCGGCACGCTTCAGGAGCAGACCTTCTACGAGCAGGTCGGCGGGGAGGAGACCTTCCGCCGCCTGGTCCACCGTTTCTACGAGGGAGTCGCCGAGGACCCGATCCTGCGGCCGATGTACCCCGAGGAGGACCTGGGTCCGGCCGAGGAGCGCCTGGTCCTGTTCCTGATGCAGTACTGGGGCGGTCCGACGACGTACAGCGACAACCGCGGGCACCCGCGGCTGCGGATGCGCCACGCCCCGTTCGCCGTCGACCGGGCGGCGCACGACGCCTGGCTGAAGCACATGCGGGACGCCGTCGACGAGCTGGGCCTGTCCGAGGAGCACGAGCGGACGCTGTGGAACTACCTGACGTACGCCGCCGCCTCGATGATCAACACTCCGGACTGACCTCACGGGCCCCGTCACCGGCCCCGACGCGGGCGGGCGTCAGCGCACGCTGACGCCCAGCGCCCCCAGCCCCGCCCGCCGCACCGCGACCGACCCGTACGGCGTCCGCAGGCGCAGCCAGGCGCCCGAGGAGAGCAGCCCCAGCTCCTGGTCGCCGGTGCCGGGCCGGACGAAGCCGAAGGACTGTGCGGCGTGCACGGCGCGCACCGGGAGCGCGGTCCGTCCGACCGTCCGGGACCATATCTCGCGCCCGATCCGGTCCAGTTCGGCCCGGGTCCGGCTCTCGGCCGGCAACTCCTGGGACCTGGTGCGGAATTCGGCGACCGCCGCGGCGACCAGCGCCCGCAGCTCGTCCGCCCCGGGCAGCCCGGCCTCCGTCCGCCAGCCTCCGCGCGGGGGCAGCACCCCGGCCCACGGCGGCCCGGTGACCGCGCCGGGGACCGCGGCCGTGGCCGCCGTCCCGTCCACGGCCTCCAGCAGTTCACCTGCGGACACGGTCACGTCCAGCGTGACGTCCAGCCCGTTCTCGTACGGCTTGGCCAGCCGCACCGCGCGGACCGCCAGCACCTCGAAGGACGGAGGCCGGCCGAAGACGGCGAGCGCGGTGCCCGCGGCCTGGAGGCGCACCGCGGCTCCACGGTCGTAGTGGAGCAGCCGGGACAGGAAGGCCGCGAGGTCCGCGGCCTCCCCGTCGTCGGCGAGGTGGAGCACCGTCATGCCGCGACGGCCTCCCCCTCGCCACCACTGCCGCCGGCGTCGGCGGCGTCCGCGTCGTCCATGTACTCCTCCAGGAACTCCCGCTCCTCCGCGGTGATCCGGCGCGGACGCTGCGCCTCGAAGTCGAACGGCACGATGACCGTCGAGGCGCGGACGTAGACCTGGTCGCCGTCCTTCACCTCGTAGGAGAGGGTGAAGGAGGCGGCCCGGATCTGGGTGACCCACAGCTCGATGTCCACGGGCGCGTGCCGGTGGACGAGCTGCCGCTTGTAGTCGATCTCGTGGCGCGCCACCACCGACCCCTGCCGGAAGTCCTTGTCCGGGCGGAACAGGAAGTCGATACGGGCCTCCTCCAGATAGCGGAGGAACACCACATTGTTGACGTGGCCGTACGCGTCCATGTCCGCCCAGCGCAGTGGGCAGCGGTAGATGTGCCGCAAGATCAGCCCCGGGTCAGCTTCTTGTAGGTGGCACGGTGCGGACGGGCGGCGTCCGGACCGAGCCGCTCGATCTTGTTCTTCTCGTACGACTCGAAGTTGCCCTCGAACCAGAACCACTTGGACTCGCCCTCGTAGGCGAGGATGTGGGTGGCGACCCGGTCCAGGAACCACCGGTCGTGGGAGACGACCACGGCGCAGCCGGGGAAGTCCAGCAGCGCGTTCTCCAGCGAGGACAGGGTCTCGACGTCGAGGTCGTTGGTCGGCTCGTCGAGGAGGAGCAGGTTGCCGCCCTGCTTGAGGGTGAGCGCCAGGTTCAGGCGGTTGCGCTCGCCGCCGGAGAGCACGCCGGCCGGCTTCTGCTGGTCCGGACCCTTGAACCCGAACGCGGAGACGTAGGCCCGCGAGGGCATCTCCACCTGTCCGACGTTGATGTAGTCCAGCTCGTCGCTGACGACGGCCCACAGCGTCTTCTTCGGGTCGATGTTCTCGCGGCTCTGGTCGACGTAGGAGATCTTGACGGTCTCGCCGACCTTGATGGTGCCGGAGTCGGGCTGCTCCAGACCCTGGATCATCTTGAACAGGGTGGTCTTGCCGGCGCCGTTCGGGCCGATGACGCCGACGATGCCGTTGCGGGGCAGCGTGAAGCTGAGGTCGTCGATGAGCACCTTCTCGCCGAAGGCCTTGTGGAGGTTGTTGACCTCCACGACGACGTTGCCCAGGCGCGGGCCCGGCGGGATCTGGATCTCCTCGAAGTCCAGCTTCCGCATCTTCTCGGCCTCGGCGGCCATCTCCTCGTACCGCGCGAGACGGGCCTTGGACTTGGCCTGCCGTCCCTTGGCGTTGGAGCGGACCCACTCCAGCTCTTCCTTGAGCCGCTTCTGGCGCTTGGCGTCCTTCTGGCCCTCGACCTTGAGACGGGTCGCCTTGGTCTCCAGGTACGTGGAGTAGTTGCCCTCGTAGGGGTAGGCGCGCCCGCGGTCGAGCTCCAGGATCCACTCGGCCACGTTGTCCAGGAAGTACCGGTCGTGGGTGATGGCCACGACGGTGCCCGCGTACTTGGCGAGGTGCTGCTCCAGCCAGTTCACCGACTCGGCGTCGAGGTGGTTGGTGGGCTCGTCCAGGAGCAGCAGGTCGGGCGCCTCCAGCAGCAGCTTGCACAGCGCGACGCGGCGCCGCTCGCCGCCGGAGAGGTTGGTGACGGGCCAGTCGCCGGGCGGGCAGCCCAGGGCGTCCATGGCCTGCTCCAGCTGGGCGTCGAGGTCCCACGCGTTGGCGTGGTCCAGCTCCTCCTGGAGCTTGCCCATCTCGTCGAGCAGGGCGTCCGAGTAGTCGGTCGCCATCAGCTCGGCGATCTCGTTGAACCGGTCGAGCTTGCCCTTGATCTCGGCGACGCCCTCCTGGACGTTCTCCAGGACGGTCTTGTCCTCGGTCAGCGGGGGCTCCTGCAGCAGGATGCCGACGCTGTAGCCGGGAGAGAGGAAGGCGTCGCCGTTGGACGGCTGCTCCAGCCCCGCCATGATCTTGAGCACGGTCGACTTACCGGCGCCGTTCGGGCCGACGACGCCGATCTTCGCCCCCGGCAGGAAGTTCAGGGTGACGTCGTCGAGGATCACCTTGTCGCCGTGCGCTTTGCGCGCCTTGCGCATGGTGTAAATGAACTCAGCCAAGAGAAACCGTCCGGCAGCTTGAAATCTGGCAGTGGGCAGATACACCCCATCTTGCCGTACGTCCATCCCTGGGTGGTAACCCGTCCGATCCGGCGGTCCTGACCTGGGGTTTCCCTGCGACGGAGGCCGACCGACCGCGCCGGCGAGCGCCGACCACCCCTGGCACCTCCCTCCGGGGCGGAGACCCTCCGATGCGGGCCCGTCGCCGCCGGCGCTGCTGGTGGTCGTCCCGACCCTGGGGCTCGCACGGTGGCTCTTCGCGAGCCGGGGCACGCTGGGCGGCCGCCCCGGCGACTCCGGCCTCTGCCCCGCGAGCAACGTCCCGCTCCGGTGGCCCGCGTGGCGCCCCGCCTGACCGGCCGGGACCGACCACGTCCGAGCACTCCCAGTACGGGGCCCGGGCCGCAGGGTCAGTCCTGGGGCGTCTTCTTCTTTCGTACGAGCACCAGGGCCGCGCCTCCTATGACGACCAGGGCGATGGCCGCGCCGCCTATCAGGGGGGTGGCGCTGGAGCTGCCGGTGGCGGCGAGGTTGACGTCGGCGTCGGTGCTGCCCACCGTGGCCGGGCTCGGCTCGGCGAGGAGCTGCGGGGAGTCGCCCGCCTGCTCGGCCTCGTCGGTGCGGGTCAGGCAGTCGAGGACGCCGGCGAAGCGCTGGTCGTAACCGCCGGGGCCGGTGATCGTGAAGTCGTAGGCCTGGTCCTCCTGCAACGGGACCGACACCGTCTCCGACTCCCCCGCCGCGATGCTGTGCTCGACGCCCATCAGCTCGAAGACGAACGGCGCGTCGCCCTCGTTGACGGCCGTGATGTCGACCGCCCCCTCGGCACAGTTCTCCTTGGCGGACAGCGCGGGTATCGCGCCCGTCGCCGCCCAGGTGGCGCTCGCGGTCGCCGAGACCGTGGACGCGCTGGAGCCGGCCAGGATCTGGGTCTGGCTGCGGCTCTCGGAGGCGAAGGCCCGGCCGACCGGCACGGTGGTGGAGGCCTGGAGGGTCACCTCGGTGGAGCCGTCGTCGGCGTCCTCGGGCACCGCGAGGAACAGCTCGCTGCCGTCGCGCGCGGTGGTGACGTCCTCACCGTCCTTGCCGACGATCCGCACGCCGCTGGTCTCGGCGTCGGCCGGCGGGGCCACCGTGACGCTGTCCGCGTTGGTGTGCACGGTCACCGGGCCCAGCAGCTCGCCGGGGTGGCCGGAGAGCGCCGACGGGTCCAGGGTCAGGGACGCCCCGGGTTCGGCGGCGTCGCGGGCGTTCTTCTCCAGGTGATCGGCGAGCTTCTCGGCCTGCGGGTCGGCGGCCTCGACGTCGGCGCCGTCGGAGTAGCGCCAGATCGCCACCTGGGTGCCGGCCGCCGCGTCCTGCTCGCTGAGCCCGCTGTCGATGCCGGCCCGCCGCGCGAGCGCCGCGAGGTCGTTCACCTGCGGATAGGAGTTCTGCAGGATCCAGCGGATCCGGCCGGCGTCGTCATTGGCCCCGAGCGAGGTGCCGCTCCACGGCGTCTCGTGGTACTTGGCGTCCTTCTGCGTCGGGTTCTGGATGTCGACGCAGTACGTCTGGAGCGTGCCGCCGCCTTCGACGGACATCTCGAACAGGCCGGCGGATATCTCCTGGTCGCCCTCGTCGGTGTGGAGGACCGCCGTGCCGTAGGTCTCCAGACCGCCCATCGTGGCGGTCGCTCCGCCCTGGCCCCGCACCGCCCCGGTTCCGGCCGCGACGGCGGGACCGGCCGTCGCCAGCACTCCGGCGGCGAGCCCGGACACCATCGTCACGGCGGCGAGGCGGGCCGCCCCGCGACCGCGTACGGACAGTGCGGAGAACGAAGCAAACACCTAAATTCCCCTCCGGGCGGGACCCGTTGACGTGGGGGGCGGTCCCGCCAGCAGAATCATCACGGCACAAGAGCCAACTCCCGCATCCTAAGGACGCGGGCGCATCAGCCTTCCCGGTGATCGAGTCGGCCGGTGATCCGAATCGGAATCGTTATCGCAGGACCGCCCATGAACTGGGCTTATCGACAAATCCACTCGGGGCGTTCAGTAACGCAATCGCCGATAAGCCGCAGTTCGGTCAGTCGACGGGCATGGCCGCCGTCACGGCCGACGTCACGTCACCGCTGCTGATTCCAGGGCGCGTTGATGGTCACCGGCCGCCCCGGACCCCTCCTCTCCGGCCGGCGTCTCCCACGACGGCTCCGGTTGCGACGGTGAACCCGCCGCTCCGCTCTCGGTCTTGCCGTTGCCGCGCCGGAACGCCGAGGTGCCGCGCGCCAGATCGTGGCCGATCGTCACGGCGTCGATGTCCGCGGACGTCCAGCTCTGGCCCTCGCGCACGTCCGTGCGGACCTTCAGCCTGCCCTGCACGACAACCGGGTCGCCCACCGAGAGAGAGGCCGCCGCGTTGGTGGCCAGCTGGCGGTTCGCCCACACCGTGAAGAAGTTGGTGTGCCCGTCGGCCCACACGTTCTTCTCCCGGTCCCAGTACCGCGCGGTCACCGCCAGCCGGAACCGCGCCGACGGCCCCGCCACCAGCTCCCGGTACACCGGCTGCGTCGCCACGTTGCCCACCGCGCAGATCAGCGTCTCGTTCATCTCACTCGTCCCTCCCCGCCCGGCCGTTCACGCGCCGGGCGGACACGCCGACGGGCCCGTCCCGTACGGCTGCGTCTGATGCGGCGACCTCGCCGGTCGTGATCGCCGCGGAACCAGACTGCCTCCGCCGGGCCGGGCCCGCCGGGCGCTGTGGACCGTCCCCCACCTGTGGAAAACTCCGCCACCCGATCGAGGAACCGAGGGCCCAAGCGCCAAGGGCCCAAGCACCGAAGCACCGAAGCACCGAAGCACCGAAGCACCGAAGGATCGAAGGATCGAAGGACGAAGCGCTGAAGGGCGAGGCACCGAGAGGACGGGAGGCCGACCCGCGGCCGGTCCCCCTCCCCGCTACCTCCCCCCAGCCCGCGCCCCGATCACCCGCCCGTACTGTTCCCGCACCTCCCGGTACCGCAGCAGTTCCGCCGCGACCGGGTCCAGCACCCGCGCCCGTCCGCACCCGGCCGCGGCCTCCCGGAGCCGGCGTTCCGCCTCCAGGCCGTATCTGCGGGCCGGTCCCCGCGCCGCCATCCGGCAGCTCCACTCCACGATCGGGCCTCCGACGATCCCGGACACCATCAGCAGCACCGGCACCCCGAGGTTCGGCGACATGACCCCGACGATCTGCCCGACCAGCCACAACCCCCCGACGATCTGGAGGAGGGTCATGCAGGCCTGCACCAGCACGGCCACCGGCCACCAGCCCGGCGTCGGCGGCCGGCCCGGCGGCAGCCCGGCCCGTGCCGTCAACTCGTCCAGCGCCTCCGACAGCCCCTGGGACCCGCGCACGGCGGCCTCGCGCACCGCCTGCGCCCAGGGCGCGGGCAGCCCCGCCGACGCCCGGTCGGCGACCGTCCGTACCGCCTGCTCGACCCGTTGCCGCGCCGTCGCCTGCTCATCGGCCTGCGTGCGCACCGGCAGCCGCCCAGTGGGCGGTTCGCGCCGTTCCTGGTACCACCGCCACAACCGCAGCCAGGGCGTCCCACAGGCGCGGTTGGCGTTGCGCAGCCACGCCCGCTCGGCCGCCTCTCCCGCGGCCGTCGCGCCCACGGCGTCCGCGAGCCGCGCGGAGAACTCGTCCCGCGCCTCCTCGCTCAGCCCCGGCCGGCGGCGCGTGGCGTAGACGGGCCACAGCCGTGCCGCCGCGGCGTCCAGGTCCGCCGAGATTCGGCGTGCCGCGGCGCCCCGTTCCGCCACGAACTGGCCGAGCACCTCGCGCAGTTCCGCGACTCCCTCCCCGGTGAGGGCGGACAGCGCGAGCACGGTCGCGCCCGGTTCGCCGTACTCGCCGAGGGCGATCCCGTCCTCGTCCAACAGCCGCCGCAGGTCGTCGAGGACCTGGTCGGCCGCCTCACCGGGCAGCCGGTCGACCTGGTTCAGCACGACGAACATCACCTCCGCGTGCCCGGCCATGGGACGCAGATAGCGCTCGTGCAGCACGGCGTCGGCGTACTTCTCCGGGTCCACGACCCAGATGACCGCGTCGACCAGTTCCAGGACCCGTTCGGCCTGCTCACGGTGGTGCACGGCCGCCGAGTCGAGGTCGGGCAGGTCGACCAGGACCAGCCCGCGCAGCTGCGCCTCCGCCTCCGGGCTCTGCAGCGGGCGCCGGCGCAGCCGGCCCGGGATGCCGAGCCGGTCGATGAGGGTGGCGGCCCCGTCGCTCCAGCTGCACGCGATGGGCGCGGCGGTGGTGGGGCGCCGTACGCCCGTCTCCGAGATGGTCACCCCGGCCAGCGTGTTGAACAGCTGGGACTTGCCGCTGCCGGTGGCGCCCGCGATGGCGACGACGGTGTGCTGTCCGGAGAGCTTGCGCCGGGCCGCCGCCTCGTCCAGGACCCGGCCGGCCTCGGCGAGGGTCCGGTTGTCCAGCCGCGCGCGGGACAGGCCCACCAGCTCGCGCAGCGCGTCGAGCCGCGAGCGCAGCGAGCCGTCGTAGGCGAGCGGGGTCACGGTCTGCGGGCTCGACGCCCGGTGCTCCACGACGGCGGCCTGCTCGACGGCGGTCGCCTCGTTCACCCGCCGGGCGATCAGCCCGTCGTCCCAGGCGTCCTCGGCGTCCGCGCCGAAGACATCGTCGGCCCGCCCGCGCGCGCGATGCTCCACGGCGCGTCCGGCCCCCTTCTTCGTACCGGTGTCGGCGGCCTTGCGCCTGCTCCTCCAGAACCGCCGCTCACCGGCTTCCCGTTCCGCGGAACCGGCCTCCTCGGAGCGGTCCTTCGCGGCATCCCCGGCATCCCCGTCCGCGGAGCCGCCCGCTCCGGTACGGCCCTCCGGGCGCCCTCCGTCGGTCGCGGCGTCCCCGTCCGAGGCCACGCCGTCCTCCACGGCGCCCTCGCCTCCACGGGAACCCGACTCTCCGGGATCGCCGTCCCCCGAGCCCGTCGCCCCGGAGCCGGCCTTCGAGGAACCGGCCTTCCCGGAAGCCGACCCCTCGTCGGCCGCCTCCCCGGCAGCTGAGCCCTCCGCACCCGAACCGTCCGCGGCAGAGACCTCGGCGCCCGTCCTCCCGGCCTCGCCGCCTTCGCCCCCGCCCTCGCCCCCGCCCCCGCCCCCGTCGCGGGCACGGTCGGCCTGTTCCGTGTGCTCCGTGTGCTCCGTGTGCTCGGTGTGGTCCGTGTGGTCCTGGTCCTGGTCAGTGACGGCAGTCACCGGTCACCTCTCCTTCTGCAGTACGGACAGCGCGGCGATGAGTTCGGCCTGCGGCTCGGGCTGGACCTCGAGCGCGTCGAGCGGGGCCATACGGCGTTCGCGCTCGGCGTTCATGACCCGGTCCACGTACTCCACGAGGAGCCGCCCGCCCCGGTCGCGCAGCCGCAGCGCGCCGTGGGCGCCGAGCCGCTCGGCGAGCCCCTCCCCCGCCACCCTGGCCCGGCGCCCGCCGAGCAGCGCCGTGGCGACCAGCGCGGCGATCACCTCGGGATCCGGCGCGACGCTCCGGTCCAGGGCGCGGACCTCGTCCTCGGCGTACTCCTCCAGCTCGCGCCGCCACCGCCGCACCGCCATCCCGATGCGGTGCTCGGCGCTCTCCGGGGTCGACTCGGGGTCCTCCAGCTCGGGCGCGCCCGCCGCCGGTTCACGCCGCCAGGCCTCGTCGATCCGTTCGTCGGCGGCGGTGACGGAGCACAGCACGAGGTCGCTCAGGCTCTCCACAAGGGCGTCGAGCAGTTCCCCGGCGGTGCAGTCGAGCGGGAAGGCCCGCCACCGCTTGAGCGCGTCCCCCGCGAGCACGGCCCCGCTCTGCAGCCGGCCGCGCACGCGCGCGTGCTCGCTGTCGTAGGCGTGGTCGACGGCCGAGGTGAGCCGCAGGGCGGCGGCGTACTGGGCGGCGGCGGCCCCGGCCAGCTCGGGCAGCCGGGTCCGGAGGGAGGCCAGGACGCCGTAGGCGGTGCGGGCCATGGCGTGCTGCCGGGCCGCGGGGTCCTGTGCCTGGTGGACGAGCCACGTCCGCAGCGGCGCGACGGCGGTGGCCGGCAGCAGGCCGCCGCCCCACGCCGACTCGGGCAGCTCGGGCACGGTGAAACGCGGCACGTCGCCCAGCCCGGCCTTGGTGAGCAGCGCGCCGTACTGCCGCGAGACCTCCGAGACGACCTGGTGGGGCACCCGGTCGAGGACGGTGACCAGGGTGACGTCGTACTCCTTGGCGGTGCGCAGCAGGTGCCAGGGGACGGCGTCGGCGTACCGCGCGGCCGTCGTGACCATGATCCAGATGTCGGCGGCGCAGATCAGCTCGGCGGCGAGGAAGCGGTTGTCGGCGACGAGGGAGTCGACGTCGGGCGCGTCGAGGAGGGCGAGGCCGGGCGGCAGGGTCTCCACGGTCTCGATCCGCAGGACGCGCGTCTGGTCCTCCCCGGGGAGGAGGAGATCGTCGTCCTCCCCGGTCTCCTGCGGGGGCGCCCACACGCGCGTGAGGCCGGGCAGCACCCTCATGCCGCTGAACCAGTGGTGGTCCTCCGGGTGGCACACCAGCACCGGCGTGCGCGTCGTCGGCCGCAGTACGCCCGCCTCGCTGACCCTGCGGCCCACCAGGGAGTTGACCAGCGTCGACTTGCCCGCACCGGTGGAGCCGCCGATGACGGCCAGCAGGGGCGCGTCGGGCTCTCTCAGCCGGGGCACCAGGTAGTCGTCGAGCTGGGCGAGCAGTTCGTCGCGGTTGGCACGCGCGCGTGGAGCGCCCGCCAGCGGGAGCGGAAAGCGTGCGGCGGCGACGCGGTCGCGCAGCGCGGAAAGTGCGTCGAGCAGCTGAGGCCGTACGTCCAAGGTCACCACATGCGAAGAATGCCCAATTTTATGGGATATCTGAAGCATATGAGCATGTCTGCGCGCCGACAGAACAGAAGGGGCGCATAGGGCGAGGGGGACAGAGGCACAGCGCAGGCATAACGAGTACACAACACCCGGCGCGCGAGGCGCGAAAAGCGCTGCACGTTTGCCACCTGCCTGCGATTATCGGACCGCTTCACTGAACCTCCACATTGAGCCACGGAGGCGAAGCGACAGGGTCAAGGAGCCGGGAGCCCTATCCTTGACCCCGGCGACGTCACGGTTCGGCCCGCACGCGGGCACCACGACAGAGGCCACCACACCGGCCCCCGTAGCTCAGTGGATAGAGCAGGCGCCTTCTAAGCGCTTGGCCGCAGGTTCGAGTCCTGCCGGGGGCGCCACACAGCAGGCCGGTTCCGGCCAGCACGACCATCGGGCCTCTCCACTCACCCTTCCCCTCAAAACGGGTGATACGGACATCATTCCCGTGACCGACTCCCGCTCCCCGCGTTGAGCGGAAAGTGCGGCGGCGCGTCCTGCTGTCGCGCTCACCGAGTCAGAAGGAGAACGTGATGTCTCGCATCGCGAAGGCCGCCGGTGTGGCCGTCGGCACGGGCGCCGTGGTTCTCGGCGGGGCCGGTCTGGCCATGGCGGACGCGGGCGCCAAGGGCGTCGCCGCCCACTCCCCGGGCGTGCTGTCCGGCAACGTCATCCAGGTCCCGGTCCACGTGCCGATCAACCTGTGCGGCAACACCGTCAACATCGGCGGGCTGCTGAACCCGGCCGCCGGCAACACCTGCGAGAACAGCGACGGCAAGAAGTCCGGCGCGTACGGCGGCTGACCTGCGCAGCGCCCGCACCACCGCCGCACAGCGCGACACCCAGCGGTACCCGCCGCACCCGATGAGAGCCCCGGCAGCCCCGAGCGCCGGGGCTCTCCCGTGCCACGCGGCCGGCCGGGGCGGGCCCGACTCACCGGCCGTCGCCCGGACGCGGACTCACGCGTAGCGGTAGAAGCGCGTGTGGTCCTCCAGTTGATCCGGCGTCACGTCCCACGGAGGCAGCCGCTGGTGCCGGGCGATCACCCGGCCGTGCTGGGCGTCCCCGCGGCCCGGCGGCTTCGCCGGGAGGTACCGGTGTACGCGGTGCCGGCGCTGCCAGCGTGACCAGAGCAGGTCGACGAAGGCGTGGTGCAGCCAGAAGGCGGGGTCGTTGACGGAGGCGCCGCCCACCATCACCCCGCCGACCCAGCGGTGCACCCTGTTGTGGTTGCGCCAGGACACGCTGCCCCGGCCCGCGCCCCAGCCCTCCAGCTTGTTGCGGAAACCCCGGCGCGCCGTCGAGTCCCAGGGCGGGGCGTCGTACACGGGGTCGGCGAGGGCCCACTCGACGTCGGCCCTGGTCGGCAGTTGGATCGGATCGCGGGCGCGGCCGAGGTCACGGGTGAGGAACTTGGTGTCCGTCACGTTCTCCGTGAGGGTCCAGTTGCCCTCGGCGTAGGCGAACGGTCCCGTCGTCACCCGGCGGTCCCAGGGCCGTCCGTTGCCGCCGAGCAGGTCGTCGGTCCAGGGCGCCGAGGTGGGCGTGCGGTCGCGGGTCCAGTCCCAGTAGGGGATGGTCACCGACGGATCGACGCGGCGCAGGGCCTTCTCCAGTTCCAGCAGGAACCGGCGGTGCCAGGGCAGGAACGACGGCGTCATGTGGGCGGTGCGCAGGCCGTCCTCGCCGTCGGCCGTGTAGAACGCGATGTGCGTGCGCACGAACTCGTCGTACTCGCCGCGGCGCTTGAGCACCAGCAGGGCGTTGACGAAGCGCCGCTTCTCTGCGCGTGTCAGCGTGCTGACGTCCCTACGGACGTACGCCACGGTGTCCCCCTCCGGCGTCGTGCGGCTCCCGCAGCGACTCGCCCGGGCCCAGTTCGTCGACGGCCGCGCGGGCGGCCTCCTGCGGGGTCGGGTACGAGCGGTAGTGGTCGACCGTGCTGAGCCAGCCGCCGTCCGCGCGGCGCATCAGATGCAGTGGCCGGCCGTCCACGGTGACCCGCACCTCCTGGTCCCCGAGGGACCTGACGCCGCGGATTCTGCGGCCCCGGTACACCTCCTCGAACACCACGACCTCGCGGGGTTCTTCGGGGAGTGCTTCCTCGGGGGGAGGGGACGCCGCGACGACGGGGGCCAGGGCGAGGGCGGCGGCCGAGCCGAGCAGGCCTCGCATCACGTTCCGCCGGGGTCTGGGTTCGCCCGCGTTGACGGCCATGGGGTGCTCCTCGTGCGGTTCGGGTGGTCCGTACCGCCATAACCGTCCGGCCCCGTTCCCGAACCCCGCACGCCTCCAGACGGACCATCCGACCGGCGGACCATCCGACCGGCGGCCGGCCGTCCGGTCAGCTCGTCCAGAAGTCCCACCAGCGGGTCAGGATCAGCATGCCGATCACCCCGAGGTGCACCGCCGGCAGGATCCAGGTGAACTCGTCGAGCACTGTGCGCAGTCCGGGCGGCGCGGGGAGGAAGGAGCGGCGTACGGCGAAGGAGACGACGTACCAGAACATGAGGATCGTGGCGATCCACGCCAGGACGCACCACAGGCACAGCGCGTTGATCCGGTAGAGCGACTCGAACTGCAGCCACGACACGAATCCGACGCCGAACAGACAGCCTGCCGCGAAGAGCAGCCAGTACCAGCGGGGGAGGACCGCGCCCGCCAGCAGGCTCACGCCGACGCAGACCACCATGCCGTACGCCACCAGTCCGAGCATGGGGTTGGGAAAGCCGAACGCTGCGGCCTGGTCGCTCTCCATGACGCTGCCGCAGGACACCACCGGGTTGAGGCTGCAGCCGGGGGTGAAGTCCGGGTCCTCGAGGAGTTTGAACTTGTCCAGGGTGATGACCCAGGAGGCCAGCAGCCCCGCGGCTCCGGTGAGCACCAGCAGCACCGCGAGGGCGCGGCCGGCGCCGGCGGTGGGGGCCGGCGGGCGGGCGCGGTGGGCGGCGGTGCGGGCCATCAGGAGCGCGGGCCGCGGGCCGGCGGCATCGGGAGGGGGCGGGTCGCGCCGGGTGCGGTGGTCACGGCGCGACCTTAGTGGCGGGGCCCGGGGCGGCCCGCCGGGTTCTCACCCGTGCGGACGACGGCCCCGGCCCGCTCCACCCGATCGAGCGACGCACGCGCCGGCGGTCCCGGGCGTCAGCGCACCGGCATGCCGCCGAGCAGGCGGGCCCGGTTGAGGCTCTCGGTCGTGCTGTTGGCGGTGTGCAGCACGGAGCCCTCCTTCTCGGTGTCGAGCGCGTGCGTCTCCTGCCGCAGCGGCATGACGTCCACGGGCTGGGAGGTGATCGTCTTCACCGCGCCGGTGACGCTGGTGGGCGGGGTGGGGCCGGCCGGGGCGGCGAACGCGGGCGCGGCGGCGCCGGCGACGACGAGGGATCCGGCAACGACAGCGGCGGCCTGCAGAGGCTTCATCGTGGTCCTTTCGTCGGCGGCCGGGGCCGCCGGAGGAAATTGTTGCGCCCTGCCCAACGATTTCCGGCCGGAGCGGAAACCCTGCCCGCAGAGGGTTTCTGCGGCCCGTTCGGATTTCCGAACCCTCGGAATGCATAAGAAATACAAAAAGAAAGAGGGCGCCAAAAGGAACCGGCCGCCCTCCCGTCAGGGAAGAGCGGCCGGCCGGAGCGCGGAGAACGCTACTTGTTCGTGCACTCGTTGCCGAACGCCGGGTTCAGCAGACCAACGATGTTGACGGTGTTGCCGCAGACGTTGACCGGGATGTGAACCGGAACCTGGATGACGTTGCCCGACAGCACGCCCGGGGAGTGGGCGGCGACACCCTTGGCGCCACTGTCGGCGGTGGCCACACCGGCGGTGCCGGCCACGGCGGCAGCGGCGACGGAGGTCAGAACCAGGCCCTTCGCGATACGCGACATGGAGAAATGCTCCTTGGGGTTGACACAAAAATATCCGGGCGGATGCCCGGCGTTGTGTCAACGCGCGGGAGGGCCGGGAGTTGCGCCCCCAAAGGGGTGATGTGACAGGTGGGACAGTTTCACCAATCCGACACGATTGAGGGGTTTCGAGGTATTAGTCCGGTTAGTGGCTAGAGTTGCCGCTCGTCCGACGCGCCCCTTGCAGGGGGCCGCTTCCCGGAAGGGCAACGCCGGTCATGAGCAACTCCCTGGGTCCGCTGCTGCGCCGCGCGGCAGCGGGCGCCCTCGCCCTCGCGGCGATCGCCGCACCGGCCGCCGCCCGCGCGGGCGCGCCGCCCGTGCCGGAGGCGGAACACGTCCCCTTCGCCCAGCGGTACGGGGCGGTGCAGCGCGGCGGCATCGTCCGCGCGGCGAACACCGCCGTCACCTGCCGTCCGGCGCCCCGGTCCGCGGCCGGCGCCGCTGTCTGCCCGGCCGCCCGCGCGGGCCGCCCGGCGGTCAACGGCGACTTCCAGATGACCTACGTCGACGTCGACCGCGACCCGAACACCTACAACTCCTCCCGCGCGGAGGTCCGGCTGCCCAAGGGCTCCTCGGTGTCGTACGCGCGGCTGTACTGGGGCGGCAATCTGCGCGTCGGCGAGCAGAAGCCGAGCGAGGACAACGCGCGCGTGCTGGTCGCCGAACCCGGCGGCCGGTACCAGGAGGTCCTCGCGGACACCGTCGTGGGCCACCGGGTGGCCCCGGAGGCGGACGCCTACCAGGCCTCGGCGGACGTCACCGGCCTGGTGCGGCGCAGCGGGCCGGGCCTGTACACGGTGGCGCAGCTCAACGTGGCGATGGGCAGGTCGGCGGCCGGGGCGTGGGGCGGCTGGACGCTCGTCGTGGCGTACGCGAACCCGAAGGAGCCGCTGCGCCTGCTGTCGCTGTGGGACGGGTTCGACGTCCTCGGCGCGGGCCGGGAGATCCTGCTGCCGGGCCTGCCGCCGGACGCGACCGGTCAGGTCGGCCTGGTCGCCTACGACGGTGACCGCGGCCGTACCGGGGAGTCGCTGGCGCTGTTCACCGGCCGGGCGGCCCCCGCGCTGCTCGGCGACGCCGCCAACCCCCGCGACGACGTGCTGAATTCGACCATCAGCGGGGCGTCGGGCAAACGGGTCCCGGCGTACGCGCACACCCTCGGCTACGACTCCGACGTGTTCGGCCTCGGCGACGCCGCGCGCACCGGCGCCCACCGCATCGCCCTGCGGCTGACCGGCGGGAGCGACGAGGCCTGGGCCGGGGTGCTCTTCGTCGCCGCGGGCGCCTCACGGTGACCGTTCCGCCCGCCCGTCCCGAGCCGCACTCGTGAGCGAGGAAGACCGCGCATGCACCAGTCAGCAACCGATCCCCCGCCACGGGTCCTGCACGTGGCCCAGCCCGTGGACGGCGGTGTCGCCCGGTACGTCACCGATCTGACCCGGGCTCAGCTCGCCGCCGGGCTCCGCGTCGCCGTCGCCTGCCCGGACGGGCCGCTCGCCGGTGCGCTGCGGGCGCTGGGCGCCGAGGTGCGGCCGTGGCGGGCGACGCGCGCGCCGGGGCTGTCGTTGCCCGGTGAGGTGCGCCGGCTCGCGCGGCTCGTCGACGAGGTGCGGCCCGCGCTGGTCCACGCGCACAGCGCGAAGGCGGGGCTCGCGGTGCGGCTCGCGGTGCGGGGGCGGATCCCCACGGTGTTCCAGCCGCACGCCTGGTCGTTCGAGGCGGTCGGCGGACCCACCGCGGCGCTGGCGCTGGGGTGGGAGCGGTTCGGGGCGCGCTGGGCCGACCGGACGGTGTGCGTGAGCGCCGCCGAGCGGGAGACGGGGGAGCGGGCCGGCGTCCGCGCGCGGTGGACGGTCGTCCCCAACGGCATCGACACCGCGCGTTTCCGCCCCGCCCCCTCCGCCGCCGCCCGGGCCGCGCTGCTCCCGGACGACGATCCGGAGGCGCCCCTCGTGGTCTGCGTGGGGCGGCTGTGCCGGCAGAAGGGCCAGGACGTCCTGCTGGCGGCCTGGGAGGAGGTGGTCTGGCGGAGGCCGGGGGCGCGGCTCGCGCTGGTCGGCGACGGACCGGACCGCCACCGACTGCGCGCCCCGGAGCCGGTGCTGTTCGCGGGGGACGTCGCCGATCCCGTGCCCTGGTACCAGGCGGCCGACCTCGTCGTCCTGCCGTCCCGCTGGGAGGGCATGGCGCTGGCCCCGCTGGAGGCGATGGCCTGCGGGCGGGCCGTCGTGGTGACGGACGTGGACGGCGCCCGCGAGAGCCTGCCGCCCGGGCACGCCGCGCACTGCCTGACACCGCCGGAGGACCCGGCCGCGCTGGCCCGGGCGATCGCCGCGCTGCTCGCCGACCCGCCGCTGCGCGCCTCGCTCGGCGAGCGGGGCCGGCGCCACGTCCTGGCCGCGCACGACGTACGGCGGACCGCCGAGGCGGTGGCGGACCTGTACCGCGCGCTGCTGGGCGCGGTCCCGGCCGTCCCCGCGGCGCACGCCGTGCCCATCGAGCACAGGGAGCCCAGCCACCCGTGAGTACGGAAAGCACCCCGGCGACCACCGCAGCCCCCGCGCCTGCCCCGACGCACGACGTGCGGCACACGGCCCGCGCGGCGACCCATCCCCGCCACCCGCAACCGGCCACCGGCACCCCGGCGACCACCACCACCCCCACGCACGACGTACGGCACACGGCCCGCGCGGCCACCCACCCCCACCACCCGCAACCGGCCGCCGGGCCCGCGGCACACGCCGTGCCCACCGAGCACAGGGAGCCCAGCCACCCGTGAGTACGGAAAGCACCGCCGCCGACCCCGCGCAGGGCACCGTCCCGGCGCCCGGCGCGCACGTCTCGGTCCTGCCCGCGCCCGGCCGCGCCGGCGCCGGGTTCCGGTTTCCCGTCCGCCGGCCCCCGGTCCGTCCGCCGTCTCCGTTGCCGCTGCTGGCCGCGGACCTCGCCGCCGCCCTGCCGGCCGCCGCGGTCCTCGCCGGGCAGCGCCCGTTCCAGGTGGCCCTGCTGGTGGCCGGTGCGCTGCTGCTGCGCCCGCACCGGCCGCCCCGGCGGCTCCAGGGCGTGCTGGACGAACTGCCGACGGTGTGCGGGCGGATCGCGGTGGCCTGGCTGGCCCTCGCCGCCCTGACCGCCGCGTGCGCCCCGCAGCACGCCCTGCCCGCCCGCACCCTCGCGGCCGGGTACCTGGTGCACGCCGCAGCAGGCTGCGCGGCCCGCGCCCTCGTGCACCGGCGGCGGCGCGCGGCGCTGCTGCGGCATCCGCGCGCGGCGCTGGTGGTCGGTCCGGCGGCGACCGCGCGGCGGGTGGCCGCGGCGGTGCTGCGGCACCCGGCGTGCGGGGTGCGGCCGGTCGGGATCGTCACCGAGCGGGCGGACGGCGGCGAAGGGCTGCCGGTGCTGACGACCGGGGAGGAGGTCCAGCGGGCGCTGATCCAGAACGGCGTCCGCGACGTCCTCGCCGTGCACCCCAGCGTGCGGTCCGAGCAGGAGCCCGTGCTGCGGGCGCTCGCCGAGTCGGGGTGCACGGTGTGGGAACTCGACGCCGACCCGCCCTCCCACGGGGCGCGCGAACACCTCGCCGGCTTCTCCTGCCGCCCCCTGGACTGGGGCGCGGGGCGGCGCGGCGGGGCCGGCAAGCGGGTGCTGGACGTGGTGGTGTCCGGGGCGCTGCTGCTGGCGGTCAGCCCGCTGCTGCTGGTGTGCGCGCTGGTGCTGCGGATCAACGACGGGCCGGGCGTGGTGTTCCGGCAGGAGCGGATCGGCCTGGACGGCCGCCCGTTCACGCTGCTGAAGCTGCGCACCCACCGCCCGGTGGACGAGCACGAGGCGGCGACCCGCTGGAGCGTGGCCAACGCCCACGACATGCCGTGGTTCTGCCGCTTCCTGCGCCGGACGTCGCTGGACGAACTGCTCCAGCTGTGGAACGTCTTCCGGGGCGACATGAGCCTGGTCGGCCCGCGTCCCGAACGGCCCTACTTCGTCGCCCAGTTCAGCCAGACCTACCCGGGTTACGCGGCCCGCCACCGGATGCCGGCCGGGCTGACCGGTCTCGCCCAGATCAACGGGCTGCGCGGCGACACCTCGATCGAGGACCGGGCGCGGTTCGACAACGCCTACATCGACGACTGGTCGCTGTGGCAGGACGTCTGCATCCTGCTGCGCACCGCGACCGCGCTCGTGCGCCAGACGGGAAGCTGAGCGATGAGCCTGGCCCCGGCGCTGCCCCGCCCCTTCCCGCTGCCCGCCACGCCCGTGCTGCCCGTGGTGGCGGTGGTCGCCCTGCTGGGGCTGCCCGTGGGCCCCGGCGGCGGGGGCGGGGCCACCCCCGCCGACGCGGCGTCCGCCGTGCTGGTCGGGTTCTGCGTCGTACGGCTGCTGCGGCAGCGGCGCCGTCCGCTGTCCCGTACGGCCGCGCTGGTGCTGGGGCTGCCGGTGGCGGGCCTGGCCGTGGCGGCGGCCGGGGCGGCGTCGCCGGGGGCGGGGCTGACCGGCCTGGGGCGCTACCTCCAGGTGTTCGTGCTGGTGCCGGCGGCCGTGCTGCTGCTGATCCGCGGCCGGGGCGACTTCCGGCTGGTGGCCTGGTCGCTGGTGTGGCTCGCCGTGTGGCAGGGGGCGGTCGGCGTGCACCAGTACGCGACCGGGACCGGGGCCTCGTACCAGGGGCAGCCGATCCGCGCTGTCGGCACCTTCGGACCGCAGGACGTCATGGGGATGGCGAGCGTGGTCTCCCTCGGTGTGGTCTGCGCGCTCGGGCTGGCCCTCGGCGGCGGGGCGTCGGTGAGGCATCGGTGGGCGGCGGCCGGGTGCGCGCTCCTGCTGCTGCCGCCGCTCGCCCTGTCGTTCAGCCGGGGCGCGTGGATCGCCACCGCGCTGACCTGCGCGGTGCAGCTGGCCCTCGCCGGGGCGCGGCGGGCGCTCGCGGTGGGCGCGGCGGCGGTGGCGGCGGGCGTGGTGCTGGTGGGCGGGTTCGGTGTGGGCACGGCGCTGCTGCAGGAGCGGATGGCCAGCATCACGCAGGTCGCCGACTCCCCCGACCAGTCGGTGACCGACCGGTACAGCATGTGGGCGGCGGCCGTGGGCATGTGGCGCGAGCGGCCGCTGACCGGGGTGGGGCTGAAGGGCTTTCCCGAGCACCGGGACGCGCACGCCCCGCTGGCTCTGTCGTCGGGCAGCGACACCGAGGGCGCGGGCGTGGCCTACCGGCGCCAGCCGCTGCTGTCGCCGCACAACATGTATCTGCTGGTGCTGAGCGAGCAGGGGCTGATCGGGCTGCTGACGCTCGTGGGGAGCTGGCTGGCGCTGCTGGTGTGCGCCCTGCGGGGGCTGCTGCGGTGCCGGCGGCGGGGCGGCGGGCCGGACTGCGCGCTGGTCGCCTGCGGGCTGCTGGTGTGGCAGTTGACCGACTTCTGCTACGCCGACATCGGCGGGCCCTCCACGACGCTGACGGCGGTGGGTTTCGGGGCGGCGGCCTGGTGGGCGCTGTCCGGCGGGCGGGCCGAGGGGGCGTCGCGGCGATGACGGTGACTTCGCAGGACACGGCCGTCGTCCGGCCCGCGCAGAGCCCTCCCGGGGAGCGCGCCGCCACGCGCGGCTTCCTCGCCCGGGCCGCCCTCGTCACCGCCGCCCTCTCCGTCGCCGGCGCGCTGCTGGGGCTCGCCCGCGACCAGGCGCTGGCCCGGCTGTTCGGCGCCGGCACCGAGACGGACGCCTTCCTGGTGGCCTGGACCGTCCCGGAGTTCGCGGCGACGCTGCTCATCGAGGACGGTCTGGCGCTGGCGCTGATCCCGGCGTTCAGCCTTGCCCTGGCCCGGCGTGCGCAGGGCGCCCCCGGCGACCCGGTCCGCGCCCTGGTCGGCACGTCCCTGCCCCGCGTGGCGTCGGCACTGGTGGCCGCGTCGGCCCTGACCGCGCTCGCCGCCCCGCAGCTGGTCGCCGCCCTCGCTCCGGGCCTGTCCGACCGCTCCCTCGCCGTCGACTGCACCCGCCTGACCGCCACCTGTCTCCTCAGCTTCGGGCTCGCCGGGTACTGCAGCGCGGCCCTGCGCGCCCACCGCCGCTTCCTGGCGCCGGCGGCGATCTACGTCGCCTACAACGCCGGCATCATCGCGGCGATGGTCGCGCTGGGCGGGCGCTGGGGGGTGCGCTCGGCGGCGGTGGGCGTGGCGGCGGGCGGCTGCCTGATGGTGGCCGTACAGCTGCCGGCGCTGTGGCGGGAGCTGCGCGGGAAGGCGGCCGTCGGGGCGGCCGGGGCGGCGTCCGGGCCGGAGCGGCGAATGGGCGCCGCCGTCGTCTGCGCGGTGCTGCTGTTCGCGCTGTGCCGTCAGTCGCAGGTGCTCATCGAGCGTTTCCTCGCCTCCCATCTGGAGCCGGGGGCGATCTCGCACCTGAACTACGCGCAGAAGGTCGCGCAGGTCCCGATGACGCTGTCGCTGATGCTGTGCACGGTCACCTTCCCGGTGGTGGCGCGGGCCCTGGCCGACGGCGACACCGGGCGGGCCCGGGACCGGGTGGAGCGTGACCTGGCGCTGGCGGCGTGCATGGTGCTGCTGGGCGCCGCCGTGGTCGTCGCGTGCGCCCCGCAGATCGTCGAGGTGCTGTTCCAGCGCGGCGCGTTCGGCGCGGCGGACACGGCGGCGACCGCGAGCGTCATGCGGGTGTACGCGCTCGGGCTGCTCGGCCAGACGCTGGTGGGCGCGCTGGTCCGCTCGTACTTCTCGGACGGCCGGCCCTCCTGGTACCCGCTCGGCGCGATGGCCGCCGGGATCGCCGCCACCTCGGGCATCGGCGCGCTGAGCGCCGGTCCGCTGGGCGTCCACGGGATCGCCGCCGCCAATGCCGCCGGCATCACCCTGACCGCCGCGCTGCTGCTCGCCGGGATGCGCGAGCGCGGGGGCCGGCGGGCGCCGCACAGCGTCGTGCCGGTGCGGGTGCGGCGGGTGCTCGGCGCGCTGGGCCGGCCGGTGCTCGCGGCGGCGGTCGCCACGGCGGCCGGGGCGTACGCCGCGAGCCGGGCCGACGCGCCGGCGGCAGGTCTGCTCGCCGGCTGCCCGACCGTGATCGTCGTCTTCGCCCTGCTCGGGCGCGCCCTGGGCGACCAGGGCGTGACCTCGGCACTCCGTCATGTACGTTCCGCGACCCGAAGGCTTCCGCATGTCCGTACCCGTTGACGCCGGCACACGTGTCGCACCCCGCCCCGCTCCCGTCCCCTGGGTGGCGATGTACCACTCGGTGGGCGACTGCTCGAACGACCCCTACCGCATCACCGTCACCCCCGACCGCCTCGACGACCAGCTCCACTGGCTGCGCCGGCGCGGGCTGCGGGGCGTGTCCGTGGCCGAGCTGCTCGCCGCGCGCGCCCGCGGGGAGGACGCGGGCCTGGTGGGGCTGACCTTCGACGACGGTTACGCCGACTTCGTCGGGGCGGCGCTGCCGGTACTGCTGCGGCGCGGCTGCTCGGCCACCCTGTTCGTGCTGCCGGGACGGCTCGGCGGCGACAACGCCTGGGACCCGCTGGGCCCGCGCAAGCCGCTGCTGACCGCGGACGGCGTCCGGCAGGCGGCCGAGGCCGGCGTGGAGATCGGCTCGCACGGGCTGACGCACGTCGACCTCACCCGCGCCGACGACGCGACCCTGCGCGCCGAGACCGCCGACAGCAGAGCGCTGCTCTCGGAGTTGACCGGTGCTCCGGTCGCCGGGTTCTGCTACCCGTACGGCACGCTCGACGAACGCGCCGTGCGCGCCGTGCGGGACGCCGGGTACGCGTACGCCTGCGCGATCGACCCCGGCCCGCTCACCGGCCCGCACGCCCTGCCCCGCGTCCACATCGGGCAGCGGGACACCGGCGTACGGCTGCTGCTGAAGCACCGGCTGCACCGGCTGCGCCGCCGTCCCGTGGAGGGCGTGTGATGAGGGCGCTGCACATCATCACCGGCCTCGGCGTCGGCGGCGCGGAGCAGCAACTGCGGCTGCTGCTGCGGCATCTGCCCGTCGACTGCGACGTCCTGACGCTCACCAACCCGGGCGCGGTCGCCGAGGGACTGGCCGCCGACGGGGTGCGCGTGACCTGCCTCGGCATGGCCGGCAACAGCGACCTGGCCGCGCTGCCCCGGCTGGTCGGCCACATCCGCGCCGGCGGCTACGACCTGGTCCACACCCACCTGTACCGGGCCTGCCTCTACGGCCGGATCGCCGCCCGCATCGCCGGGGTGCGGGCGGTCGTCGCCACCGAGCACTCCCTCGGCGACTCCCGGATGGAGGGCCGCCGGCTGACACCGGGCGTGCGCGCGCTCTACCTCGCCGGGGAGCGCCTGGGCAGCACCACCGTCGCCGTCTCCCCCACGGTCGCCGACCGGCTGCGCCGCTGGGGCGTGCCCGCGGCCCGCGTCGAGGTGGTGCCCAACGGCATCGACCTTGACCGTTTCCGCTTCGACCCGGTGCGGCGGCTGCGCACCCGGCAGCGGCTCGGACTGCCCGGCGGCGCGTACGTCGTCGGGGCGGTGGGACGCCTCGCCGCCGGCAAGCGCTTCGACGTCGCCGTGCACTCCCTCGCCCTCCTCCCCCGCGACCACTGGCTGCTGCTGGTCGGCGGCGGCCCCGAGGAGAACGTGCTGCGGCGCACCGCCCACGAGGCCGGGGTCGCCGACCGGGTCCTGTTCACCGGCGAACGCCCCTATCTGCCCGACGGCTCCCCCGGACCCGACCTGCCGTCCCTCACCGACGCGATGGACGTGCTGGTCTCGCCCTCGCCCGAGGAGGCGTTCGGGCTGGCGGTCGTGGAGGCGCTGGCGTCGGGGCTGCCGGTGCTGTACGCGTCCTGCCCGGCCGTCGAGGACCTGCCCCCGCACAGCGCGCCCGGCGCGCGCCGGATCACCGGCGGCCCGGAGGAGTTCGCCCGCGCCGTCGCCGAGACCCGCGCGGCGGGCCCGCGCCCCCGCACCGCCCCCGACGCCGCCCGGCACTACTGCATCACCCGCAGCGCCGCCCGGCTGATGGACGTCTACGCGACCGCGCTCGCCGCCCCGCGCCCGCCGGCGACGGCGCCCTCGGTCCCGGCCCCTCCCCCGGCCGTGGCCGCGTCACCGGCAGCGGCCCCTTCACCGTCCCCGTCTCCGTCACCCCAGGGAGCCCGCACGTCATGACCGACACCCCCGCCCCCGGCCCGCTGTCCCGCCTGCGGACGCTGCCCCCGTGGTCGCTGCTCGCGGCCGGCGTCCTCGCGGGCGGACTGCTCGGCGGCGCGTACGGCGTGCTGCACACGCCCACCTACACGGCGACCAGCTATGTCGTCGCCGTCCCCACCGAGAAGTCGGACCCGGCCGCGGCCCTGGGCTTCGCGCAGGCGTACGGCAAGGTCGCCACGCAGCTGGCGGTGCTCGGGGACGCGCAGGTGTGGGCGGGCGTCCCCGTCGGCACCCTCCGGGACAGCGTGCGCACCGCCACCTCGCCGGACGCCCCGATGGTGGCCGTCTCCGCGGACTCGGCACGCCCCGACGTCGCCGCCGACATGGCCAACGCGGTCGCCCGCGCCCTGACCCGGCACGCGGGCGACGCCTCCGACGACACCCGCGTCGAGCTGCGGCAGTTCGCCCGCGCCCCCGAACCCGCCGAGCCGTCCTCCGCGTCCGCGCCGGTGACCGGGCTGGTCGGGGCGAGCGCGGGCGGGCTGCTGGGCGGACTGGCACTGCTGGTCAGGCCCCGGCGCGCCGCCGAGGACCCGGGCCGCGCCGCCTCCGTGCCGGGCCCGGCCGTCTCCGTCGACGCCCACCGGCCGCTGTGACGGCGGGCTACCGCACGGAGGCGGCGCCGGTACGGCGTCCCCCGGCGCCGGTCTACCGCACGGAGGTCGTCACCGACGAGCGCGCCTTCGCCGGCCTCGCCCCCGCCTGGGCCCGCCTCCACGCCCGCTCGCCCTCCGCGACGCCGTTCCAGAGCCACGCCTGGCTGCACTCCTGGTGGCTGTCGTACGGCAGCCCGGGCGGGCTGAGGCTGATCCTGGTCCGTGCCCACGACGCGGGCGGCGCGGGCGTCTCCGACGGCTCGGGTGCCCTCGGCGGTTCCGGCGGTGAACTCGTCGCGGCGGCCCCGCTGATGCGTGTGCGCCGCCCGCTGCCGGCGCTGGTCCCGCTCGGCGGGCCGATCTCCGACTACGCGGACGTCCTGCTCGACGACGAGCACGGGGAGGCCGCGGTCGCCGCGCTCACCGAAGGGCTCGCCCAGGCCGCCCGGACCGCGCTGATCGACTTCCGGGAGGTCCGGCCGGGCGCCGCCGTCGAACGCGTCTACGACCGCTGGACCGGCCCGCGCCGGCGCGTGGACGACTCGGTCTGCCTGGAACTGCCCGCCCTGCCCATGGACGGCCTGATCGACCGGCTGCCGTCGGCCAAGGCCCGGCAACGGTTCCGCGCCAAGCTCCGCAAGCTGCAGGCCCTCGGCGTCGAGCGGCGCGTCGTACCGCCGGGCGAGGCGGAGCGCGCGCTGGGCCGGATGCTGGAGCTGCACCGGCTGCAGTGGGAGGGGCGCGGGGTGACGCCGGAGCACCTGCGGCCCCGGTTCCGCGACCATCTGGTGCGCTCGGCGGGGCCGATGGTGCTCTCCGGGGACGCCGTGGTGACGGAGTTCCGGCTGGACGGCGAGGTGGTGGCCGTCGACCTGACGCTGCTGTCCCGGCGGCTCGCGGGCGGCTACCTGTACGGCGCCCATCCGCGGCTGCGGGAGCGCAGGGCGGACGTGGCGGTGATGCTGCTGGACGCCTGCGCCGAGCACGTCCGGCCGGGCGGACCCGGCACGCTGAGCCTGCTGCGCGGCAACGAGCCGTACAAGCACCACTGGCGCCCCGAGCCGGTGGTCAACAGGCGGCTGCTGCTGGCCCGGCGGCGCACGGCCCCGCTGCTGCGGGCCGCGCTGTACGGGGCGGGCCTGCGGCGGCTGGGCGGGGAGCTGCTGCGCCGCCGGAAGGAGCGCGACGGTGACCGCAGTTCCTGAAGCACGGTCACCGGAACCCGCCGGGGAACGGTCACCGGATGCGCGACCACCAGTCGAGCTTCACGCACAGCTCCCCGCCGAGCCAGTGCTCCATCCAGTCGTCCGGCATCAGGGGCGAGCAGTCCTGCGGCGGCTCGGTGGGCACCGTGGGCGCCGGTGGCGGCGTGACCTGGTCGGCGGGCTTCTTCTCCGCGCCGCGGCCGTAGAGGAACGACCGGTAGACGGCGGCCGACTGCGGGTTCGCGTCGCACTGCCAGACCCCGTGCGGGCAGTAGTCGGAGAGCGTGTTGTAGAGGGGCCTGTGACGGTCCATCCAGTCGAGCATGCGCTGCATGTAGACGGGGTTGTCGTCGTTGCGGAACAGGCCCCACTCGGGGTACGAGACCGGCTTGCCGTGCGCCTTCGCGAAGTCGACGTGGTCCTGGAGGCCGTACGGCTCGTTCACCTGTTCGTCGAAGGTGACCCCTTCCGGCTGGTCGTAGGAGTCCATGCCGATGACGTCGACCGTGTCGTCGCCCGGATAGCACTCGGTCCAGGCGATGGCGTCCCGGCCGCGGTTGGGGGCGAAGTCGAACCGGAACTCCTGGCCCGGCACGGCGCGCATGGCGGTGACGATCCGGTTCCAGTACCGCTTCCAGGCCACGGGGTCGGGCCCGCAGCGATGGGTGTAGGTCTCGCCGTTCATCTCCCAGCCGAGCACGAGGACGGTGTCCGTCAACCCGAGCCCCACCAGCCGCTGGGCGAGCGCGCGGAAGTGGTGGTCGAACCGCCCGGCCGCGCCCTGCCGCAGCAGCGCCCGCACCTCGGCGTCGTCGAACTTCTCCTCGTTGCCCTCCAGCATGGGGACGTTCAGGACGAAGATCCGGTCCTCGCGCGCGGCGCGCCAGTCGGCCCAGGCCTGGAGGAACGCCGGCGCGCCCTCGATGTTGCTCCACCGGTCGCCCGGCAGATACGTGTGCCCGACCCGCAGGTCGGCGCCGCCCAGCCAGCGGCTCAGCTCGGCCATCCGGGCCACGCCCTGCTCCCCGTAGTGGAGGTAGGCGCCGAAGGCGGGCTCGGCCTCGGCCTCCGCCTCGGGGGCGGCCGGCGGCAACGGCATCGGCCGGGTCGCCGGCGGGGGCGGCGGCGGAGCGGACGGCGGGGTCACCACCACGCCCAGGCCCGCGGCGAACACCGGACCCGCGGCCAGGGCGGCCGACGCGGCGATCGTCGCCACGACGCACGCCGCCCGGCGCAACCGGGACCGTCGCTGCTCTGCGGCCATGCCTGCTCCTCTCCACTCGGTCAGTTACTGACACCCAGTCATATGAGTGTGCTTTCCGCCAGTGCGGCTGTGGCGTACGAGTGTGTCGCCGGTCCGCACGGGTGAAATCGACCCGAAGGAAATACGACCGTGTCGTTGTTCGACACCCGAGTCCCCGCGGTCCTGCTGCGGACGGACCGGAATCCCTTTCACCACGGCACCCTCGGCGCCGTGCGCTCGCTCGGCAGAGCCGGCGTGGACGTGCACGTCGTCGCCGACTGCGCGGGCAGTCCCGTCCGCAGCTCCCGGTACGTCACCCGGCTGCATCCGCCGCCCGCCCCCGACGCCACGGCCGAGGAGGTCGCCGCCGTGCTGCGCCGGGTGGCCGCGAAGGTGGAGCGGCCCGCCGTGCTGATCCCGATGGACGACGCGGGCGCCGTCGCGGTGGACAGCGCGCGGGAGGTCCTCGCGCCCTCCTACCTGCTCCCGGAATCGCCGGCCGCGCTGCCCGAACGCGTCGCCGACAAGGCCGAACTGGCCGCCCTGTGCGCCACGCTCGACGTGCCGCACCCGCGGACGCTGATCCCCGCCGGCCCCGCGGAAGCCGCCTCGGACGCCTGGCGGCTCGGGCTGCCGGTGGTGGCCAAGTGGAGCCGGCCCTGGCTGCTGCCGCCCGGCGGCGGACTGCGCAGCACGGTCCTGGTGCGCTCTCCGCAGGAGGCGCGGGAGCTGTACGAGCGCTCCCCGGAGGCGGGCAGCCGGCTGCTGCTCCAGGAGTTCCTGCCGCCGGGGCCCGATCTGGACTGGTTCAGCCACGGCTACGCCGACCGGTCCGGCGCGGTGCGCGGCGGGGGCACGGGGCGCAAGCTGCACGCCTGGCCCCGCACCGCCGGGCTGACGGCGGTCGGCGAGTGGACCCCGAACCCGGAGGTGACGGCGCTGACCGAGCGCGTCGTCGCCGCGCTCGGCTACCGGGGCGTCCTCGACCTGGACTTCCGGCGCTGCGCCACGACCGGCCGTTACCACCTGCTGGACTTCAACCCGCGCCCCGGCGCGCAGTTCCGGCTGTTCGCCGACGCCGCCGGACTGGACGTCGTCCGCGCCCTGCACCTGGACCTGACGCACCGGCCGCTGCCGGAGGGGGCGCCGCGGCCCGGGCGGACGTTCGTCGTGGAGAACTACGCCCCGCTGAACCTGCCGCGCCCCACGCGCGGCGGCCGGGAGCTGGCCTGGCACGCCGGCGACGACCTCGCTCCCGGCTTCGCCATGAGCGCCCTGTGGACCCGGCACGTGCTGCGCCGGCTGGCCGAGCGGCTGCACACCCGGCCGGCGGCCCCCGTGCAGGCTCCCGTCCCACCTGCCCGCCAGGCCCCGCCGACCACCGAGCCGGCCGCCGTGCCGGCCGCCCTGACCGACGACGAGAAAGCGAGCAACTGCTGATGTACGACCTCCTGGTGGTGGGCGCGGGCCCCTACGGACTGTCCGTCGCGGCGCACGCCGCGGCCGCGGGCCTGCGGCTGTGCGTGCACGGGCGGCCGATGGCGTCCTGGCGGGACCACATGCCGCGCGGCATGTTCCTGAAGTCGGAGCCGTGGGCGTCCAACCTGTCCGACCCGACCGGACGTCGCCGGCTCGACGTGTACTGCGCGGGCCTGGGCGTCGACGCCCGGCACGGGCACCCGATCCCGGTGGAGACCTTCGCCGAGTACGGCCTGTGGTTCGCCCGCCACGCAGTGCCGGAGGTCGACGAGCGGACGGTGACCCGGCTGGCGCCCTGCCCGGACGGCTTCGAGGCGGTCCTGGACGACGGCGCGGTCCTGTACGCCCGTACGGTCGTGCTGGCCGTCGGCGTCATGCCGTTCACGGAGATCCCCGCGGCGCTGCGCGGCCTCGGCTCCTCCCGCGTCACCCACAGCAGCGACCACCGCGACCTGGACCGGTTCCGCGGGCGGGACGTCACGGTGGTCGGCGGAGGTCAGGCGGCCCTGGAGACGGCGGCGCTGCTCGCCGAACAGGGCACCTCCGTGCGGGTGCTGGCCCGCGCCGACCGGCTGTGCTGGAACGACGTCCCGCCGCCGTGGGAGCGCCCTTGGTGGCAGTCGGCCCGCTCCCCGCACAGCGGCCTGGGCCCCGGCTGGCGCAACTGGTTCTACGCGGAGCGCCCCGGCCTCTTCCACCGGCTCCCCGGCCGGCGCCGGGCGGCGATCACGGCGACGGCCCTGGGCCCGGCGGGCGCCTGGTGGGTACGGGACCGGGTGGAACCGGCGGTTGAGGTGCTGCTGGGGCACGAGGTCACGGCGGCCCGTCCCGCCGGTGACGGGGTGCGCCTGGAGATCGCCCACCGGGCGGCGGACGGCACGGCCGGCACGCGCTCGCTGGAGACCGGCCATGTCATCGCGGCAACGGGCTTCCGCCCGCGTGCCGACCGACTCGGTCTCCTCTCCGACGAGCTGCGCGCCTCGCTCGCCACGGAACCCGACGGCTCCCCCGCGGTCGGGCGCGACTTCGAGACCTCCCAGCCGGGCCTGTTCCTGGCCGGTCTGCCCACGGCGACGGCCTTCGGCCCGTCGATGCGCTTCGTCTACGGCGCGACGTTCACGGCCCCGACCGTGCTGCGCGGCGTCGGCTCCCGCCTGCGCAAGGGCCCGTGGAGCGCCCGGATCCCGGCGCCGGGGGGCAGGCGTTCGACTCCGGTCGCGCAGGGCTGAGGGCGCGGTACGGCGCGGGGCGCCCCCGGGGAGGCCGTACGGCACCTTGGAGCGCCCCGCGCCGAGGTGTTCCCGCGTGGGCGGCACGGCGCTCGGGGCGTTCCGCACCGGCCGCCTTTGCGGGAAGGGCCGGAAAACACCCCGCCCCGGCGACGGTCGGGCGTCGCCGGGGCGGGGTGGGGGTGTGCGCGGGTGCGGGCGTGGTTACCTGCGGGACGCCGTGCGGGCGCGGCGGTACAGGATCGCGCCGCCGATGATCATGGCGGCGCCGGCGCCCGAGGCGGCCATGAGGTTCTCGCTGCTGCCGGTCTCGGGCAGGGCGGGGGGCTCCTCGTGAACCGGCGGGGCCTCCTCCTCCGGGGCGGGCGGCTCCTCCTCCTCGACCGGAGGCTTCTCCTTGACCGGGGGCTTCTCCTTCACCGGCGGCGTCTTCGGGGGCGTGCCGTAGCCCTCGTCGCCGTTCTCGCACTCGTTGCCGAACGCCGGGTTGAGCGCGCCCACCAGGTTGACGCTGTTGCCGCAGACGTTGACCGGCACGTCGACCGGGACCTGGATGGTGTTGCCGGACAGGACGCCGGGCGACCCCTCGCTGAGGCCCTCCGCCGACGCGTCCGGGTCGTCGTAGGCGCCGTCGATGTCGCCGTAGCCGCCGTCGTCGCCCGACCGGTCGGTGCCGGACGCGTCGTCCTCGGGAGCGCTCGCCCGGTCCGTGCCGGACGCGTCGTCCTCGGGAGCGCCCGCCCGGTCCGTGCCGGACGTGTCGTCCTCGGGCGTGCCGCCGGACCTCTTGGTGGCGGGCGCGCTCTTGGCGGCGTCCTTGGTCCCGGCCGCGTCACCGTCGTTGGCGCAGGCGTTGCCGAACGACGGGTTGAGCGCGGCGATCACGTCCACGGTGTTGCCGCACAGGTTGATCGGCACGTGCACCGGGACCTGGACGGTGTTGCCGGACGCGACGCCCGGCGAGTTCTTGGCCGCCCCTTCCGCCTGCGAATCGGCGAGGGCGGGGCTGCCGTACAGGGACAGAATGCTCGTCGCGGCGGCCGCCGCGACCATTCCCCTGTTCAGGGTCTTCTGTCGCAATCTACTAGTCTTCCTGCTTGGAGAAATAAGGGAAAGAACCGGGAAAAGCCGGCCTCGGGACCCGATGGATTCGGTCCCGAGGCCGGCCGTGACGCAGCCTGTCGGCTGGTGCGGAACGACGTTACTTGTTCACGCACTTGTTGCCGGCTGCCGGGTTCAGGGCGGCGATGATATTGACCGTGTTGCCGCACACATTGACCGGCACATGCACAGGGACCTGGACCACGTTGCCCGAAAGAACGCCCGGGGAGCCGACTGCGGCACCCTTGGCTTCTGCGTCGGCGAAGGCCGGGGTGGCCATACCGAGGACCATGATCGCGCCAGCGACGACAGCAGCGCTCTTCTTCATGAACTTTCCCTTCTCTGCGGTCATGCCCGTGTGACGGCCGATAAGCCGAGCGAGCACAACTGAACGGCTCGCACCATGACCTGCAGCCTGCACACCAGGAATTGACAGCCGGAGAAACCACGGAACGTGGGAGGCCGGGAAGTTCACTCAGATGCTCCACTCCGCGCAGCGCAATACCGCCAGGTGAGCGACAAATCCCTCAGTCGGTCTTCACTTCGCGTTCCTTTCCTCGGGGCTACGCGTGTGTCCTTCGGACTCATCAACCGTCGCCACGGGAATTGGTTGCGGAAGTTCACCCGATCGGCCTGATCCGCGCCTGCGCGTACAGCTCCTCGACCTGCTGCGCGTACACCTCCGTCGCCGCTTGGCGCCGCACCTTCAGGGACGGCGTGAGCAGGCCGTTCTCCTCGGTGAACGCCCCCTCGACCAGCGCGAAGGCCCGGATCGACTCGGCGCGCGAGACGGCCTCGTTGGCGTGGTCGACGGCCTGCTGCACCGTCGCCCGCATCCGCGGGTCGGCGATCACCTCGGACATCGGCGTGTCGGCGGGCAGCCCGCGCACGGACAGCCAGTGGGCGACCGCCTCGGGGTCAAGGGTGATCAGCGCGGCCACGTAGGGGCGGTGGTCGCCGACGACCAGGCACTGGCCGATGGGCGGGCGGCTGCGCAGACGGTCCTCCAGCACCGCCGGTGAAACGTTCTTGCCGCCGGAGGTGACGATGATGTCCTTCTTCCGGCCGGTGATCGTGAGGCACCCGTCGGCGTCCAGCGTCCCGAGGTCCCCGGTGGCGAACCAGCCGTCCCGCAGGACCTCGCAGGTGGCCGCCGGGTCGTTCCAGTAGCCCCGGAAGACGGTGGCGCCCCTGATGAGCACCTCGCCGTCGTCGGCGATGCGCACCGAGGCGCCGGGGACCGGCAGGCCGACCGTGCCGGGGCGCGGGCTCCGCGGCGGGACCAGGGTGACGGCGGCGGTGGTCTCGGTCAGTCCGTAGCCCTCGTAGACGGCGATCCCCGCTGCGAGAAAGAACAGGTTCAGCTCGCGGTCGAGCGGGGAGCCGCCGCTGACGGCGTGGCGCACCCGGCCGCCCAGCTCCTTGCGCACGCGCCGGTAGACGAGCAGGTCGTACAGCGCCCGCGCGGCGCACAGCAGGGGGCCGGGTCCCCTGCCGCGGCCGAGGAGCCGGTTCAGGTACGCCTCGCCGTAGCGGACGGCGACGCGGTGGGCGCGGTCGAAGGACGCGCCGCGGCCGATCCGCTCGGCGGTGGCCCGGCCGGTCTGGTGGACCTTCTCGAACAGGTGGGGGACGCCGACCAGGAACGTGGGCCGGAACTCCTTCAGTGCCGGGCGCAGTTCGTCGGGCTTGACGCTCGGGAAGTGACCGACCTCGATCCGGGCCATGAGGCAGGCGATCTGCAGGGCGCGGCCGAGGATGTGGGCGAGGGGGAGGAAGAGCAGGGTGGAGGCCGGCCGCCGGCCGACCGCCTTGAAGACGGGGTGGAGCAGCTCGACCGTGTTGGCGGCCTCGGCGTGCAGATTGGCGTGGGTGAGGACGCAGCCCTTGGGCCGGCCGGTGGTGCCGGAGGTGTAGCAGACGGTCGCCACCGCGCCCGGGTTGAGGACGGTACGGCGTTTGGTGACCTCCTCGTCCGGGAGGTGGTCGCCGAGTGCGGCGAGGTGGACGAGGGCGCCGGCGCCGTCGTCGAACTGCCAGATGCGCGGGGACACGGGGTGGGCGGCCGTGGCGACGGCGACGGTGGCGGTGTCGCCCGTGGTCTCGGTGACGACGAGCCGGGCGCCCGAGTCGCGCAGGATCCAGTCCACCTGTTCGATGGAGGCCGTCGGGTAGACCGGAACGGTGACCCCGCCGGCGGCCCAGATCGCGAAGTCCAGGACGGTCCACTCGTAGCGGGTGCGGGACATCACGGCGACCCGGCCGCCGGGTGCGAGCCCGGCGGCGACGAGGCCCTTGGCGACGGCGGTGACCTCGCGGGCGAACGCGGCAGCGGTGACCGGCCGCCAGGGCCCCGAGGGGGTCGTCCTGCGGCGCAGGACGACCGCGCCCGGGTCGGCCGCCGCGGTGCCGTAGGGCAGGTCGGCCAGGCTGCCGGCGGGGGCGCCGGGGGCCAGCGGGGCGGTGCGCACCTCACGGACCCGGCCGGTGTCGTCCCGGAACAGCTCGACCGTGGCGCGGGCGCTGAGGCCGGCGCGCCGCTCGGCCCGTTTCAGATCCCTGCGTAAGCCCATGGGCGCTCCCGGTGGCGAGACGGCGACCGTCGTTGTTGACAGCAAGTCAACTTACTGTCGCGTACTGGAGCGTCAATGGGTAGTGTTCGATTCCGGTCGCCGGTTCAGGCGATCCAGCTCGCCCGGTCCACCGCCTCGGCCAGTCCCCGTACGTCCTCGTCCTCGGTGAGGGCCGCCAGCCGGTCGGCGTGTTCGGCGAGCTCGGACAGGGGGCGGGCGCCCGGCAGCCGGCGGGCCTGCGGGTCCGGGCGGCGCAGGGCGTCGGCGAAGTAGGCGGCGACGGCGGCGACCTGGAAGCGCGGGGACGCCTCGCGCACCGAGCCGTCGAGGGCGGCGGCATCCAGCCGGCCGGACTCCTCGTGCGGGGCGCGGGTTTTCGGGTCGAGCCAGCGGACGGTGGCCGTGGCGAGGTGTCCGTCGGCGCGGGGCCGGACGCGCACCGCGTACAGGGCGGTGACGGTGTGGCCGGGGCCGACCTCTCCCCCGTCGACGCGGTCGTCGCGGAAGTCCTCGTCGGCGACCGCGCGGTTCTCGTAGCCGACGAGGTGGAACTCGGCGACCGTCCGCGGGTCGAAGGCCACCTGTGCCTTGGCGTCGCGGGCGGTCAGGTCGACGTGCCGGGGCAGGTCCCGGGAGAAGACCTCGCGGGCTTCCTCGGGGGTGGAGACGTAGGTGGTGTGGCCGTCGCCGCGGTCGGCGAGGCGTTCCATCAGGTCGTCGCCGTAGTCGCTGCCGACGCCGACGCCGAAGAGGGTGATGCCGTGGGCGCGGCGGGCCTCGCCGATCTTCTCCAGGATGGCGTCGGGGTCGGTGTCGCCGGTGTTGGCGAGGGCGTCGGAGACCAGGACGACGCGGTTGGTGGCGCCCTCGCGCAGTCCCGCGACGGCGGTGGCGTAGCCGGTCTCGACGCCCGCGCCGAGGTTGGTGGACGCCGAGGGCTCCAGCCCGGCGACGGCCTCGTGGATCCGGTCGCGGTTGCCGCCGAGGCCGGTCATCGGCAGGACGGTCTCGGCCTCGTCGGTGAAGGTGACGATCGCGACCGCGTCGTCGTCGCGCAGCCGGTCGGTCATCACGCCGAGGGACTCCTTGGCGAGGTCCAGGCGGCCGGGTTCGGCCATGGAGCCGGAGACGTCGATGACGAAGGTGAGGGCGGCCGGCGGGCGCTCGCGCTCGTCGGCGGCGCGGGTGGCGAGGCCGACGCGGACCAGGGACCAGTCCCGCTCGCCGGTGCGGGCGCCGTCGACGGAGACGGTGAAGCCGTTGCCGTCGGGGCGCTCGTAGTCCTGGCGGAAGCTGTTGACGAACTCCTCGGGACGGATCGTCGACGGGTCGGGCCGGCCGCCCTCGGCGAGGACGCGGCGGGCGTAGCCGTAGGAGGCGGTGTCGACGTCGAGGGCGAAGGTGGACAGCAGGTCGGGCGCGGGAGCGACCTCGCGGGAGGACTCGTCGCCCTGCCCGCCGGAGCCCTCCTCGCCGTACCCCTGTCCGCCGCCGGTGACGCGACCGCTGTCCGGGGCGGGCAGCGGCGCCTCCTGACCGCCCTTGCGGGACGCGCCCGCGGCGCCCTCCTCGGTGTGGCTCGCGCTGCAGCCGGTGAGCAGCAGGCCGCCGGCCGCGGTGAGGGCGACCAGCGCCCCGCGCAGCCGCCGTGTTCCGTGAGCGTTCATCTCCGTTGCCCCCTGTGCCGGTTGGTGTCGCCTTCCGGTGACTGTGACGGCGCGGCGGGCGGGAACGTGCGCGACGAGACGTTGCGCTTGGGTCTCGAAGGGGCTACGGCGAGGGGGTTCCGAGACCGGCGGGTGATCCTCCGGTGACCTAGGAGACCACGTCCTTGCGGGCGAAACCGCGGAAGGCCAGGGCGAACAGCACCAGGGCGTACGTGACGGAGATCGCCGTGCCCTGGATCATGCCGGACCACTCGGGGCGGGGCTGTACGGCGTCGGCCCAGGCGAACTGCCAGTGCGCGGGCAGGAAGTGGCGCCAGTCGCCGAGGGCGGTCACGGCGTCGAGGACGTTGCCGACGATGGTCAGGCCGACCGCGCCGCCGACCGCGCCGAGCGGAGCGTCCGTCTTGGTGGACAGCCAGAACGCGAGCCCGGCGGTGACCAGTTGGGACACGAAGATGTACCCCACGACCACCACGAGCCGCTGCGCCGCCGTGCCCGCCTCCAGCACGCCGCCGGTGGGTATCTCCAGCGGCCCCCAGCCGTAGGCGACCGTGCCGACGGCCAGCGCCACGACCGGCAGCAGCACCATCGCGGCCAGGCTGAGCGCGAGCCCGACGACGAGTTTGGACCACAGCAGCCTGACCCGCGGCACGGGCGCCGCCAGCAGATAGCGCAGGGACGACCAGCTCGCCTCCGAGGCGACCGTGTCCCCGCAGAACAGGGCGACCGGGATCACCAGCAGGAAGCCCGCGGAGACGAAGAGGTTGACCGCGGCGAAGTTGGCCCCGGACGCCGTGGCCGTGTCCATCAGGGTGATGCGGTCGCCGCGCCCCTCGGGCTCGCCGCCGATCGCGAAGGCGACGACGAGGACGAACGGCAGGGCGGCGAGGATGCCGCCCATGACCAGGGTGCGGCGGCGCTTGAGCTGGCGGGCCAGTTCGACGCGCAGCGGCAGGGTGCGGCCGGCCCGGTAACCGGAGGCCACATCGGCGCCCGCGGCGAGGGTGCTGCCGCCCTGGGCGGTCGTGCCGCTCATGCGGAACCTCCGATCAGGGTCAGGAAGGCGTCCTCGAGCCGGCGGTGCGGGCCGACGGAGGTGACGGGCACGTCGAGCCGTACGAGTTCGGCGACCAGGTGGGCCGGGCTGCTCGCGGCGTCCATGCGGACCAGCAGTCCGTCGTCGGTGCGCACGGCCGAGACCACGCCCGGCAGGGCGGCCACCTTCTCGGCGACGGGCTCCTCCAGGGGCACGGCGGTGCCGACGAGGAGGGTGTCGCCGGAGCCGACGATCTCGGCGACGGGGCCCGCCTGCACGAGGCGGCCCCGGTCCATCACCACGAGATGCGTGCAGGACTGCTCGACCTCCGACAGGAGGTGGCTGGAGACGATCACGGTGCGGCCGGCTGCGGCGTAGCGGATCATCACCTCGCGCATCTCGCGGATCTGGGGCGGGTCGAGGCCGTTGGTCGGCTCGTCCAGGATGAGCAGGTCCGGCAGGCCGAGCATGGCCTGGGCGATGGCGAGGCGCTGGCGCATGCCCTGCGAGTAGGTGCGCACCGCGCGGGCGAGGGCGTCGCCGAGTCCGGCGATCTCCAGGGCCTCGTCCAGGTGGGCGTCCTCGGCGGGGCGGCCGGTGGCCCGCCAGTACAGCTCCAGGTTCTCCCGGCCGGACAGGTGGGGCAGGAAGCCCGCGCCCTCCACGAAGGCGCCGACACGGGAGAGCACGGGGGCGCCGGGGCGGATGGCGTGGCCGAAGACGCGGATCTCGCCGCCGTCCGGGACGATCAGGCCCATCAGCATGCGCAGGGTCGTCGTCTTGCCCGCGCCGTTGGGTCCGAGCAGGCCGAGGACCTGGCCCTTCTCCACGCGGAAGGAGAGGTCCCGGACCGCGTACCGGTCGGCCGCCTTGGCGTACCGCTTGCTCAGGCCGGTGATCTGCAGCGGGACGTCGGCGAGGGCCGGGTCCGAGGGCGGGGTGGCGGTGCGGCGGCGGGCCGAGAGCAGCAGCGCCAGCGCGGCCACGGCGCCGGTCGGCGGCAGCCACCACACCCAGGCGGGCAGCGGGGCGGCGGCGGTCGTCACGCCGGGGGCGGTCGGGACGGACAGGTCGCTCCGGAGAGAGACGGTGTACGACGCCGGGGCGGCCGGTGAGGCGTAGGCGAGGTCGGTGGAGGCGAGGACCAGGCGCAACCGGTGGCCCTTGTCCAGCTCGTGGTCGACGGCCGGGAGGGCGATGGTCACGTCCTTGCCGGACTTCGCGCCCTCGACCCGGACCGGCGTCACCAGCTGGGAGGGCAGCACCTGCTGCCGCCCGTCGGCGCCGACGTCGTACACCTTGGCGAACAGGACGGCGTCCTCGGAGGTGGACCTCACGCGGACGGTGACGGTGGGCGAGCCGGTGATGCGCAGGTCGTCGCCGAGGGGCGCGGAGTCGAAGCGGGCGTGCTGGCCGGGGAAGTCGAGGGAGACGCCGACGCCGAGGGAGGAGAGCTGGGCCAGGCCGCCGGCGCCGCCGATGCCGGGCAGGGCGGAGACGGCGGGCGGGCCGGCGCCGGGCGGGTTGTCGAAGGTCTGCTCGCGTCCGGTCAGGGGGATCGCGCGCCGGCCGCTGCCGAGGCCGGGGTAGGCGTCGGCGCTCGCGCCGCGCAGCAGGGCCTCGCCGTCGGTGGAGTCGACGCCTCCGGTGCGGGTGACGCGGAAGGCGGGGCCGGTGGCGGCGGACTCGTCGCCGTCGAGGTGGCGGTCGAACCACGCGGTGACGCGGGCCTGGACGCGGTCGGACTCCGGGTCGCCGCCGTCGTGGCCGCCGGCGATCCAGTCGACGTCGACGGGGGCGCCGTTGGCCTTGATGGCGCGTGCGGCGGCGTCGGCCTGGCCGAGCGGGAAGAGGGAGTCGGACTGGCCCTGCACCAGGAGGGTGGGGACCTCGATCCGGTCGGCGACGGCGACCGGTGAGCGTTCCTCCAGCAGCGCGCGGGCCTCGGGGTCGGGGGCGCCGGACTCGGCGACGCGTTCGTACATCGCGCACAGCCGCGCCTCGAACCGGTCGCAGCCGCCGCCGGAGTTGACGAAGATGCCGGCCCACAGCTTCTTGAACACGCCGTTCGGGAACAGCGCGTCGGCGAGGTTCCAGTAGGTGATCGCGGGGGCGATGGCGTCGACGCGGCCGTCGTGCCCGGCGGCGAGCAGGGCGACCGCGCCGCCGTAGGAGGCGCCGGCCATGCCCACGCGGGGGTCGCCGGCCCGGTCGAGGCGGACCTCGGGGCGCTCGGCCAGCCAGTCGATCAGCCGGGAGACGTCGGCGACCTCGCCGTCCGGGGCGTTCAGCCCGATCTTCCCGGTGGAGCGGCCGAAGCTGCGCGCCGACCAGGTCAGCACCGCGTAGCCGTCGCGGGCGAGGTCCTCGGCCTGGCCGCGCACGTCGTCCTTGCTGCCGCCGAAGCCGTGCGCCAGCAGGACGGCGGGCCGACGGCCGGAGTCACCGGCCGTGAAGTACGAGGTGTCGATGCGGATCCCGTCGCCCATGGCCATGACCCGGTCGGCACGGTGCACCGCGGGCGCGGCGTCGTCCGCGACGGCCGTCCAGGTGCCGGCGGCGGCGAGCACGACGACGGCGGCGCCGGCGGCGACGGTCCGCCGCGGTCCGCCGAGCAGCGTCCGCAGCCGCCCGCCCACGCGCCTCAGTCGAAGATCCATGCGTCAACGGTACGGCCCGCCCGTGACAACCGATGCCGCCGTCGGGTGGAGCCCCCGGCCCTCCTGCGGGCGTACGGGCCGGGCCGGGCGTACCGCGTTCGTGGTACGCCGCCGTGGACGCCGCCGGTCTCGCGGTATGCCGCCGGTCTCGCGGTATGCCGCCGGTCTCGCGGGGCCCGGCGGTGAGGGAGGATCATCGTCCCCGTGCGCCGGGACTGTCAGTGGGGCTCGCCAGGGTCGTCGCTCACAACCGACACACGGCTTTGGAGTGGGACGCGGATGAAGGTGCGGTACACGGCCGCCTGGGTGGGGGCCGCGGCGGCGCTGCTGGCGACGACCGCCTGCGGTGCCGAGACGACGAGGAAGGCGGGCGAGGCGGCGCGGAACGCGGACCGGATCCTGGCCGCGCTCGCCCGTGCCACCGACCGGACCGAGGAGCTGGGCTCGGCGCGGATCGAGACGACGACCGAGCTGAAGGCGACGGGCGGCGGGCCGATCGCCATGGACGGCACGTACTCCTGGGGCGACGGCCCCGCGATGGACGTCGAGATGGACACCGCCGCGGCGCAGATGAGCGCCCTCCAGGACGCCCCGACCACGCGGGTGATCATGGTCGACGGCGCCTACTACTACGACGTCGACCCCCAGCCGAGCGGTCCGCTGCAGGGCAAGGAGTGGATGCGCATCGACGTCTCCGCGGTGATGGGCGAGACTGGCGCCGAGAACATGGCGGCCACCGCCGACCCGACGGCGACCCTGCGCTACATGACCGCCTCCACGCAGGTGAAGGGCCTCGGCGAGGAGATCGTCCTCGGCAAGAGGACCACCCACTACCGGGGCAGCCTCAGCGCGGACCACGTCAGCGGGTCCAGGCTCACCGACGCGGAGAAGAAGGCCGCCCTCGCCGCCCTGGAGGCGGACGGCGGGAAGCTGACGGCCGACATCTGGGTCGACGCCGAGGACCTGCCCGTGCGCATCTCGCAGACCGGCGCCGGAATGACCGTGACCATGGACTTCGTGAAGTTCGGGACGACCGAGCGGATCACGGCTCCGCCCGCGGCCCGGACCGGCGACCTCAGCGAGCAGGTCAGGGAGCAGCGGGACACGGCGATAGGCCAGTGACGCGCCGGCGCCCCGACCCGGCGGACGTCGGGACGGGGCGCGGTTCGGTCGATGGCGTCAGGAGTCAGGACATAGGGCGTCAGGGCGTCAGTGGTTGCGCGGGAAGCCCAGGTCCACGCCCGCGGGGGCGTCGGCCGGGTCCGGCCAGCGGGTGGTGACGACCTTGCCGCGGGTGTAGAAGTGCGTGCCGTCGTTGCCGTAGATGTGGTGGTCGCCGAAGAGGGAGTCCTTCCAGCCGCCGAAGGAGTGGTAGCCGACGGGGACCGGGATCGGCACGTTGACGCCGACCATGCCGGCCTCCACCTCCAGCTGGAAGCGGCGGGCCGCGCCGCCGTCGCGGGTGAAGATCGCGGTGCCGTTGCCGAACGGGGAGGCGTTGATGAGCGCCACCCCCTCCTCGTAGGTGTCCACGCGCAGGACGGACAGGACGGGGCCGAAGATCTCGTCCCGGTAGGCCCTGGCGGTGGTCGGCACCTTGTCGAGCAGGGAGATGCCGATCCAGTGGCCGTCCTCGTAGCCGTCGACGGTGTGGCCGGTGCCGTCGAGGACGACCTCGGCGCCCTCGTCGGCGGCCCCGGTGACGTACGACGCCACCTTGTCGCGGTGTTCACGCGTGATCAGCGGGCCCATCTCGGACGCCGGGTCGTCGCCGGGGCCGATCCTGATCTTCTCGGCGCGCTCGCGGATCTTCTCGACCAGTTCGTCACCGATCGCGCCGACCGCGACGACGGCCGAGATGGCCATGCAGCGCTCGCCCGCGGAGCCGTAGGCCGCGCTGACCGCCGCGTCGGCCGCCGCGTCGAGGTCGGCGTCGGGCAGGACCAGCATGTGGTTCTTGGCGCCGCCGAGGGCCTGCACGCGCTTGCCGTGGGCGGAGGCGGTGGTGTGGATGTGGCGGGCGATGGGGGTGGAGCCGACGAAGGAGACCGCCTTGACGTCGGGGTGCTCCAGGAGCCGGTCGACGGCCGCCTTGTCGCCGTGGACGACGTTGAGGACGCCGTCCGGCAGGCCCGCCTCGGCGAACAGCTCGGCCAGCCGTACGGAGGCCGAGGGGTCCTTCTCGCTGGGCTTGAGCACGAAGGTGTTGCCGCAGGCGATGGCGAGGGGGAACATCCACATCGGCACCATGGCCGGGAAGTTGAACGGCGTGATCCCCGCCACCACGCCCAGCGGCTGCCGGATCGCGGCCACGTCGACGCGGCTCGCGACCTGCGTCGACAGCTCGCCCTTGAGCTGCACGCTGATCCCGCAGGCCAGGTCGACGATCTCCAGGCCGCGCGCCACCTCGCCGAGGGCGTCGGAGTGCACCTTGCCGTGCTCGGCGGTGATGAGCCGGGCGATGTCGTCGCGGTGGGCGTCGAGCAGTGCCCGGAACGAGAACAGGACCGAGGTGCGCTGGGCCAGCGAGGACTGGCCCCAGGTGACGTAGGCCTCCTTGGCGGCGGCGACGGCGGCGTCCACCTCGTCGGCCGAGGCGAGGGCGACCTTGGCGGTGACCGCGCCGGTCGCCGGGTCGGTGACCGGCCCGTACGCGCCCGACGTGCCGTCGACGGACCTGCCGCCGATCCAGTGGTTGACGATCTTCGTCATGACCGGGTGCTCCTTCACAGATGGCGGCGTCGGGTCGAGACGTGCCGTTCGTACAGCTCGCGGGCCTTGACCGCGGACGGCCTGGTCGCGGTCTCGGCCACGGGTACATCCCACCAGGCCTGCGCCTCGGGCGCGCCCGACACTGTGTCTGCCGTTTCGGTCTCGACGTAGACACATGTGGGAGTGTCCGCGGCCCGCGCCTCGGTGAGCGCGGCGCGCAGTTCGCGGACGGTGCGGGCACGCAGCACCCGCATCCCGAGGCTGGCGGCGTTGGCGGCGAGGTCGACCGGCAGGGGCGCGCCGGTGTACGTGCCGTCGGCGGCCGGGAAGCGGTAGGCGGTGGCGAACCCCTCCGCACCGACCGACTCGGACAGGCCGCCGATGGAGGCGTACCCGTGGTTCTGCACCAGCAGCACCTTGATCGCGACGCCCTCCTGCACGGCGGTGACGATCTCGGTGGGCATCATCAGATAGGTGCCGTCGCCGACCAGCGCCCACACCGGCCGGTCCGGCGCGGCCAGCTTGACGCCGATCGCGGCGGGGATCTCGTAGCCCATGCAGGAGTAGCCGTACTCCAGGTGGTACTGGTCCCGCGACCGGGTCCGCCACAGTTTGTGCAGGTCGCCGGGGAGGGAGCCGGCCGCATTGATGATCACGTCCGTCTCGTCCACGACGGCGTCCAGGGCGCCGAGGACCTGCGTCTGGGTGGGCCGGGCGTCCGGGTCGGGAGCGGCGTAGACGGCGTCGACGCGCCGCTCCCAGCGCTTCTTGTCGCGGGCGTACTCGGCGGCGTAGCCGGGCTCGACGCGGTGGCCGTGCAGGCGCAGCGCCTCGGTGAGTTCGGCGAGGCCGCTGCGGGCGTCGGCGATCAGCGGGAGCGCGGCGAGCTTGTGGCCGTCGTAGGGGGCGATGTTGAGGTTGAGGAAGCGGACGCCGTCGGCGGCGAACAGGGTGCCGGAGGCGGTGGTGAAGTCCGTGTAGCGGGTGCCGACGCCGATGACCAGGTCGGCGGTGCGGGCCAGGGCGTCGGCTGCGGCGGTGCCGGTGTGGCCGATGCCGCCGACGTCCTGGGGGTGGTCGTGGGGCAGGGCGCCCTTGCCGGACTGGGTGGAGGCGACCGGGATGCCGGTGGCTTCGGCGAACTCGGCGAGGGCCGTCTCCGCCCGGCTGTGGTGCACCCCGCCGCCGGCGACGACGAGGGGCCGCCGGGCGGCACGGACGGCCCGGACCGCCTCGGCCAGTTCGGCGGGGTCGGCGCCGGGACGCCGTACGGCCCAGGTGCGCTCGGCGAAGAAGTCGTCCGGCCAGTCGTACGCCTCCGCCTGCACGTCCTGCGGGAGGGCGAGGGTGACGGCGCCCGTGTCGACGGGGTCGGTGAGCACGCGCACGGCCTGGAGCGCGGCCGGGATCAGGGCTTCGGGGCGGGTGACGCGGTCGAAGTAGCGGGAGACGGGGCGCAGGGTGTCGTTGACCGAGACGTCGCCCGCGTACGGCACTTCGAGCTGCTGGAGGACGGGGTCGGCGGGGCGGGCGGCGAAGACGTCGCCGGGCAGGAGGAGGACGGGCAGGTGGTTGACGGTGGCGAGGGCGGCGCCGGTGACCAGGTTGGTGGCGCCCGGGCCGATGGAGGTGGTCACCGCGTGCGTGGAGAGGCGGTCGCACTGGCGGGCGTAGCCGACGGCGGCGTGCACCATGGCCTGTTCGTTGCGCCCCTGGTGGAACGGCATCGCGCCGGCGTGCTCCACGAGCGCCTGGCCGATCCCGGCGACGTTGCCGTGCCCGAAGATGCCCCAGGTGGCGCCGATCAGCCGGCGGCGGACGCCGTCCCGCTCGGTGTACTGGACGGTGAGGAAGCGCACCAGCGCCTGCGCGACCGTCAGCCTGATCGTCATCGGTAACCCCCTGCGGCGGCCGTGTGGTCCGGGTGGAAGCGGATGCGCCACTCACGGCTCTCGCCGGGGCCCGCCATGACGTTGAGGTAGTACATGTCGTGGCCGGGCTGGGCGATGGACGGACCGTGCCAGCCGTCGGGCACCAGGACGGTGTCGCCGGAGCGGACCTCGGCGAGCAGGTCGGCCCCGCCCTCGCGGGAGGGGAAGACCCGCTGGTAGCCGAGGCCGTTTCGGCCGTCGATCTCGAAGTAGTAGATCTCCTCCAGCCGGGACTCCTCGCCGGGCCGGTGCTCGTCGTGCTTGTGCGGCGGGTACGAGGACCAGTTGCCGCCGGGGGTGATCACCTCGACGGCGATCAGCCGGTCGCAGGGGAAGGCGTCGGCGGCGGCGAAGTTGCGCACCGTGCGGGCGCAGTTGCCGCTGCCGCGCTGTTCGACGGGTACCTCCGGCGCGGGGCCGTAGCGGGCGGGGAGTCGTCGCTCGCACTTCGCTCCTGCCAGGGCGAAGCGGCCTCCCGCGCCGGAGGCGATCTGTGCCTGGGCGTCGCGCGGTACGTACGCGAAGTCGGTGACCGACGCGAACACGCTTTCGCGTCCGAGGAGTTGGAACACCTCGCCCGCCGTCCCGCCCGCTTGTACGGTACAACCGCCCTCCAGGGGCAGCACGATCCACTCGCTGTCCCCGGTGGTGAAGATGTGCGTCCCGCCCGGCTCCAGCTCCACCACGCGCAGACTGCAGTGGGTCCAGCCGGCCAGCTCCGGGTCGACGTCGACGGCGTACTGTGGTCCCGAGGTGGCGCCCCTGGGCAGATGCAGACGGTTGCTCATACGACCCCTCACAGCAGTCCTACGGCGGTGTCCACGGCGGCGGCCACGTCGCCGTCCGCCGGATACAGCAGCGACCGGCCGGCCACCAGCCCACGGACGGTCGGCAGGCGAAGGGCGCCGCGCCATTTCTCGTACGCCTCGTCCCGGTCCTCGGGCGTGTCCCCGATGTCGCCGCCGAGCAGCACGGCGGGCAGGGTGGTGGTCTGCATGACGCGGGCCATGTCGTCCGGGTTGTCGGTGACCGGCACCTTCAGCCAGGTGTAGGCGGACGTGCCGCCGAGCCCGGAGGCGATGGCGAGGGAACGGACGACGGCCTCGGCGGACAGGTCGTTGACCAGCCGCCCGGAGGCGTCGCGGCGGGTGATGAACGGCTCCACGAACACGGGGAGTCCGCGGGCGGCCATCTCGTCTATGGCGCGGGCCGCGGACTCCAGGGTGTCGAGGGAGCCGGGGTCGTCGTAGTCGATGCGCAGCAGGAGCTTGCCCGCGTCGAAGCCGAGGCGCCGGATGTCCTCGGGGCGGTGGCCGGTGAAGCGGTCGTCCAGCTCGAAGCGGGCGCCCTGGAGTCCGCCGCGGTTCATCGAGCCCATGACGACCTTGCGGTCCAGGGCGCCGAGCAGCAGCAGGTCGTCCAGGATGTCCGCGGTGGCGAGGACGCCGTCGACGCCGGGGCGAGAGAGCGCGAGGCAGAGGCGTTCGAGCAGGTCGGCGCGGTTGGCCATGGCCAGCTTCCGGTCGCCGACCCCGAGCGAGCCGCGGGCGGGGTGGTCGGCGGCGACGACCATCAGCCGGTCGTCGTCGCCGAGCAGCGGCCTTCGCGGCCGGCGTGCGGCGGCTTCGACGACGGCCTGGGGGTGCCGGGTGCGGATGCGGACCAGCTCGGCGACGTCTACGGGCATGGGTCGGCCTCGGGGGTGGTGTGGCCGGCGGCCCCGGGGGCGGTCTCATCGGTCTGCTGGGCCGTCTGATCCGGCTCGGCGGCGGCCTCGGCGGCCTCGGCGGGGGTCTGGTCCGGCTCGGCGGTCGTCCGGTCGGTCCGGGCGGTCGTCCCGCCGGCCTTGTGGTCGGCCTCGGCGGTCGTCCGGTCGGTCCGGGCGGTCGTCCCGCCGGCCTTGCGGTCGGCCTCGGCGGTCGTCCGGTCGGTCCGCGCGGTCGTCCCGCCGGCCTTGCGGTCGGCCTCGCCGGTCGTCCGGTCGGTCCGCGCGGTCGTCCCGCCGGCCCGGGGGACGGTCGGCGCCGCCCGGCGGGCCGTCCCGGAGGGCACCGCACCCGCCTCCAGGGCCGCCGCGATCTCCTCGCCGGTCGGCATGGCCGAGGAGCACTCCAGGCGGGAGGCGACGATCGCGCCGGCGGCGTTGGCGTGGCGCATGGTCCGTTCCAGGGGCCAGCCGGCGAGCAGGCCGTGGCAGAGGGCGCCGCCGAAGGCGTCCCCGGCGCCGAGGCCGTTGAGGACGTCGACGGGCAGCGGGGGCACCTCGGCCGACTCGCCCCCCGCGCCGACGGCGAGGACGCCCTTGGGGCCCTGCTTGACGACGGCGAGCTCCACTCCGGCGTCGAGCAGGGCGCGGGCGGCGGCATGCGGGTCGCGGATTCCGGTGGCGACCTCCACCTCGTCCACGTTCCCGACGGCGACGGTGGCATGGCGCAGGGCCTCGGCGTAGAAGGGGCGGGCGGCGGCCGGGTCGGTCCAGAACATGGGGCGCCAGTCGAGGTCGAAGACCGTCGGACCGGCCTTGGCGCGGTGGGCGAGGGCCGCGAGGGTGGCGGTGCGGCTGGGCTCCTCGCTCAGGCCGGTGCCGGTCACCCAGAAGATCCCGGCCGCGCGCACGGCGTCCAGGTCGAGGTCGTGGGCGTCGAGCTCCAGGTCGGGGGCCTTGGGGTGGCGGTAGAAGTAGAGCGGGAAGTCGTCCGGCGGGAACACCTCGCAGAAGGTGATCGGGGTGGGCAGCCCCGGCACGGGTGTGACCCAGCGGTCGTCCACGCCGAAGTCGCGCAGCGCCTGGTGGAGATAGGCGCCGAACGGGTCGTCGCCGGTGCGGGTGATCACCGCGGTACGGCGGCCCAGACGGGCGGCGGCGACCGCGACGTTGGCGGGCGAGCCGCCGAGGAACTTGCCGAAGGTCGACACCTGCGGGAGCGGCACCCCGGTCTGCAGCGGATAGAGATCCACGCCGATCCGCCCCATGGTGATCAGGTCGTACGCCATCGAGATCCCTTCGCACCGTCGCGGGTGGGTCGCGGCTCGCTCTTCCGGGTTTCTAGTCTCCGCCGGGAACCCTGTCAACGGTTTGTCCGGACATTCGGACGACGGCGACGACAGCGCGCCCGGACGGCGCGGGCCGCTGCTCCAGTTCTGTCACAAACGCCACCGTCGTGTCACAGATGTCATGCATCCGCACGCCCTGTGTCACATCCGGCCACGGCCCCCGCCCCCTGCGAACTCCGCGTCGTTGACGGGGCGCAGGCTCGATGATCGCCAGCGCGCGTCCGGCTCCACCGGCGGCCGTCCCCCGGCCGCCGCCGCGGCGCGCGCGGGGAGGTGCACATCATGACCGACCGAAGGCTCTGGTCCTACAAGGAGATCGCGGCCCACATCCGGGTGCAGCCGGACACGGTCCGCTCGTACCGCAAGCACGGGCTGCTCCCGCCGCCCGACCATGTGGAGAACGGCAAGCCCTACTGGTACGCCGACACCGTCCGCGCCTGGGTCGCCGCCCGCCCCCGCAACCGGGGCCGCGCGGCGGACTGACGGGCCGTCGGCCGCCCCGTGCCCCGCCCTGGAGCGGGGCACGGTCGTCCCGGAATGCGGCGGGGCCGTCCTGGACGAGCGGGCCGCCCCTCGCGGTCGCCCCCCGGCTCACCGCCACGGCTCGATGACGGTCACCCCCGATCCCGGGGCCGCGCCCAGGGCGGCGAGGGCGGCCGGGGCCGCGTCGAGCGGGATGGTGGAGGTGACCAGGAGGTCGGGGCGCAGGGCGCCGGTGCGGACCAGTTCCAGCATCGGCGGGTAGGCGTGGGCGGCCATGCCGTGGCTGCCGAGCAGTTCGAGCTCAAGGGCGACGGCGCGGGCCATGGGCACGGGCGTGGTACCGGTCGGCGAGGGGAGCAGGCCGACCTGGACGTGGCGTCCGCGGCGGCGCAGGCCGTTGACGGAGGCGGCGCAGGTGGCGGGCGAGCCGAGCGCGTCCAGCGACAGGTGGGCCCCGCCGCCGGTCAGCTCGCGGACCGCCGCCGCGGTGTCCTCGGTGGTGCGCGCGTCGACGCAGTGCGCCGCGCCGAAGGTCCGCGCCAGCTTGAGGGCCCGCGGCGACACGTCGACGGCGACGACCCGCGCCCCGGACGCCGCCGCGATCATCACCGCGGACAGCCCGACCCCGCCGCAGCCGTGCACGGCGACCCACTCCCCCGCGGCGACCCTGCCCTGCCCCACGACCGCCCGGAACGCGGTGGCGAACCGGCACCCGAGCGAGGCGGCCGTCGCGAAGGACATCTCCGCGGGCACGGCGACCAGGTTCACGTCGGCATGGTCCAGTGCGACGTACTGGGCGAACGAGCCCCAGTGGGTGAAGCCGGGCTGGGTCTGCCGCTCGCACACCTGCTGGTCGCCCGCCGCGCAGGAGGCGCAGGCGCCGCAGGCGCAGACGAACGGCACGGTGACCCGGTCGCCGGGCCGCCAGGCGGTCACCCGCGCACCGGTCTGCTCGACGACGCCGGCGAGTTCATGGCCGGGAACGTGCGGCAGCGTGATGTCCGGGTCGTGCCCCTGCCAGCCGTGCCAGTCGCTGCGGCACAGCCCCGTGGCCTCGACCCGCACGACCACCCCGTGCTCCGCGGGCCGCGGGTCGGCCACCTCCCGTATCCCGGCCGGCTCCCCGAACCGCTCGAACACCACAGCCCGCATCCGCCGCCCTGCCCTTCCGCCGCCGCCCGCGGCCGACGCCCCGGGCGGTCACCACCGCTCCCGGCGGAACGCTAACCCCGTGCCGCCACCGTGTCCCGGGCGGACTCCCCTTCCTGTTCGCCGCCACCGGCACCGTGCTCCCGCGTGCGGCCCGCCCCCGGCGCCGCGGCCGGCTCCTCGCCCTCGCCGAGTCCGAAGCGGGCGTGGAGGCGGCGCAGCGGTGCCGGCGCCCACCAGGTGGCGCGGCCGGTCAGCCGCATCACGGCCGGGACCAGCAGGCTGCGGACGACCATGGCGTCCATCAGCACCGCCAGGGCGATGCCCAGTCCGAGCATCTTGGTGTTGGTGACGCGGGAGGTGCCGATGGCGACCATGACCACCGCCAGGATGACCGCCGCCGCCGTGATCAGACCGCCGGTGCGCTGGAGTCCGTGCCGCACCGCCTGGTCGTGGTCGCCGGTGCGGTCGTGCTCCTCCTTGATTCGGGAGAGCAGGAAGACGCCGTAGTCCATGGAGAGGCCGAAGGCCACGCAGAACATCAGGACGGGCAGGGTGGTCTCTATGGAGCCGGTGGTGGTGAAGCCGAGCAGGCCGGACAGGTGCCCGTCCTGGAAGACCCAGACGACCGCGCCGAACATCGCCGTGAGGCTGAGTGCGTTCAGCACCACCGCCTGGACCGGTATCAGCACGCTGCCGGTGAGCAGGAAGACCAGCAGCAGGGTGACGACCGCGATGCAGGCCAGCGCCCAGGGCAGCCGCTCCGCCAGGGCGTCCTTGGAGTCGACCAGGACGGCGGCCGTGCCGGTGACGGCGGTGTCGAAGGGGGCGTCCACCGCGCGGAGTCCGTCCACCAGCCGTTGGGCGGGTTCGTCGACGGCCTCGCCCTCCGGCAGCACCGTGAAGTACGCCGCGTCGCCCCGCACCAGAGGCCCTTCGACCCGCAGGACGCCGGGAAGCGCGGCGACCCGCTGCTTGTAGTCGGCGTACTCGGCCTCGGTCGCCCGCCCCTCGGCCAGGACCTCCAGGCCGCCGCCGGGGCTGCCGGGGAAGCCGTCCCTGATGTGCTGCTGCACCACATGGGACTCGGCGCTCGACGGGAGCTGGCGGTCGTCCGCGGTGCCGAACTTCACGCCCAGGAAGGGCAGCCCGAGCAGGAGCAGCACCGCGGTCGTCCCCAGGGCGAAGAACGGGGCCCGCCGCATCACCAGCGAGGCCGTGCGGCCCCAGGCCGCGCCCGCCTCCGCCCGGCCCTTCTCCGCGTCGGCCGGCTCCGGGGACCGCCCGCGACGGAACAGCCGGCGCACGTCCAGGGCGTTCACCCGGTGGCCGAGCAGCACCAGCGCCGCCGGGAGCAGGATCAGGGCGGCCGCCGCGGCGAGCAGCACCACCGCTATGCCGGCGTAGGCGAAGGACCGCAGGAAGTACTGCGGGAACAGCATCATCGCGGCCAGCGAGACGGCGACCGTCAGGGCCGAGAACAGCACCGTGCGGCCCGCCGTGCGCAGGGTGACGCCCACGGCGGTCACCGGCGCGGCCCCGGTGGCCAGCTCTTCGCGGAAGCGGCGGACGATGAACAGCGCGTAGTCGATGGCCAGACCGAGCCCGAGGGCCGTGGTCAGGTTGAGTGCGAAGACCGAGACGTCGGTGAACTCCGTCAGACCGCGCAGCAGGGCGTTGGTGCCCAGGATGGCCACGATGCCGATGCCGAGCGGCAGCAGCGCGGCGACCGCGCTGCCGAAGACCATCACCAGCAGCACCAGCGTCACCGGCAGGGCGATCAGCTCGGCCCGGGTGAGGTCCTCCTGGATGATCGTCTGCATCTCGTGCCGGACCGCGAGCATTCCGCCGATCCGGACCTCCACCGGGCCGTGGGTCCCGCGCAGGGCGGGCGCGATGCGCTCCAGGGTCTCCTGGGCGGCCTTCTCCTCCCCCGTGATCCGGGCGGCTATCAGCGCCTCGTGGCCGTCCTCGGCGCGCAGGGAGGGCGACCCGGACTGCCAGTAGGAGCCGACCCCGGCGACGCCCTTCTCGGCGGCCAGCCGATCGGCGAGCCGGTCCGCCTCCGCGGCGACCGCCGGGTCGTCCACCGAGGCGCTCCCGGCGTCCACCAGCAACAGCAGGTTCGGCTGCGAGCCGGGGAACTCGCGCTCCAGGGCCCTGGTCGCGTAGGTCGACTCGGCGGCGGGGTCCTCCCAGCCGCCGCTGCCCAGCCGCTCGGCCACCCCGCCGCCGGCCAGCACCGCGAGCACGGTCAGGACCAGGGCGGCGAACAGGGACAGCCGGGGCCGGGCGGTCACGAACCGCGTCCACCCGCCGGGCCGCGGCGGCCCGTCGTCCGTGCGGCGCGGGCTGCTGACTTCGGTCATCGTGCGGTGTCCCCTTCACCCTGGCCCACCCGCGGCGTGCGGGCAGGCACCATGGACCGACCATTGCCAATAGACTGGCGAACACGAGACATCGCTCGCGTTTCTTTAGAATGCGAGCGACCACTCGCGTTTGTCAATCGCGTTCGGAGAGTTGGGGATAACTCGTGTCCGAGACGAGCGAGACGAGCGGAACCACCGCATCCGGCGGGACCGGCGAAGCCAAGGGAACCGGCGGGACCGACAGAACCGGCGGAACCGCCGAATCCGGCGGACCCACCGAGTCCAGCGGAACCGGCGGAACCGGCGAGGCCACCGCCGACGCCAAGCCACGCCGGCGCCAGGCGCGCGGCGAGCGGCGCGTGGCCCAGTTGCTGGAGGCCGCCGCCACCGTCTTCTGCACGACCGGCTACACGGCCGCCAGCACCAACGCCATCGCGCGCGAGGCGGGCGTCTCACCGGGCACGCTCTACCAGTTCTTCCCGAACAAGGAAGCGATCGCGGTCGAGCTGGGCGACCGGCTGATGCACGAGATGCGGAACGCCTACGGCGAGGCGCTCGCCCCCGTGGACCCCTCCACACCGCTGGAGGAGGCCGTGCACGCCGCCGTCGACCGGTTCATCGAGTTCAACTGCCGCCACCCGGTCTTCTTCGCCCTGATGCACGGCCCCGACATCCCGGGCCGGATCACCGACGAGCACGACGCCCTGCACGCGACCCTGCTCCAGCGCGTCGCGACGCTGCTCACCTCCCTGCTGCCCGAGGCGAGCGAGGCCGACGTCGCCCGCACCGCGAACGTCTGCCTGAGCCTGTACAAGGCGGGTCTGGAACTGGTCCTCGCCCACGAGGGCGCCGAGCGCGAGGAGTACATCCGGGAGCTGAAAGCCGTACTGGTGCGCTACCTCGAACCCATGGCCGACGCCGGACCGTCCCGGACTGCGCCGCACGCCGAGACCGCATAGGGTTCGGGACCAGAGGCATCGGACGAATCGGACACGCGGCACGGCGACCGGACGAGCAGGACCGGACGAGCAGGAGGGGACAGCGTGACCCACTCCCCGCCGCCCGGCGCGCCCCGGGCCCGCATCCCCGCCCCACGGAAGCCCCCGCCACCCCGCCCCGAGCCGCAGCTCGTCTTCTGGCGCCGCTGCCTGTGGGGCTGGACGACCGTGTGGGCGATCACCGTCCTCGTCACCTGCGTCGGCGACCCCGCCCGCCTGCCCGCCGCACTCCTCCTCGGCGGCCCGGTGATCCCCGCCGCGCTGGCCGTGTGGGCGTACGGTCGACGGAGCCGACGGCGGTAGACGGGGAACGGGCGAAGCGGGCCGCCAGAGCGAGCCCCGCGCGACGCGCCCCCACGACGAGCCGCGCAACGAGTCCGCGCGCCGGGCGGGGGGACATCCGGCGACGCACTCCGCGCCACGGCCGTCCGCTCACGGCGGAGGAGCGCCCGGAATACCCCCTAGGGGTATACAGTTGAAAGGGTCGGAGAAGTTGGAACGATGGAGGAGCGACGACATGACCACCCAGACCGACACCCCGGGTTCCGTGACCACCGTCTACAAGGTGGGCGGCATGAGCTGTGGCCACTGCGAGGGCGCCGTCTCCGGTGAGATCTCCGAGATCCCCGGCGTCACCTCCGTGAAGGCCGTCGCCGCCAGCGGCGAGGTCACCGTCGTCTCCGAGGCCCCGCTGGACGAGGAGGCCGTGCGCGACGCCGTGGACGAGGCCGGCTTCGAGCTGGTCGGCCGCGCCTGAGACACTCCCGGCGCCGGGCCGCGCCGAGCGCCGCGGCCCTTCCACTCAACGCCGCGGACGTTCCCGCTGAATACCATTCTCATTTCACTATTTCACCGAAATCGGGGCGCTCATCCCCTTGGAGTCCCGCGCGGGCCTCACATAAGCTCTTCACAAGGCTCACGCAGCTTCCTTACGCTGGGCCTCGTTCACCTGATCGGGTCTCTCGGCATCTTTCAGGACATATGCAAGAGACGCAGATCACAGTGGTGTGAACGTAACCATCGAAGGGATTCGAGGGTCTAAGTTGGCGATGTCAGAAGGCGTCTTGGGGGGCGCCGACTGGCATCCGGGGATGTCTTGGGGGACTTCCCTGGAGTCGCGTTGCCGGGACACGTACACCGGGAAGCTTTGAGCGGCCCTCCCTGCGTGCGCTGTCCCGGCAGAGCTCATGACACAGCGATTCAGGCGCTGGTTCTCACAGGCGCCCGGCCGGATCCCGTGGGGGGAATCCGTACCGGGACATGGGAAGGCGCCCTGGTCGTCGGCCCGTGGGGGGACCGGCGCCAGGGCGCCTTCTGTCGTTCGGGGTGAAAGCCCGCGGTCAGCGCGCCTCGACCGGCACGAAGTCGCGCTCGACGACGCCCGTGTAGATCTGGCGCGGGCGGCCGATGCGGGAACCGGGCTCCTTGATCATCTCGTGCCACTGGGCGATCCAGCCCGGCAGGCGGCCGAGGGCGAACAGGACCGTGAACATCTCGGTCGGGAAGCCCATGGCCCGGTAGATCAGGCCGGTGTAGAAGTCGACGTTCGGGTAGAGGCTGCGCGAGACGAAGTAGTCGTCGGAGAGCGCGTGCTCCTCCAGCTTCAGCGCGATGTCCAGCAGCTCGTCGGACTTGCCGAGGGCCGAGAGGACGTCGTGCGCGGCGGCCTTGATGATCTTGGCGCGCGGGTCGAAGTTCTTGTAGACCCGGTGGCCGAAGCCCATCAGGCGGACGCCGTCCTCCTTGTTCTTCACCTTGCGGATGAAGGAGTCGACGTCGCCGCCCGCGTCGCGGATGCCCTCCAGCATCTCCAGCACGGACTGGTTGGCGCCGCCGTGCAGCGGGCCCCACAGGGCGTTGATGCCGGCGGAGATCGAGGCGAACATGTTCGCCTGCGAGGAGCCCACCAGGCGGACCGTGGAGGTCGAACAGTTCTGCTCGTGGTCCGCGTGCAGGATGAGCAGCTTGTCCAGCGCGGAGACGACGATCGGGTCCAGCTCGTACTCCTGTGCGGGGACCGAGAAGGTCATCCGCAGGAAGTTCTCGACGTAGCCCAGGTCGTTGCGCGGGTAGACGAACGGGTGACCGATCGACTTCTTGTACGCGTACGCCGCGATCGTCGGCAGCTTGGCGAGCAGCCGGATCGTGGAGAGGTTGCGCTGCCGCTCGTCGAACGGGTTGTGACTGTCCTGGTAGAAGGTGGACAGCGCGGAGACGACCGAGGACAGCATGGCCATCGGGTGGGCGTCGCGCGGGAAGCCCCGGTAGAAGTTCTTGACGTCCTCGTGCAGCAGGGTGTGCTGCGTGATGTCGTTCCTGAAGCCGGTGAGCTGGTCCACGGTCGGCAGCTCGCCGTTGATCAGCAGGTAGGCGACCTCCAGGAAGGTGGAGCGCTCGGCCAGCTGCTCGATCGGGTAGCCGCGGTACCGGAGAATTCCCTGCTCGCCGTCGAGGTAGGTGATCGCGGATTTATACGCGGCGGTGTTGCCGTAACCGCTGTCCAGGGTCACGAGACCGGTCTGGGCCCGGAGCTTCCCGATGTCGAAGCCCTTGTCCCCGACGGTGCTGTCGATCACCGGGTAGGTGTACTCGCTGCCGTCGTACCGCAGTACTACAGAGTTGTCGCTCACGTCTTCCCTCACCGACGTAGTGCCTCATCTTCGAGGTGCCCTGACTGTCTCTACCATCCCCCATTTGGCTCAGGAGAGTGCACTCGGGGTCGACCATTGGGCTTAATGGCGGCACTCAGTGCCGCCAACCGCTCATCCTCCACCCTCCGTTGCCCTTGCGGAAGGTCTGTGTGACCTTTCCGACTCATTTGATCGATCATTTTTTACGATCAAGCCATCGGAGGGGTCCGCAAGAGTGGTCCCGGAGCCAGCCGGTGGTCCAGCGCCGTGCAGCGCCGGCCCGCCGACACCGTGCGCACCGCCTGCCCTATCGCCTTGCGCGAGCCGACGAGGACGACCAGCCGCTTGGCCCGTGTGACGGCCGTATACAAGAGGTTCCGCTGGAGCATCATCCACGCGCCGGTGGTCACCGGGATGACCACCGCCGGGTACTCGCTGCCCTGGGAACGGTGGATGGTCACGGCGTAGGCGTGGGCCAGCTCGTCCAGTTCGTCGAACTCGTACGGCACCTCCTCGTCCTCGTCCGTCAACACGGTCAGGCGCTGGTCGACCGGATCGAGCGAGGTCACCACGCCGACCGTGCCGTTGAAGACGCCGTTCTTCCCTTTGTCGTAATTGTTACGGATCTGGGTGACCTTGTCGCCGACACGGAAGACTCTGCCGCCGAACCGCCTCTCCGGCACGTCGGGGCGGCCCGGGGTGATGGCCTGCTGGAGGAGGCCGTTGAGGACGCCGGCGCCGGCGGGGCCGCGGTGCATGGGGGCCAGCACCTGGACGTCCCGGCGCGGGTCGAGCCCGAATTTGGCCGGGATTCGCCGTGCGGCCACGTCCACGGTGAGCCGGCCGGCCGCCTCCGTGTCGTCCTCGACGAACAGGAAGAAGTCCTTCAGCCCGTCGGTGAGCGGATGCTGCCCGGCGTTGATCCGGTGCGCGTTGCTCACCACGCCGGACTGCTGGGCCTGGCGGAACACGCGCGTCAGGCGCACCGCCGGGACCGGGCTGCCGTCGGCCAGCATGTCGCGCAGCACCTCGCCGGCGCCGACGCTGGGCAACTGGTCGACGTCGCCGACGAACAGCAGGTGGGCGCCCGGCGGCACGGCCTTGACGAGCTTGTTGGCGAGGAGCAGGTCCAGCATCGACGCCTCGTCCACGACGACCAGGTCGGCGTCCAGCGGCCGGTCCTTGTCGTACGCGGCGTCGCCCCCGGGCTTGAGCTCCAGCAGGCGGTGGACGGTGGATGCCTCCGCGCCGGTCAGCTCGGCGAGGCGCTTGGCGGCGCGGCCGGTGGGGGCGGCCAGCAGCACCTTCGCCTTCTTGGCGCGGGCCAGCTCGACGATCGACCGCACGGTGAACGACTTGCCGCAGCCGGGACCGCCGGTGAGGACGGCGACCTTCCGCGTCAGCGCCAGCTTGACGGCGGCCTCCTGCTCGGGGGCCAGCTCCGCGCCCGTACGGCCCTTCAGCCACGCCAGCGCCTTGTCCCAGGCGACGTCGTGGAAGCCCGGCATCCGGTCCTCGTCGGTGCGCAGCAGGCGCAGCAGCTGGGCGGACAGGGACAGCTCGGCGCGGTGGAACGGCACCAGATAGACCGCGGTGACCGGCTCGCCGCCGCCGTCCGGCCCGGGCACCTTCTCCCGTACGACGCCCGGATCGCCGCCGTCCTCGGGCGGCTCGGCCAGCTCGGCGAGGCACTCGATGACCAGGCCGGTGTCGACCTGGAGGAGTTTCACCGCGTCCTTGATCAGCTGCTCCTCCGGGAGGTAGCAGTTGCCCTGGTCGGTGGCCTGCGAGAGGGCGTACTGCAGGCCCGCCTTGACCCGCTCGGGGCTGTCGTGCGGGATGCCGACGGACTGGGCGATCCTGTCGGCGGTGAGGAAGCCGATGCCCCACACATCGGCGGCGAGACGGTAGGGCTGGTTCTTGACCACGGAGATCGAGGCGTCGCCGTACTTCTTGTAGATCCGCACCGCGATCGACGTCGACACCTCGACGGTCTGGAGGAAGAGCATGACCTCCTTGATCGCCTTCTGCTCCTCCCAGGCGTCGGCGATCTTCTTGGTGCGCTTGGGGCCGAGGCCGGGCACCTCGATGAGCCGCTTGGGCTCCTCCTCGATGATCCGGAGGGTGTCGGTCCCGAAGTGCTGGGTGATGCGGTCGGCGAACACGGGTCCGATGCCCTTCACCAGACCCGAGCCGAGATAGCGCCGGATGCCCTGGACGGTGGCCGGCAGGACGGTCGTGTAGTTCTCCACGGTGAACTGCTTGCCGTACTGCGGATGCGACCCCCAGCGCCCCTCCATCCGCAACGACTCGCCGACCTGCGCACCGAGCAGCGCGCCGACGACGGTGAGCAGGTCGCCGGCGCCGCGCCCGGTGTCGACGCGGGCGACGGTGTAGCCGTTCTCCTCGTTGGCGTAGGTGATGCGCTCGAGGACGCCTTCGAGCACGGCGAGCCGGCGCTCGCCGCCCTCGCCGCCTGCTGGTTGTGCCATGACTGCGACGGTACCGGCCCGCGCTGACAGCGGGGCCGGTGCGCTTGCCGCTCCGCGGGGCGGCGCGGGTCCGGCGACCGCCCCGGACGGTCAGCGCAGTCCGGGCTCGCGCTTGAGGGCTTCCAGGAAGGGCGCGAAGGCGGGGGCGCGGAAGGTGAGGGTGGCTCGGGGGCGGTCCTTGGTGTCTCGGACGGCTACGCGGGTGGGGGTGGTGGTGACCTCGACGCAGTCGTCACCCTCGCCGTCGCCGGAATACGAGGACTTTCGCCATGCCTCGGTCGACGTCATCAGATCTCCGGCTTCGTCTTGAGCGCTGCCAGGAAGGGGGCGAAGGCAGGGATGCCGAAGGTGAGGGTGGCTCGGGGGCGGTCCTTGGTGTCTCGGACGGCTACGCGGGTGGGGGTGGTGGCGACCTCGACGCAGGCGTTTCCGTCGCCGCTGCCGGAGTACGACGACTTCCGCCAGTTGTCGGGGATGGACACAGGACGCCTCACAGTTCCTTGGCCAGTCTGTGGATGAGGTCACGCGACCGCACAGGGTGGAGTGACGCCGCCACCACTCTACGGAAAAGCGTTCGAAAGACGGCGAGTTGGGCCTCGGAGTCGATGAACAGCGCACCATGCGGACCGTCGCGGACCACAGTGTCCAGCTTCGGCACGGCACCACCGGCGTAGACCATCGCGGCGGTGACGTCCGCGAAGCCGTCCAGCTCGAACGGAATGACACGCACAGTGATGTGCTCGGCCTCCGACCACTGGAGCAGGTGGACGAGTTGCGCCTGCGAGGCGAGGCGACCTCCCACCCTGATCCGCAGTGCCGCCTCGTGCACGACGACGCTGTACGGGATGGGCTTCGGCCCTTCGATGACGCTGCGCCGTTGCAAGCGGTGCCGCACGCGCGCCTCCACATCCTCTTCCGGCAGCTCCGGCACGCGACACGAGAACACCGCCCGGGCATAGTCCTCCGTCTGAAGCAGCCCTGGGACATGCAGGAAGTCCACGTCCCATCGATAGGTGGCGTGGTACTCCAACTCTGACAAGTCCAGGAACAGCGTCGAGAGGGTGCCTCGATAGTCCTCCCACCAGCCCCGAGTTCGGTCAGTGGCCATGGCGACCAAGGCATCGACGAACTCTTCATCCGTGCAGGCGTAGTGGGATGCGAGGCTACGGAGTCGCTGCTCGCTCACACCTGTGAGCCCGGCTTCGATGTGACTGATCTGCACTCGCCCCGTCCCGAGCAGCGCTGCAGCTTCACGGCCAGTGAACCCGGCCGCCTCGCGGAGCCGACGCAGTTCCGTCCCCAGCCGCACCTGGCGTGCGGTGGGTTCACGCCTCAAGACCATTCAGTGCCCCTCGTGCAACACGTCGGGGAAACAGCCCCGTTGGGAGTCAGTTTACGCGACCGACTTGCCCCGGATGACAAGTTAGCCCTACGGTCGGTGACGTACCGCATACTCTGCGGATTCTTCGGGAACCGGAAGCGCACCGCTCCGTCCTGCCATGACGGCTGCGGCAATGACACCGCACGCCCGCCGCCACTGACCCCCCTCGATCTCACGGAGCTTCCCCATGCCCAAAATCGAGCCCTGGGAGTACTCCCTCTCCATCCCCAACGACCCCCGCGCCGTCACCGTCAGCCGACGCACGTTGCGCCTGATCCTCACCCTGCACGGGCAGATCGGGCTGGTCGACACCGCCGAACTGCTCGCCGCCGAGCTGGTCTCCAACGCCGTACTGCACACCAAAGGCCCCGCCGCCCTCCGCGTGTGCTGGTCACCGCCCGGCACCCTGCGCATCGGCGCCTGGGACGCCGACCCCGCACCACCCGAGCCGCCCGCCGACCTTGAACGGCTCGGCGAACTGGAGCACGGGCGCGGGCTCGGGCTCGTGCGGGCGTGTTCCGATCTGTGGGGCTGGCATCCCCTGACCCGGCTCGGCAACCGGGGCAAGTACGTGTGGTGCGAGCTGGCCTCCGAGCAGGCAGCCGTACCCGGACGTGCCCCAACTCCCTGACGACACGGGTACGTTCCTCGGTCATGACGTCCGCAGCGCCCGAACCGCCGTCCGCCACCCCACCGTCGTGGCCGCACTGCGGCCACGACGCCGCTCCGGCCGATCCGGTGGGCTGCCGGGGCATCCGCGTGACCGGTTACACCGCTTGTCTGGCCCACCTGGACGACGCCGACCGCCGCGCCCACCTCGCGACGCTGTCGCCGGGCGCCGACATCGACCATCGGGGCACGCCGTTCACTGGTGAACTGCTGGGCGAGTTACTCGCCGCGCTGACCGACCCCGCCACGGGCAAACCCCGTACGGGCGCCGCCTGGTTCAGCCAGGCATCCTTCGACAATGCCCATTTCCAGGAGGCGGCCTTCTCCGGCGACGCCCTGTTCAACCAGGCGTCCTTTTCCGGCACCACACGACTCCACAGGGCATCCTTCGCCGACGCCCATTTCCAGGAGGCGGCCTTCTCCGACGATGCCTTGTTCAACGAGGCGTCCTTCTCCGGCAGCACCCGCTTCGACCAGGCATCCTTCGCCGATGACGCCCAATTCGGTGAAGCGTCCTTCTCCGGTGACGCGTGGTTCGACCAGGCTTCCTTCGGCGGCGATGCCCAATTCGGCGGAGCGTCCTTCGACGGCATCGCCTGGTTCACCGGGACTTCCCTCCGCGGCGATGCCCAGTTCAGCAGCGTTTCGTTCTCCGGCGACGCCTGGTTCGAGCAGGCAGCCTTCTCCCGCGTCGCCTGGTTCGGCAGCACGTCCTTCTCCGGTGATGCCTGGTTCGGTGGAGCGTCCTTCTCCGGCACTGCCTGGTTCGACGAGGCATCCTTCTCCGGCGCTGCCCGATTCGCCGGTGCGCGCTTCTCCCACCTCGCCCTGTTCAGAGAGGCGCGCTTCGAACAGGCGACCCACCTGGGCCCGCTGGTGTGCGGTAAGCGGGTCAGACTGGACGCCGCCGTCTTCCAGCAGCCCGTGACCTTGGAGATCGCCGCCCGCCGAGTCAGCTGCGCGCGCACCCGGTGGGCGTCCACCGCCACGCTGCACCTGCGGTACGCCGAGCTGGACCTGAGAGACGCGGTGCTCGAGTACCCGGTGCTGGTCTCCGCCCGCCCCACGCCCTTCCCCGGCTCCGGCCGCGTGGCCGAGGCGTTGCCGGAGACCGCCCTCGCCGGTCTGCGGCCCGGCGTACGCCTCACCTCGCTCGGCGGCGTCGACACCGCCCACCTCGCCCTGCACGACATCGACCTGAGCACCTGCCGGTTCGCCGGGGCCATCCATCTCGACCAGCTCAAGGTCGACGGCTGGTGCACGTTCGCCCCTACGCCCGCCGGCTGGAGCCGGCGCTTCCCCTGGCGGTGGAGCCGGCGCAACACCCTGACCGAGGAGCACCACTGGCGGGCGCGCACCGCCCGTTACGCCCCCGGCGGCTGGGACAGCCCGCCGCAGGACGCTCCCGCGCTCAAGCCGGCCGCCGTGGCGGCGCTGTACCGGCAGGTGCGCAAGTCCCTGGAGGACGGGAAGAACGAGCCGGACGCCGCCGACTTCTACTACGGCGAGTGCGAGATGCGCCGCCACGATTCCACCCGGCCCTGGGGCGAGCGGGCGCTGCTGGCCCTCTACTGGGCGCTGTCCGGGTACGGGCTGCGGGCCGCCCGCGCACTGGCCTGGCTGGGAGGCCTCATGGCCCTCACCGTCGCCGTCATGATGATGTGGGGCCTGCCCTCCGACGACCCGAAGCCCCGGACCACCGGACGCCAGGTCCGGGCCGGGCAGGAGATCGTCCTCACCACCGACACGCCCGACCCGGTCAATCCCACCGGCCCGCTCACCGGACGCGTCACGACCGCACGGTTCGAGAAGGGTCTGCGGGTGGTGGTCAACTCGGTGGTCTTCCGCTCCTCCGGCCAGGACCTCACCACCACCGGCACCTACACCGAGATGACCTCACGACTGGTCGAACCCGTCCTCCTCGGCCTGGCCGTGCTCGCCGTCCGCAGTCGCGTCAAACGCTGACCACGCGACACGGGCCCTCGGCTCCCGTCCCGCCGTTCGTGCGGCGGGACGGGAGTCGAAGGCCCGTCGGCGGGGCGTCGGCTCAGCGTTCCGTGTGCTCCACGAACCGCGCCGCCGTCTCCGCCAGGACCTCACGGCCGTCGCGGGCCCACAGGTCCTCGTTGAAGAGTTCGACCTCGATCGGGCCCGTGTAGCCCGCCGTCTCCACGTACGACTGCCACTCGCGCATGTCGATCGCGCCGTCGCCGATCTGGCCGCGGCCGTTGAGGACGCCCTCCGGGAGGGGGGTGGTCCAGTCGGCGAGCTGGAAGGTGTGGATGCGGCCGGCCGCGCCCGCGCGGGCGATCTGCAGCGGGGCCGTGTCGTCCCACCAGATGTGGTACGTGTCCACGGTCACGCCGACCTGGTGCGCGGGGAAGCGCTCCGCGATGTCCAGGGCCTGGGCGAGGGTGGAGACCACGCAGCGGTCGGAGGCGAACATGGGGTGGAGGGGCTCGATGGCCAGTCTCACCCCGTGTTCCTCGGCGTAGGGACCGAGTTCGGCGAGGGCGTCGGCGATGCGCTCGCGGGCCGAGCGCAGGTTCCTGGAGCCGGACGGCAGGCCGCCCGAGACCAGGACCAGCGTGTCGGTGCCCAGCGCTGCCGCCTCGTCGACCGCGCGGCGGTTGTCGGCCAGCGCCGCCGCCCGCTCCTCGGGGTCGATCGCCGTGAGGAAGCCGCCCCGGCACAGGGTCGTGACGGCCAGGCCCGCGTCGCGCACGAGCTTCGCGGTCGCCTCGACGCCGTAGGACTGGACCGGCTCGCGCCACAGGCCGACGTTGCCGACGCCCAGCTCCTTGCATGCCTCGGCCAGTTCGGGCAGGGACAGCTGCTTCACCGTCATCTGGTTGATGGAGAAGCGGGAGAGGTCACCGGTCATTGCGTCACTCCGTACAGCGCGAGCAGGTTCTTCATCCGCTCCTCGGCGAGCGCCGGGTCCGGGAACAGGCCGAGACCGTCGGCGAGTTCGTAGGCGCGGACGAAGTGCGGGAGGGAGCGGGCCGACTGGAGGCCGCCGACCATCGTGAAGTGCGACTGGTGGCCGGCCAGCCAGGCCAGGAAGACGACGCCGGTCTTGTAGAAGCGGGTCGGGGCCTGGAACAGGTGGCGGGAGAGGTCGACCGTGGGGTCGAGCAGGGCACGGAAGCCCTCCGTGTTCCCGGTGTCCAGGACGCGCACCGCCTCGGCGGCCAGCGGGCCCAGCGGGTCGAAGATGCCGAGCAGGGCGTGGCTGAAGCCCTGGTCGTCGCCCGCGATCAGCTCGGGGTAGTTGAAGTCGTCGCCGGTGTAGCAGCGCACGCCCTGCGGCAGCCGGCGGCGCAGGTCGATCTCGCGCTGGGCGTCCAGCAGGGAGACCTTGATGCCGTCGACCTTGTCCGGGTGGGCGGCGATGACCTCCAGGAACACGTCCGTGGCGGCGTCGAGGTCGTCCGAGCCCCAGTAGCTCTGGAGCGCCGGGTCGAACATGGGGCCGAGCCAGTGCAGGACGACCGGCTCGGAGGCCTGGCGCAGCAGGTGGCCGTAGACCTCCAGGTAGTCCTCGGGACCCTGGGCCGCGGCGGCGAGTGCCCGGGAGGCCATGAGGATGGCCTGCGCGCCGGACTCCTCGACGACGGCGAGCTGCTCCTCGTAGGCCGCGCGGACCTCCTTGAGGTCGCCGGCGGCGAGCTGGTCGGTGCCGACGCCGCAGGCGATGCGGCCGCCGACCGTCTTGGCCTCGGCGGCGCTGCGGCGGATCAGCTCGGCCGCGCAGGCCCAGTCCAGGCCCATGCCGCGCTGGGCGGTGTCCATGGCCTCGGCGACGCCCAGCCCGTGCGACCACAGGTGGCGGCGGAAGGCGAGGGTGGCGTCCCAGTCGACGGCGGCCGGGGAGTCGGGGGTGACGTCCGCGAACGGGTCGGCGACGACGTGCGCCGCGGAGAAGACCGTACGGGAGGTGATGGGGGCGCCCGGGGTGAGCGCGAGGGGCTCGGTGCGCGGCTCGTAGGTGCGCAGCGTGCCGTCGGCGTCGGGGAGGCGGATGCTCACAGCGCGATCTCCGGAACCTCGATGCGGCGGCCCTCGGCCGAGGACTGCAGGCCCAGCTCGGCCAGCTGGACGCCGCGGGCGCCGGCCAGCAGGTCCCAGTGGTAGGGGGCGCCCGCGTAGACGTGCTTGAGGAACAGCTCCCACTGCGCCTTGAAGCCGTTGTCGAACTCGGCGTTGTCCGGGACCTCCTGCCACTGGTCACGGAAGGAGTAGGTGGCCGGGATGTCCGGGTTCCAGACGGGCTTGGGGGTGAGGCTGCGGTGCTGGACGCGGCAGTTGCGCAGGCCGGCGACGGCGGAGCCCTCGGTGCCGTCGACCTGGAACTCGACCAGTTCGTCGCGGTTGACGCGGACCGTCCAGGAGGAGTTGATCTGGGCGATCGCGCCGCCGTCCAGCTCGAAGATGCCGTAGGCGGCGTCGTCGGCGGTGGCGTCGTACGGCTTGCCGTTCTCGTCCCAGCGCTGCGGGACGTGGGTGGCGGTGAGGGCCTGGACGGACTTCACCCGGCCGAACAGCTCGTGCAGCACGTACTCCCAGTGCGGGAACATGTCGACGACGATGCCGCCGCCGTCCTCGGAGCGGTAGTTCCAGGACGGGCGCTGGGCCTCCTGCCAGTCGCCCTCGAAGACCCAGTAGCCGAACTCGCCGCGCACGGAGAGGATGCGGCCGAAGAAGCCGCCGTCGATCAGGCGCTTCAGCTTGAGCAGGCCGGGCAGGAACAGCTTGTCCTGGACGACGCCGTGCTTGATGCCCTTCTCGGCGGCCAGCCGGGCCAGCTCCAGGGCGCCCTCCAGCCCCGTGGCGGTGGGCTTCTCGGTGTAGATGTGCTTGCCCGCCGCGATGGCCTTCCTGATGGCCTCCTCGCGCGCGGAGGTGACCTGGGCGTCGAAGTAGATGTCCACGGTGTCGTCGGCGAGGACGGCGTCGAGGTCCGTGGAGACGTGGTCGAGGCCGTGGCGCTCGGCAAGCGCGTTCAGCGCGTGCTCGCGACGGCCCACGAGGATCGGCTCGGGCCACAGCACGGTGCCGTCGCCGAGGTCGAGGCCGCCCTGGTCGCGGATGGCCAGGATCGAGCGGACGAGGTGCTGGCGGTAGCCCATGCGCCCGGTCACGCCGTTCATGGCGATACGCACCGTCTTGCGTGTCACGTTTGTTCCCTTCGCGGGCGCGCGGGCGCCCTGATTTCTGTGTTGCCCGAGTGACGGGTAAGCCGTACAGCAAGCGCTTTCTATCTGATGAGAAGCTAGCCTCTGACCAGGGGTCCGGACAAGGGTGTGACCGTTTCGAGTTGTTCGGGTCGATCGGGCGCGCCAACGGCCGCGGGGCGGGGGCCATAAGGTCTGTTCGCAACCGCGGCCCGGTGCGTGACGTGTACGACGTCAAGGACGCAGGACGAGACGTGACGCGACCTGACGTGAGATGGAGTGAGGTGGCGTACGCGTGGCGTACCGCGGCGGGACGGACGTACTGCCGCACGGGCGGGACGCGCTGCGGCAGGACGTGACGTCCTGGTGGTGGACGAGGACAGGTGGGGACCAGATGCGCGACCGGAGGACGACGAGATGACGGTGACCCTGGCGGACGTGGCGGCCCGCGCACAGGTCTCCCCCGCGACGGTGTCGCGGGTGCTGAACGGGAACTATCCCGTGGCCGCCTCCACCCGGGAACGGGTGCTGAAGGCCGTGGACGAGCTGGACTACGTCCTCAACGGCCCCGCGAGCGCGCTCGCCGCCGCGACCTCCGACCTGGTCGGCATCCTGGTGAACGACATCGCCGACCCGTTCTTCGGGATCATGGCCAGCGCCATCCAGTCCGAGATCGGCGGCCCCGGCGGGCGGGCCGGCGGCGAACGGCTCCCGGTCGTCTGCAACACCGGCGGCTCCCCGGAGCGGGAGCTGACCTACCTCACGCTGCTGCAGCGGCAGCGGGCCGCGGCGGTCGTGCTGACCGGCGGCGCGGTGGAGGACTCGGCGCACGCGGCGGCGGTGTCGGCGAAGCTCGTGAAGCTCGCGAACGCCGGCACCCGCGTCGTGCTCTGCGGTCGCCCGCCCGCACCGGACACCGCGGCGATCGCCCTCACCTTCGACAACCGGGGCGGCGGCAAACAGCTCACCGAGCACCTGATCGGCCTGGGCCACCGGCGGCTCGGCTACATCGCGGGTCCCGAGGAGCGGACGACCACCCGGCACCGGCTGGAGGGCCACCGGGCGGCGCTCGCCGAGGCCGGCATCGAGGAGGACCCGCGCTGGACGGTGCACGGGCGCTACGACCGGCGCTCCGGTTACGAGGCCACGCTCGAACTCCTGCGCAGGGACCCGACGCTCACGGCCGTGGTCGCCGCGAACGACTCCGTCGCGCTGGGGGCGTGCGCGGCGCTGCGGGATTCGGGGCTGCGGATCCCGCAGGACGTGTCGGTCGCCGGGTTCGACGATCTGCCGTTCAGCATCGACGCGGTGCCGGCGCTGACGACGGTGCGGCTGCCGCTGGCGGAGGCGGGGGCGCGGGCGGGGCGGATCGCGATGGGGCGGGAGGAGCCGCCGCCCGGGGGGATCGCCACCGCGCGGGGGGAGTTGATGGTGCGGGGATCCTCCGGGGCGCCGCGGACGACGGGGGCGGTGGGGTGAGGGACGGCCGGAGTGAGTGCGGGTGAGCGACGGGGTCGCCCCCGGCGCCGTCGCACTCGTGTTCCGGCCGAGCGATGATTTTCGCGCGGCGCCGCGGTCTTCATCGCCGTAAGCCATTCGGATACGTCCCGGACGGACGTTCGGACACCGCCGGTGTCCGGGCACCGCGGACGCAGGACACATCGCAGGCGTCCGGACACCGCACACGTTCGGGCCCGTCGCACACGTTCGGAAGCACGAGGAGCCACCCCATGCGCATCGTCATCAGCGAGTTCATCAGCCTCGACGGCGTCGTCCAGGCCCCCGGCGGGCCCGAGGAGGACACCGACGGCGGGTTCGCCCACGGTGGCTGGTCGCACGACTTCTTCGACCCGGAGGTCGTCGGCGGCGCCTTCGACGCGGCCCTCGACGAGGCCGGCGCGCTGCTGTTCGGGCGGCGGACCTGGCAGACGATGGCCGGGGCCTGGCCGGAGCGGGCGGGGGACCCGTTCGCCGACCGGATGAACTCCATCCGGAAGTACGTCGTCAGCGGCACCCTCGCCGAAACCGACCTGACCTGGGAGAACAGCACGCTGATCCCGGCCGCCGACGCCGTCGCCGAGGTGCGCAAGCTGCGCGTGGCCGACGGGGAGGGCAGCCTGCTCGTCATGGGCAGCCCCACCCTCGCCCGGCTGCTCCTCGCCGAGGACCTGGTCGACGAGCTGCGGCTGATCGTGTCGCCGGTGATCCTCGGCGGCGGCAAGTCGATCTTCCCGGAGGGCGGGCGCAAGACGGTGTTCGAGCCGGTCTCGGCAGCCGCTGGGCCCGCGGGCGCCCAGGTCTGCGTCTACCGGCGGGCCGAGGCGCGGTAGCCCCGTGGGGCGGGTGTGTACCAAGCTGAGGGCATGAAACTGGCGTTCTCCACCCTCGGTGTCCCCGGCATGCCCCTCCCGGACGTCCTGCGACTGGCGGCCGCGCACGGCTATCACGGTGTCGAGCTGCGCGCCCACCCCGACGAACCGGTGCACCCCGGCCTCGACACGGACGCGCGCGAGGAGGCCGCCGCCGCGTTCAAGGCGGCCGGCGTCGAGGTGCTCGGCCTGGCCGGGTACGCCCGCGTGGCCGCGCCCGGGGACGACGGGCCCGTGCTCGACGAGATCCGCGCCCTGCTCGACCTGGCCCGCGACCTGGGCGCCCCGTACATCCGCGTCTTCCCCGGCGCCGACGTCAACGGCCAGCCGCCCGAGGAGGCCGACGCCGTCGCCGCCCGGCGTCTGGGCACCGCCGCCGAGTACGCCGCCGACGCCGGGGTGCGCGTCCTGCTGGAGACCCACGACTCGCACCGCACCGGCGCCGACGTCATCCGCGTCCTCGGACCGGTCGGGCACCGCAACGCCGGGGCCCTGTGGGACGTGATGCACACCTGGCTCGGCGGGGAGCAGCCGTCGGAGACCTTCGCCGCCCTCTCCCCGCACCTCGGCTACGTCCAGGTGAAGGACATCGCCTCCCCCGACGACACGACCCCGCTCCCGCTCGGCGCGGGCGTCCTGCCGATCGCCGAGTGCGTCGAGGTGCTCTCCCGGCACGGCTGGGACGGCTGGCTGTGCTGGGAGTACGAGAAGCGGTGGTACGAGGCCGCCGCCCCGCTCCCCGGCCTGCTGGCCGCCGGCCGGGAGCACCTGGGGCGGCTGCTCAACGAGTCGGCGTGACGCCGGGCCCCTCGGTCCGAGACCCTGCCGCGTACGACGCCACGCGTTCCTCCAGCGCCCGCCGCCGCTGCGGCCACTCCTGCGCCGTGATCGAGAAGATCGCCGAGTCGCGGGACAGGCCCTCCTCGCCCGGCGCCCAGGAGCGGGACCAGTTGCGCAGCACGCCCTCGAAACGGGCGCCGACGCTCTCGATGGCCGCGCGGGAGCGGGCGTTGCGGGCGTCGGTCTTCAGGTCGACGCGGGCGACGCCCCACTCCTCGAAGGCGTGCAGGAAGAGCAGGAGTTTGGCCTCGGCGTTGACGCCCGTGCCCTGGGCCGAGCGGGCCAGCCAGGTGTAGCCGATCTCGACGGCGTCCAGGCGGTCGGCGGAGTGGTAGCAGCGCGGGTCCCAGAAGGACGTCGAGCCGACCACGCGGCCGGTCGCCAGGGACACCTGGGCGAAGGGCGCCTGGCGGCCGGCGGCGGCGCGGGCGAGGTGGCCGTCGATGTAGTCGCCGACGTCGTCGGGGCCGGGGACCAGGGTGTAGCCGTAGGTGTCCCGGTTCTCCTGCGCCGCCTCGGCGAGGCCGGCCGCGTGGCGGTGCTCCAGCGGCTCCAGGCGCACCAGCGTGCCCTCAAGGACCGGCGTGCGCAGGTCGAAGGTCACGCCCCCAGCTCCTTCCGGAACGCCGCGAACGCCTCGTGGAAGTCGGGGAAGGTCTTGCGCACGCAGCCGGGGTCGTCGTAGGTCATGCCCGGCGCGCGCAGGCCGGCGACCGCGAAGGACATGACGATGCGGTGGTCGCCGTAGGTCTTGATCTCGGTGCCGCGTCCGGGCGCTCCGGGCCGGACCTCGATCCAGTCGGGGCCGGTCTCCACGGTCACGCCGAGGCGGCGGAGGTTCTCCGCGCATGCCTCCAGGCGGTCGCACTCCTTGACGCGGGTGTTGGCGACGTCCTCGATGCGCACGGGTCCCGAGGCGAAGGGGGCGATGGCGGCGAGGGTCGGCATGGTGTCGGAGATGTCCCGCATGTTGACGGTCACGCCGCCGAGCGTGCCGGTGCCCCGGACGGTCGTGCGGTCGGCGGTGGTCTCCACGTCGGCGCCCATCCGGCGCAGGACGTCGACGAAGCCGAGGTCGCCCTGGAGGGCGCCCTCGCCGAGGCCCGGGACGGTGACCTCGCCGCCGGTGAGGGCCGCGGCGGCGAAGAAGTAGCTGGCGGTGGAGGCGTCCGGCTCGATGGCGTAGGCGGTGGCGCGGTAGCCGCCGGGCGGGACGACGAAGACGTCTCCTTCCCGGCGCACCTCGACGCCGAACTCCCGCATCATCGCGATGGTGATCTCGACGTACGGGACGGAGACCAGGTCGGTGACCCTGATGCGCAGGCCGGTGCGGGTGAGCGGGCCGAGCAGGAGGAGCGCGGTGAGGTACTGGGAGCTCTGGCCCGCGTCGAGGGTGACCTCGCCGCCCTCGACGCCGGACGCGTGGACGGTCAGCGGGTGGTGGCCCTCGGCCTCCTCGTGGACCAGGTTCACGCCGAGGTCGCGCAGGGCGCGGGTGAGCGGCAGCAGGGGGCGGCGGCGCATCTGGGGCGAGGCGTCGAAGCGGTAGGTGCCGCGGCCGGTGGCGGCGAGGGCGGGCAGGAAGCGGGCGGTGGTGGCGCCGTCGCGGCAGTAGACGTCGGCCTCCGGGACGGCGGGTCCCTGCGGGCGGCCGTCGACCTGCCAGGCGTCCGGCGCCCGGCCTATCCGGTAGCCGAGGCGGGTCAGCCCCTCGGCGAAGCCCTCGGTGTCGTCCGAGCGCAGCGGCCGCCGCAGGGTGGTGACTCCGTCGGCCGCCGCCGCGAGGAACAGCGCGCGGGCGGTGATGGACTTGGAACCGGGGATCTCGGCTACAGGCATGGACTCATGATCGGGCGGCGGCGGCCCCGTGCGCCAGGGCGTCCACGGGATGGACCGGGACCGCGGCCCGCGCGGGGGCCGTGTCCACGGGGGCGACGGGCCGGGCCGCCGGGTACTGTGCACTCCCTTGACCGGCAGAAACTTCCCGGATATTGGTGACTCCTCGGAAGTTTCCTTCAGATCCTTCAGCGGACCTCCTCCGGAAGGAGCGCACGTGCACCACACCAGCACGGGAAACACCGCTCGACCCGCCACAGCCTCCCGGCGCACCGTCCTCGCCGCCACGGCCGGGGTCACGGCCGCCCTCGCCGTGGGCGGATCCGCCCGGGCGGCGGGGCCGGACGACGACGCCCTGCGCGCCCTGATCTCCCGGATGACGCTGGAGGAGAAGGTCGGCCAGCTCTTCGTCTCCCGCGTCTACGGCCACTCCGCCACCGCCCCCGAACAGGCCGACGTGGACGCCAACCTCGCCGACTTCGGCGTGCGGACGGCCGCCGAGGTCGTCGCCAAGTACCGGCTGGGCGGCGTCATCTACTTCGTGTGGGCGCACAACACCCGTGACCCGCGCCAGATCGCCGGCCTGTCCAACGGCCTCCAGCGGGCCTCCCTCGCACCGGAGCGGGGCCTGCCGCTGCTGGTCTCCACCGACCAGGAGCACGGCATCGTCGCCCGCGTGGGCAAGCCGGCCACCCTGTTCCCGGGAGCCATGGCGATCGGCGCGAGCGGTTCCTACGGCGCCGCCCGCACCCTGGGCCGGGTCGCGGGCCGGGAGCTGCGCGCGATGGGCGTACGGCAGGACTACTCTCCCGTCGCCGACGTGAACGTCAACCCGGCCAACCCGGTGATCGGCGTGCGCTCCTTCGGCGCGGACCCGGACGCGGTGGCCCGGCTGGTCACGGCCGAGGTCGCCGGGTACCAGGGCAGCGGGGTCGCGGCGACCGCCAAGCACTTCCCGGGACACGGCGACACGGAGGTCGACAGCCACTACGGCTTCCCCACCATCACCCACACGCGGGAGCAGTGGGAGGCGCTGGACGCGCCGCCGTTCCGCGCCGCGATCGAGGCCGGCATCGACTCGATCATGACCGCGCACATCCTGGTCCCCGCGCTGGACGACTCCGGCGACCCGGCGACCCTGTCCCGCCCCATCGTCACCGGCCTCCTGCGCGAACGGCTCGGCTACGACGGGGTGGTGGTGACCGACGCCCTCGACATGGCGGGCGTGCGGACGAAGTACGGCGACGACCGGGTGCCGGTGCTGGCGCTGAAGGCGGGCGTGGACCAATTGCTCAACCCGCCCAAGCTGGACCTCGCCTGGAACGCCGTCCTGCGGGCCGTGCGCGACGGCGAGCTGACGGAGGCCCGGCTCGACGAATCGATCCTGCGGGTGCTGCGGCTGAAGGCGAAGCTGGGCCTGTTCGAGCAGCCCTACGCCGACGAGGCCGAGGTCGGCCGGGTGGTGGGCCGGCGCGCGCATCTGGCGACGGCCGACCGGATCGCCGACCGCACCACGACGCTCCTGGTCAACGAGGGCGGGCTGCTCCCGCTGTCCCGCGGCGAGCATCCCCGGCTGCTGGTGGTCGGCGCCGACCCGGCCTCGCCGTCCGGCACCACGGGCCCGCCCACGCGGGTGCTGGCCGCCGCGCTGACGGAGCTGGGTTTCACGGCGACGGCTCTGTCGACGGGCACGGCCCCGTCCTCGGCGGTCGTCGAGCGGGCGGTGACGGCGGCCGGGCAGGCGGACGCCGTGGTGGTCGCGACGTACAACGTCACGGCGGGCAGCACGCAGAAGACGCTGGTGGAACGGCTGCTGGCGACCGGGCGTCCGGTGGTCGCGGTGGCGATCCGCAACCCGTACGACGTGGCCCACCTGCCGCGTGTGCGCGCGTACCTGGCCACGTACTCCTGGACGGACGTCGAACTGCGGGCGGCGGCGCGGGCGATCGCCGGGAGGGTGTCCCCGGACGGGCGGCTTCCGGTGCCGGTGCAGCGGGCGGACGACCCGTCGGCTGTGCTGTATCCGCTGGGGCACGGGCTGACGTACTGAGCGGACGGACGGACGTACGGAGCGGGCGGACGGCGAGCGCCCGGCCCCTGGAGACCAGGAGCCGGGCGACGGGTGGTGCCGGTACGGCCGTCGGTTACGGGCGCAGCGTCCGCTCCGGGCCGCGCTTGTCCAGCTTGGCGTCGTAGCGGGCCAGCGGCTTGGCCTTGGACGCGTCCGCGCGGACGGCGGCCGGGGCGACGCCCGCCCACTCGAGGATCTTCGCGGTGGCGAGGGCCTTCTCGTCCTCGACCAGGCCGGCCACGCGGGCGCCGTGGTTGGCGCCGGGCGCGGTGAGGACGTAGGAGTCGCGCGCTCCCTTGCCGAGGCGGAACGGCTCGGCGCCCCACGGGTCGTTCTCGCCGTAGACGAACAGCATCCGGTCGGCGTTGTGACGGACCCAGCGGTCGACGTCGCGCATCGCGCCCGGCTCGAACTTCATCGGGATCTCCCGCGGCACGAAGTACCGCGGCGGCAGGTAGCCGTAGCGGACGTACTGCTTCTCGATGTGCGGGAAGTGGATGGTGGGCGCGCCGAGCTGGGTGCCCGCCTGGTAGTAGTACGGCGTGTACGGCTCCAGGCCCTGGTCGGTGTAGAACGAGAACCCGGCGATCGTGTCGATCGAGGTCCAGATCTCGTCGTCGGTGGCGTTCTCCGCGTCGGCCGGGATGGTGTCGCAGTCGGAGAGCAGGCTGTACTGCCAGAAGCCCCAGACGTAGTCGAGCACGGTCGCCTCGTACGCCCTGTCGAGGCTGCCGACGGTGTGGAAGGTGTAGCCGTTCTCGGCGGCGTAGGCCTCGTAGCGCTTCTCCAGCGCCTCCCGGCGCACCAGGGCCTCGCGCTGGACGCCGTTCAGGCGGTCGCGGCACTCCTCGGTGCCGACGGTGGCGAAGAAGCGGTCGTAGGCGGAGTCCTCCTGGTTCACCACGTCGTTGGGGGCGACGTAGGCGACGACGCCGTCCATGTCGCGCGGGTAGAAACGCTCGTAGTAGGTGGCGGTCATGCCGCCCTTGGAGCCGCCCGTGGACAGCCACTTCTGCGAGTAGACCGGCTTCAGCGCCCGGTGGATGCGGTGCTGGTCGGTGGCGGCCTGCCAGATGTCCAGCTTGCTCCAGTCGGCCGGCGCGGGCCGGGACGGGGTGAAGTAGCGGTACTCCATGGAGACCTGGTTGCCGTCCACGATCTGGGTCGGCTCGCGGCGGCTGGGCGTCGTGGAGACGTTGTAGCCGCCGGTGTAGAAGACCGTCGGACGGGAGACGTCCTTGTGCAGCACGGTGATCCGCTGCTGGAACGTGCCCTGGGACGGCCGCCGGTGGTCGACCGGCTGGGTGTAGTTCAGGACGAAGAAGCGGTAGCCGGGGTACGGCTTCTCCTCGACCAGGCTCATCCCCGGTATGGAGAGCAGCCTCTCCCTGATGTCCGTCGTACCGGTGGCCTCCGGCTGGGCGGCGGTGGCCGCCCCGGCCGTGCTCAGCGTGCCTATGAACACGGTGAGCGCGAGCAGCCATCTGAGCGCCTTGCGCATGCACCCTCCCCTGTGAGAACAGATGTGCGCCGGAAGCTATCGGAGGAACACGACTGTGCACCAGGGGGAATGACGGCGCGTGAGGGGCCGGAGGGGGTCAGGCGGTCAGGCGGTCAGGCGGTCAGGCGGTCAGGCGGTCAGGCGGTCAGCACAGGATCCAGCCCGAGCTGACCGAGCCGCTCGACACCGAGCCCTTGACCCACACGCAGCGCTGCCCGGCGTGCACGGTCACCGGACCCGCGTGCCTGCGGTACTCGCCCTTGTCGACGACCGGGCGGCTGCCGCGCGCCTGGACGCTGACCGACATGGTGCGCCGGGGGCCCGGGTTCTTCGCGAGGGTGAGGGCGCAGACGTAGCCGCCGCTCTTGTAGACCTGCACCGAACCGGTGGAGAAGGGCAGCGTCCTGACCTTGCGTCCGGCGCAGGTTGAGGGCGCCGCGTGGGCCTCGGCGGGCGCGGCGAGCGCGAGCAGTCCGGACGCGGTCAGCAGCGCCGTCCCGAGCGCCGCCCGGCGTCGTATCGCTCTCCCGTTCACTGTTCGTCCTCCCCGTCACCCCAGTGATGAGCGTACTGGTGTACGGACGCGGGACGTACGCCGGATGGTTGCTCAGCCGCGGACGCCGACCGTCTCCTCGGGGTCGGGCGCGCCGACGAAGGTGCGCCACAGCTCGGCGTACCGGCCGCCGCGCGCGAGGAGTTCGTCGTGCGTGCCGTCCTCGGCGACCCGGCCGTGGTCCATGACGACGACCCGGTCCGCGCGGGCGGCGGTGGTCAGCCGGTGCGCGACGACCAGCGTGGTACGGCGGCCCGCGATCCGGTCCGTCGCCTGGTTGACCAGCGCCTCGGTGGCCAGGTCGAGCGCGGCCGTCGCCTCGTCGAGGAGCAGCACGTCCGGGTCGACCAGCTCGGCGCGGGCCAGCGCGATCAGCTGGCGCTGCCCGGCGGAGAGGTTGCGTCCGCGCTCGGCGACCTGGTGGAGGTAGCCGCCCTCCAGGCGGGCGATCATCTCGTGGGCGCCGACCGCACGGGCCGCCGCCTCCACCTCGGCGTCGGTCGCGCCGGGGCGGCCGTAGGCGATGGCGTCGCGGACGGTGCCGGGGAAGAGGTAGGCCTCCTGCGGGACGACGCCGAGCCGGTGCCGGTACGAGGTGAGGTCGAGGGTGCGCAGGTCCTGGCCGTCGGCGGTGACCCGGCCGCGGGTCGGGTCGTAGAACCGGGCGACCAGCTTGACCAGGGTCGACTTGCCCGCGCCGGTCTCGCCGACGAAGGCGACGGTCTGCCCGGCGGGGATGCGCAGGTCGATGCCGGCCAGGGCCTCCTCTTCGTCGCCGTAGGCGAAGTGCACGTCCTCGAAGGCGATCTCGCCGCGCAGCGAGAGCACCTCGCGGGGCTCGTCGGCGCTCTTGGTGGAGGTCGGCTCCTGGAGGAGTTCCTGGATGCGGCCGAGGGAGACGGAGGCCTGCTGGTAGCCGTCGAACACCTGGGAGAGCTGCTGGACGGGGGCGAAGAACAGGTCGATGTAGAGCAGGTAGGCGACCAGCGCGCCGGTGGTCAGGGTGCCCGCGTCCACCCGGCCGGCGCCCGCGACGAGCACCGCGGTGGCGGCGGCCGAGGACAGGAACTGCACGAACGGGAAGTAGACCGAGATCAGCCACTGGCCGCGGATGCGGGCCTGACGGTAGCTGTCGCTGCTCTCGGCGAACCGCCGGGCGCCGTCCCGCTCACGCCCGAACGCCTGCACGATCCGCAGTCCGGCGACGGTCTCCTGGAGCCCGGCGTTGACGGTGGAGACGCGCTCGCGGGCGAGTTCGTACGCCTTCACGCTGGCCCTGCGGAAGAAGTAGGTGGCGATGATCAGCGGCGGCAGCGTGGCGAACACCACGAGGGCGAGCTGGAGGTCGATCACCAGCAGGGCGGCCATGATGCCGAAGAAGGTGACGACGGAGACGAACGCGGTGACCAGGCCGGTCTGCAGGAACGTCGACAGCGCGTCGACGTCGGTGGTCATCCGGGTCATGATCCGGCCGGTCAGCTCGCGCTCGTAGTAGTCGAGGCCGAGCCGCTGGAGCTGGGCGAAGATCTTCAGCCGCAGCGCGTAGAGGACGCGTTCGCCGGTGCGGCCGGTCATCCGGATCTCGCCGGTCTGCGCGGCCCACTGGGCGAGCACGGTCAGCAGGCCCAGCAGCGAGGCCGCCCAGACCGCGCCGACGGCGGCCTCGCCGACGCCGCTGTCGATGCCGTGCCGGATCAGCACCGGCAGCAGCAGGCCCATCCCGGCGTCCACGGCGACCAGCCCGAGGCTGACCAGCAGCGGCAGCCCGAACCCGTGCAGCAGCCGCTTCAGGCCGTACGACTCCTCCGCGCGCACCGCCCGCGCCTCGTCCACGTCGGGCGTGCCGTCGGCCGGCGGGAGGGCGTCGACCTGGGCGAGCAGCTCGGGCGTGGCCGGGGTGCCGGCCAGCGCGGGGTCCTTCGGCTCGCGGTCGCCGCTCCACAGCCGGGGGGTGACGCCGCGCTCGGCGTCGAACTCGGCGTCCAGCTCCTCGCGGACGGAGGTGTCCTCCGGCGGGGCGGCGGGCCGTGCGTGGCCCGGGGAGACGCCGCCGAGTTCGTCGGGGTCGGTGAGCAGGCGGCGGTAGAGGGGACAGCGGCGCTGGAGTTCCTCGTGGGTGCCGATGTCGGCGAGCCGGCCGCCGTCGAGGACGGCGATGCGGTCGGCGAGGTTGAGGGTGGAGCGGCGGTGGGCGATGAGGAGGGTGGTGCGGCCCCGCATGACCTGCTGGAGGGCCTCGTGGATCTCGTGCTCCACGCGGGCGTCGACGGCGGAGGTGGCGTCGTCCAGGACGAGCAGGCGGGGGTCGCTGAGGATGGCGCGGGCGAGGGCGACGCGCTGTCGCTGGCCGCCGGAGAGGGTCAGGCCGTGCTCGCCGACCTTGGTGTCGTAGCCGTCGGGCAGCTCGGCGATGAAACGGTGGGCCTGGGCCGCGCGGGCGGCCTGTTCTATCTGTTCCTCGGTGGCATCGGGGCGGCCGTAGGCGATGTTGTTGCGGACGGTGTCGGAGAAGAGGAAGGAGTCCTCGGGGACGAGTCCGATCGCGGCGCGCAGGGAGTCCAGGGTCAGCTCGCGCACGTCGTGGCCGCCGACGAGGACGGCTCCGCGGGTGACGTCGTAGAAGCGCGGCAGGAGCAGGGAGACGGTGGACTTGCCGGAGCCGGAGGAACCGACGACGGCGAGGGTCTCGCCGGGGCGGATCTCGAAGGAGAGGCCCTGGAGGACGGGGCGGTCGGGGTCGTAGCCGAAGGAGACGTCGTCGAACTCGACGGTGGCGGGGGCGTCGGCGGGCAGTTCCAGGGCGCCGTCGGCGAGCGTCGGCTCGGTGTCGATCAGCTCCAGGACGCGCTCGGTGCCGGCGCGGGCCTGCTGGCCGACGGTGAGGACCATGGCGAGCATCCGCACCGGGCCGACGAGCTGTGCGAGGTAGGTGGAGAAGGCGACGAAGGTGCCGAGGGTGACGTCGCCGCGGACGGCGAGCCAGCCGCCGAGCGCGAGCATGGCGACCTGGCCGAGGGCGGGAACGGCCTGGAGGGCAGGGGTGTAGCGGCTGTTGAGGCGGATGGTGCGCAGCCGTCCCGCGTACAGCTTGCGGCCGACCTCGCGCAGCTTCCCGGTCTCCTGGTCCTCCTGTCCGAAGCCCTTGACCACGCGGACGCCGCTGACCGCGCCGTCGACCACGCCGGCCACGGCGGCGGCCTGGGCCTGCGCGTACCAGGTGGCGGGGTGCAGCCGGGTCCGGGAGCGCTGGGCGATCCACCAGATGGCGGGGGCGACGGCGAGGGCGACGAGGGTGAGCGGGACCGACAGCCACGCCATGATCACCAGGGAGATCAGGAAGAGCAGGAAGTTCCCGATCGTCATGGGGAGCATGAACAGCAGGCCCTGGATCAGCTGGAGGTCGCTGGTGGCCCGGCCGACCACCTGGCCAGTGGACAGCTCGTCCTGGCGGCGGCCGTCGAGCCGGGTGATCGTCTCGAACATCTCGGTGCGCAGGTCGTGCTGGACGTCGAGGGCGAGCCGGCCGCCGTAGAAGCGGCGGATGTAGGTGAGGACGTAGACGAGCAGCGCGGCCACGACGAGGGCGCCGGCCCAGGGGGCCATGGCGCGGCTCCTGTCGCCGATCACGTCGTCGATGATCACCTTGGTGATCAGCGGCACCAGCGCCATCACGGCCATGCCGGCGAGTGAGGACCCGAGGGCCAGGACGACGTCCTTCGGATGACGCCAGGCGTACCCGGCCAGCCGTCGTGCCCATCCCCGTTGCGCGCCCACGCGGTGCCTTCCGTTTCTGCCGACGGACCTGATCTGCCGGAAGGCACCAACACCGGTGGGGGCGGATTTCATCCCGCGGGGCGCCGCGGCGAGTGACGAGGGTTACCCGGCGGACGGTCTGGACGCGGTTCCTACCCGCCGGTACGGTGAGTGAGCAAGCGCTTAGACATGTACCCGTGGAGGTGGCGGCGTGCGCCGTACGGTGTTCAACGAGGATCACGAGGCGTTCCGGGAGACCTTGCGCGCCTTCATCGAGGCCGAGGTCGTGCCGGTGTACGACGAGTGGTTCGCGGCGGGCCAGGCGCCCCGCGATTTCTACTACAAGCTCGGCGAGCTGGGCGTCTTCGGCATCAACGTGCCCGAGGAGTACGGCGGCGCGGGCCTGGACACGCACAAGTTCGAGGCGATCCAGTACGAGGAGACCGCCCGCGCGGGCGTCACCTTCGGCGGCTCCGGCGTGCACGTGCTGCTGGCCCTCCCGTACATCAAGATGCTCGCCACGGAGGAGCAGAAGAAGCGCTTCCTGCCGAAGTTCGTCTCCGGCGAGGAGATGTGGGCGATCGCGATGACCGAGCCGGGCACCGGCTCCGACCTCGCGGGCATGAAGTCCACCGCCCGGCTCTCCGAGGACGGCACGCACTACGTCCTCAACGGCGCCAAGACCTTCATCACCGGCGGCGTGCACGCCGACAAGGTGATCGTCTGCGCCCGCACCGCCCCGCCGACCGCCGAGGACCGCCGGCACGGCATCTCGCTGTTCGCCGTGGACACCAGGTCCGAGGGCTACTCCGTCGGCCGCAAGCTGGACAAGCTGGGCCTGAAGACGTCCGACACCGCCGAACTGGCGTTCGTCGACGTGAAGGTGCCGGTCGAGGACCTGCTCGGCGAGGAGAACAAGGGCTTCTCCTACCTGGGCGCCAACCTGCCCTCCGAGCGCTGGGGCATCGCCTTCGGCGCCTACGCCCAGGCCAAGGCCGCGGTGCGGTTCGCCAAGAACTACGTGCGGGAGCGCACGGTGTTCGGCAAGCCGGTCGCCGCGTTCCAGAACACCAAGTTCGAGCTGGCCGCCTGCCAGGCCGAGGTGGACGCCGCCGAGGCCGTCGCCGACCGCGCGCTGGAGGCCCTGGACGCCGGCGAGCTGACCGCCGCCGAGGCCGCAAGCGCCAAGCTGTTCTGCACCGAGGTCGCCCACCGCGTCATCGACCGCTGCCTCCAGCTGCACGGCGGCTACGGCTACATGAACGAGTACCCGATCGCCCGCCTGTACGCGGACAACCGGGTCAACCGGATCTACGGCGGCACCAGCGAGGTCATGAAGATGATCATCGCGAAGGATATGGGCCTGTAAGGTCCCCGCAATTACCGGCCAGTAGAAAAGGTGCCATGAACCAGGCACTTCAGGACCTCCTCGATCTGCTCGACCTGGAGCAGATCGAGGAGGACATCTTCCGCGGCACGTCCCGTTCCGCCGTGGTCCCCCGCGTCTTCGGCGGGCAGGTCGCGGCCCAGGCGCTCGTCGCCGCCGGCCGGACGGTCGCCGCGGACCGGCTGCCCCACTCCCTGCACGCGTACTTCCTGCGCATGGGCGACCCGGGCGCGCCGATCGTCTACACCGTCGACCGCATGAACGACGGCCGCTCCTTCACCGCGCGCCGGGTCGTCGCCGTCCAGCACGGCAAGCCGATCTTCGCCCTGTCGGCGTCCTTCCAGCGGCCCGAGGAGGGCCTGGACCACCAGACTCCGATGCCGCCCGCGCCCGACCCGGCCACGCTGCCCACCTCCGAGGACCGCCTGCGCGGTTACCCGCACCTCGACCCCGAGACGGTCGAGCGGTTCATCGAGGCCCGCGCCGCGGTCGACCTGCGCTACGTCGACGACCCGCCCTTCGGCCGGTACGGCGAGCCCCGCGCGCCCCACTCCCAGGTGTGGTTCCGCGCCAACGGCAAGCTCGCGGACGACCCGCTGCTGCACGTCGTCCTCGCGACGTACGTCTCCGACATGACGCTGCTGGACTCCGTGCTGCTCGCCCACGGCCGCGGCGGCTGGGCCGTCGGCGACGTGGTCGGCGCCTCGCTGGACCACGCGATGTGGTTCCACCGCCCGTTCCGCGCCGACGAGTGGCTGCTGTACGACCAGCACTCGCCGACGGCCCACGGCGGCCGGGGCCTGGGCCAGGCCCGCATCTACACCCAGGACGGGCGGCTGGCGATATCGGTGATCCAGGAGGGCGTGCTGCGGGTGCCGCGCGAGGGCTGAGGCGGCGCGCACCGGCGGCCTCCGAAGGCTTCGGGCGTCCTCAACGGCTTTCTGGCGGCTTCCGGCGGCCTCTCAACTGCTTCCGGCCGCTTCCGGCGGCTTCCGGCGGCTTCCGGCGGCTTCCGGCGGCTTCCGGCGGCTTCCGGCGGCTTCCGATGGGGGGAACGCGCGCCCGTGCGGGGGCGCGCGGCCCGTTACGCCAGTCCCGCCTCCGACAGCAGATACGCCGTCATCGGGTCGTAGTAGCGGGGGCTGACCACGTGGTCGTCCAGCGGGACCGCCACCTGGACGGTGCCCTCGGCCTCCGCGAGGAACAGGGCCGGGTCGTTGCAGTCGGCGTAGCCGACGGAGTCGACGCCGTGCTGACCGGCGTAGCCCGCCCAGCCGTGGTCGGCGACGACCAGGTCGGGCAGGGGGCGGCCCTCGCGCTCCAGGGCGGTCAGGATCGCCTTCATCGGCTCGCCCGAGTGGGTGTGCCACAGCGTCGCGCCGTGCTCCAGCATCGCCACGTCCGCGAACTGCATCACATAGCCCTCGTCCGTCTGCAGCCCTTCCGGGATCACGACGATCTCGCAGCCCGCGGCCCGCAGCGCGGCGGCCGTCGCGCGGTGCACGTCGAGCAGGCCGCCCGGGTGACCGGTCGCGAACAGCACCCGCTGCCCGCCGTCGGCCGCCTTGCGCAGCCGGGCCGCCAGCCGCTCCAGTCCGGCGACGGTCAGCTCGGGGTCGATGGTGTCCTGGCCGAACCGGTACTCGGGGTCGTCGTTGACGCCCACCCGCTCCGCCATCACCGCGAGCACGTCCTGCTCGTCGGTCCAGCGGTCGCCGAGCTCCAGGCCGAGCCAGAAGTTGCGGACGCCGTTCGCCAGTTGACGGTAGTGGGAGAGGTTGTTCTCACGAGGGGTGGCCACGTCGCCCGCGATACGGGTCCTCACGAGGTGTTCGACGAGTTCGGCGCGGCTGGGTGTCCCGGATATCGGCATGGCTCCCATTGTGGGGCAGACGCCTGTGCGCGTCCCGGGCGTCCCGTCCGCTGGGACGTGCGTCACTCCCCGGCCGTCCCGGGCGCCTCACATGTGCCGCAGGGCGAACCACAGTTCCATCCGCACGTCCGGATCGTCCAGGTCAGCGTCCAGCAGCGCCGCGCACCGGGCCATGCGCTGCCGCACGGTGTTGCGGTGCACCGACAGGGCCACGGCGGTGCGGTCCCAACTGCCGTGCAGGGACAGCCAGGTGCGCAGGGTCTCGGGGAGCGCGGGGACGGCGGCCAGGGGCGCGAGCAGTGCACGGGCGTGAGCCTGCGCCTCCGCCTCGGGGAGGAGTGCGCTCAGTCCCGCGCGGTCGGCGCCGTGCCGGGCGAGGGGCGCCCGGATGGCGCGGGCGCGGGCCAGGGCGCGGGCGGCCTGCGCGTCGGCGGCCGGCCACGCCTCGGGACCGGCCGGGGCGCTGACGCCGAGGGTCCAGCCCGGCTGCGGGGCCACATCCCGGCCGGCGGGCAGCAGCAGCCGTACGACGTCCGGCGCCAGGTCGAGCAGGGCGGTGCCGAGCGCCGCGCCGAGGGCGGAGGCGGCCGTCGGGTCGGCGGGCGGCGCGTCCGGCAGGGCGTGCGCCACCAGCCAGGGGCCCTCGCCGAGGAGCGGGGCCACGTCCTGCGGGCGCGCGCCGAGGAGCAGCCGTACGAGGGCGGAGGAGCGGGCGGCGGCGCCGGCGCCGTGCCGTTCGCCGGTGAGGAGGGTCAGCAGCACCGCCGCGACCGAGGCGATCGTGTGGTCGCCGGGTTCCCGTCCCGGCGCGGCGACGCCGAGGACATGACCCCGCCCGGCGCCGAGGGCGTACGCGGTGAGGTGCGCGGCGCCCACGGTGTCCGACGCCGACGCCGAGGCGCGCTCGGTGACGGCGCGCGCCAGCCCCGCCAGCGCCCCCGACGCCTCCTCGCCCGGCGTCCGCCCGGCCGCCGCCAGCTCCGTGCCGTCCGGCCCGTACAGCACCGCCCGGCCGCGCACCCACTGGGCCAGCCTCCGCAGCACCGCCGGCGCCGGGTCCGGTCGGGACGCCGCCGCCGCGAGGCTCCGCTGGGCCTCGGTCACCCGGCGCAGCTCGGCCAGCCGGGCCTGGGCGACCAGCTGCCCGACGGCGCGGGCCACGCCGGAGAAGGTGGTCCGCGGCGGCACCTCCAGCAGCGGCAGCCCACGCGCCTCGCAGGCCGCCACCAGCGCGTCCGGCACCGTGTCGTGCACCGGAGCCACCCCGAACCCGAGGGCCGCGCCGCCCGCGTCGACGATCCGCGCGACATAGCCGTCGAAATACGCCTGCTCCGCCCCGTCCGGGATGTGCACCCCGGCCGTGAGCAGCAGCTCGCCGCCCAGCAGGTACGGGTAGGGGTCCGCCATCTCCGAGGTGTGCGCCCAGTGGATCGCCACGTCCGGACCCGACGGCCCGGCGAGCTGCCGCAGGGCCAGGTCGTCGCGGGCCAGCAGGGCGGCGAGGGGGACCGGAGGGGTCGGCGGGACGGGTGGGGAAGGCGGGACCGGTGGATGCGGCGGGGCGGAAGGGGGGTTCAGGGCATATGGGGTAGTCGGGGCCTGTGGGCTGGGCGGGGAGGCGGCGTCCGACACGGTGTGCGTTTCCTCCATTCGGCATGACGTGAATGGAGGAAACGTACTCTTCGTCTCGGCCCTGCGGCCACCTAGGCTCGGTCCCGGCCCGCAGCACAGTGAAACGCAGGAAAGTAGGCAGCGCCCCCATGAGCAGCAGCAACGACACGCCTCGCGGCCCCGTCGACTCCTCCCGCATCCCGCGCTACGCCGGCCCCGCGACCTTCGCCCGCCTCCCCCGCCTGGACGAGGTCGGCACGGCCGACGTCGCCGTCGTGGGCGTGCCCTTCGACTCCGGCGTCTCCTACCGGCCGGGCGCCCGTTTCGGCGGCAACGCCATCCGCGAGGCGTCGAGGCTGCTGCGCCCGTACAACCCCGCGCAGGACGCCTCCCCCTTCGCCCTCGCGCAGGTCGCGGACGGCGGCGACATCGCGGTCAACCCGTTCAACATCAACGAGGCCGTGGACACCATCGAGGCCGCCGCCGACGAGCTGCTCGGCACGGGCGCCCGCCTGATGACCCTCGGCGGCGACCACACCATCGCCCTGCCCCTGCTGCGCTCGGTGGCGAAGAAGCACGGCCCGGTCGCCCTGCTCCACTTCGACGCCCACCTCGACACCTGGGACACCTACTTCGGCGCCGAGTACACGCACGGCACGCCGTTCCGGCGAGCCGTCGAGGAGGGCGTCCTCGACACCTCCGCCCTGTCCCACGTCGGCATCCGCGGCCCGCTCTACGGCAAGCAGGACCTCACCGACGACGAGAAGATGGGCTTCGGCATCGTCACCTCGGCGGACGTCTACCGCCGCGGCGCCGACGAGGTCGCCGACCAGCTCCGCCAGCGCATCGGTGACCGCCCCCTGTACATCTCCATCGACATCGACTGCCTGGACCCGGCCCACGCGCCCGGCACCGGCACGCCCGAGGCCGGCGGCATGACCTCGCGCGAGCTGCTGGAGATCCTGCGGGGCCTGGCCTCCTGCAACCTGGTCTCCGCGGACGTGGTCGAGGTGGCCCCCGCGTACGATCACGCCGAGATCACATCGGTGGCCGCCTCCCACACGGCGTACGAACTGACCACGATCATGTCGCGCCGGATCGCCGCCGCCCGCGAGGAGAACCGCGAGGAGAGCGAGGGCAAGTGACCCACGACCACGACCTGGAACTGCGCCCGACGGCCGCCCAGACGGAGGCCGCGCTGCATCCTCCTCCCGGCCGCACGGGCGGGGACCTGGTCGTGGAGACGCTGGCCGGGCTCGGCGCGACCACCGTTTTCGGCCTGCCCGGGCAGCACGCGCTCGGCCTGTTCGACGCCCTGCGCCGCTCGGACCTGCGCTACGTCGGGCTGCGCACGGAGAACAACGCCGGGTTCGCGGCGGACGCGTACGGCCGGATCACCGGCGAGGCGGCGCCGCTGCTGCTGTCGACGGGGCCGGGTGCGCTGATGTCCCTTCCGGCGCTCCAGGAGGCGGCGGCGGCCTCGGCCCCGGTCCTGGCCGTCGCCAGCCAGGTCCCGACGGCGGGCCTCGGCGGCGGCCGGCGCGGCTACCTCCACGAACTGCCCGACCAGGCCGCGTCGTTCCGGGGCGTGGTCAAGTCCGTGCACACCGTCCGCAGCCAGTCGCAGATCCCCTCCGCGATCGCGGCGGCCTGGCGGTCGGCGCTGACCGCCCCGCACGGCCCGGTGTGGGTGGAGATCCCGCAGGACGTCCTCACGGCCCCGGCCGCGCTGCCGGTCGTCACGGCGGTCGACGCCACCCCCGAGGACCTCCCGCCCCGCCCCGAACTCACCGCCGTGGCCGCCGACCTGCTGTCCCGGGCGGCCCGCCCGGCGATCGTCGCGGGCGGCGGAGTGGTCCGCGCGGACGCCGCCAAGAAGCTGCGGCAGCTGGCGGAACGGCTCTCGGCCCCGGTGGTGACGACCTTCGGCGGCAAGGGCGCGTTCCCCTGGAACCACCCGCTGTCGCTTCAGTCCTGGCTGGAGGACCGGCACACGACCGACTTCCTGGAGGACGCCGACGTGCTCCTGGTGGTCGGCTCGGGGCTGGGCGAACTCTCCTCGAACTACCACACGTTCCGGCCGCGCGGGCGGGTGATCCAGATCGAGGCGGACCTCGGCAAGCTGGAGTCCAACCACCCGGCCCTCGGCATCCACGCGGACGCCCGCCTCGCCCTGCAGGCCCTCCTGGAGACGGTCGGGCCGCGCGAGGACACCGCCGCCCCCGCGCGGGTGCGGGCGGTCCTCGACCGCGTCCGCGAACGGCTCGCCGGCCAGCGACTCGCTGTGGAGCAGGACGTCCTGGCCTCGGTGCGCGCGGCCCTCCCGGCCGACGCCCCGTCCTTCTGGGACATGACGATCCTCGGCTACTGGGCCTGGTCCGCCTTCGACCCCAAGGCCCCGAACACCATGCACTCGGCGCAGGGCGCGGGCGGCCTCGGCTACGCCTTCCCGGCGGCCCTGGGCGCGGCCGTCGCCGACCCCACCCGCCCGGTCCTCGCGGTCTCCGGCGACGGCGGCGCGCTCTACTCGGTCGCCGAGCTGGCCACGGCCCGCCAGTACGGCCTGGACGTCACCTGGCTGATCGTCGACGACGGCGGCTACGGCATCCTGCGCGAGTACATGACCGACGCCTACGGCGCCCCCACGGCCACCGACCTGACCGGCCCCGACTTCGCGGCCCTCGCCGAGTCCTTCGGCGTCCCCGCGGTCCGCACGACCCCGGGGACCCTGACGGCGGACCTGACCAAGGCACTGGGGACCCCGGGGCCGTCGGTGGTGGTGCTCCCGGCGGTACTGCGGATGTTCGCGCCGACGCACACGGGGTGAGCGGGGCCGGCGGCGCGAGCGGCGGCCCGGTCAGCAGGGTCCGCGGCCCACGCCGTCGATCCGGCCGCCGAAGTCGCTCAGGTAGCGCGAGCGCCAGTCGCCGTTGAAGACGTCCCGCTTCTCCACCGGGGACCAGTTGATGAAGCAGGCGCGGGTGCTGGCGACGAACGAGCCGACGTGGTCGTGGAGGAAGGACGGCATGTCGCGGTAACCGCTGCGCGCCGTCCACTCCCAGGTGCTGCCGCGGAAGTTCTCCTTGCTGTAGAAGCAGATCGACCCGTCCGGGCAGGACGGCGGGGCGGCGGCTTCCTGCGGCTGCGCGGCGGCCCCCTGCGCCGGCAGGACGAGGGCGGTCAGGACGAGCGCGACGGCGGCGGACCAGGTACGAAGCTTCATGGGACGCTCCAGTTCTTCCGGTGTTTGCGGGACGGCATCGCCCCGACGGGACCGCCGGGGTGACGCCATGGTCCCCACGTCCCGCGACGCCACGCCCGGGGTGGGCGCCCACACCACCTCATGGAGCGAACCGGAGGCCCGACGGCGCGATCACCGGCCATGGCGAGCGCCGGTCACGCGGGCGCACCGGTGGCGCGGGGCGCGCCGCCCGTGCCGGGGGCGCCGCGTGGACCCGGCCACCGCTTGGGACGTTCCCGCGGAGCACGCCGTCCACGATCGACGCACTGCGGCCGACGGCCGCTTCGGGGCAGGCAGCGCGAGCGTGGAAGAGGCGCCGCCGGGCTCCGTGTGACGGTGCCCGGCGGATGCCGGCCGACGGGCTACCAGATCGCCTCGACCCACTCCGGGTGGTCGATGAACGGGTTGCGGTTGCCCTGGTAGGTCGAGTGGATGACCTGGTTGCGGCGCTCCTCGAAGGCGTCCGGCGGGTCCTCGACGTTCCACTGCTTCAGGACCGACAGGCGCCCGTGGTACGGGACGCTGCCGTTGGTGACCGCGTCGTTGGGCTCCAGGTCGGGCCAGCCGTCGCCGCCCTCGTAGCGGACGGCCATGTAGAGGATCATGCGGGCCACGTCGCCCTTGACGGCGTCGCGGGGCTCGAAGGAGTTCGAGTCGGTGAGGCTGCCACCGCTGTTGGTGAAGCTGCTGCCGCCGTTGTCGAAGTCCTTGTTGCCGCGGATGCTGTTGACCTGGACGTCCTCGGGACGCAGGTGGTGCAGGTCGGTGCCGGGACCGGCGGAGGTGCCGAAGTCGCCGTGCGACTGGGCCCAGACGTGCTCGCGGTTCCAGTTGCCGGTGCTGCCGCCGTTGAGGGACTTGCTGCGGGAGATGCCGGAGTAGAGCAGCCTGACGTTGTTGGTGTTGCCGGGATCCTGGTCGGTGACCTTCAGCGCTTCCCAGACGGCAGAGTAGGAGATCTTCGTCTGCTTGCTGACGATCGTGTGGAGGGACGACTTCAGCGCGGTGCCGGTCTTGCCGATCGCCGGCGCGTAGTACGTGCTGTCGTACGCGGTGGTGGTGGCGCCGGCCGGGGTCGCGGTCAGGGCGGGGAGGGTGAGGCCGACCAGTACGGCCGACGTGGCGAGCGCCACGGACTTCCAGCGGCGTGTCTGCGTCGCGGGCATGAGGGGACGTCCGTTCTACGCGTGTTGAGTGAGCGGGCAAACGGGAGCGTGACATGGACATGGGCTCCCGGGCGTGAACTTAACGTGTCGTGCGCATGACGGAAACCGTCAAGTGGAGGCAGGGTCGGGCGATTTGCCGACGAGCCACCATGCCCGGGCCGCGGGCGACCGGCCCTTCACTGCCCCGCCTCCCCGCCGTCACCGGCCCGCCCTACGGTGACGCCCATGCGCCTGAGAACCGTACGCACCGCACTCGCCGCCACCACCGCCGCGCTGTCGGCCGCCGCCTGCCTCACCGCCGCCGGCCCCGCCGCCGCCCACCCGAACGGCTCGCGGGAGAACGCCTGTTCGCCGTCCGTCTCCGTCCGGGGCTTCTCCGACGCCCTGGACAAGACGACGTACGAGAACACCTTCGTGGGCAACTTCTCCGCCCTCGCCCCGCACCGCGACGGCACGCTGGCCGCGCTCTCCGACCGCTCCGCGCTGTTCACGCTGGACGCGCGCACGCTCCGGCCGCGGGGCGTGGTGCCGCTCGCCGACGAGAACGGGGCCGCGCTGGACTCCGAGGGCCTTGTCGTGGACCGGGACGGCACGTACCTGGTCTCCTCCGAGACCGAGCCCTCCGTACGCCGTTACTCGCGCGACGGCCGCATCCTCGGCCGGCTGCCCGTGCCCGACGCCCTGCGGGTCGCCCCGGCCGGGCGCGCCGCGGTCAACGGGACGTTCGAGGGCCTGACCCTGCTGCCGGGCGGCCGGACGCTGATCGCCTCCATGGAGTACGCCCTGTCCGGCGACAGCGCCGGGATCGTGCGCCTGCAGACCTGGAACCGCGGGCGCGGCGGCTTCACGCCGGGCGCGCAGTACGCCTACCGCGCCGACGCCGGGCTCGGCGTCCCCGAGATCACCGCCACGCCGGACGGCCGCCTGCTCGTCCTGGAGCGCGGCTTCACCGCCGGGGTCGGCAACACCGTCCGCCTCTACCTGGCCGACCCGCGCCACGCCACGGACGTCGGCGACACCACGTACCTGACGGGGCAGGACGGCGTACGCCTGGTCGGCAAGACCCTGCTGGCCGACCTGGCCGACTGCCCCGACCTGGGCGCCACGGCCAAGCAGCCGCAGCCCAACCCGCTCCTCGACAACATCGAGGCGATGACGGCCACCGGCCGGGACCGCGGCGCCCTGGACGTCCTCCTGGCCAGCGACGACAACCAGAACGCCGCCCAGACGACGCGCTTCTACTCGCTGCGGGTGCGCGCGAACGGCTGAGCGAGCGACGCGGGAGACCCGGGAGGCCGCCGGCCGGCGATGTCGGCGGTCGCCCGTACAGTGCGCACACCGTCTCTCTCCCATGGCAGTTCCCGTGGGCTTCTCCGGTCACCCGCTCTTCGCCCGCAGCCCGCGCCCGCCGGCGGCAGCGCCCGTGTTCGCCGGCCTCGGCCCGGAGCCCGGCGACGCCGTGCACGCGGGGGAGCCGCGGCCGGGCGGATGGCAGACCCTGGAGCTGACCCACGGGCTCTGGAGTGACGACGACCTCCCCGCGCTGGTCGCTCCGACCGGCGCCCCGGTCTGCGTCGCCGACGTCTCGGACAGCGGCGTCGCCCTCGTCACGGGGCTCGGCACCGGCGGGCGGCGCCGGCGGGCATGGCTCAACCTGGACAACGCCGCCGCCCTGCTCACCGAGGAGCCCGAGGACGTCGACGACACCGGCCTGTGGATCGGCACCCCCGAGTTCGACGAGGCCGTGCGGCGCAAGCGCGCGGAGCTGGACGCGGACGTGCCCGCCGACGCCGCGGGCGCGCTCGCGTGGGCCGCGGCGGAGCGGACGTGGATCAAGGAGTTGCTGCGCGCGCACGAGCCCTTCGTGGAGGACCTCTTCGACGGCCTGCTCGACGCGCTGGGCTTCCCCCGGACCGCTCAGTCCTCGCCGGAGGCCTGAGCCGCCGCCGCGAACGCGCCCCGCGCCATGCGGTGCAGCAGCTGCGCCGTCGCGCCGCGGCCGGGCAGGGAGCCCCCGCGGCCCAGGTGGGGGGTGGAGTTGAGCAGGCCGAAGACCGAGTGCACGGCCGAGCGGGCCGCGGGCTCGGCCAGGGCCGGGTAGGCGTCGCGGACGACCTGCACCCACAGTTCGACGTACTGCCGCTGGAGCTGGCGGACCAGCTTGCGGTCGGTGTCCCGGAGGCGGTCCAGCTCGCGGTCGTGCAGGGTGATCAGGGGACGGTCGTCGAGCGCGAAGTCGATGTGGCCCTCGATGAGCGAGTCGAGGACCTTCCCCGGCGCCACGCCTCCGGCCTCGCCGAGCCTGCGTTTCGCGCCGGTCAGCAGCTGGCCGCTGATGCCGACCAGCAGCTCCGCGAGCATCGCGTCCTTGCCCGCGAAGTGCCGGTAGAGACCGGGGCCGCTGATGCCGACCGCGGCGCCTATCTCGTCGACCCCGACGCCGTGGAAGCCGCGCTCGGCGAAGAGCCGGGCGGCCTGCTTGAGGATCTGCTCGCGGCGGGTCGGGGCGTCCGTTCTGGTGGCCATGGAAGCGATTCTAGACAGGGAGGTTAGCGGTCGTTAACCTGGGGGCAACGCGTTAACGGTCACTAACACAATGAAGGGGCCGCGAGGATGGACCAGGCACCGGAGCTGACGACCGCGGCGGATCCCGCGTCGGAGGCCTGGCAGGCCAATGAGGCCGCGCATCTCGCGCTGGTCGAGGAGTTGCGGGCCAAGCTGGCCGCCGCCCGTCTGGGAGGTGGTGAGAAGGCCCGGGCCCGGCACACCGCTCGCGGCAAGCTGCTGCCGCGCGACCGGGTGGACGGCCTGCTGGACCCCGGCTCGCCCTTCCTGGAGCTGGCGCCCCTGGCGGCCGACGGGATGTACGACGGACAGGCCCCGGCCGCGGGGGTGATCGCCGGGATCGGGCGGGTGAGCGGGCGCGAGTGCGTGATCGTCGCCAACGACGCCACCGTCAAGGGCGGCACGTACTACCCGATGACCGTCAAGAAGCACCTGCGCGCCCAGGAGGTGGCGCTGGAGAACCGGCTGCCGTGCCTGTACCTGGTCGACTCGGGCGGCGCCTTCCTGCCCATGCAGGACGAGGTCTTCCCCGACCGGGAGCACTTCGGGCGGATCTTCTACAACCAGGCCCGGATGTCCGGGGCCGGCATCCCGCAGATCGCCGCCGTGCTCGGCTCCTGCACCGCCGGCGGGGCGTACGTCCCGGCCATGAGCGACGAGGCCGTGATCGTCCGCAACCAGGGCACCATCTTCCTGGGCGGCCCGCCCCTGGTGAAGGCCGCCACCGGCGAGGTCGTCACGGCCGAGGAGCTCGGCGGCGGCGAGGTCCACGCGCGCGTGTCGGGCGTGACCGACCACCTCGCCGAGGACGACGCGCACGCGCTGCGCATCGTGCGCACCATCGTCGCCACCCTGCCCGCGCGCGGCCCGCTGCCCTGGGAGGTGCGGCCCGCCGTCGAGCCGAAGGTCGACCCCCACGGGCTGTACGGCGCCGTGCCCGCCGACCCCCGCACGCCCTACGACGTGCGCGAGATCATCGCCCGCATCACCGACGGCTCCCGGTTCGCGGAGTTCAAGGCGGAGTTCGGACAGACCCTGGTCACCGGCTTCGCCCGCATCCACGGCCACCCGGTCGGCATCGTCGCCAACAACGGCATCCTGTTCTCCGAGTCCGCCCAGAAGGGCGCCCACTTCATCGAGCTGTGCGACCAGCGCGGCATCCCGCTGCTGTTCCTGCAGAACATCTCCGGCTTCATGGTCGGCCGGGACTACGAGGCCGGCGGCATCGCCAAGCACGGCGCCAAGATGGTCACGGCCGTCGCCTGCACGCGCGTGCCGAAGCTGACGGTCGTGGTCGGCGGCTCGTACGGCGCCGGGAACTACTCGATGTGCGGCCGGGCCTACTCCCCCCGCTTCCTGTGGATGTGGCCCAACGCCAAGATCTCCGTGATGGGCGGCGAGCAGGCCGCCTCCGTCCTCGCCACCGTCAAGCGCGACCAGCTGGAGGCGCGCGGCGAGCAGTGGCCGGCCGAGGACGAGGATGCCTTCAAGGCCCCGATCCGCGCCCAGTACGAGCGCCAGGGCAACGCCTACTACGCCACCGCCCGCCTGTGGGACGACGGCGTCATCGACCCGCTGGAGACCCGGCAGGTGCTGGGCCTGGCCCTGACCGCCTGCGCCAACGCGCCCCTCGGTGACCCCGGGTTCGGCGTTTTCCGGATGTGAGGAGGGGACCCATGTTCGACACAGTTCTGGTGGCCAACCGCGGTGAGATCGCCGTCCGCGTGATCCGGACGCTGCGCGCGCTGGGCGTGCGCTCGGTGGCCGTCTTCTCCGACGCCGACGCCGACGCCCGGCACGTCCGCGAGGCGGACACGGCGGTGCGGATCGGACCGCCGCCCGCGGCCGAGAGCTATCTGTCCGTGGAGCGGCTGCTTCAGGCCGCCCGCCGCAGCGGCGCCCGGGCCGTGCACCCCGGCTACGGCTTCCTCGCCGAGAACGCCGGCTTCGCGCGCGCCTGCGCCGAGGCGGGCCTGGTCTTCATCGGCCCCCCGCCGGACGCGATCGCCCTGATGGGCGACAAGATCCGCGCCAAGGAGACGGTGCAGGCGGCCGGGGTGCCCGTGGTACCGGGCGGGCGCGACCCCAAGCTCGCCGAGGCCGCCCGTGAACTGGGCGCGCCGGTGCTGCTCAAGCCCAGCGCGGGCGGCGGTGGCAAGGGCATGCGGCTGGTGCGGGACCTGTCCGCGCTGGACGAGGAGATCGCGGCGGCCCGGCGCGAGGCGGCGGCGTCCTTCGGCGACGACACCCTCCTGGTGGAGCGGTGGGTCGACCGGCCCCGGCACATCGAGATCCAGGTCCTGGCCGACGCCCACGGCCACGTCGTCCACCTCGGCGAGCGCGAGTGCTCCCTGCAGCGCCGGCACCAGAAGGTGATCGAGGAGGCGCCGAGCGTGCTCCTGGACGAGGCGACGCGGGCCGCGATGGGCGAGGCGGCGGTGCAGGCGGCGCGCAGCTGCGGGTACGTCGGCGCGGGCACGGTGGAGTTCATCGTCCCGGGCGGCGACCCCTCGTCGTACTACTTCATGGAGATGAACACCCGCCTCCAGGTGGAGCACCCGGTCACCGAGCTGGTGACGGGTCTCGACCTGGTGGAGTGGCAGCTGCGGGTGGCGGCCGGGGAGCCGCTGCCGTTCGGGCAGGACGACATCGCCCTGACCGGTCACGCCATCGAGGCCCGCGTCTGCGCCGAGGACCCCTCCCGCGGGTTCCTGCCCTCCGGCGGCACGGTGCTCAGGCTGCGCGAGCCGCAGGGCGACGGCGTCCGCACGGACTCCGGGCTCAGCGAGGGCACGGAGGTCGGCAGCCTCTACGACCCGATGCTGTCCAAGGTCGTCGCGTACGGCCCCGACCGCGCGATCGCCCTGCGCCGGCTGCGTGCCGCCCTCGCGGACACGGTCGTGCTGGGCGTGCCGACCAACACCGGGTTCCTGCGCCGGCTGCTGGCCCACCCGGCGGTCGTGGCCGGCGACCTGGACACCGGGCTGGTCGAGCGGGAGGCCGAGTCGCTGGTCGCGACGGACGTGCCGGAGGAGGTGTACGAGGCGGCGGCGGCCGTACGGCTGGACGCGCTGCGCCCGCGCGGCGACGGCTGGACGGACCCGTTCTCGGTGCCGAGCGGCTGGCGGATGGGCGGCGCCACCAGGCCCGCCGCCTTCCCGCTGCGGGTTTCCGAGCCGGTGACGTACACCCCGCGCGGCGAGCACGCGGTCGCCGCCGACCGCGTGTCCGTGACCCTGGACGGCGTACGGCACACCTTCCACCGGGCGGGCGACTGGCTCGGCCGGGACGGCGACGCCTGGCACGTGCGCGACCACGATCCGGTCGCCGCGTCCCTCGGCCGGGCCGCCCACGCGGGCGCCGACTCGCTGACCGCGCCCATGCCGGGGACGGTCACGGTCGTGAAGGTCGCCGTCGGCGACGAGGTGGCGGCCGGTCAGAGCCTGCTGGTGGTGGAGGCGATGAAGATGGAGCACGTCATCTCCGCCCCGCACGCCGGCACGGTCGCCGAGCTGGACGTCGCGCCCGGCAGCACGGTCGCCATGGACCAGGTCCTGGCCGTGATCACGCCACGGGAGGCGGAGCGGGAACCGGGACGGGAAGCGGAGCGGGAGCCCGGACAGGAGGCGGCGCGATGACGGCGCACGGGCTGCCGATGACCGTACCGGCGCCGGGACTGCCTGCCCGGGTGCGGATCCACGAGGTGGGCCCCCGCGACGGCCTGCAGAACGAGAAGGAGACCGTCCCGACCGAGGTCAAGGCGGAGTTCATCCGCCGGCTGGCAGGCTGCGGGCTGAGCACGATCGAGGCGACCAGCTTCGTCCACCCCACATGGGTGCCGCAGCTCGCGGACGCCGAGCGGCTGCTGCCGATGGTGAACGACCTGCCCGGCGTGGCGCTGCCGGTGCTGGTGCCGAACGAGCGCGGCCTCGACCGGGCGCTCGCGCTCGGCGCCCGCCGCATCGCCGTCTTCGCCAGCGCCAGCGAAGCCTTCGCCCGGGCCAACCTCAACCGCACGGTGGACGAGGCGCTGGCCATGTTCGCCCCCGTGGTGAGCCGGGCCAAGGCGGAGGACCTGCACGTGCGCGGGTACCTCTCCATGTGCTTCGGCGACCCGTGGGAGGGCCCGGTGCCGGTCGCGCAGGTGGTGCGGCTGTGCCGGTCCCTGCTGGACATGGGGTGCGACGAGCTGAGCCTCGGCGACACCATCGGCGTCGGCACGCCCGGCCATGTCGGCGCGCTGCTCGCCGCGCTCTTCGAGGCCGGCGTCCCGGCCGGCGCCCTCGGCGTCCACTTCCACGACACCTACGGGCAGGCGCTGGCCAACACCCTGGCCGCCCTGCAGCACGGCGTCACCACCGTCGACGCCTCCGCCGGCGGGCTGGGCGGCTGCCCCTACGCCAAGTCCGCCACCGGCAACCTCGCCACCGAAGACCTCGTGTGGATGCTGCGCGGCCTCGGCATCGACACCGGGGTCGACCTGGACGGCCTCGTCGCCACCAGCGTCTGGATGGCGGGCCGCCTGGGCCGGCCCAGCCCGTCCCGCACCGTCCGAGCCCTCTCCCACCAGGAGCCGTGATCACCGCCATGGACCACCGTCTGAGCCCCGAGCTGGAGGAACTCCGCCGCACCGTGGAGGAGTTCGCGCACGACGTCGTCGCCCCGAAGATCGGCGACCACTACGAGCGGCACGAGTTCCCGTACGAGATCGTCCGCGAGATGGGCCGGATGGGCCTGTTCGGGCTGCCGTTCCCGGAGGAGTACGGCGGGATGGGCGGCGACTACCTGGCGCTGGGGATCGCCCTGGAGGAGCTGGCCCGCGTGGACTCCTCGGTGGCCATCACCCTGGAGGCGGGCGTCTCCCTGGGCGCGATGCCGCTGCATTTGTTCGGCACGCCCGAGCAGAAGCGCGAGTGGCTGCCGCGGCTGTGCTCCGGGGAGATCCTGGGCGCGTTCGGCCTGACCGAGCCGGACGGCGGCTCGGACGCGGGCGCGACGCGCACGACGGCGCGGCTCGACCCGGACACCGGCGAATGGGTGATCAACGGCACCAAGTGCTTCATCACCAACTCCGGCACCGACATCACGGGCCTGGTGACCGTCACCGCCGTCACCGGCCGCAAGCCGGACGGCAGACCGATGATCTCGGCGATCATCGTCCCCTCGGGCACCCCGGGCTTCACGGTCGCGCCCCCGTACTCCAAGGTCGGCTGGAACGCCTCCGACACCCGCGAGCTGTCCTTCTCCGACGTCCGCGTCCCCGCGGCCAACCTGCTGGGCGAGGAGGGCCGCGGGTACGCCCAGTTCCTGCGCATCCTGGACGAGGGCCGCATCGCCATCGCGGCGCTGGCCACGGGGCTGGCGCAGGGCTGCGTGGACGAGTCGGTCAAGTACGCGAAGGAACGTCACGCCTTCGGCCGCCCGATCGGCGCGAACCAGGCAATCCAGTTCAAGATCGCCGACATGGAGATGAAGGCCCACACGGCCCGCCTCGCCTGGCGCGACGCCGCGTCCCGCCTGGTGGCCGGCGAGCCCTTCAAGAAGGAGGCGGCCCTGGCCAAGCTGTACTCGTCCACGATCGCCGTCGACAACGCCCGCGACGCCACCCAGATCCACGGCGGCTACGGCTTCATGAACGAGTACCCGGTGGCCCGCATGTGGCGCGACTCCAAGATCCTGGAGATCGGCGAGGGCACGAGCGAGGTCCAGCGGATGCTGATCGCCCGCGAGTTGGGGCTGGCAGGGTAGCGGCCGCCCGGGCGACGCACGACGGTGTCAGGGGGCGTGCACGGGGGCGTACGGGGCGTCGAGGGCGGCGGCCGCTCGGCCCGACGCCCCGTACACCGACCCCGCCGACCCCGACCCCGCACGACGGCCCTGCACGTCGGCACCGCCCCCGGCACCCCACGGCACCCCACGGCCCCCACGGCCCCCACCGCGCGCCCTCCTGACGCGGCCCCAGCTCCCACCCGCACCCGCTCCACCCCGCGTGGTGTTGATCACGTTTCGCGCCCCGGGCCTTACGCACCGCGACCGGCGGGTAGTTCGAACACCGGAAGACCGACCTGGCCGAAAAAACCTGTCGTTCGAGGCCAGAGGATCACAACTGCGAGAACCGGCCCGGAGATTGACGGGCCCCGGCCGACACGGCGCGTCGCAGGTGGGTCACGTGATGACGGATGATCGTCACCCGCCTCTGGACAAGATGATCTGAGGTTAGGCTAACCTACCTTCGAATTGTCCGGCGGGCCCTCCGCCCTGTTCGAAAGCAGCCACACTCATGTCCAACGCCCGTGCCACCCACCTCACCCGTCGCGGCATCCTCGCCGCCGGCGGTGCCCTCGGCCTCGGTGCCGTGCTCGCAGCCTGCGGCGACGACGACACGAAGAGCGGCGGCTCGGACTCCACGGCGTCCGCCAAGGCCTCCGGTCCCTGGACCTTCAAGGACGACCGCGGTGAGACGGTCAAGCTGGACAAGACCCCGGAGAGGATCGTCGCCTTCGTCGGCGTCGCCGCCGCGCTCCACGACTACGGCATCGAGGTCGAGGGCGTCTTCGGTCCCACCAAGACCCAGGACGGCAAGGCCGACGTCCAGGCCGGCGACATGGACGTCAGCAAGCTGACCGTCTTCGGCAACGTCTGGGACCAGTTCAACGTCGAGCAGTACGCGGCCTTCCGGCCCGAGCTGCTCATCTCCACCACGTTCGACGACGCGGGCACCCTCTGGTACGTCCCCGAGGCGTCCAAGGACAAGATCGCCAAGCTGGCCCCGAGCGTCGCCGTCTCCGTGTACGACCGGCAGATCACCGAGCCGCTCCAGCGGGTGTGGGAGCTGGCCGAGTCGCTGGGCGCGGACATGAAGGCCGCCGAGGTCACCAAGGCCAAGCAGGACTTCGAGGCCGCCGCCGAGCGCCTGCGCAAGGCCGCGAAGGCCCGCCCGGAGATCAAGGTGATGGCCGGCTCCGCGAGCACCGAGCTGTTCTACGTCTCGGGCACCAACCTCTCCATCGACCTGGAGTACTTCAAGGCCCTCGGCGTGAACTTCGTCGAGCCGCCGGAGGAGGCCAAGGCCGAGGGCGGCGGCTGGTACGAGGGCCTGAGCTGGGAGAACGTCGACAAGTACGACGCCGACATCATCATGATGGACGACCGCTCCCAGACCATCCAGCCCGCCGACATCACCGAGGGGACCTGGAAGAAGCTGCCCGCCGTCAAGGCCGGCCAGGTCATCGCCCGCTCGCCGGAGCCGATCCTCTCCTACGCCAAGTGCACCCCGCTGCTGACCACCCTGGCCGAGGCCATCGAGAAGGCCAAGAAGGTCGGCTGACCCCGCTCCGCCCTCCCGTCGCCCTTCCGCCCCTGACCGACATTCAGGAGTCCCGATGACGGCTGCCGCGGCCGTACCGTTCCGTTTCTTCTCCCTCCAGGTCGTACGGACGCGACGGCTCGGCCCGTCGCTGGTCCGGGTCGCCTTCGCCGGGCCGGACCTGGCCGACTTCCGCTCCGACGGACAGGACCAGTCACTGTCGCTGTTCCTGCCCCACCCGGGACAGGACGCGCCGGCCGTGCCCATCGAGATGGGCGAGGACTGGTGGCGGGGGTGGCAGGAACTCCCGGAGGACGTACGGGCGGTGATGCGCTCGTACACCCTGCGGTCCCTGCGCCGCGACGCGCAGGGCGTCACCACCGAGATCGACATCGACTTCGTGCTGCACGGGGTCGAGCCCGGCTCCGCCACCCCGGCCGGCCCCGCCTCCCGCTGGGCCGCCGGGGCGAAGCCCGGCGACCGGGTCGTGCTCATCGGCCCCCGGATCGCGGACAACCGCTCGATCCGCTTCCGCCCGCCCGAGGACGCCGACCTGGTCGTCCTGTGGGCGGACGAGACCGCCCTGCCCGCCGCCGCCGCGATCATCGAGGCGCTGCCGGCGGGTACGCCCGTGAAGGCCTGGATCGAGGTGCGCGACGCCGGCGACGTCCAGGAGATCGAGACGGCGGCCGATGCCGAGATCGAGTGGCTGGTGCAGGGCGACTCCCCCGGCCAGGACTCCCCCCTGGCCCTCCCCGTCATCCGTGACGCGAAGCTCGCGGACGCGGAGCACCCCTATGTCTGGATCGCCGGCGAGTCGGGCTGTGTGAAGCAGCTGCGCCGGCACTTCGTCGGCGAACGCGGCATCGACCGCCGCCGGGTCACCTTCGTGGGCTACTGGCGCCACGGGCTGACCGAGGAGCAACTGCGCGAGATGGGCGAGGAGTAGCCGGCCGGCGCTCCGAGCCGCCGGTCGACCCGCCCTGACATGACCGCCGTCCGACGTGACGGCGGTCACGAACGAGGCTGCCGCACCACAGATCAACTTAGGTTAGGCTACCCTAAGTTGAACCTCGGGTTCCGATCCTTCTTCCGCCCGCACGGACCGTCCCCATCGGAGGACCCCCACATGCGCTCGCACCTGCTCAACGACACCACCGCGGAGCACTACCGCCGCTCCGTGACCGAGGGAGTCGAGCGGGTGGCTGCCAAACTCGCCACCGCAGAAAGGCCGTTCACCGGCGTCAGCGTCGACGCCCTCGCCCCCCTCATCGAGCGGATCGATCTCGACAAGCCGCTGCACGACACCACCGCGGTGCTGGACGAACTGGAGGACGTCTACCTCCGGGACGCCGTCTACTTCCACCACCCCCGCTACCTCGCCCACCTCAACTGCCCGGTCGTCATCCCGGCGGTGCTCGGCGAGGCGATCCTGTCCGCCGTCAACTCCTCCCTGGACACCTGGGACCAGTCGGCCGGCGGCACCCTGATCGAGCGCCGGCTGATCGACTGGACCGCCGAGCGCATCGGCCTCGGGCCCTGTGCGGACGGCGTGTTCACCTCCGGCGGCACCCAGTCCAACCTCCAGGCGCTGCTGCTGGCCCGCGAGGAGGCGAAGACCGACAGCCTGGCGAAACTGCGCATCTTCGCCTCCGAGGTCAGCCACTTCAGCGTGAAGAAGTCCGCGAAACTGCTGGGCCTCGGCCAGGACTCCGTGGTCCCCATCCCCGTCGACCACGACAAGCGCCTCCAGACCGTCGCCCTCGCCCACGAGCTCGAGCGCTGCCGGCGCGAGGGCCTGGTCCCGATGGCCGTCGTCGCCACCGCCGGCACCACCGACTTCGGCTCGATCGACCCGCTCCCCGAGATCGCCGAGCTGTGCTCCCAGTACGGCGCCTGGATGCACGTCGACGCCGCCTACGGCTGCGGACTGCTCACCTCGCTCAAGCGCCGCGCCCTGCTGGACGGCATCGAGCGCGCCGACTCGGTCACCGTCGACTACCACAAGTCCTTCTTCCAGCCGGTGAGTTCCTCGGCCGTGCTGGTCCGTGACGCCACCACGCTGCGGCACGCCACCTACCACGCGGAGTACCTCAATCCGCGCCGCATGGTGCAGGAACGTATACCCAACCAGGTGGACAAGTCCCTCCAGACCACCCGCCGTTTCGACGCCCTGAAGCTGTGGGTGACCCTGCGCGTCATGGGCGCCGACGGCATCGGACAGCTCTTCGACGAGGTGTGCGACCTCGCCGCCGAGGGCTGGAAGCTGCTCGCCGCCGACCCGCGCTACGACGTGGTGGTCGAGCCGACCCTGTCCACCCTGGTCTTCCGCTACGTCCCGGCGAACGTCACCGACCCCGCCGAGGTCGACCGGGCCAACCTCTACGCCCGCAAGGCCCTGTTCGCCTCCGGCGAGGCCATCGTCGCGGGCACCAAGGTCGGCGCCCGCCACTACCTGAAGTTCACCCTGCTGAACCCCGAGACCACGCCGGACGACATCGCCGCCGTACTCGACCTGATCGCCGGCCACGCCGAGCAGTACCTGGGAGAATCCCTTGACCGCGCTTCCTGAAGCCGCCCAGTCCAGCGACAAGACCTACGACTTCGTGGGCATCGGGCTCGGCCCCTTCAACCTCGGCCTGGCCTGCCTCACCGAGCCGATCGGCGAACTGGACGGCGTCTTCCTGGAGTCCAAGCCGGACTTCGAGTGGCACGCCGGCATGTTCCTCGACGGCGCCCACCTCCAGACGCCGTTCATGTCGGACCTGGTCACCCTCGCCGACCCGACCTCGCCGTACTCCTTCCTGAACTACCTCAAGGAGAAGGGCCGGCTGTACTCGTTCTACATCCGCGAGAACTTCTACCCGCTGCGCGTGGAGTACGACGACTACTGCCGCTGGGCCGCCGGCAAGCTGAGCAGCATCCGCTTCGGCACGACGGTCACCGAGGTGACGTACGACGAGACGGACGGGGTGTACGCCGTGCGCACCGAGCGCGGCGGGACGTACCGCGCCCGCAGGCTGGTCCTCGGCACCGGCACCGTCCCGTACGTCCCGGAGGCCTGCCGGGGACTCGGCGGGGACTTCTTCCACAACGCGCAGTACATGCACCGCAAGGACGAGCTGCGGTCGAAGAAGTCGATCACGATCGTCGGCAGCGGGCAGAGCGCCGCCGAGATCTACCACGAGCTGCTCGCCGAGATCGACGTCCACGGCTACCAGCTCAACTGGGTCACCCGCTCCCCGCGGTTCTTCCCGCTGGAGTACACCAAGCTGACCCTGGAGATGACGTCCCCGGACTACATCGACTACTTCCGCGCGCTGCCCGAGGAGACCCGCTACCGGCTGGAGAAGCAGCAGAAGGGCCTGTTCAAGGGCATCAACTCGGATCTGATCGACTCGATCTTCGACCTGCTCTACCAGAAGCACGTCGAGAGCGGCGACCGCCCGGTCCCCACCCGGCTGCTCACCAACTCCACGCTGCGCACCGCGCGTCACGAGGACGGCGTCTACCGGCTCGGCTTCCACCAGGACGAGCAGGGCAAGGACTTCGAGATCGAGACCGAGGGCCTGGTGCTGGCCACCGGCTACCACTACGAGCCGCCGGCCTTCCTCGAACCGATCCGCCACCGCCTCCGCTTCGACGGCCACGGCCGCTACGACGTCACCCGCACCTACGCGATCGACGTCACCGGCCACGGCGTCTTCCTGCAGAACGCGGGCGTCCACACCCACAGCATCACCTCGCCGGACCTCGGCATGGGCGCGTACCGCAACAGCTGCATCATCCGTGAGCTGCTCGGCAGCGAGTACTACCCCGTCGAGAAGTCGATCGCGTTCCAGGAGTTCGCCGTATGACCTTCACGTTCCGCCCCCTCGACCCGCTGAAGGACGCCGAGTTGCTGCACGGGTGGGTCACCCACCCCAAGGCCGCGTTCTGGATGATGCAGGACGCCCGGCTGGAGGACGTCGAACGCGCCTACATGGAGATCGCGGCCGACGAGCACCACCACGCCGAACTGGGCCTGCAGGGCGGCGAGCCCGCCTTCCTCATGGAGCGCTACGACCCCGCCCACCGCGAGCTGGTCGGCCTGTACGAGCCGCAGCCCGGCGACGTCGGCATGCACTTCCTGACCCCGCCGACGGACCGGCCCGTGCACGGCTTCACCCGCTCGGTCATCACGGCCGTCATGGCCCGTCTCTTCGAGGACCCGGCCACCGCCCGCGTGGTCGTGGAGCCCGACGTCGCCAACAAGGCGGTGCACGCCCTGAACGAGGCCGTCGGCTTCGTGCCGGAGCGCGAGATCCGCAAGCCGGAGAAGACGGCGCTGCTGAGCTTCTGCACCAGGGAGCAGTTCCTGGCCGCGACGGGGGTGGCCGTATGAGCCTCGCCGACGCCGTGGACCACCTGTCCCCCGAACGCTGGGAGCGCGCCAACCGCCTGCTGATCCGCAAGGCGCTCGCCGAGTTCGCGCACGAGCGGCTGATCACGCCCGAGGAGACCGGGGCGGGCCGGTACGTCGTCCGCAGCGACGACGGCGCGACCGCGTACCGCTTCGCCGCCGTCCGCCGCGCCCTCGACCACTGGCAGATCGACGCCGAGTCGATCACCCGCCACCAGGGCGGGACGGAACTCCCGCTCGCGGCGCTGGACTTCTTCATCGAGCTGAAGGACGCCCTCGGCCTGAGCGACGAGATCCTCCCGGTCTACCTGGAGGAGATCTCCTCCACCCTCTCCGGCACCTGCTACAAGCTCGCCAAGCCGCGGGTCACGTCCGCCGAACTGGCCCGCGCAGGCTTCCAGGACATCGAGACCGGCATGACCGAGGGCCACCCCTGCTTCGTCGCCAACAACGGGCGGCTGGGCTTCGGCATCCACGAGTACCTGTCGTACGCCCCGGAGACCGCGAGCCCGATCCGCCTGGTGTGGCTGGCCGCGCACCGCTCGCGGGCGGCGTTCACCGCGGGCGTGGGCATCGAGTACGAGTCCTTCGTCCGCCAGGAGCTGGGCGCGGACACCGTCGAGCGCTTCCACGGCGTCCTGCGCGACAAGGGGCTGGACCCGGCCGACTACCTGCTCATGCCCGTCCACCCCTGGCAGTGGTGGAACAAGCTCAGCGTCACCTTCGCCGCGGAGGTCGCCCGGCAGCACCTGGTGTGCCTGGGCGAGGGCGACGACGAGTACCTGGCCCAGCAGTCCATCCGCACCTTCTTCAACACCTCGCACCCCGAGAAGCACTACGTCAAGACGGCCCTGTCCGTCATCAACATGGGCTTCATGCGCGGGCTGTCGGCCGCCTACATGGAGGCCACGCCGGCGATCAACGACTGGCTGGCCCAGCTGATCGACGGCGACCCGGTGCTGAAGTCGACGGGCCTGTCGATCATCCGCGAGCGGGCCGCGGTCGGCTACCGGCACCTGGAGTACGAGCGGGCGACCGACCGCTACTCGCCGTACCGCAAGATGCTCGCCGCGCTGTGGCGGGAGAGCCCCGTGCCCTCCCTCCAGGACGGCGAGACCCTCGCCACCATGGCCTGTCTGGTCCACGTCGACCACGAGGGCACGTCCGTGGCGGGTGCGCTGATCGAGCGGTCGGGGCTCGCCCCCGAGGAGTGGCTGCGGCGCTACCTGCGGGCCTACTACACCCCGCTCCTGCACAGCTTCTACGCCTACGACCTCGTCTACATGCCGCACGGCGAGAACGTCATCCTGGTCCTCGAGGACGGCGTCGTGCAGCGGGCGATCTACAAGGACATCGCCGAGGAGATCGTCGTCATGGACCCGGACGCGGCGCTGCCGCCCGAGGTGCGGCGCATCCGCGCCGAGGTCCCCGACGACATGAAACTCCTGTCGATCTTCACGGACGTCTTCGACTGCTTCTTCCGCTTCCTCGCCGCGAACCTCGCCACCGAGGGCGTCCTGACGGAGGACGCCTTCTGGAAGACGGTGGCCGAGGTCACCCGCGAGTACCAGCGGTCGGTGCCGGAACTCGCCGAGAAGTTCGAGCGGTACGACATGTTCGCCCCTGAGTTCGCGCTGTCCTGCCTCAACCGGCTCCAGCTGCGCAACAACAGGCAGATGGTCGACCTCGCGGACCCCTCGGCCGCCCTGCAGCTGGTCGGCAACCTGACGAACCCCATCGCGGGGCTGTGACAACCCATCGCGGGGCCGTGACGACACGCCCCTGACGCGACCGGACGGGCGCCCCGGAGACGGTCCTCCGAGGCGCCCGTCGCCTTGTCCTGCCCGATTCCGGGCAGCATTGTTGCGCATCTCCTTCCACTGCCGCAGGATCTACCGGGTGCACGACGAACTTCTCGATCATCTGACGCGGTCCACGCCCCTCAGCCGGGGCGAGGCGCTGCGTGTGGTCCAGGACGTGCTCGCCTACTTCGACGAGACGACCGAGGAATTCGTCCGTCGCCGCCACCGCGAGCTGCAGGCCCAGGGCCTGGTGAACGCGGAGATCTTCGAACGGATCGCGGCGGAACTGCAGTACCGCGCCGTGGCCCCGCCCGAGCTCTCGCTCCGGCAGCTGCGGCGCATCGTCTACGGCTGAGGAACTGAGGGTCATACCTGTATGTGTGGAATCGTCGGTTACATCGGGAAGCGCGACGTCGCCCCGCTGCTCCTGGAGGGCCTGCAGCGCCTGGAGTACCGCGGCTACGACTCGGCCGGGATCGTCGTCACCTCCCCGAAGGCGTCGGGCCTGCGGATGGTCAAGGCCAAGGGCCGGGTCCGGGACCTGGAGACCAAGGTCCCGGCGCGGTTCAAGGGCACGACCGGCATCGCCCACACCCGCTGGGCGACCCACGGCGCCCCCTCCGACGTCAACGCCCACCCGCACCTGGACGCCGAGGGCAAGGTCGCCGTCGTCCACAACGGCATCATCGACAACGCCTCCGACCTGCGCCGCAAGCTGGAGGCGGACGGCGTCGAGTTCCTCTCCGAGACCGACACCGAGGTCCTCGTCCACCTCATCGCCCGCTCGCAGGCGGTCAAGCTGGAGGACAAGGTCCGCGACACGCTGCGGCTCATCGAGGGCACGTACGGCATCGCGGTGCTGCACGCCGACTTCCCCGACCGCATCGTCGTCGCCCGCAACGGCTCCCCGGTCGTCCTCGGCATCGGCGAGAAGGAGATGTTCGTCGCCTCGGACATCGCCGCCCTGGTCGCCCACACCCGGCAGATCGTCACCCTCGACGACGGCGAGATGGCCACCCTCAAGGCCGACGACTTCCGCACCTACACCACCGAGGGCACCCGCACCACCGCCGAGCCCACCACCGTGGAGTGGGAGGCCGCCTCCTACGACATGGGCGGCCACGACACCTACATGCACAAGGAGATCCACGAGCAGGCCGAGGCCGTGGACCGCGTGCTGCGCGGCCGCATCGACGACCGCTTCTCCACCGTGCACCTCGGCGGCCTCAACCTGGACGCCCGCGAGGCCCGCCGGATCCGCCGGGTGAAGATCCTCGGCTGCGGCACCTCGTACCACGCGGGCATGATCGGCGCCCAGATGATCGAGGAGCTGGCCCGCATCCCCGCCGACGCCGAGCCGGCGTCCGAGTTCCGCTACCGCAACGCGGTCGTCGACCCCGACACGCTGTACGTCGCCGTCTCCCAGTCCGGTGAGACGTACGACGTGCTGGCGGCCGTCCAGGAGCTGAAGCGCAAGGGCGCGCGGGTGCTGGGCGTGGTCAACGTCGTCGGCTCGGCCATCGCCCGCGAGGCGGACGGCGGCATCTACGTGCACGCCGGGCCCGAGGTCTGCGTCGTCTCCACCAAGTGCTTCACCAACACGACCGTCGCCTTCGCGCTGCTCGCCCTGCATCTGGGCCGCACCCGTGACCTCTCGGTCCGCGACGGCAAGCGGATCATCGAGGGCCTGCGCAGGCTCCCCGGCCAGATCGCCGAGATCATGGAGCAGGAGGAGGAGATCCGGAAGCTGGCCCTGCGGTACGCCGAGGCCCGCTCGATGCTCTTCATCGGCCGGGTGCGCGGCTATCCGGTCGCCCGCGAGGCCTCGCTGAAGCTGAAGGAGGTCTCGTACATCCACGCCGAGGCCTACCCGGCCTCCGAGCTGAAGCACGGCCCGCTCGCGCTGATCGAGCCCGCGCTGCCGACGGTCGCGATCGTGCCGGACGACGACCTGCTGGAGAAGAACCGCGCCGCGATGGAGGAGATCAAGGCCCGCAGCGGCCAGATCCTCGCGGTGGCCCACCAGGAGCAGGAGAAGGCCGACCAGACGATCGTCGTACCGAAGAACGAGGACGAGCTGGACCCGATCCTGATGGGCATCCCGCTCCAACTCCTCGCCTACCACACGGCCCTGGCCCTGGGCCGGGACATCGACAAGCCCCGGAACCTGGCGAAGTCGGTGACGGTGGAGTAGGAGCACCCCGCACCCCGTACGAGCAGCGGCCCCTCGCGCCCGGTGGCGGGCGAGGGGCCGCTGCTGTCGTGTGCCGGATCGGCCGTCCGCGGGGCCGGGCGCGGCCGTCCGCATGCCGGACCTACGGGATGACGACGACCGGCCGCTTCGCCCGCTTGGCCAGCCGGCCCGCCACCGAGCCGAAGATGCGCCCGACGAGCCCGTGGGTGGAGCCCACCACGATCGCGTCCGCCTCGTACTCCCGCCCGACCTCTTCCAGCTCGTGGCAGATGTCGCCGCCCCGCTCCACCAGGATCCACGGCACCTCGGCCAGGTAGTCGGCGCAGGCCAGCTCCAGGCCCAGCACCTCGGTGCGGTGGTCGGGGACGTCCACGAAGACGGGCGGCTCGCAGCCGGCCCAGACCGTGGTGGGCAGCCGGTTGGCCACATGGACGATGATCAGGCCCGCGCGGGAGCGCTGCGCCATGCCGATCGCGTAGGCAAGGGCGCGCTCACTGGAGGTGGAGCCGTCGAAGCCGACGACGACGCCGTGCTTGAAGGCGGGGTCGCACGCGTGGCGCGACTCGTCCGCCGCCAGGGGATCGGCCGCCGTGGGGTCGGCGACCGGCCGCTTGCGGTCCGCGGGTTCAAAGAATTCGTGACCGGCCATGGCTGTCTCGGCGTTGTGATCCTTCACGGGTGGGACGACAGTGCGGCGGCGGAGCTGTGTCCGGGAATCATCTTCCCAACCCCATACCCCCAAGGGTACGGCGATACGCCTCCTTCGCCCGGTTTCCGCGCACGCACGCAGTGGTTCACCGGAGCATGCACGAGGGGGCGCCGGTAACGCAATGGTCGCTGTCCCGTACAGGCGGTTCGCCCGGCATTCATCTGCGGCCCACCGGGCGGCGACCGATCGGACGGACGGGCGTCGGACCGCGTGGGCTCCCGGGACCCCGCGCACCCCGCGGAGGAGGTTCGTCACGCCGGCGCCCTGGACGCGAACTCCGTTCCGGAGGGCCCCCGTCGGGGCGGTCGGCGCCCACGGGGGACGCACACCGGTCGGTTGACCGGTTTCCGCGCACACGAACGTTTGTTTTCAGCCAACTTCCGAAGGGTGTGCATCAGGGGTCATGAGCACCCCCCAACCCACGTTCCACCTGCACGGAAAGGGTCTCGGAGGGTTCCCGCACCCTACGCGGTTTGGCCACTGCCACGAGGCGCACTTCCCTGCACGCTCCCCGAGTGCAACGCTTCGTGATCGAATGCTTCACGCCAAGTTGCCAAGTCGACAATGCGTCGGGCGCCGAACTGGCCAACCCGGCGCAGCGCAACACAGTAGATTCGATCTTGACTGTCTTACGGCGGGGGACTCGTGCAGGACCGAGGGGAAACGTGCAGGTGCGACACAACCGAGGAGCCGCGACCACCGAGGGGGGCTTAGCAGTATGAGCCACGACTCCACTGCCGCGCCGGATGGAGCGGGCCGGAAGCTCTCCGGACGCCGCCGCAAGGAGATCGTCGCGGTGCTGCTGTTCAGCGGCGGCCCCATCTTCGAGAGTTCCATCCCGCTGTCGGTGTTCGGAATCGACCGTCAGGACGCCGGCGTGCCGCGCTACCGGCTGCTGGTGTGCGCCGGTGAGGAAGGCCCGCTGCGGACCACGGGGGGTCTCGAACTCACCGCGCCACATGGTCTGGAGGCGATCTCCCGAGCGGGCACGGTCGTCGTGCCGGCCTGGCGCTCGATCACCTCCCCACCACCGGAGGAGGCGCTCGACGCGCTGCGCCGCGCACACGAGGAGGGCGCACGGATCGTGGGTCTGTGCACCGGCGCCTTCGTGCTGGCCGCGGCCGGACTGCTGGACGGACGGCCGGCCACCACCCACTGGATGTACGCGCCGACGCTGGCCAAGCGCTATCCGTCGGTGCACGTCGATCCACGGGAGCTGTTCGTCGACGACGGCGACGTGCTGACGTCCGCGGGCACGGCGGCCGGAATCGATCTCTGTCTGCACATCGTGCGGACGGACCACGGCAACGAGGCGGCCGGCGCGCTGGCCCGCCGGCTGGTGGTCCCGCCGCGCCGCAGTGGCGGTCAGGAGCGCTACCTCGATCGGTCTTTACCGGAGGAGATCGGCGCCGACCCGCTGGCCGAGGTCGTCGCCTGGGCGCTGGAACACCTCCACGAGCAGTTCGACGTGGAGACGCTGGCCGCTCGTGCGTACATGAGCCGGCGCACCTTCGACCGCCGGTTCCGTTCGCTGACGGGGAGCGCTCCCCTGCAGTGGCTGATCACCCAGCGGGTGCTGCAGGCGCAGCGACTGCTGGAGACGTCGGACTACTCGGTGGACGAGGTGGCGGGCCGCTGCGGCTTCCGTTCGCCGGTTGCGCTGCGCGGGCACTTCCGCCGCCAGCTGGGCTCGTCCCCGGCCGCGTACCGGGCGGCCTACCGGGCGCGCCGGCCGCAGTCCGAGCGGGCGTCGGACGGCGAGGGCCAGCCGGGTCCGTCCACGCCCATGGGGTCGGCGGCCACGCCGTCGGGCCTGCCGGGCACGGCGCTGCACCCGGACAGCCCGGTGCCGCTGCAGTCCCGGCGGACGGCGGCGAGCGCGATCGGCGCCTCGCCGTCCCTCGCCCAGGACCATCCGCGCGAGGCGTACGTCGGCGGCCGGGCGAGCCTGCCCGGGCAGCGCAGCGGCGCGTGAGCCGGGCCGGATGACCTCGGGGCCGGGATCCGTCACGGATCCCGGCCCCTGTCATTACCGCCCGCACGCGGGGCGTCCACCGGCGGATGTCGGCCGTAATGTGGACGCATGAACGATCGCATGGTGTGGATCGACTGCGAGATGACCGGCCTCTCGCTGTCCGACGACGCGCTCATCGAGGTTGCCGCCCTCGTCACCGACTCCGAGCTGAACGTGCTCGGCGAAGGGGTGGACATCGTCATCCGGCCGCCGGAGCGGGCGCTGGAGACGATGCCGGACGTGGTGCGTCAGATGCACACCGCCTCCGGGCTGCTGGCCGAGCTGCCGGGCGGCACGACGCTGGCGGACGCCGAGGAGCAGGTGCTGGCCTACGTCCGCGAGCACGTCAAGGAGCCGGGCAAGGCGCCGCTGTGCGGGAACTCCGTCGGCACGGACCGCGGCTTCCTGCTGCGTGACATGCCGACGCTGGAGGACTACCTGCACTACCGCATCGTGGACGTCTCCTCCGTCAAGGAGCTGGCCCGCCGCTGGTACCCGAGGGCGTACTTCAACAGCCCGGAGAAGAACGGCAACCACCGCGCCCTCGCCGACATCCGCGAATCCATCGCGGAGCTGCGCTACTACCGCGAGGCCATCTTCGTCCCCCAGCCCGGTCCGGACTCCGACACCGCCAGGACGATCGCCGCGAAGCACGTCCTGCCCTCGGAGTAGCCGCCCGGCCGGGGCCCGTGCGGACCCCCGGGAATGCCGGGCGCGAGCACCCCTTCGGACCCTGTACACTTTTTCTCGGCCGGTCGGGGAAAGCAGTCTGATTCCCAAGCCGGTCATGGTGGGTGTAGCTCAGCTGGTAGAGCACCTGGTTGTGGTCCAGGATGCCGCGGGTTCGAGTCCCGTCACTCACCCTGTACGACTGAGGGCCGGTCCGTGGAAGCGGATCGGCCCTCAGTCGTCACCGGGCTCCGCCACCGCCCGCTCCAGCTCCGCCTCGACCTCCTGGCGGGAGCGGCCCTCCGTCTTCGCGAACTCCGCCACCGTCGCGCGGACGTCGCGGTCCAGGTCGCGCCAGGCCCGCCAGGCGGTCTCGTACGTCTCGGTCTGGTTCTCGTTCCAGCCGCCCTCCTGGGTCGGCGGACCGAAGGAGTCGCGCAACTGCACGACCCGCGCGTGCGCCTCGGCCACGGCGCGCTGCTTCGCCACGAGTTCCTCGAAGGTGTGTCCCACGCGCGGATCTTACGCACGGACCCGCACACATCCTCCACAACCCGCCCATCAAGGGTGCGCGCGCGATGCGTCGTGCCCTGGACGGGCCATGCCGGGGCCTTGCGGGCCCACGGAACGGCCGAGCGGGCGCGTCCCGGGCTGCGCCGGTGCCGTCGGCCACGCCGATGCCTCCGCCGCCCCGGTCGGCTCCCGCCTTCCCCACTCCCCGCGACAGGCCCTCGCAAAAGGCCGCAGGGACCCTCCCAGGCGGCGTGGGCCGGGCGGCTGCCGTCCGGGTTGCCGTCCGTCGGCCGGAGGCGGGCAGCGGGGCGCTGGAGAGCCGTATACGAGCGACGCGCACGTGCAGACCGGTGGGCCCGCACCGGGCGTACGCGCGGGGCGCTCACCCGCCCAGGGCCCCCGTGGCCGTCAGGAGGCCCCCGTGGCCGTCAGGACGACGCCCGCTCCACCAGTTCCGTCGCCAGTACCACCTGCCGGCGCTCCAGCCCCCGGGACGCCGCCGGGCGGCGGTCGGCGATCTCCGAGAGGAGGAGGTCGATCATGCGGCGGCCCATGTCCTGTATCGGCTGGCGGACGCTCGTCAGCGGCGGGTCCATGTGGCGGGCGATGGCCGAGTCGTCGTAACCGACCAGGGCGACGTCGTCCGGGATGCGGCGGCCCGCCTCGCGCAGGGCCTGGCGGGCGCCCGCCGCCGTCACGTCGGAGGCGGCGAAGATGGCGTCCAGGTCGGGGCAGCGGGCCAGCAGTGCGGCCGCGGCGCGACGGCCGCCCTCCTCGGTGAAGTCACCGGACTCGATCATCTGCTCGTCCACCGCGTGGCCGGCGTCGCGCAGGGCCGCGCGGTAGCCGTCGGAACGCCGCTGGGCGCCGTACACGTCGAGGCGGCCGGTGATGTGCGCTATTCGCCGGCGTCCCCGACTGAGCAGGTGTTCGACGGCTGAGCGGGCGCCGCCGTAGTTGTCGGAGTCGACCGAGGTCAGCGATTCCTGCGCGGATCTCGGGCCGCTGATGACCGCCGGGATCTCGAGCTGGGACAGCATGTCGGGCAGCGGGTCGTCCGCGTGGACGGAGACCAGCAGGACGCCGTCCACCCGGTGGGCGGCCAGATACTCGGCGAGCCGGCGGCGCTCCCGGTCGCTGCCCGCGAAGATCAGCAGCAGCTGCATCTCCGTCTCCGACAGCTCGGCCCCCACGCCGCGCAGCATGTCGGAGAAGTACGGCTCGGCGAAGAACCGGGTCTCCGGCTCGGGGACGACGAGGGCGATGGCGTCGGTGCGGTTCGCGGCGAGCGCGCGGGCGGCCGTGTTCGGGACGTAACCCAGCTCCGCGACCGCCGCCTCGACGGCCGCCCGGGTGGCGTCGCTGACCCGTGGCGAGCCGTTGATCACCCGCGAGACCGTGCCCCGGCCGACGCCGGCACGTGCGGCGACCTCTTCGAGGGTCGGCCGACCGCCGCTGCGGCCCCGCGTTCCGTGGCTTGCCATGGTCTGACGCCCTCCCGTCCTGCACCGTTGGCCTGGAATCTAACAGTGACACCGCCCCTCGGCGCAGGACGGACCGGGACTCCGAGTCGCAGACGGACCGGGGGGTGGATTCCGGCCGGACCGTCGTGTTCCAGTTAACAGGCCGATAACTGAACACACGCTTCCGCGTCCGTGCCCTTGACACCCCCGCTCGAACCCACGAACCTTCAACACATCACCGATGGGAGCGCTCCCACGGTACCTGACACATACACAACCCGCACGTTCCCCGCCCGAGCCGCAGCGAGAACATCTACGGGCAACAACCACGTATTTCTGGCCGGGGGGTCGGCACGTCAGGCAACAGGAGGACGTTATGCGAGCACCTATCCGAATCCGCCGCAAGGCGGTGGTTCTCGCGGCCGTCGCGTCGCTGGGCGCCGGCCTGCTGGCCGGTTGTGCCGATGACGGCGACGACGAGACCAAGTCGTCGGAGGGCGGTGGCGGCAAGACCACCATCACCCTGGGACTCTTCGGCACGTTCGGCTTCAAGGAGGCCGGCCTCTACGACGAGTACATGAAGCTCAACCCCGACATCACCATCAAAGAGAACGTCGTCGAGCGGAACGAGAACTACTATCCCGCGCTGGTCAACCATCTGACCACCAACAGTGGCCTGATGGACATCCAGGGCGTCGAAGTCGGCAACATCGCCGAGGTGGTGCAGACGCAGTCGGAGAAGCTTCTCGACCTTTCGAAGTACGGCAAGAAGGCCGACTACCTGGAGTGGAAGTGGGCCCAGGCCACCACTCCCGAGGGCCAGACCGTCGGTCTGGGCACGGACGTCGGCCCGATGGCCATCTGCTACCGCAAGGACCTCTTCGAGAAGGCCGGCCTGCCGACCGACCGCGAGGAAGTCGGCAAGCTGTGGGCGGGCGACTGGGCGAAGTTCGTCGAGACCGGTCGCGACTACCAGAAGAAGGCGCCCGAGGGCACCACCTTCATGGACTCGCCCGGCGGTCTGATCAACGCCATCCTCTCCAGTGAGGAGGAGCGCTTCTACGACGCCGAGGGCGAGGTCATCTACAAGACCAACCCCGCCGTCAAGAACGCCTTCGACCTGACCGCGGCCGCCGCCGAGGACGGGCTCGTCGGCAACCAGACGCAGTTCCAGCCCGCGTGGGACACCACCATCGCCAACGGCAAGTTCGCGGCGATGTCCTGCCCGCCGTGGATGCTCGGCTACATCAAGGGCAAGTCGAAGCCCGACGCGGCCGGCAAGTGGGACGTCGCCCAGGCTCCGAAGTCCGGCAACTGGGGCGGCTCCTTCCTCGCCGTGCCGAAGGCCGGCAAGAACACCGAGGAAGCCGCCAAGCTCGCCGCCTGGCTCACCGCGCCCGAGCAGCAGGCCAAGCTGTTCGCCGTGCAGGGCAGCTTCCCCAGCACCCCGGCCGCGTACGACACCCCCGAGGTCACCGGCGCCAAGAACGACATGACCGGTGACGCCCCGATCGGCGAGATCTTCGCCGAGGCCGCCAAGGCCAGCCCCGTCCAGGTGATCGGCCCGAAGGACCAGATCATCCAGCAGGGTCTGACCGACAACGGCGTCATCCTGGTCGCCCAGGGCAAGTCGCCCAAGGAGGCCTGGGACAACGCCGTGAAGACCATCGACAACAACCTGGACCAGTGACCCGTATGACCACTGGGCACGACACCGCCGCCGCGTCCCCCGTCAAGGGGGGCGCGGCCCCGGCCCGCTCGTCGAAGAACGCTCCGGACCCGGAGAGCGAGAAGCGCAGGGCCCGGCTGTCCCGCCGCTGGCAGCGGGACATGCGCTGGAGCCCGTACGCGTTCGTCTCGCCCTTCTTCCTGCTCTTCCTGGCGTTCGGACTGTTCCCGCTCGTGTACACGGGCTGGGCCTCGCTGCACCAGGTGGAGCTGACCGCGCCCACCGACATGGAGTGGGTGGGCCTGCGCAACTACACGAGGATCTTCGACGACGACTTCTTCTGGAACGCGGCGAAGAACACCCTCACCATCGGGGTCATCTCGACCGTCCCGCAGCTGCTGATGGCGCTGGGCCTGGCCCACATCCTCAACTACAAGCTGCGCGCCTCGACCTTCTACCGGGTCGTCATGCTCGCCCCGTACGCCACCTCGATCGCCGCCGCGTCGCTGGTCTTCGTGCTGCTGTTCGGCCGCGACTACGGCATGATCAACTGGGTGCTGGGCGGTCTCGGCTTCGACGACGTCGACTGGCAGAACGACAAGTGGCCCTCCCAGTTCGCGGTCTCCTCGATCGTCATCTGGCGCTGGACCGGCTACAACGCGCTGATCTACCTGGCCGCGATGCAGGCGATCCCGCAGGACCTGTACGAGTCGGCGGCGCTGGACGGCGCCAACCGCTGGCAGCAGTTCTTCCACGTGACGCTGCCGTCGCTGCGGCCGACGATCCTGTTCACCGTCGTCGTGTCGACCATCGGCGCCTCGCAGCTGTTCGGCGAGCCGCTGCTGTTCGACGCGAACAAGGGCGCGTCGGGCGGATCCCAGCACCAGTTCCAGACGCTCGGCCTCTACCTGTACGAGCAGGGCTGGGTCAACCAGCACCTGGGCCGCGCCTCCGCGATCGCCTGGGCGATGTTCCTGATCCTCATCCTGATCGGGATCGTCAACTACGTCATCTCGCGCCGGCTGCGCGCCAGTAGTTAGGAGAACCGGCCGTGACGACGACACTGACTCCAGCGGACGACACCGAGAAGAAGCCGGCGCGCGCACGCCGGTCGAAGGCAGCGCGCGCGGGCGGCACCATGCACGCCGGTCCGCTCGCCTATGTGCTTCTGGGACTGTTCACGCTGGTCTCGCTGTTCCCGCTGATCTGGACGGCGATCGCCGCCTCCCGGGACAACGCCCGGCTGGCGCAGAGCCCGCCGCCGTTCTGGTTCGGCGCGAACCTGATGGACAACCTGGAAATCGCCTGGACGGACGCCAACCTGGGCGAGGCGTTCCTCAACACCACCATCGTGGCCGGCATCTCGGCGATCACCATCGTCGTGCTGTCGACGATCGCCGGGTTCGCCTTCGCCAAGCTGCGGTTCAAGGGCCGCAACGCGCTGATGCTGATCGTCGTCGGGACGATGATGGTGCCGCCGCAGCTCAGCGTGATCCCGCTGTACATGATGGTCGCCAAGCTCGACTGGACCGACCAGCTGCAGGCGGTGATCCTGCCGTCGCTCGTCAGCGCCTTCGGTGTGTTCTTCATGCGGCAGTACCTGATCCAGGCGCTGCCCGACGAGATCATCGAGGCCGCCCGGGTGGACGGCGCGAGCAGCTGGCGCGTGGTCTGGCACGTGGTCTTCCCGGCCGCCAGGCCCGCGATGGCCGTCCTGGGCATGCTGATGTTCGTCCAGACCTGGAACGACTTCCTGTGGCCGTTCCTGGTCCTGACCCAGACCGGCAACCCGACCGTGCAGGTCGCGGTGGCGGGCCTGGGCCGCGGGTACACCCCCGACCAGTCCCTGATCATGGCCGGCGCGCTGCTCGGCACGCTGCCCCTGCTGCTCGTCTTCGCGATCTTCGGCAAGCAGATCGTCGGCGGCATCATGCAGGGCGCGGTCAAGGGCTGACGCCCGCCTCCTCCCCGGGGGCCGAGCCACCGCCGCCTCGGCCCCTTTCCTCACTTCCTTCCCCCTCCCCCTACTCGTCGGTCTTACGACCCAATGGGAGCGCTTCCATGCCTGAGCCCGTGAATCCGGCCACCCCGGCGAACCCCGTGACCTTTCCTCCCGCCTTCCTCTGGGGCGCGGCGACGTCCGCCTACCAGATCGAGGGGGCGGTGCGGGAGGACGGCCGTACCCCGTCGATCTGGGACACCTTCAGCCACACGCCGGGCAAGACGGCCGGCGGCGAGACCGGTGACATCGCTGTCGACCACTACCACCGCTTCCGCGACGACGTCGCGATGATGGCGGACCTGGGCCTCGGCGCGTACCGCTTCTCGATCTCCTGGTCCCGGGTGCAGCCCACCGGCCGCGGCCCCGCCGTCCAGGTCGGCCTGGACTTCTACCGCCGGCTGGTCGACGAGCTGCTCGCGCACGACATCAAGCCCGCGATCACGCTCTACCACTGGGACCTGCCGCAGGAGCTCGAGGACGCGGGCGGCTGGCCGGAGCGCGACACCGCCTACCGGTTCGCCGAGTACGCGCAGATCGTCGGCGAGGCCCTGGGCGACCGCGTGGAGCAGTGGATCACCCTCAACGAGCCCTGGTGCAGCGCCTTCCTCGGCTACAGCTCCGGCGTGCACGCGCCCGGCCGCACCGAGCCGGCCGCCTCCCTGCGCGCCGCCCACCACCTGAACCTGGCGCACGGCCTGGGCACCACCGCCCTGCGCTCGGTGATGCCGGCCCGCAACTCGGTCGCGGTGTCGCTCAACTCCGCCTCGGTGCGCCCCCTGTCGCAGGACCCGGGCGACCTGGCGGCGGCCAAGAAGATCGACGACCGGGCCAACGGCGTCTTCCACGGCCCGATGCTGCACGGCGCGTACCCGCAGTCGCTGTTCGACTCGACGGCCTCGCTCACGGACTGGGCGTTCGTCCAGGACGGCGACCTGAGCGCCATCCACCAGCCGCTGGACGCCCTGGGCCTGAACTACTACACGCCCACCCTGGTCTCCTCGGTCGAGAACGCGCCGAAGGGGCCGCGCGCCGACGGTCACGGCACCAGCGAGCACTCCCCCTGGCCGGCCGCCGACGACGTGGCGTTCCACCAGACGCCGGGCGACCGCACCGAGATGGGCTGGACGATCGACCCGAGCGGCCTGCACGAGCTGATCATGCGCTACACGCGCGAGGCCCCGGGCCTGCCGCTGTACATCACCGAGAACGGCGCGGCCTACGACGACAAGCCCGACCCCGACGGCCGGGTGCACGACCCCGAGCGCATCGCCTACCTGCACGGTCACCTGACCGCCGTGCGCCGGGCGATCACTGACGGCGCGGACGTGCGCGGGTACTTCCTGTGGTCGCTGATGGACAACTTCGAGTGGGCGTACGGCTACGGCAAGCGCTTCGGCGCGGTGTACGTCGACTACGCGACCCTCGAGCGGACGCCGAAGTCGAGCGCCCTGTGGTACCGCGAGGCCGCCCGCACGGGCGCGCTGCCGCCGGTCACGGACGTCCTCCCGCCGGTCTCGGAAGCTCTGCCGCCGGTCGCGGAAGCCCTCCCGCCGGTCTCGGAAGCCCTGCCGCCGGTCGCGGAGGTCTGAGACCGGGCGGCAGGGTCGGGGGACGGGGCGCGACACCTGGGGGGGTGTCGCGCCCCGTTTTTGCTGGGCCTGCCCCGTGCAGCATGCGGGGCTTGCTCCTTGCGGGTCGCGGGGCTTGCCGCTCACAGACCGCGGGCTTGCCCCTCGCGGGTCGCGGGGCCTGCTACTTGTAGGCCGCGAACGCCCTGGTGAAGGCGAAGTCCTGCTGGAGGATCGAGCTGCACGTCGGGTCGGCCTGGTTCTTGGCGCCGCCGGGGCACTGCTTGTCGCGGGTGCCCGACCACATGGACAGCCAGCCGAGCCCCTTGGACCTGGCGAAGTTCACCAGCTGGGTGGCGTCCTCCACGGTGAAGATCTCGGTCGTGACGTCGTTGACGCCGATCATCGGGGTGACCGCGACCGTCTTCCAGGCCGCGCTGTCGGAGAGCCCGAGGACGCTCTTGATCTGCGCCTGGGTGGCGGTGGCCGCCTGCTCGGCGTACGTGCCCATGTCACCGCTGTACGCCGGTCCGTAGTCCATCGCCATGATGTTCACCGCGTCGATCCGCACCCCGTTGGCCTTGGCGTCCGCGAGCAGGCCGACGCCGTCCTGGGTGAGGCCCTCGGGCATGACCGGGAGGGTGAAGGAGACGTCCAGCTCCGGGTGGGCACGCTGGAGTGCGGCGATGGCCTGGGCGCGGCGGGTGTTGGCCGCCTTGTCGGGCAGTGCGCCGCCCTCGACGTCGAAGTCGACCTTGGTGAGCCTGTAGGCGCTCACCACCTTCTCGTACGCCGCCTTCAGCGCGTCGGCCGAGGAGCAGGCGGTGGCCAGCTCGCGGCCGGCCGCGCCGCCGAAGGAGACCCGCACGTCACCGCCCTTGGCGCGCAGCGCGCCGATCTGGGCGGCCACCGCGTCGCTCGCCAGGTCGGTGACGCCGCCCCACTTCGGGGTGCAGCCGCCGCCGTCGGTGACGAAGGCGAGGTTGAAGTCCTTCACGCCGGTCGTCTCCGCGCTCTTGAGCAGGTCGAACGCCGGGTGGAGCGAGGTGTCGACGTACGGGGCGAAGGCCGCGCCGGCCGGGGTGCCGGTGCCGGTGCTCTCGGAGGGGGTGGCGGTGGGGGTCGCGGTGGGTGCGGGGGCGCCGGTGCGGGTGGGGGTCGGCGTGGGGGTGGGGGCCGGGGTGGCGGGGCCGGTGGGGCGGCCGGTGGGCTCGGGGGTGGCGGAGTCGTCGGCGGAGCACTTGGCGCCGTCGATGACGCAGCCGGTCGGGTCGCCGGAGCCGTTGACGACGAAGCCGACGGTGACCGACTCGCCCGCGGCCAGGCCCTCCTTGTCCCAGGTGGGCGGCTTCACGGTGACGCGCTGTCCGCTCACGCTCGACTGCCCGTTCCACAGCGAGCCGAGCTTCGCGCCGGCCGGCAGCTCGAACCGGAGCGTCCAGTCGGCCCTGGTCTGCCCGCTGTCGTTGGTGACGACGTACTGCGCGGTGTAGCCCGTCGACCAGTCGCTGGTCCTCGTGTACGCCGCGCCGACGCCGGCCGCCTGCGCGGTGCCGGTGAACAGGAACGCGCCGCCCGCGGCCACGGCCGCCGCCACGGCCCCGCCGATCGCCTTGTTCCTGCCACTGATCCTGCGCCGGTGCGTGGTCATCAACGTGCCTGCCTTCGCTGTTCACGGGGGTGAGGTGCGGCAGCACGCTAGCGATCCGGAACCGGGCGAACGGCCCGATCCGGACGGCGGTCGGTGATCTTAGGGCGGGCTTAAGGGAGGGATCGGGAGCGGTTAAAACCGGCGGTCGATTCGTCCCTCTCCTCCCGCTCGACGGATTGGCTCGGTTTGCCGGTCCTCCTCGGCCTGCTCGGCCGGCGGCGGCGCATGCCCCGGTGACCGCGTCGCACGGACGCGCCCTCCCGGCCGTCCAGCTGGATCCAGATCCGCACCTCCGTGCCGCCCAGCACCGACGACCCGATGCGCACGTCCCCGCCGGTGGCCTCGGCGAGCCGGCGCACGATGTCCAGTCCCAGCCCCGTCGACCCGTCGCTGCCCGATCCCCGGCCGCGCGCCATCGCCGCCTCCGGATCCGGTATGCCCGGCCCCGCGTCGGACACCAGGACGATCACCGCGTCCTCGCCGTTGTGCACGTCGACCGCGAAGGCGGTGCCCTCCGGGGTGTGCCGGAAGACGTTGCCGAGCAGTGCGTCGAGGGCGGCGGCCAGATCGGCGCGGGCCACGGGTATGCGCACCGGCCGGTCCACGCCGGCCACGCGGACCTTGCGGCCCTCGTCCTCCGCCAGCGCCGACCAGAACTCCATCCGTTCGCGCACCACCTCCGCCGCGTCGCACCCGGCGCCGGGGCCGGCCGCCGCGGTCTGCGGCTTGGCCTCCCGCGCGGTGCGGATGATCGTGTCGACCTCGCGCTCCAGCTGGGCGACCGCGGCGCGGGTCTGCTCGGCGGCCGGACCGTCGCCGAGGGAGGCGGCGTTCAGCCGGAGCACGGTCAGCGGGGTGCGCAGCCGGTGCGAGAGGTCCGCGGCCAGCTCCCGCTCGTTGGCGAGCAGTTGGACGACCTGGTCGGCCATGGAGTTGAACGCCACCGCCGCCAGCCGCAGTTCGCGGGGTCCCTGCTCGGGCACGCGCGCTCCGAGCTTGCCGTCGCCCAGTTCGCGCGCGCCCTCGACCAGGCGCTGGGCGGGCTGCACCATCCGCGCGCCCAGCCGGTCGGCGACCGCGACGGAGCCGACGATCAGCGTCAGACCGACGCCGGCCAGCACCGCCCAGGCGGCGCCGACGCCCTTGGAGACGGCGGTGTCGGGTATGTAGACCTCCACGACGGCGATCCGCCCCGAACTCAGCGCCACCGGCTGCAGCAGGGCCGAGCCGCCGGGCGCCTCCGCGGTCGAGGCGCGGCCCATCCTCCGGGTCGCGGCGATGTCCGCGTCCCCGGCCCGCTGCCGGCCGATGTCGAAGGCGTCCGCGCCGTCGCCGCCGGGGAGGTGGACGGCCATGCCCTCGCCGGAACCGGCCGAGGCGACCACGCGTTCGAGCTGGGCTCGGTCGGTGGTGATGGACAGCGCCGGGGCGATCTCCGCCGCGTCGCGCTCGGCGTCGGAGAAGGCGCGGTCGCGGGCCATCTCCCGGATGACCAGGCCGAGCGGCACCGCGAAGGCGACCACCACCATGGCGGTGACCGCGAGCGAGACCTTGACCAGTGCCCATCTCATCGCGCCGGCCCCGTCTCCGCGGCCGGCGGCTCCAGCTTCACGCCGACGCCGCGCAGGGTGTGCAGATAGCGGGGCCGGGCCGCGGTCTCGCCCAGTTTCCGCCGCAGCCAGGACAGATGGACGTCGATGGTCTGGTCGTCGCCGTAGGACTGCTGCCACACCTCCGCGAGCAGCTCCCGGCGCGGCACGACCACACCGGGCCGACCGGCCAGGAAGGCGAGCAGGTCGAACTCGCGCCGGGTCAGGTCCAGCCGTATGCCGTCGAGTTCGGCCTGGCGGCGCAGCGGGTCCACGGTCAGGCCGCCGACGCGCAGTATCGGGGAGGCGGGGGCGTCGCCCGCCGGCGTGCGGGAGCGGCGCAGGACGGCGGCCATCCGGGCGGACAGATGGTCGACGGAGAAGGGCTTGGTCAGATAGTCGTCCGCGCCGGCGTTCAGCAGCCGGACCACCTCCGACTCGTCGTCCCGGGCGGTGGCGATGATCACCGGCACGTCCGTGATGCCGCGCAGCATCTTCAGCGCCTCGGCCCCGTCCAGGTCGGGCAGCCCGAGGTCCAGGATGACCACGTCGAAACGGAAGTGGGCGACCTCGCGCAGCGCCTCGAGCGCCGTGCCGACGCTGCGCACCGTGTGCGAGGCGTCGGTGAGGTGCCGGATGAGCGCCGAGCGTACGAACTGGTCGTCCTCGACCACGAGAACACTTGCCATGCGCCGCACCGTACGCCATCCGGACCGGCCCGGTCCGGGGCCTGTGGACAACCTCTGCCCTGTGGACAACTCCCCGTGACGACCCTGTGGACAACCCCCGTGGCAGTATGACCGCGATGCTCAGAGGACTCGTACACGTACTGGCCTGGTCGCTCGCCACCGGCGCGGCGACCACGCTGTCGTGGTGGGGCGTGCACAGCGTCATGGCGGGGACGGCGTACGACCCGCCGCGCGCCCTTCCGGTCGCGGCGGGCGCCGCCTCGCCCGAGCCGCGGGCCACCTCGGCGAGCACACGGCGTCCGGCGCCGTCGACGAGTCCGGCGCCGGGCGGGAAGCCGTCGCCGGAGCCGTCCGGGGCGCCGGCGACCGGGGCGGACCGTGACCCGGGACCGGACTCGGACTCGGGCCGCACGGCCACCGCCGGACCCGACTCCGCCGCCACGGCCTCGGCCACGGCCGGTGGTTCGGCGTCGGCGGACGGGCCCGGCGAGGTGAGGAGTTACGCCACGGACGGAGGCCGGGTCGTCTTCGACCTGGGGAGGACGTCGGCGACGCTCGTGTCGGCGAGCCCCGGTCCCGGCTGGTCGATGCAGGTGTGGAAGACGCAGACGTGGATCCGGGTGGAGTTCAGCGCGGGCGCCGACCGGGTGTCGGTGTTCTGCACCTGGCACGACGGGCCGCCGCGGGTGGAGATCGGCACGTACTGAGCCGGGCGGAGGCGAGGCGTCCGCCGAGCCGCAAAGGCGGAGACCGGGCGCCGGTCGAACCGGCTGGGACGAGACCGGTGACCGCCGGGCCGGGCGCGGGCGGAGGCCTCCTGCCGGGCGGGTCTCAGCGGAAGACGGACGCGGGCGGCGCGGGTGAGGCGACGGCCGCGGCGTCCGTGACCGGTGCCGCGCCTCCGGCGAAGTCGGTGAGCGCCTTGCCGTGTTCGACCCGGCCGGGGTGCGGGTCGGAGGCGGCGCGGCGGGTCAGCTCGGGGATCGGGAGCGGGCCGTCGGAGGCGACGAGGACGGCGTTGCCGAAGCGCTTGCCGCGCAGCACCGCCGGGTCGGCGACGAGGGCGAGTTCCGCGAACCGGGAGGCCGCGGTGGCGATCTGGCCGCGTACGTGGGCGAGGGGCGGTCCGTCGGCGAGGTTGGCGGCGTACAGCCCGCCCGGCCGCAGCGCCCGGCGCACCTCGTCCAGGTACTCGGTGGAGGTCAGGTGCGCGGGAGTGCGCGCCCCGCTGAACACGTCGGCGACGACGAGGTCGGCCCAGTCGTCCGGAATCTTGCCGAGGCCTTCCCGGGCGTCGGTGGAGCGCACCCGGATCCGCGCGCCGGGGGCCAGGGGCAGCTCGCGCCGGACGAGCCGGACGAGGGCGGCGTCCCGCTCGACCACCTGCTGGGTGGAGCGGGGGCGGGTGGCGGCGACGTAACGGGCCAGCGTGAAGGCGCCGCCGCCCAGGTGGACGGCGTGCACGGGTTTGCCGGGCGGGGCGGCGAGGTCGGCCACGTGGCCGAGGCGGCGCTGGTACTCGAAGGACAGATACGCCGGATCGTCCAGATCGACGTGCGACTGCGGCGCCCCGTCGATCAGCAGCGTCCAGGCCCGCGCCCGGTCCCGGTCGGGTATCAACTGCGCGAGCCCGCCGTCGACGGTTTCGACGACCGAGTCTGCGGCCGGCGCCCGCCGGGGGGTCCTGGACTTTCCCATCGGACCATTTTCGCAAGGCGCGCGGGGTGCCGCCGCCCAGGGCCGGGCAGCGGCACCCGTGTCCGAGGGGCGGGTTCGGCTGCCGCCCGCGTCGCACGCCACCGACGCCATCGGCCCGCGCTGCCGACGCAGCCGCCCGCTGCCGACCGCCGGCGCCGGTCAGCGGCAGCTGTCCGCCGCCTCGATCAGACGGGCCGCCTCGTCCAGGGCCTCGCGCAGGACCGCCGGGTCCGTGGCCGGTTCGGTCGTGCCGGGCGGGAGGAGCCAGGAACCGCCGCCGGCCGTGCCCGTGGCGGGGGGCCGCGCGGGCGGGCCGTTGCCCTCGGCGTGGGTGTGGGTGCAGGTGCTGCCGGGGACGTCCCAGGCGGCCGCGGTGCCCGGGGGCACGACGAAGCCGAGGGTGTCGCCGGTGTCGTCGTGCAGCACGGGGCCGACCGCCTCGTCCCCGGCGCCGCGCCGCAGGATGTCGACCGCCTCCAGCCCCTGCCGGGCCGGCACGGTCACGACGTCCCACGCGCGGGCGTCGAGGTTCCGGCCGGTGTCCGAGCCAACCTCCACCGGAAATCCCTCCTTGAACGAGCACTGAGAACGACGAGGAACGACGAAGAACCACGAGGAACAAGGTCGAACAGGACGGGAATCGGGCCGTTCCCGGTCCACGGTGCTCAACGCACGGCCGCGTCAAGAGCTACGGCCAAAGTGCCCCGCAAAGGATGGCAGTTCATGGCAGATCACGGGCGGGATATCCCTTTTGCCACCAAACTCCGTGTGGTGGACCCGCCCCAGAAGGTACGTTCTTGCCGCCGGAAAACAGGACAGCGCACCGACCACGCGGTCAACTCGTCCCCGCTCCGGCATGGTTCGACGGTTCGCACGAGAGGACCCGGCCATGGCGTCGTCAACGGTGACCTCGTCTCGACCCGACCGCCCGCCCCGGCCCAACCTCGCCTTCCGCCGGCTGCGCGGCCGGCGCTCACCGGCCGAGTTCGCGGCCGCGGTCCGCCGGGCCGCACGGGAGATCGGCGAGCAGGTCAGCTGTGACGCCCGGTACATCGGCCGGGTGGAGGCGGGCGAGATCCGCTGCCCCAACTACGCGTACGAACGGGTGTTCCTGCACATGTTCCCCGGCCGCACGCTCGCCGACCTGGGCTTCGCGCCACGCTCGTCCGTACGCGGACGGGGGGCGCGCGCCGCCGCCGCGGAGCCGCCGTCGGCGCCCACGCCCCGTCCGGAACTCGCCACCCCTGAGACGGAACGGGTGTACGAGCCGTATGACACGCAGGATCCGTACGACACGCACTTCAACTACGAGGAGAGCGACGTGCTGCGTCGCGCATTCATGACCGGGGGCGGCGCCACCGTGGCCGCCGCCTCCCTGGGCCCCTTCGGGCTCGCCTTCGACGCCTCGGCGGCGGAACGTCCGCCCGGCCGCGTCGGTTCGAAGGAGGCCGGCGCCCTCGAGGACGCCGTCCGCAGAATCCGGCTGCTCGACGACCGGCACGGCGCCGACGGCCTCTACCGGCGCGCGGCAGGACCCCTGCGCGCCGCCTACGCGCTGCTCGACGCCGGCGCGACCCGGCAGGCGACCGCCGACCGGCTGTACTCGGGCGCCGGTGAGCTCGCCATCTCCGTGGGCTGGCTGGCACACGACTCGGGCCGGTTCGAGGACGCCCGCTCCCACTACGCGGAGGCGCTCGCCACGGCCCGGATGACCGGCGACGCGGCCCTGGAGGCGCACGCGTTCTGCAACACGGCGTTTCTCGCGCGGGACGCCGGACGCCCGCGCGAGGCGCTGCGCGCCGCGCAGGCCGCTCAGCGCATCGCGCGCCCTCTCGGCTCCGACCGGCTGATGTCGCTGCTAGCGCTGCGCGAGGCCGGCGGCTGGGCCGGGCTCTCCGACCCGACCGGCTGCCGACAGGCCCTCACCCGCGCCCACGCCCTCTTCCAGCGAGGCCCCTCGGACGCCGACCCCGAGTGGATGAGCTTCTACGGCGAGGCCGAACTGGAGGCCCTGGAGGCGCAGTGCTGGTCCACCCTCGGCGACTGGCCGCGCGCGGCCCGGCACGCCCGCCGGGCGGCCGAGCTCCAGGACCCGCACTTCAGCCGCAACATCGCCCTCTACACCGCCGAGCTCGCCGACGACCTCGCCCGCGGCGGCAGCCCCGACGAGGCGGCGGCCGCCGGCATGCGGGTGCTGGACCTGCTGAACCAGGTCCAGTCGTCCCGCATCCGGACCATGCTGGCCGGCACCGCGCGCGTGCTCCTCCCCCACCGGCGCGCCCCGGAGGTGTCGGACTTCCTGGAACGGCACGCCGCCGTGCCGCGCGCGGTGTAGCCGCAGCGGCGGTCAGCCCGCGAGGTGGCCCAGGTCGTTCCAGCTCTCGATCGCCGGCTCGCCGTAGGCCCAGCCCAGCACCGACAGCGAGGTCGGATTCAGCCGGATGCGGGCCGCGAAGTCGAGGGGCAGACCCAGCCAGCGGGCGCCGATGGAGCGCAGGATGTGGCCGTGGGCGAAGATCAGGACGTCCCGGTCCCGTTCGCGCGCCCAGGCGACGACCTCGTCCGCGCGGGCGGTCATCCCGGCGAGGGACTCTCCGCCGGGAACGCCGTCGCGCCAGATCAGCCAGCCGGGCCGGGCTGCCTGGATCTCGGCGGGCGTGAGGCCCTCGTACGTGCCGTAGTCCCACTCCAGCAGCGCGTCCCAGGTCTGCGCGCGGTCGCCGAATCCGGCGATCTCGCAGGTCTCGCGCGCGCGTGCCAGCGGGCTGGTGCGCACCTCGACGCCGCGCAGACCGTCGTACGGCGGCTGGTGCAGCCGCTCCCCGAGCAGCTTCGCGCCCCGCCTGCCCTCGTCGAGCAGGGGGATGTCGGTCCTGCCTGTGTGCTTGCCGGACAGCGACCACTGCGTCTGTCCGTGCCGGGCCAGCAGGATGCGCGGTGCCATGGGAAAATCGACCTTCCGAGGGAAATCAGCGGCGGAACCCCTCCATCATCGCGCACCCTGTCCCAGGGCAACCCGGCGGGCGATCTCTGCGTCTCTCAGCACCGGAAGGCACTTCTCGGGGGCCCGACACATACACCGTAAAGTGGGATGACCGGCCACCGGGCGGGTCGGGGCCGCGCGTTGAGAAGGGGGAGGGCGATCGGATGCCGCACGCCGAGACACCGGGCATCGAGGCGGCGTCCTCGCGCCTCCGGCTGCGCTGGTGGACGGAGCTGCCGCTGATCCTTCTGGTGTACGCGTGCTATTCGGCGGGCCGGCTCCTCGCCCGGGGCGACGTCACCACCGCCGTCGACCACGGCCTGGCGATCCTGCGCATCGAGAAGGCCCTGCACCTCAACGCCGAGCACCCGCTCAACCGGCTGTTCACGCGCGAGGCGTGGCTCGGCGTGCCGGCCGACTTCTGGTACGCCTCGCTGCACTACGTGCTCACGCCGGCGCTGCTGATCTGGCTGTTCCGGCGCCGTGCCGCGCACTTCCGGGCGGCGCGCACCTGGCTGATGACGTCCACGTTCATCGGGCTGATCGGCTTCACCCTGGTGCCGACCTGCCCGCCGCGGCTGCTGTCGGCGGGGTACGGCTTCGTGGACACGATGGCCCAGTACAGCGGGTACGGCTGGTGGGCCGGCGAGGCGAGCGCGCCGCGCGGGCTCGGCGGCATGACGAACCAGTACGCGGCCATGCCGAGCCTGCACGTGGGCTGGGCGCTGTGGTGCGGAGTGATCCTGTGGCGGTTCGGCGGGACGCGCTGGGCGCGGATCGCGGCGGTCGTCTACCCGCTGGTGACCACGATCGTGGTGATGGGCACCGCGAACCACTACTTCCTCGACGCGGTCGCCGGCGCCGCCGTGATGGGCGCCGGGTACCTGGCGGCGCCCTGGGTGACGCGGGGGGCTGAGCGGGCGCGGACGTGGCTGACGACCCGTCGCGTCGTCGTCCGGGCGGCCCGGGCCGCCTCCCGGCAGGCCGCGGATGCCGGCGCCGCACCGGCCGCCGGGTCCGTCTCCGCACCGACCGGTGGGTCCGTCACCGTCCCGGCCAAGGAGTCCGTCACCGTCCCGGCCAAGGAGTCCGTCACCGTCCGGGCCAAGGAGTCCGTCACCGTCCGGGCCGGGGGTTCCGGTTCCGCGCAGGCCGGGGATTCGGTGTCGGCGCCGGTCGGGGATTCACTTTCCGCCGCGGACGGCACGGCCGTCTCGCTGGACTCCCTGACCGCGCGTGCCTCGGTTGTCAGTGGCGGATGCCAGACTTCGGCGGGTGAGCGAATACCACGGCAGCGCGAGTCACGGTTCGGACCGGGAGCCGAGCCGGGTGCCTCCTCCCCGGACAGGGGGGACGGCGCTCCGGCAGCGGCTCGCTGAGCTGCGCGGTCCCGACGTACCGGCCAAGGCACTCGACGCGCGCGCCCTCGCGGCCCTCGCCGCGAACCCGGGTTGTGCGCGGCGGGCGATCCTCGACGGCGCCGGGGTGGACAAGGCGGCGGTCGCGGGCGCGCTGGGCTCGCCGTCGGCCTTCGGGCAGTCGCAGTTCGCCCTCACGCGCGGCAACGCCTTCGAGGCCAAGGTCAAGGCGGACGGCGGCGCCGAACTGCTGCGGCTGGCGCACGAGAAGCTGGACCCGGGCGCCGAGCCGCCCGTGGGGGCGAGCGCCCCGGACCTGTCCGCGATCGGCCCCGAGGGACGGACCGCGCGGACCGCGCTGGCGCTGCGCGAGGCCGTCGAGGCGGGCGGCTGGACGCTGCTGGACCACCCGATGCTGGCGCTGGACGTCGCCGGTTCCCCGGCGTTCCTGGAGCCGGACGCGGTCGTGGTGCACCCGGACGGCCGCTGGACGGTCGTGGAGATCAAGTCGTTCCCGATGCTGGACGGCTCCGCGGACCCGGCGAAGGTGGGCGCGGCGGCCCGGCAGGCGGCCGTCTACGTACTCGCGCTGGAGGAGGTCGCCGCCCGGCTCGACACGGCCCCGCCGGTCGGCCACCGGGTGCTGCTGGTGTGCCCCAAGGACTTCTCCAACCTGCCCGCCGCCTCCGCCGTGGACGTGCGCAAGCAGCACGCGGTGACGCGCCGCCAGCTCGCCCGGCTGACCCGCATCGAGGACATCGCCGCCGCGCTCCCGGACGGCGTCTGCTTCGATCCGGGGCTGCCGGCCGAGCGGCTCGCCGAGGCCGTCGAGTCGGTTCCGGCGACGTACGCGCCGGAGTGCCTGTCCGCCTGTGAGCTGGCCTTCCACTGCCGGGAGCGGTCCCGCGCGGCGGACGCGGTGACCTCGCTCGGCCGCGCGGCCCGCGCCGAACTGGGCGGGCTGACGACCGTCGGCGACGTCCTGGCGGCGGCCCGCGGCGAGGCCGGCGACCCGGACGACCCGGCCGTGGCGGCGCTGCGGCGGGCCGCGCGGCTACGCGCGCAGGCCCTCGGCCGCCGGACCCACCCCGCCACGGACTCCCCGGAGGGCGCCCCGTGTCGCTGATCACCACCCTCGCCCGGCTGGAGGCCGTCGACACCGGTCGCGCCCAGCCCACCGCGACCGTCCGGCACCGGCATCTGTCCGAACGGCCGCTGGTGTTCGTGCCGCTGACCACCGCCGGTGAGGCCGGCGCCCCGCTGGGCGCGCTGGTGGGCGCCGACCGGGACGCCCCGCGCCTGCTGGTGGTGCCGCAGCCGCGCGACCGGGACCTGAGATTCGCGTTCCTCGCCGAGCTGGCCGATGTCGTCCTGCCGCACATCGACGCACACGCCGAGCAGGTGGAGACGGCCGAGCGCACCGAGACCGACCCGGAGACGGGCAAGCGGGTCAAGGTCGAGGTCGACCTGTGCGCGGACGCGGCCCAGCTGATCGTGCCGAGCCGCGCGGGCGTGGAGTTCGTACGGCTGCTGGGCCGCTCCATGCGGTTCCGGCGCACGGCGGAGCAGGACCCCGAGACGCCGTACCCGGCGCCGCCGAGGGTGCCGCTGCTCGGGCGCTGGCTGACCCACTACGGCGAGCGGGCCAGGGTGCCGGGCTCCTCGCTGCTGCTGGCGCTGACCGACGTGCTCGCGCGGCACTGGGCGACCGGCCAGTCCAGCCTGGAGGACCAGCACCTGGGCGCACTGCTGGCCTGGATCGACCCGCCGGACGGGCTCTCCGGGGCCGAGGCGGCGCTCCGTGCCGAGCTGGAGCGGGACGGGAAGGGCCAGCTGCTGTGCCCGCCCGCCGGCCCGGCCACCGACCCGGCCTTCGACAACAAGCTGCTCGCCCCCGCCATCGAGCGCTACGACCGTGCCCGCTCCGCGCTGGCCGCCGCCGAGGACGGCGCCGGCGCCGACGCGTGGCTCGGGGAGCTGACCGCCGCGGAGCGGGAGATCCGGGCCCTGGTGGAGAGTCGTACGCGCCCCACCTGGGACGCGGTGTGGCGAGGGATCGACCTGCTGCGGGCGCTGCCCGAGGGGGCGCACGTGGAGGAGCGGTGGACGCGCGACCGCTGGTCGTTCACCGGCCACCGCGACCGGGTGCTGGCGGGCGAGCCGCCGCAGCCGCGCCGCGACGACGCGGTGACGGCGGCGAACAAGCTCGCCGCGCGGGAGCGCGAGCAGGCCCGGCTGGAGGCGCAGGAGGCGCTGGACGACCCGCTGGTGATGGCCGGGCGGCGGCTGGCCGGGGAGGCGTTCGCGGGGGATGTCGTGGACGTGGTCATGGCGTACAGCGAGGGCAAGCGGCCCAGTCCGCGCCCGCTGGTCGTGGTCCGCACGGACGACCGGCCGCATCTGGCCGAGCGGGCGAAGGCGTACCGCTCGCTCGGCGGCAAGCCCCAGACCGCCGAGTGCGTGAGCCGGGAGGACGACGGCGAGGGCACGGTGGTGGTGCTGCGCGTCCTCGACAAGATGGGCCGCGGCAAGGAGCCGGAGGCCGGTTCGGTGCCGCAGAAGGGCGACGCGGTGTGCTTCACGCTGTTCGAGCACGAGCAGCGGGGCGGCGCGAAGCTGCCCGACCCCGAGCAGACGCCGTGGACGCACGGCGGGCCGCCCGGCGAGCAGCCCACGCCCGAGCCGGCCGACGCCGCGACCGAGGAGGACGTCCTGTGACCACGGAGACCGCCTTCGAGCCCGGCGCCGCGGCGGCCCGGGCCACCGACGCGATCCTCCGCGACACGCTGCACGGCACGCACCGGGGCGTCGTCGTGGACTCCCCGCCCGGCGCGGGCAAGTCCACGCTCGTGGTGCGCGCCGCGCTGGAGCTGGCCGAGGCCGGGCGCCCGCTGATGGTCGTCGCGCAGACCAACGCGCAGGTGGACGACCTGGTGCTCAGGCTGGCCGAGAAGGAGCCCGGGCTGCCGGTGGGTCGGCTGCACAGCAGCGACGCCGACGCCTACGACAAGGCGCTGGACGACCTGCCGCACGTACGGAAGTCGGCGAAGGCGGGCGACCTGGCCGGGCTGCCGGTCGTGATCTCCACGGCGGCGAAGTGGGCGCACGTCAAGGCCGACGAGCCGTGGGCGCACGCGATCGTGGACGAGGCGTACCAGATGCGCTCGGACGCGCTGCTGGCGGTGGCCGGACTGTTCGAGCGGGCGCTGTTCGTGGGCGACCCGGGGCAGCTGGACCCGTTCGCGATCGTGGGCAGCGAGCAATGGGCGGGGCTGTCGTACGACCCGTCGGCGTCGGCGGTGACGACGCTGCTCGCGCACAACCCGGACCTGCCGCAGCACCGGCTGCCGGTGTCCTGGCGGCTGCCCGCGTCGGCCGCGCCGCTGGTGTCGGCGGCGTTCTACCCGTACACGCCGTTCCGCAGCGGCACGGACCACGGCGACCGGCGGCTCGCCTTCGCGACGCCCTCGGACGGTTCGGGGCCGGACCGGGTGATCGACGAGGCGGCACGGTCGGGCTGGGGCCTGCTGGAGCTGCCCGCGCGGCACACCCCGCGCACGGACCCGGAGGCGGTGCGGGCGGTGGCCGCGGTGGTGCGGCGGCTGCTGGACCGGGACGGCGCGGCCGTCTCTGAGCGCTCGCCCGAGCCGGCACCGCTGACGCCGGCCCGCATCGCCGTGGGCACGGCGCACCGGGACCAGGCGGCGGCGGTCCGCGCGGCACTCGCCGACCTGGGCGTGAGCGATGTGACGGTGGACACGGCGAACCGGCTGCAGGGGCGGGAGTACGACGTGACGGTCGTCCTGCATCCGCTGTCCGGCCGCCCCGACGCGACGGCGTTCCATCTGGAGACGGGCCGCCTGTGCGTGCTGGCCTCCCGCCACCGGCACGCGTGCATCGTGGTCTGCCGCGAGGGCGTCGGCGACCTCCTGGACGCCTACCCGTCCACGGAACCGGTCCAGCTGGGAACGCTCGTGAAGTTCCCGGACGGCTGGGAGGCCAACCACGCGGTCCTGGCCCACCTGGCGGAACACCGGGTCCCGTACCGTCCGTGACCCGACGGGACCGCTCGGCCCGCTCCCACCTCGGCGCCGGGCGGCACACGGGCCGGGCCGGGCGTACATCGGGCTCCGCACGATGAGCTGCGCGCGCGGAGCCGGAACACCGGGCCCCGCACCGCCCGTGCCCCCGGGCGAAACCGCTCGGTGCGGCTCCCCGCCTCGGCATGGCGGGGTCGCGCCCGCGCGGTCGGAACACCGGGTCCCTCACCGCCCGTGCCCCCGTGCTAAACCGATCGGTGCGGCTCCCCGCCTCGGCATGGCGGGGTCGCGCCCGCGCGGTCGGAACACCGGGTCCCTCACGGCCCGCGCCCCGTGCGGACCGCTCGGCCCGCTCTCACCTCGGCGCCGGGCGGCACACGGGCGGGCCGCCTCGGTGCGCCGGGCGGCACACGGGCGGGCCGCCTCGGTGCGCCGGGCGGCAACCCGGCCGGGTCGCCCGCGCGGGGTCCGCGCGGACCGGGCTCTGCCCGGTGGGTGCTATGCCGGGCGCCGGACAACGGCGAACCCGCCCACGCCGACGACGGCAGGCCCACCCCCGCGCGATGCGGACGACCTCCGCTGCCCACCGCCCCCGCCTGTAGGGACGCGCCTCGACCATCCGCCACCCTGCCGGTGCGGACGACCTCCCCTGCCCGCCACCCCCGCCGACGCCCGCGCACCCCACCCGCACGCCCCCGACCAGCACCGACGCCCCATCTCCCCCCAACCTCCACCAGCCCTCGATCTCGGGCGGACGCCCCCTTGCGCGGGCGCGAGACAATTGACGGTGGTCCGCCCTTGGGGGCGCCCCCCGAACCGTACGAGGAGGACAAGACATGGCGGAGCCCACGCCGCGTCGGAACGAACCGCGGCTACGCCCCGCGCCCCTGCTCTTCGAGCCCGCGGAAGCGGCCGCCGATCCGGAGCACTTCTTCGACCTGGAGTCGATCGACGACCCGCGCGCGCTGCTGGCCAGGGCCACGGAGCTGACGCTCGCCTTCCGGGCGGCGGCGGACCGGGCGGTGGAGTTCCAGGCGATGGCGGCGGCGCAGCTCGCCGACCCCCGGCGGTTCGACCGGCTGACGGCCGCGGACATCGCCGAGCAGGCGGAGTGGACCGAGGACTACGCCAGGAAGATGGTCGAGTTCGGGCGGGACCTGATGCGCGGTGCGGAAGGGCGGGGTCCGGACCCGGTGTGACCGGCGCCCGTCGGCCGACACCCGCGACCCGCACCGTCGGCCGAGAGCCGGAGTCCGTCGGCCGGCCGCCGCCAACCGGCGACCGGGCCACCGGGCCACCGACGACCCGAGCCCGGCAACCCGCAACCCGCAACCCGCAACCCGCAACCCGCAACCCGCCGGGCATATGCCCGTGGCGCGCGAAAGATACTCCCTTCGTGGCTTCCCTGCCCCCATTTCCCGCAACTCAGAGAAACGGACCGCTCACGACCGGTAGATGTTGTTGCCATGAGCAGCAGCACGATCACCCCGGACGGCGCCGCATGGCTCGCCTCGGCAGGAACGTATCCGCGTAGCACGCTGGCGCTCTGGGCCGAGCGGCCCGACGCACCGGTCGTCCTGCCCTGCGGCTCCGCCTTCGACATCGTCAGCGCGCCCGCGGTCTTCGGCCGCCGGATGCTGGACCGGCTGTGGGAGGAGGGCCCGGGTTCGGGGCCGGTCGCGGCGTACCGCGGGCGGATCCTCCTGTTCGCCGCCCCCGGCACCGCCCAGCGGCTGCCGTCCCTGCTGGAGTGGGAGGAGTGGGGCAGCTCCGGCGGCAGCCGCGCCGAGGACATCCCGCCGCTCCTGTGCCACGGCAACGGCGACGCGGTGACCGTCCCCGCCCCGACCGCCGAGCCGGCCCCCGACCCCGCCGACCCCGACACGCCTCCCGGCTCGGGATCGCGCTGGCTGGTCGCCCCGGACACCAGGCAGCCCTGGCTCCCCGGGCCGGAGATCCTGGTCTGGGCGGCCGTGCGGGCGGCCCGCGCCGCGGTGCGCATAACGATTTTTCCTCCCGCCGAGCAGGGTGCTAAGGTCTACGACGTCAGCAGGCGCCGCTAGCTCAGTTGGTTAGAGCAGCTGACTCTTAATCAGCGGGTCCGGGGTTCGAGTCCCTGGCGGCGCACATGATGCGGATGGCGGGCGATCGTGGATCGCCCGCCATCGTCGTATGCGCACGCAGACGCGCCGACGCCCCCGCCTCAGCTCACGCCGGCGCCCCCGCCCGGCTCACGCGGGCGAGATCCGCACCGTCCACGCCCCCGTCGCCGTACGTCCCTCCACCTCCACGCGCACGTCCTCGCCCGGCACCGCGAAGCTCTCCCCCACGCCCACCGGCGCGTCGGCCAGCGGCGGGTAGACCGAGTTCTCCCAGCAGGCCTCGGTGCGCGGATGGGCGTCGATCACCTGGACCGGCCCGCCGCCGGACTCCTCCCCGCTGTGCACCCGGTACACGAGGACGCCCTGCCGGCAGGCGGTGCGGTCGTTGCCGACCGCACCGCGCGCCTCGAAGGCGAGCACGGTGTCGGGCCCGGTCCGCACCACCGCGAGCTTGATCCCGCGTCCGGGCCGGACCCCGGCCGCCCCACCCCCCGCCCCCGTCGGGCCGGCCCCCGCACCCGTCGAACCGGCCCAGGCCCCCGCCGCGCCACCCGTCGCGCCCGCCGCACCGGCAACCGGCACCGCCCCCGGCCCCGCCCCCAGCGACTCCAGCGTCAGCCGCACCGGCTCGTCCCCCCGTACGCACACCACCTGCCGCGGCTCCAGCCAGCCCAGCTTCCACTTGTGCCAGGCGAACAGATCCGGGGCCATCCCGAACTGGCTGCCCATCAGGTCCCAGTCGCCGACGTAGGTGTCCCAGTCGCCCCTGCCGTCCGACGGGCGGTGGTAGAGGTCGGGCAGGTCGAACACGTGCCCGGTCTCATGGGCGAGGACCAGCCGGTCCGGCGGATGCTGCTCGAACACCGTGACGACCCGGCGGATGTCCGTGCCGTCCGCGCGCAGCGGGCGCTCCAGGTTGACGACCTTGGTCGCGTCGGAGTCCACGCCGGGCGCGTCCGGGTCGGCGACGAAGTAGACGACGTCGTAGCGGGAGAAGTCGACCCGGTCGTCGACGGCGGCCAGCGCGTCGCGGAGATAGGCGGCGCGGTGCCGCGGGGTCCAGTCCCGCTGTATGGCGTAGTCGGCGGACGGCCGCGGCATGCGGATCCACTGCGGCAGCGGGTGCGCGCGCAGGCGGAACTTGCCGTAGGAGGCACGCGCGAAGTACTGGCTGGTCACCGGGAAGTGGTCGGCGGCCAGCTCGGCCGGGGTGGTCGCCGGGCGCGCGTCGGGGAAGGACAGGAACACCATCACCGCGTCGAGGGTGCGGTCCGGCCGCGGATAGGCGGCGTTCCAGGTGTCCAGGCCCTCCGAGTGGTGTGCGTCGGTGCGGGCGAGGGCGCAGGGCGGGGCCGCGAGGGGCTCGGCGATCGAGGGGCCGGTGACCTGGGAGGTGGCGGCGAGGGCGGAGAGGGTGGTGAACACGGCCGCGGCGCCGCGCAGTCGGGGGCGCGGGAGCGGACGCGGCAGACGCGGCACGGGAGACCTCCGGGTGCGGTTCGCGGGACACCGCACCCAGCCTGTGTGACTAAATTCCTGTATGCCCTGTTTGTCTGCACCGGACGAGTGAGGGCCGTTCGGGCGACACGCGGTCTACGCGCTGGGATTGTTCACGGTCCGTCACAACTGGTCGGTAGAGGAGGGAACCGGGTCCGGAGTGGGCAGAAACGATCTGTCGGGACAGCGCGTGGATTCGAAAGGGTTCCGGGACACTGGACAGTGGCTGCAGGACTCCGGGGCCAACCTCTATGATCGGCACACTTTCCTGACCTTTCCTGCCCGGACAGAGATCGAGCAGAGATCGAGCAGATCGAGTGCACTGCGGGAGCGAGCGGTGAGCGGAACGTCCGAAGGGCCGGCGCCCGCGGCAGACCTCATCCGGCCGGCCGTCACAGACAGTGATCATGATGCGCCGGGTGGTACCGGCGGCCGTGCCGGAGAGCGGCTCGGCGCGTTCCGGGCCGCGTTCGGGTCGGCGCCGCTCGCGATGGCGGTGGTCGACCGGGACGGTCTGGTCGTCAGCGCCAACGACGCGTTCGGGGCGCTGCTCGGCGTCGTCCCCGGCGCCCTGGCCGGGCGCCCGGCCGCCGACCTGGTCGACCTGGCGTCGGACGCGCGCTCCCGGCACGCGTACCGCGAACTGCTGGGCGGCCGGGACGCGCGGCTGCGCTGCACCCGGCGGCTGAAGCGCGCGGCGGGGGCGAGCGTCTGGGTGCAGGTCACCGTCTCCCCGCTGCCCGGGGAGGCCGGGGGCGTGCTGATGGCCGCCGCCGACATCAGCGACCGACAGGAGCTCCAGGCGCGGCTGCGGCACTTGCAGATGCACGACCCGGTGACCCGGCTGCCCAACCGCGCCCTGTTCTTCGAGCGCCTGTCGGCCGCGCTGGACGTCGAGTCGTACGCGCGCGGCGGCACCGGCCGGGTCGGCCTGTGCTATCTGGACCTGGACGGCTTCAAGGCCATCAACGACACCCTCGGCCACCGCATCGGCGACCTGCTGCTGGCCGCCGTGGCCGAGCGGCTGACCGCGTGCGCGGACGAGGCCGGGTACGGCAGGGCGAGCGCGCCGCTGGTGGCGCGGCTCGGGGGCGACGAGTTCGCGCTGCTGGTGGAGGGCTCCACCGGCACCGAGCAGGTCGCCGACCTGGCCGAGGCGGTGCTGACGGCGCTTCAGGAGCCGTTCGACCTGGCGGGGCGGCGGCTGTCGCTGTCCGCGTCGATCGGGGTCGTGGAGCGGCAGGTGGCCGGGACCTCCGCCACCGGTCTGATGCAGGCCGCCGACACGACGCTGTACTGGGCGAAGGCTGACGGCAAGTCCCGCTGGACGCTGTTCGACCCGGAGCGCAACGCCCACCGCATGACCCGTCAGGCGCTCGCCTCCACGCTCCGCCCGGCCATCGAGCGGGGCGAGTTCACGCTGGAGTACCAGCCGCTGGTCGGCATGGCGGACGGTCGGCTGAGCGGAGTGGAGGCGCTGGTGCGCTGGAACCACCCGCAGTTCGGGACGCTGACGCCGAATCGGTTCATCGGACTGGCGGAGGAGGACGGGGCGATCGTGCCGCTGGGCCGCTGGGTGCTGGCCACCGCCTGTCGGCAGGCCCGCCGCTGGCAGCTGGAGCACCCGTGCGAGCCTCCGCTGTTCGTCAGCGTCAACGTCGCCGTGCGCCAGGTCTGGGACTCCGACCTGGTCGCCGACGTGGCCCGGATCCTCGACGAGACCGGCCTCGCGCCGCACCTGCTGCAGCTGGAACTGACCGAGTCGGCGGTGATGGGCTCGGCGGGCCGGCCCCTCCAGGCCCTGCAGGCGCTCAGCGACATGGGCGTGCGCATCGCCATCGACGACTTCGGCACCGGCTACTCCAACCTCGCCTATCTGAGCCGGCTGCCGGTGTCGGTGCTGAAGCTGGACGGGTCGTTCGTGCGGGGCTTCCAGTACGAGGAGGCCGGTGCGGGCGCGTCGCCGGCGGACGAGGTGATCGTGGAGGCGATGATCCAGCTCGCCCACCGGCTGGGGCTGACGGTGACCGCGGAGTGCGTGGAGACCTCGGCGCAGGCGGCCCGGCTGCGCAGGATCGGCTGCGACACCGGTCAGGGGTGGCTGTACTCCCGGCCGGTGCCCCCGGACCGCATCTCCGAGCTGCTGGGACGTCCGTCGGACCGGGCCGGGCAGGCCAATCAGGCGGTCGGGAACCCGTAGGCGTCGGCGATCAGCTCGTAGGAGCGCAGCCGCAGCTCGCCGGTGTGCGCGTTGGCGGTGATCATCAGTTCGTCGGCGCCGGTGCGCTTCTGCAGGTCGTCCAGGCCGGAGCGGACCTCGTCGGCGGTGCCGTGGATGACGTTCGCCGTCCAGGAGTCGGCGACCTCCTGCTCCAGCGGGCTGTACGGGTACGCCTCGGCCTCCTCCGGGGTGGGGATCAGGCCGGGGCGGCCGGAGCGCAGCCGGATCATGCTGAGCGCGCCGGCGCGCACCTGGCGGCGGGCCTCGCGCTCCTCGTCGGCGGCGAGCGCGGAGACGCCGATGAGGGCGTACGGCTCGTCCAGCACGGCGGACGGGCGGAAGGAGTCCCGGTACAGGTCGAGGGCCGGGATGGTGTTCTGCGCCGAGAAGTGGTGGGCGAAGGCGAACGGCAGGCCGAGCAGCCCGGCCAGGCGGGCGCTGAAGCCGGAGGAGCCGAGCAGCCAGATCGGCGGCCGGTGCGGGGACTGCACGCCGCCGGGCGAGGTCGCCTGCACGGGCCCCGGTACGGCGTGGATGCGGCGGTAGGGGTGGCCGTCGGGGAAGTCGTCGTCCAGGAAGCGGGTCAGCTCCGCCAGCTGCTCGGGGAAGTCGTCGGCGCCCTCGCCCAGCCGGTCGGTGCGGCGCAGGGCGGCGGCCGTGGCCCCGTCGGTGCCGGGGGCGCGGCCGAGGCCGAGGTCTATCCGGCCGGGGGCCAGCGCCTCCAGCGTGCCGAACTGCTCCGCGATGACCAGCGGGGCGTGGTTGGGCAGCATCACGCCGCCCGAGCCGAGCCGGATGCGCTCGGTGTGGGCGGCGAGGTGGGCGAGGATCACGGCCGGGGAGGAGGAGGCCACGCCCGGCATGGAGTGGTGCTCGGCAACCCAGTAGCGGTGGTAGCCGCGGGACTCGGCGAGCCGGGACAGGGCCGCGCTCGTGCGCAGCGCGTCGGTGGCGGTGCGGCCGGCGCCGACGGTGACCAGGTCGAGCACGGACAGCGGGACGGGGGCCGAGCCCCGTGTCCGGCCGCGGATCTCGTCGGGGTGCGTGGTGCCGTCCCGGTTCTCGTCTGCCGCCACCTGGGGTGCCTCCTGCGTCGTCGCCGTGCCGCGTGCGTGGGTTGTCGCGGTACGGTCCGTCTCCGTACGCACGGTGCCAACAGGAGGCGCCCCCCGCTTGTTCCCCGATCCCGCGTTCCCCGGTCCCGGCCTCACGCCTGCACGAGCGGCTCCCGGGTGAAGAGGGCGCCGAGGACGGGAGCGTTGACCCGGCGGTCCGCCAGGCGCAGTCCCTCCCACACGGTGACCTGGCTGGCGGTGAGGACCGGCTTGCCCGGCCCGCGCTCCAGGGTGGTGAGGTGGGCGGCGGTGCGCAGGGCGGCGTCGGGCAGCAGCAGCGCCTCGGCGTCCGGGTGGTCCGCCTCGCCGACCAGCCCCCGCAGCTCGGCCTCGCCCCAGCCGGCCCCGTCCGCCGCGGCCCCGCCGGCGCCGGCCCGCACGGAGACCACCTCGAGGCCGGCCGCCCGCAGGAACTGGCCGAACAGCGCCGTCACCTCCCGCGGGGCGGTGCTGCCGACCGCCACCCGGCGCACCCCCAGCTCGCGCGCCGCGTGCACGAAGCCGATCGCCGTCGAGGAGGCCGGCATCCCGGCCGCGACCGCGAGCGACCGCGCCTGTTCCAGGGCGCCGTCCCAGCCGTGCACGAAGCTGCCCTCGGTGCTCGCCCACACCACCGCCTCCGCCCCGGCGAGCCGCAGCTCCTCCACGCCCGCCGCCAGCCGCTGCGGGGCGCCCAGCTCGCGCAGCACGTCCTCCCTGGTAGCCCCCCGCAACCGCTCCTCGCCCTCCGTGCGGACGAGGTCGACCCGGATGTCACTGCCCAGGAGCTGCTCGATGCGCGGATAGTCGTCCTCGGCCGGATGCCCCGGGTAGAGAATTCCGAGTGCGGTCATGTCAGCCTCCTGCTGATCCCTGCGAGTGGTACCGGTCCTGCCGTTCGCGGCACCGCCTCGGGTACCCGCCTTCGCCCGAAAGCCGTCCAAAGCCGTCCGCATAAGCGGAATGGACTTTGGGTAGCCGCGCGCCCATGGCTTCACCACAGGGAACAGGGACAGCCGAAAACAGACCCCGCCCGCCAGGTCCGACCCGTCGCTCGCTGCTCGCGGGAGCGGCCGCGCTCGGCGTGCTCGGCGCCTCGGGTTGCTCGCGCGTGGCGACCGAGTCGGGCAGGGACGGCGGTGACCTGCTGGAACGGATCCGGGCGGCGGGCGTGGTTCGGCTGGGCATCGCCGGGGAGATCCCCTTCGGGTACATCGACAGGAACGGCGAGCTGACCGGCGAGGCGCCGGAACTGGCCAAGGTCGTCTTCAAGCGGCTGGGGGTGGACCGGGTCCAGCCGGTGCCGACCGAGTTCGGCTCGCTGATCCCCGGGCTGAACTCGCAGCAGTTCGACGTCGTCGCCGCCGGCATGTACGTCAACCCGGAGCGCTGCGAGCAGGTCATCTTCGCCGACCCCGACTACCAGATGCTCGACTCGTTCGTCGTGCGCAAGGGCAACCCGCTGGGGCTGCGCGACTACCGGGACGTCGTGGCGAAGAAGGCGCGGTTCGCCACCGGCACCGGCTACGCGCAGATCCAGTACGCGGTCGAGGCCGGGTACGCGGAGAGCGACCTCCTCATCGTCCCCGACCAGGTCGCCGGGCTGAACGCGGTGGAGGCCGGGCGCGTGGACGTGTTCGCCGCGACGGCGGTCACCGCCCGCGACGTGGTGAAGAAGTTCCCGAGGACCGAGGCGACCGAGCCGTTCAAGCCGGTCGTCGACGGCAAACCGCGCATCGACGGCGGCGCCTTCGCGTTCCGGCCCACCGAGACGAAGCTGCGCGACGCCTTCAACGTCGAGCTGCACAAGCTCAAGGACAGCGGCGAGCTGCTCCGCATCCTCAGGCCGTTCGGGTTCACCGAGGCCGAGATGACGGAGCTGACCGCGAAGGAGCTGTGCGGCGGATGACTTCCGGACTGTGGGAACTGGTGCTCGGGGGCGTCTGGGTCACGATCCAGCTGCTCGTCCTCAGCGGACTGCTGGCGACGGCGGTCTCCTTCGTCGTGGGCGTCGCGCGCACCCACCGGCTGTGGATCGTCCGCTTCCTCGCGGGCCTCTACACCGAGGTGTTCCGCGGCACCTCGGCGCTGGTCATGATCTTCTGGGTGTTCTTCGTGCTGCCTCTGGCCTTCGGCTGGCAGCTGGTGCCGCTGTGGGCGGGCACGCTCGCGCTCGGCCTGACCTACGGGGCGTACGGCACGGAGATCGTGCGCGGCGCGCTCAACGCCGTCGACCCCGCGCAGCGGGAGGGCGGCATCGCGCTCGGCTTCACGCCCTGGCAGCGGATGCGGCTGATCCTGCTGCCGCAGGCCGTGCCCGAGATGATCCCCTCCTTCTCCAACCTGCTCGTGGAACTGCTCAAGGGCACCGCCCTGGTGTCGGTCATGGGCATGGGCGATCTGGCGTTCAGCGGCAACCTGGTGCGGCTCGCCCTCCAGGAGAGCGCGGAGATCTACGCGTACGTGCTCGTCATCTACTTCCTGATCGCGTTCGTGCTCACCCGGCTGATGCGGGGCCTGGAGCGCCGGCTGAAGGCGGGGGTGGCCCGGTGAACTGGGACTGGCAAGCCGTACGCGACTTCATGCCGCACTTCTGGGACGGCCTGGCCGTCACCCTGCAGGCGCTGGTGCTGGGCTCGCTGATCTCCTTCGCCCTGGGGCTGGTGTGGGCGCTGCTGATGCGCGTGCCGACCCGCTGGGTGCGCTGGCCGGTCGGGGCGTTCACGGAGTTCGTGCGCAACACGCCGCTGCTGGTGCAGCTGTTCTTCCTCTTCTACGTACTGCCGGAGTGGGGGCTGGCCTTCTCCGCCATGGCCACCGGCGTCCTCGCGATCGGGCTGCACTACTCGACGTACACGATGCAGGTCTACCGGGCCGGCATCGAGGCGGTGCCGGCCGGCCAGTGGGAGGCGGCGACGGCGCTGAGCCTGCCGGTGACGCGGACGTGGCGGGCGGTGATCCTTCCGCAGGCGGTCCGCCGGGTGGTGCCGGCGCTCGGCAACTACGTGATGTCGATGCTCAAGGACACGCCGCTGCTGATGGCGATCACCGTGCTGGAGATGCTGGGTCAGGCGCGGCTGTTCTCCCAGGAGCACTTCCGGTTCACCGAGCCCCTCACCGTGATCGGCGTCGCCTTCGTCGTCGTCTCGTACCTGGCCTCCCTTCTTCTGCGCACCCTGGAGCGACGTCTTGTCCGTTGACAGCAGCAAGCAGCCGGCCGACGCCCTCCCCGAGCGGTCCCCGCTGATCCGTCTGGACCGGGTGACGAAACGGTTCGGCGAGAACACGGTCCTCGACCACCTGGACTTCTCGGTGGACGCGGGCCGGCACGTCACCCTCATCGGCCCGTCCGGATCGGGCAAGACCACGATTCTGCGGCTGCTGATGACCCTCACCAAGCCCGACGAGGGCACCATCACCGTCGACGGGCAACAGCTGTTCCCCGCCTCCGAGAAGCGGCGCCGCGAGGTGCGCAAGAAGATCGGGATGGTGTTCCAGCAGTTCAACCTGTTCCCGAACATGACCGTCCTGCGCAACGTCACCGAGGCGCCGGTCACCGTCCTCGGTCTGTCCAGGGACGAGGCGGAGGCGCGCGCCCGAGAGCTGCTGGACATGGTCGGGCTGGCCGACAAGTGCGACGCCCGGCCCTCGCGGCTGTCCGGAGGCCAGCAGCAGCGCGTGGCGATCGCGCGGGCGCTGGCCATGCGGCCGCAGGTGCTGCTGCTGGACGAGGTGACCTCCGCGCTCGACCCGGAGCTGGTCGCGGGCGTGCTGGACGTGCTGCGGGACATCGCGCGCAGCACCGACATCACCATGCTCTGCGTCACCCATGAGATGAACTTCGCCCGGGACATCTCCGACCAGGTCCTGATGTTCGACTCGGGCCGGATCATCGAGTCGGGGACGCCGGAGAAGATCTTCGCCGACCCGGAGCACGAGCGGACCCGGGAGTTCCTCGGCGCGGTGCTGTGACGTCGGCATATGCCAACCCGGGGTGCGGCCGTCCCTCGGGGCGTAATCCGTTCGACATTCACCTACGGCGCACTCCCCCACGGCTATCGTGAGGACATATCCGCCGTCCGGATTACGGCAAGACAGCAAGCGCACAGGGGGAAACCGTGGCGCTGAAGCACGAGCCGACCGCGCCGTACCACTCGGCTCAGGACGCCCTGCGCGTCCTGGAGACGGTGGCGCGGCACTCCACCGGTGTCACCGACACCCAGATCGCCCGCCACACCGGCATGAGCCCGGAGCGCCTGACCACGCTCCTGCTCATGCTGAGGCGCGAGGGCTACGTCGAGCAGGTGACCGACGGGGCGTACGTCACCGGCGGCGCCCTCGCCCGCCTCGGCTCGTCGCACGGCCGTGACCAGGCCGTGCGCGAGCAGCTCCAGCACAACCTCAACCGGCTGCGCGACTCGGTACGAGCCGCGGTGTATCTCGGCCGGTACGTCGACGGGGAGGTACGGATCGACCAGTACGCGGAGAGTCCCGCGGCGCCGGCCGCGCACGAGTGGGTGGACTTCCGCCACGCCGCCCACGCCACGGCCATGGGCAAGAGCCTGCTCGCCCAGCTCGACCACGCGGGCCGGCGCGACCATCTGGCCCGGTACCGGATGGCCCGGCTGACGTCGCGCACGATCACCAGCGACAGGCTGCTGCTGTCCCGGCTCTCGGCCCAGCCGCCCACGGCGCCGGTGCTGGACCTCCAGGAGTACGCGGTGGGCACGGTCTGCGCGGCCGTCCCGATCACCGCGGGCGCCTCGGTGGGGTCTTTGGCGCTGTCGCTGCCGGTGGAGCAGGCCCACCGCCTGCGCCAGGCGGCGGACACGCTCAACCGCAACGCGGCCGGGATGCTCCTGTCGCTGACGGTGTAGGCGCAGGCCGGTGCCTGGTCCGCGGTGGTCGGAAGCACCTCCGCGGACCAGGTACTATTTTCTTCGTCGCCGACCGCGCGGAGCGGACGGCGGGAGTCATGCGCCGCTAGCTCAGTTGGTTAGAGCAGCTGACTCTTAATCAGCGGGTCCGGGGTTCGAGTCCCTGGCGGCGCACAGCACAGGAGCCCCTCGCGCGAGCGGGGGGCTCCTTCGCGTGTCCCGACCGGAACGCCATGTCCGGAACGTGACGTGCAGAGCGTCACGTTCCGGACCATTACGTCCGGACCATTACGTCCGGAACGTCACCGCTAGAACGTGACGTCCGAGCAGGCGTAGAACGCGTTCGCCGTGTCCGCGACCGTCCACACCGCGAGGATCACGTGCCGGCCGCTGAGCCCGGTCGGCAGTGTTCCGCTGTGGGAGAGGGTCTGCGGGGGACGCTGACCGCCGTAGGGGACGGTCAGGAACGGGGTGAGGTTGAGGTCGGACCGGGCGAGGGCGTGGTTCTGGTTCCAGCCCGGCTTGGTGATGTAGTACTTGAAGTCGCTCGTGGCGTGCATGGCCGTGAACTGCCACCGGAAGGTGTAGCTCTGGCCGCCGGTCACCTTCGTCGCCGGCCAGGCGCCGCCCGACGGGGTGCGCGGGCTGTCGAGCTGGGCGAACGGCGTGTTGTTGCCGGAACAGATCCGCCCGTCGGCCGGGCCCGCGGCCGGGAAGCCCTTGGGGCCCTCGACGCTCTGCGGCTCCCACTGGATGTTGCCGCAGTTGGTGACGGTGCCGTTCTGGCAGAGCTTCTGCCGGCTGATGGGCAGGTCGGTGTAGCCGTGACCGCTGGCGCCGCCGGACGAGAGCACGAGCGCTCCCGTGGTGGCCAGGCCCACCATCGCGACGGACAACTTGGTCTTCTTGCGCATACTGCCGCTCCTGATGTGGGGAGGATCATTGAGCTTGCAGGTCTAGACCAAGTTCAGATTATTGCCGTGAGTTGAACATGTCCATACCAATCACGGACCGGGTTCACCACACCTCGCGCAGAACCCCGCCGTGGCGTCGTCCGGCGCGGCGATCCGCCGCCGGCTCCTCTCCGCCGCCACCTCGGGGGCGTACTCGACCCGGACCGGCAGCACCGAGAACACCTCCAGGCCGACCGGCGCCGTGTCCGCCGCAGCCAGCCGGGTGAGCGTCTGCCCCGCCGCCGCGACCGTGCCCCGCCCCGAGCCCGGCGCCTCCACCGGCACCCGGACCAGCGCCGCCTCCACGCACGCGCGCAGGTACGCCTCGTGGTCCTCGACTCCGAGCGCGGCCCGCGCGGTGTCGCGCACCCGCCACACCACCAGCAGGACCACCCGCAGCGCGGCCCCGCTCGCGTCCACCGCCGGCATCGGTTCGCTGCGCCAGTGCCGCAGCCGTACGTCGACCCGGCGACGCAGCAGCAGCGGGTTGACCCACATCAGGCCGGTGTGCCGAACGGTCCCCCGGTAGCGGCCGAACAGCCCGAGCACCCAGGCGCGCCCCGTGCGCCCGCGCGCGAGCCCTCCGAAGCCGAACAGGGCGAGCGCGCCCGCGCCCGCGTACGACGCCCACTGCGCCGGTCCAGGCCCGGTCGCGGCGGACGCCGGCAGCCCCAGGGCGGCCACGGCGACCGGCGGCAGCACGCCCGCCCACCAGGAGGTGACCGCGCACCCGGCGGCGCCCGCCGCGCCGGCGAGCACCCCGGCCGCGCCGGGCAGCACCCGCCCCGGCCGCTCGGTGAGCGCCGGGTCGACCCGCGGGACCGGGCGGGCCCGCAGCGGGACCGGGCGGCGCACCCGGGGCTGCTCCCCGCTCCCCTGCCGGCTGCCCACCACGGACGGCCCCGGCGGCGTGGCCACCGGGTCGGGATCGTCGCGGAAGAGCAGGTGGACGGGGATCTCGGTGGTCGCCTCGGTGTGGATGAGCCGGGCCGCACGGGCCGGGGCCGACCGGACCGCCTCGACGTCGCGACGGTCCGCCGGGGGATCGAAGTGCTCGGATGCCGGAGCCGTCATGCGATTCCCCTCACACTCCGGGCGGAGACGTCCAGGACGGTGCACGACGATCAGTTTCACAACTGTCTTTCCGGCTCGCATGTTGACGGTCCGAATGATGTACGCCGCCCCCGTCCCCTGCGCCGGGCGCTTCCCGCCCCCCTCGCGGACCCCGGCCGGTGGTCCGGGGCACCCGCGCAGGTCATGTAGAGTTAACGACGTCAGCAGGCGCCGCTAGCTCAGTTGGTTAGAGCAGCTGACTCTTAATCAGCGGGTCCGGGGTTCGAGTCCCTGGCGGCGCACCGACAGCAAGGCCCTTCGCAGCAGCGAGGGGCCTTTCGCTTTGCCCGGGAACGGCCGGAGCCGGAGCCGGTCAAGGGCCGGAGCCGGAGCCGTCAGGGGCCGGCGCCCGTGAGATACGCCGAGACGACGACGTTGGCCGAGTAGCTCCGGGTCTCCCGGTCGAAGACGCCCGCGCAGGTGATCAGCCGGAGCTCGGCGCGCCCGGGCTGCCGGACGCCGTAGGCCCGGTGGGCGTCGAAGCGGTCGCGGGTGAGGACGGCGACGTCCTCGACGGTGAACTCGGCGATCGTGCCGTCGTCGCGGACGACCCGGACCCGCTCGCCAGGCCGCAGCAGGTCGAGGCGGTGGAAGACGGCCGGGCGGGTCTCGGTGTCGGCGTGCCCGACCAGCAGCGCCGCTCCCCTGGCGCCGGGCCGGACGCCGGCCGCGTACCAGCCGACGACGCCGGACTGGTCGTAGGGCGGCGGCTCGGGCGCGCCGCGCCGGTCGAGGCCGCGGGCGACGACCGGGGCGCGCACGCCGAGGGCGGGGACGTCCAGGCGCTGGGGCAGGGCGTCGGGCAGGGGCCGGGCGGCGGACGGCAGGGCGGCGCGGGGCGGGCGGCCGGCCGCGGCCATGTCACCGGTGGCCGGGGCGGCGGCCGTCCCGTGCGGCACGTCGGTCGCCCCCTGTCCCCACAGCCAGAGCCCGAGCAGCAGCGCCGCCCAGGTCAGGCCCATGACCAGGCGGCCGGCGCCGGTGGAGTGTTCCGGGTCGTGCATGGCCGTTCAGTCCGTCCTGCGGCTCCGGCGGGCGCCGGTGAGCACCACGGCCACGGCGGCGACGCCGGCGAGGACCAGGCCGGTCACCGTCTGGGCGATGTTGGGGCCGGTCTCGGCGGCGTCCACCGAGGCGAGGCGGGCCGCACCGCCCCCTCCGGCGGTGACGGGGGCGACCGGGGAGGCGGGGGCGGAGGGGGCGTCCGCGCCGGCGACGGTGAGGGCCGCCCGGAGCGTCCTGGGCGTTCGTTCGCTGGCGCAGTCGACCCGGACCTCGTACGTGCCCGGCGTGAGCATGGAGCGGACGCGGGTCTCGCCGGTCAGCGTGCCCTCGGCGCCGGTGAGCAGGGCGTCGGCGACGAAGGCGGCGGAGGCCGCGGTGCCGGTGGCGCCGGGGCAGCCGGTGACCCGCAGCGCGAGGTCGCTGCCGGGGGCGGGGGTGGAGGGACTGACCGAGACCCCGCCGCCGGCCGCGTGCGCCGGCGGGGCGGCCACGGCGAGGCCGGCGGCGAGGACGCCGGCACGGACGGTGAGTGGCAGTGAGCCCATCGTGAACCTCCAGTTGTCCGAAGGCTCCCCCGCGGGCCCCGGCACCGCATCCTCGACGGCACCGGGGTTGCTCCGCTCGGGTGAGATCTGCCGCCTGTCCGGTTTAGGGGGACTGTCCCCCCGTGAACCGTCAGGTCCGGTCGAGGGGTGTCCCCCGGCGACCCGTCGGTTCACGATCGCGGGCGTGTCCGCCGCGACCCGTCACCCGTCGGTTCCAATCCCGGGGGGTATCCCCCCGCGACCCGTCGGTTCCAATCCCGGGGGTATCCCCCCCGCGACCCGTCGGTTCCGATCTCGGGGGTATCCCCCGCGGTTCCGATCGCGGGCGTATCCGGCGCGAACCGTCAGATCCGCTCGACGAGGTCCGCGATCGAGTCGACGATCTTCGACGGCCGGTAGGGGAAGTTCTCCACCTGCTCCGGCCGGGTCAGGCCGGTGAGCACCAGGTAGGTCTGCATCCCGGCCTCGATGCCGGCGAGGACGTCGGTGTCCATCCGGTCGCCGATCATGGCGCTGGTCTCGGAGTGGGCGCCGATGGCGTTCAGGCCGGTGCGCATCATCAGCGGGTTGGGCTTGCCCGCGAAGTAGGGCTTCTTGCCGGTCGCCTTGGTGATCAGCGCGGCGACGGCGCCGGTCGCCGGAAGCGGGCCCTCGGTGGAGGGGCCGGTCTCGTCGGGGTTGGTGCAGATGAAGCGGGCGCCCGCGTTGATCAGCCGTACGGCCTTGGTCATGGCCTCGAAAGAGTAGGTGCGGGTCTCGCCGAGGACGACGTAGTCGGGCTCGTGGTCGGTGAGGATGTAGCCGATGTCGTGCAGGGCGGTGGTCAGACCGGCCTCGCCGATGACGTACGCCGAGCCGCCGGGCCGCTGGTCGTCCAGGAACTTGGCGGTGGCCAGGGCGGAGGTCCAGATGTTCTCGATGGGCACGTCGAGGCCCATGCGGCGCAGCCGGGCGTGCAGATCGCGCGGCGTGTAGATCGAGTTGTTGGTCAGGACGAGGAACGGCCGCTCCGTGTCGCGGAGCTTCTTCAGGAAGGCGTCGGCGCCGGGGATCGGCACGCCCTCGTGGATCAGGACACCGTCCATGTCGGTGAGCCACGACTCGATCGGCTTGCGTTCTGCCATGTGCTTCGAACTCCTGGCGTGCGTGGGTCGTGCAAGTACGTGCCGAGACGTCCTGCAGTACGTGCGGGAAGGGCGCCGGAACCACGGCGTACCGACGCCCTTCAGCCTAGTCAGGACTGCGCCGAACGGACCCCGTCGATCACCCGGAACCAGTTGTCGCCCGCGGTGCGGCGGAACCGGACGCGGGCGGTGGACGTGCCGGCCGGGACCTGGAGGGTCACCGTCCCGGTGCGGGAGGGCACGTCGGCGGTGCAGGTGCGCACGGTGACGGGCGCCCCACCGTCGTAGGAGACGGTGACCTCGCCCTTCTGCGGGTTCTCCTGCCGGCAGAAGGTCGTGCAGGTCAGGATGGCGGTGCGGCCGCCGGTCACCGGGTGGCCGCACCGGCCAGGGCGGAGTCGAAGCAGGCGAGGCCGGCATCCCGGCCGGCTGTTCGGCCACACCCGCGCCGGCCGGCTGGTCGGTCGGCGACTCCGCGATGGGCACGGGTGGTGTCACCGAACGGCACGACAGGCCCGTCACCGGGACGTTCAGCGGCGACGGAGGTCGGCGTCAGCGGCGTCGGCTGGCCAGGAGCAGGACGCTGCCGGCGGAGAGGAACAGCACGCCGGTCGCGGCGAGGGCGCCGCGGCGGGCGGGAAGGCCGGTGGCGGCGAGGCGGTGGTTGAGGGCGTCGGTGGGTTCGCCGCCGGGGTTGTCGGCGAGGCCGTCGGCGGGTTCCTCGGTGAGGGAGAGGGAGGCGTCGGGGGTCGGGGTGGCGGAAGCGGGGGCGCCCGGGGAAGGGCGCGGGTCCCGCGGGGGCGGGTCCTGACGGGAGTCCGTGGCCGGATCGCCCGGCGCCGTTCGGCCTGCGGCCTCTCCGGGCTCGACGGCGTCGGCGTCGCCCGCCTCGGTGTCGCCGCCCTCGATGCGGAAGCGGTAGTCGTTCGACTGCCCCACCCAGTCGCCGTCCCCCGCACGCCGCCGGACGACCGCCGCGTTGGCGGTGACTTCGTTCGGTACGGCGTCGGAGGCGATCGCCAGCCTCACCCGCACGGTGAGGGTCCGCCCCGGCGCCACCGTGAACCCCGGGAACCGGCCGCCGAACGCGCCGACCAGCTCGTCCTCCTCCGTCGCCTCGAACCGCACCCGGTGCGCGCGTGGACCGTCGGAGAACTCCAGGCTCACCTGACCCGGTCTCAGGTCCCGCCGTTCGTCGACCAGGACGACCACCGGGTGGACGCCGGCGCAGGGGCGGTCGGTGGTGTTGGTGAGGTCGAGGGACCAGTCGCCGTGGCCGCCGCCGGCCGCGTAGGCGTCGGGGCCGCCGTGGATGCGGGTGGTGAGGGGGAAGCGGCGGGCGGTGGAGGCGGCGCAGTCGGGGGCGGGGTCGGGGTGGGGGGCCGCGTGGGCGGGGAGGGGGGCCAGAGGGGCGAGGGCGAGGGACAGGACGAGCAGGGCGGACGTACGCAGTCGCATGAACACCCAACCTGGGCGCGACCGGTGACGTCCGCGCGGCCACCGCTCCGGATGGCGGAGCAACGACGCCCGATCAGTGCACCGCGGGGGTTTTCCCTCGCCCGGACGGTGGCGTCGGGCGCTCACGCCCGCGCGGGCGGCGGAGCCCGGACGCCCCGCCCGGACAGGGAGTCCCAGGCGCTCCTCCTCGCCCGGAACGGCCGACCCCGACCCCTCTCACTCCCCCCGCCCGAACAGCGGCGCGAGCAGCAACTGTGCCGCCCCCTCCGCCACCGCCCGCTCCCCGCCCGGCGCGACCCGCACCGGCACCGCCTCCGCCGTGCCCCCGCCCCCGCCCTCGCGCCGGGCGCGCGCCCCGACGACCTCGGCGACCCCGCGCACGAAGACGTCCGGCGCCGCCGTCACCGTACGGCCGCCGAGCAGCACCAGGTCGATGTCGAGCAGCCCGACGAGGTTCGCGGCGCCCGCGCCGAGCACGCGGGCCGCCTCGCCGATGTCGTCGCGCGCCACGGCGGCCAGGCACAGCGCTTCGACGCAGCCCCGGTCGCCGCAGGTGCAGGGCGGCCCGTCGAGCTGGAGGACCTGGTGCCCGAACTCCCCGGCCCCGGTCCGCGCCCCCCGGTGCACCTGCCCGCCGATCACCAGCCCGGCGCCGAGTCCCGTGCCGAGGTGGAGGTAGGCGAAGGAACCACTCCCGCCGACGAAGGAATCACTCCCTCCGACGAAGGACCCGCCCTCGGCCACGACGGCACCGCCCTCGCCGCCGACGCAGGACCCCGCCCCGCCCGCGAAGGCCCCGTCGGCCGCCCCGTCGGCCACCCCGTCGAGGCCCCCGCCGACCGCCAGCCGCAGCGCGGCGGCGTTGGTGTCCTTGTCGACCACGACCGGCATCCCGAGCCGCTCGGTCAGCGCGTCCCGCAGCGGAAAGCCGTCCCACTCCGGGAACCCGGTGACCCGGTGGAGCACCCCGCGCGCATGGTCGAGCGGCCCCGGCAGCGCGACCCCGACGCCGAGGACCGCCCCGCGCCGCACGGCCCCGGCGGCGTCCGCGAGCAGTGCCCGCACCTCGCCCACCAGCCCGTCGACCACGGCGTCGGCGCCCGCGCCCAGCCCGAGCGGGGCCCTCCGCTCCTCCACCACGGCCCCTGTCAGGTCGGCCAGCACCGCCCGCAGCTCGTCCCGGTCGAGGTGGACGCCGACCGCGTGCCCGGCGTCCGGCACCAGGCGCAGGACCGTGCGCGGCTTGCCCCCGGTGGAGGCGCGGCGCCCCGCTTCGGCGGCCAGCCCCTCGGCCCGCAGCCGGGCGGTGATCTTGCTGACGGCCTGCGGGGTGAGACCGGTGCGGTCGGCGAGTTCGAGCCGTGAGATGCCGTCGGAGCCGGCGGTGCGCAGCAGGTCCAGGACGAGGGCGGCGTTGTGGCTGCGCAGCGCCGGCAGGTTGACCCCCGCGGCGGCGGACGGGACCGGGGAGACCGCGTTCGACCTGTTCACACCCCCATTTTCCTCACCGCTTGCACTTTGGCAACAGCGTTGCGAAAGTGGGTGCCATGACTGGTACGACTGGTACTCCCCTCCGCGTGGGCCTGATCGGGTATGGCCTCGCCGGCTCCGTCTTCCACGCCCCGCTGATCGCCGCCACCGAGGGCCTCGCCCTCGACACGGTGGTCACCTCGAACCCCGAGCGGCAGCAGCAGGCCCGCGCCGAGTTCCCGGACGTACGCGTCGCCGCCACGGCCGACGAACTGTTCGACCGCGCGGACGAGCTGGACCTGGTCGTCGTCGCGTCCCCGAACAAGACGCACGTGCCGCTCGCCACCGCCGCCCTGAAGGCGGGCCTGCCGGTCGTCGTGGACAAGCCGGTCGCGGGCACGGCGGCCGAGGCCCGGGAGCTCGCGGCGCTCGCCGAGGAGCGGGGCCTGCTGCTCTCCGTGTTCCAGAACCGCCGCTGGGACAACGACTTCCTCACCCTGCGGGGGCTGCTCGACGCCGGCGAGCTGGGCGACGTGTGGCGCTTCGAGTCCCGCTTCGAGCGCTGGCGCCCGCAGCCGAAGGGCGGCTGGCGCGAGTCCGGTGACCCGGCCGAGATCGGGGGGCTGCTGTACGACCTCGGGAGCCATGTCGTCGACCAGGCGCTGGTGCTGTTCGGCCCGGTGGCGTCCGTCTACGCGGAGACGGACGTACGGCGGCCGGGCGCGGAGACCGACGACGACACGTTCCTCGCGCTGACGCACACGAGCGGCGTCCGCTCCCACCTCTACGTCTCCGCCACGACCGCCCAGCTCGGCCCGCGTTTCCGGGTGCTCGGCTCGCGCGCGGGGTACGTGAAGTACGGCCTCGACCCGCAGGAGGCCGCCCTGCGCGAGGGCCTGCGTCCCGGATCGGCCGGCGCCGACTGGGGAACGGAGCCCGAGACGCTGTGGGGCCGCGTCGGCTCCGGGGAGTCCCCGCTGACCGGCGGCGGCCGGCCCGAGCCCACCCTGCCGGGCGACTACCCGGCGTACTACGCGGCGGTGGCGAAGGCACTGCTGGAGGATGGCCCCAACCCGGTGACCGCGCTGGAGGCGGCCGCCGCCCTCGACGTCCTGGAGGCGGCTCGCCGTTCGGCCCGAGACGGAGTGACGGTGACGCTGTGACGAGCACGCACAAGCACGCGACGACCCCGCTGACCCCGAAGATCACCCCCGAGCTGACGCCGAGCATCGAGGAACTGGAGGCGCAGGAACGCCGCCTGGTCTTCCGGCAGTTCACCAACGACGACGCCTGGAACCTCGGCTGCCTCCTGGTCCGGATGGCCCAGGAGCGCCAGGCGCCGGTGGCCGTCGACATCCACCGCGCGGGCCAGCAGCTCTTCCACGCCGCCCTGCCCGGCTCGTCCCCCGACAACGACGCCTGGATCAACCGCAAGCGCCGCGTGGTCGAGCGCTACGGCAGCGCGTCGTACCTGGTGGGCGCCCGGTTCCGCGCCAAGGGCACGACGTTCGAGGATTCCTCCCGCCTGGACCCGGACGCGTACGCGGCCCACGGCGGCTCCTTCCCGATCACGGTGGAGAACGTGGGCGTCATCGGCGCGGTGACGGTCTCGGGCCTCCCCCAGCTCCAGGACCACCGCTTCGTGGTGGAGGCGCTGGAGGAGTACCTGAACCTCTAGAACGCCGGGACGAGCGACGCCCTGAAGGGGCGCGGAAAACCGCGCGTTCAGGGGCGCGGGGAACTGTGCGACAGGCCACGACGGGCCCGCACAGTCACCCGCGCCCCCAGGGGACCGGCCCCGCCCCGAGGGACCGTCACGCCTGGCCGAACACCTGCCGCTGCCGCCCCAGCCCGTCGATCTCCAGCTCCACCACATCCCCGCCCCGCAGATACGGCTTGGGCTCCGGCCGCCCCATGGCCACCCCCGCGGGCGTCCCCGTGTTGATCACGTCACCGGGGTACAGCACCATGAACCGGCTGACGTAGCGCACCACTTCCCCCACGGAGAAGATCTGCTCGGCGGTCGTCCCGTCCTGCTTCAGCTCCCCGTTCACCCACAGCCGCAGCCCCAGTTTCTGCGGGTCGCCCACCTCGTCGGCGGTCACGAGCCACGGCCCCAGCGGGTTGAACGTCTCGCAGTTCTTCCCCTTGTCCCACGTGCCGCCCCGCTCGATCTGGAACTCCCGCTCGGAGACGTCGTGCGCGACCGCGTACCCCGCGACATGCGCGAGCCCGTCCTCGGCCGACTCCAGATAGCGGGCGGTACGCCCGATGACGACCGCCAGCTCCACCTCCCAGTCGGTCTTCTCGGAACCCCGGGGCACCAGCACGGTGTCGTACGGGCCGACGACCGTGTCCGCGGCCTTGAAGAAGATCACCGGCTCGGACGGCGGCTCGGCGCCGGTCTCGCGGGCGTGGTCGTGGTAGTTCAGCCCGATGCACACGATCTTGCCGATCCGCCCCACCGGCGGCCCGACCCGCAGCCCGTCCGCCTCCAGCGCGGGCAGCTCCCCGGCGTCGGCCGCGTCCCGGATCCGGCCGAGGGCCGCGTCGTCGCAGAGCAGTGCTCCGTCGATGTCCGGCACGAGTCCCGACAGGTCCCGCAGCACACCCTCGGCGTCCAGCAGCGCGGGCCGCTCCGCCCCGGCCGTACCGACTCGCAGCAGCTTCATGATCACAGTCTCCCTCGGTCACGGGCGCCCTCGGGCGGGTGCAGCCACCGGAGGACTGGTCGATCCTCCAAGGGCAAGGTCCACTCCGCAAGACCCCGTTCACGTACTGGACCTGGCCGGCGAGGCCCACAACCCCGCACCGCACGCCCCTTTGCGGCTAGCGGTACAGCACCGCCCGCTCCACCGCGCTCCACGTCGTACTGGTCACCACGTACAGCGCGGCGGCCAGCGGCACCACGGCCACGGTGACGAGCGTGAAGAACGACACGAACGGCATCACCCTGCCGATGGCCGCCGCCCCCGGCACCGCCTGGTCGCCCCCGCCGAACTCACCGGCGGCCACCATCCGCCGCGTACGCCGGAAGGTGAACCCGGCGACGCACGCGACGACCGCGAACAGCACGACGTACACCATCCCCGCCTCCCCGAACACCCCGCCCGCGCCGAGCGCGTCGGCCCACCGGTCGCCCAGCGGCGCGCCCAGCAGCCGCTCGCCGAGCAGGGCGTTGGCCTCACCGCCGATGGAAGGGCTGGAGAAGAGGTAGTAGAGCAGCAGGAAGGCGGGCGCCTGCAGCAGCCCCGGCAGGCAGCCGGCGAGCGGGGACACCTTCTCCTCGGCATGCAGCGCGAGCACGGCCCGCTGCAGCCGCTCGGGGTCCTTCGCGTGCTTCTTCCGCAGCTCGGCGATCTTCGGCTGCAGCGCCGCCCGCGCCTTGTGCCCTCGCGCGGCGGCCAGCGAGAGCGGCAGCACCAGCAGCCGTACGAACGCGGTGAACAGGACGATCGCGGCTGCGGCCGCGGAGGTGTGGAACAACGGTTCGAGCGCTCGGGCGAGTTGCTCGACCAGCTGGGCGAAAACGGACATGGGTGAGCCCTCCGTGGGTCTCGTCGTGCCGAGAAGGAGAAAGGACGGCAGGACGGCCCGCGCGGGCGCACTCGCGATGCGGAAAGACACGGAACGACGCGCAATGATCCGCAACGATCCGTAGTGATCCGCAGTGATGCGAAAAGGTCTGCCCTACGCGACGCCCGCCGGGAGGGCGTGTCCGGGCGCCCGGGGCCGGGTGCGCCCCCTGGCGTCGGGATCGCGCTGCGGCAGGAAGGCCGTACGGCGGTCCCGGTCCCGGATCGCCGTACGCACCCGCGTGGGCGGCACGGCCGGCGCGCAGCGCGCGGCGACGACGGAGCAGACGACGAGCGCGGCCGCGGCGACGGCGGTCGCGGCGAAGGCGACGGTGACGGCGGCATGGAGGCCGCCGGCGTCGAGGAGGACGAGCTGGAGGACGGTGAGGAGGAACGCGAGGGCGGGCCATGCGCGGTTGTTCACTGCTCGCCCCCTCCTCCGAAGTCCGGGACGCCTGTCCGGGCGCCCCTCTCGGTTATACCCGACCGCGTCCGCCCCAAGTTTCCCGATCCCGCAACCACTTGGTGACGACCTCGGACGCCACCCCCTTCCTCCATTGGTTAGAGAAAGGGCTGCCACAACCCTCGACAACCCCGCCCGCACCCCCGATGCTTCGTACCGCGACGCGCTCGAGCATGCACTCCCCCATGCGTTACGGGCCGGTCGGGACGACCGGCCCGCTCCCCATGAGCGAAGCGGAGTTGTAGTCATGATCCGACGCAGAACCCTGCTCGCGGCCACCGGTGGCACGCTCCTCGGCAGCGCCCTGACCACCGGCACGGCCCACGCCGACGCGACGATCGCCGTCGACCCGTCGGCGTCGTACGGCGCCTGGGAGGGCTGGGGCACCTCACTGGCCTGGTGGGCCAACGTCTTCGGCGCCCGCGAGGACTTCGCCGACCTGTTCTTCACCACCAAGTCGGTCACGTACGACGGCACCGCGCTCCCCGGCCTCGGCCTCAACATCGCCCGCTACAACCTCGGCGCGTGCAGCTGGAACAGCGTCGGCGGCGAGACCATGGTCGAGTCGCCGAACATCCCGGCGTTCAAGCAGATCGAGGGCTTCTGGCAGGACTGGAACAACGAGGACCCGGCGTCCTCGGCCTGGGACTGGACGGCGGACGCGAACCAGCGCGCGATGCTGTCGAAGGCGGTCCGGCGCGGCGCGGTCACCGAGCTGTTCGCCAACTCCCCGATGTGGTGGATGTGTTCCAACCACAACCCGTCCGGCGCGGCCAACGGCGGCAACAACCTCCAGACCTGGAACTACCGCCAGCATGCCTCCCACCTGGCCGCCGTGGCCCTGCGCGCCCGCACGCACTGGGGCGTGAACTTCGCGACCGTGGACCCCTTCAACGAGCCGGCCGCGAGCTGGTGGACGGCCACCGGCACCCAGGAGGGCTGCCACATGGACCCGGCGGTCCAGGCGGCCGTACTCCCCTACATGCGCAGCGAGCTGGACAAGCGGGGCCTGACGGGGGTGCGCATCTCCGGCTCGGACGAGACGAGTTACGACGCGGCCCGCTCGACGTGGGCATCCTTCGGCGCCTCGACCAGGGCCCTGGTCTCCCAGGTCAACGTGCACGGCTACCAGGGCTCGGGAGGCCGCCGCGACCTCCTGTACACGGACGTCGTCACGTCGTCCGGCAAGAAGCTCTGGAACTCCGAGACGGGCGACGGCGACGGCACGGGCCTGACCATGGCGTCGAACCTCTGCTACGACTTCCGCTGGCTGCACCCGACGGCCTGGTGCTACTGGCAGGTCATGGACCCGACGGCGGGCTGGGCGATGATCGCGTACGACGCCGGCAGCCTCCAGCCGACGTCGATCCAGCCGAAGTACTACGTCATGGCCCAGTTCAGCCGCCACATCCGCCCCGGCATGACGATCCTCGACACGGGCGTGAGCTACGCCGTGGCAGCCCTGGACCGCACGGCGAAACGCCTGGTGATCGTGGCGGTGAACACGTCCACGTCCGCCCAGACCCTCACCTTCGACCTGTCCCGCTTCACGACGGTGACCGGCGGCACGGGGGGCCTGGTCCCCCGCTGGAACACCGCCCCGGCCGCCGCCGACCGCTACCGCGCCCACACGGACACCCGCCTGAACGGCAAAACGGTGAGCGTCCGCTTCGAGCCGAGGTCGGTGCAGACGTTGCAGGTCGACGGCGTGACGGCGTAAGGACGTACGGTCACCGCACTCTCGTCACCGACCGGCGATACCGTGTCCCCCATGCGCCCCGACACGCCTGCCGAGAACGTCGACCACGCCGCGGAAGCGGCACGCCTGGAGCGAACCGCCGGCCTCTACCCCGAGGACGCCGAGGCCCTGCTGCTGCGCGCGGCGGCCCACCGGGAACTCTCCGGCGACCGCCCCGCGGCGTCCGCCCTCTACGACCGCCTGCTCTCGTCCCCCGACGGCCTGGAGAACCCGCACCTGGTCCGCGCCCTGAAGGCGTCGAACCTGTGGGAGTACGGCCACGAGGCGGAGGCCAGAGCGATCATCGAGGGCCTCCGGGCCTCCGCCCCGCGCGACCCCGCCCCCTGGATCATCATCGCGGAGGCCCTGGAGGCCCACGACGAGCTGGAGGCCGCGCAGGACACCCTGACGGAGGGCGCCCGCCTCCTCGTCGCGGACGCGCCGCAGCCCCCGCGGCCGGCCCACCCCCTCCTCTTCGGCCGCCACCGCGTCCGCCGCATGCTGGGCCTGCCCCACGACGACTGGGACACCCTGGCGGACTCCCTGCACTCCGCCCCCGTCTCCCTGGACGAACTGCACGACCCGAAACGCGTCTGGTCCCTCGGCTCCGACAACCCCGCGGAACTCCAGGCCGAGATCTCCCGCCTCCGCGCGGAACTCGGCACCTACCGCGAGGCCCTCTCCCGCCCCTTCCCGGTCGCCGTCCTCCACTGGCCGGCCCCGGAACTGACGGAACTGGTCGCGGCGTACCCGGAGCTGGCGGCGGAGTACCCGTCCCACGACGCCCATCTGAGGTCGATAGAGGAGTCCCTGCGCGAACTGTCCGGCTCCGGCACCGAGAACCTGGGCATCGTGACGGGCACGGTCCCCTCCTACGAGGCCTTCGCAGCCTCGGAGGGCGCCTCCCCGTCCGACGCGACCCTCCTCCCCCAGTACGCGACGACACTCGCGGCCCGGGGACGAGCAGTGGCGTGGCCACCGGAGGCGGGGGCGGGGTGCTGGTGCGGGTCGGAGCGGGTTTATCGGGAGTGCCATGGCGTGAGCAGCAACCAGTAGAAGCCTGGTGACGGCCGGTACAGGCACAGCTACGATGTTCCACATTTCTAGGAGGGGTGGGCTACTTCGAATGTCTAAGGGTTTGGACGTAGAAGACATTGAGTATGAAGACGACGAGCAGGACCAGATCAGCGAGTACGACATCGTCTCCTCGCCGAATGACTTCAACACCCTGACGATCAATAGCTTCATTGATCAAGGAGCAATCCAGACGCCCGGATTTCAGCGGAACTATGTTTGGGATATCAAACGGGCCTCCAAACTGATCGAATCATTGATTCTGGGTCTCCCCGTCCCCCAGGTATTCCTCTACGAGGAGAACAGGAACAGATTTCTTGTCATAGACGGACAACAACGACTCCTCACAGTCCATTTCTTCATGAAGGGCCGATTCCCGAGGAAGGAGAAGCGCAGCGAGCTGAGGAAGGTACTTAACACGGGCGCCGGCCTGACCGCCGAACTGCTGGCAGATGACGAGTTCTTCTCGCCTTTCAAACTTCAGCTACCAAAGCTTCCCAACGGGACGGCAAATAGGTTCTCCCGCCTCACCTATGACACTCTTGGCGACTACCAGAACCAATTCAATCTTCGAACCATTCGTAACGTAATCGTCAAGCAAGTCAACCCCAAAGACGGCGACTCGTCCATTTTCGAAATGTTCAATCGCCTGAACACCGGTGGCGTGAATCTAAACACTCAGGAGATCCGTGCCAGCCTTTATCATTCGAAATTTTTCGAGAATCTTTTCTCGCTGAATGAGCACAAAGAATGGCGATCCATCCTGGGTACTACAGACCCGGATTTCCGCATGCGCGATATTGAGATCATCCTGCGCGCGCTTTCTCTTAATCATGGGATAGATGCATACTCCGGTTCCATGACCAGCTTCATCAACTCGTTCTGCAAGGAGGCACAGGGGTTCACCGAGGCCGAGGTTTCTCAGATAACTGCCGACTGGGGGTGGTTTCTTGAGACGGTGAAAAACTGGGACGATTCCACCTTTTGGCCAGGGCGTAAGTTCAGCACCCTGCTATTTGAGTCGGTCTACTGCGCGGCACAGAAGCTCCACAAGCAGGGCTTTGACCTAACGGGTGTAGACTCCACAAGGATCGCCGAGTTCGGACGTAGCCACACTTTCTCGGCCTTCTCTCAGGAAGGATCCACAAAGACAGCGAAGGTGAAGGGCCGGCTCACCAGCACTCTGGAATTCATGCACGCACTCGTTGAAGGAGTGCCGCAGTGAGTGTTCCTGCGAAACCAGTTGAGCTTTTGTACCGTGATCAGGAACAGATGCTCACCGAACTTCGAATACGCGAGCCATCATTCCACTCCACGTTGCAGCTCATGCTACCGAAGGTCCTGCTCCTCGCCGCTGCGAGCGAGTTCGAGTACTATGTCTGCACATATCTGCGAAGCTACGTCAATGAGCATGTAACCGCACCCGGCATCATCTCTCTCGTTGACCGCAAGGCCATCAGCCGCCAATATCACACGTACTTTGACTGGCCGCGGCGGAAAGCAGGCCCTTTCTGGGGCCTATTTGGCAGGGACCAAAAAAGGACCATTGAGGCGGAGATAGCCGCGAAGGACCCAATTCGAGAAGGACAGGAAGCATTCCTTGAGATCGGCTCCATCAGGAATGAGCTTGTCCATAGCAATTACGCTACTTTTACACTAAACAAGACACTTGCAGAGGTATACGAGCTATACAAGAAGGGTTCTGCCTTCGTCGACGAAATACCCCGTCTATTGCGCCTTCCGGTCGACATTAATGGTGAAGAAAGTACGCTGAGTTAAGGGTTCCCGTTGCTTCCTAGAAACCAAGACCCTCTGCCGCTTGACATCTCGGCGGCGAGAAAAATCTCTACCGCATCCGAAGATGAAGAGTTGCAAAGGGTTCGCAAGCATCTGCTCATGCTGGATCCCGACGGCACAGAATTTGCCGCAGTCTTACGAGACACGATAGATCAAATCCTCGACGGCGAGAACACGGGTCGATATGACTGGCGTCAGCTCCACAAAACCGAGAAAACCCATGCAGGAACGCTTGTAGAGATCAATCTGCAGCGCCGGTTCAATTTCAACTCCGGCCAGGATATGGATTACGAAATTGCTGGAGTGGATGTCGACTGCAAATTCTCTCAGGACTTGGGGGGATGGATGATTCCCCCGGAAGCCATGGGAGAGATCTGCCTCGTCGTTTGGGCCAACGATCAGCGCAGTCAGTGGAGCGCGGGACTCCTTCGGGCCGACAAGGCTAAGCTGACCATGAACGGACTCGTTACCCGGCGAGGAAACCGTGACCACAAGTATAGGCTCAACAAGTCAAACCTGCACTTGGTTGAATGGTTGTGGGAGTTCCGACCACTCAAGAGGAATCTGCTCTTGCACCTTGACGACGAAACACGCACTGCTCTTTTTGCCCCAACATCGGGTCAACAGCGTGTGAATGAGCTATTTCGGCGTGTGCAGAAACAACGGATCGATCGCAACGTGGTCCGAACGCTAGCCCAGCAGCACGACTACATGGCTCGCGTGCGGGACGACAAGAACGGCACCCGCGCACGACCCGCCTTGCAGAAGGAAGGGTACATAATTCCAGGAGACTCTCGAAGTCACCAAGCCGTAGCGCGGGCTCTTGGAGGACCGGTTCCAGAGAAAGGCGAATTCGTCAGCTTTCGAGTGGCGAAGGCGCAGCCTTTCCATGGAGACCGTCCAGCCGTCGAGTTGGACGGTGACATGTGGGTTGCTGTCGATCCGGATGAAGTGGCAGATCGACCGGCACCCAAACTGCCTTCCCGGTGATCGATACAGGTAGGTCCTTTCATGGAAGTCGAGTGGCAACCACCGGACGGGTCGTGGGCGTCTTCAGCTGCGCGCCGACGCAACATGCAGGCTATCCGGAGTCGGGACACAAAGCCGGAGCGGCTGATCCGCAAGCTCGTACACGCACAGGGCTTGCGTTACCGAGTAGCTGCTAAGCCACTTCCGAACCTTCGTCGGACGGCAGACATGGTCTTCCGTCCGACGAAGGTTGCCGTCTTCATCGACGGCTGCTATTGGCATGGATGCCCTGAGCACTACGTTCCGCCCAGGACCAATTCCGGCTACTGGTCTGACAAGGTAGCCAAGAATGTGGCCCGCGACCGGGATACCGACCAGCGTCTGGCGGAGGCCGGCTGGGTGGTCCTCCGGTTCTGGGAGCACGAGTCATCCGAGGACTGCGCAGCGCGCATCACGACAGAAGTCGAACGGCGCCGCGGCGCGCTCGGGAAGGACTCGGGTAACTGACTCAGCTCTCTGCTTGGTCGCGTTCGCGGGCTGCCTTCAGGACATCAGCAATGGACTTACCGACGGCCTTGGCTACCGGCGGAGGAAAGGCGTTACCCACCTGCCGGTATTGAGCAGTCTTTCCCCCAGAGAAATCCCACTCACGAGGGAATCCCTGAATAATGGCGGCCTGTCGCACAGTCAGCATGGGACCATCTGGACCAAAAAGATCCCGGGTCTCAGTCTGTTTCTTCTTGCATGTTTCGATGTCATTGGCGACCCCCAGGCCCGAAATGCCGAGCTGTTTCCATGCTGCTTTCGCACGACTGGGCCCAAGGTCTGCGCCGCCATGCTTTTTCGACCCGCCTACGAGTGTGGGTGCAATCCCTCCGCCCTTGCCCTTCAGCTCCTCATCTCGTTCGCGCGCCTTCTGCAGCCACCGATCGTAGGACTTACGAGCCTGCTCTGCATGAATACCATCAAAGTACGGCAGGAAACGTTCGTACATCGACGGCTGAAGGCTTTCGGCGACGCTAACCGGCTCCTCGTGTGTTGCTGTGGGCCACTCGTATTTGAGATCCTTGATCACGTCGTCCCGAAACGCCACAAGAATGGCTCGCGGCCGGAGCTGCGGTACGCCGAAGTCACTAGCTTCGAGCACCCCCCATGCGCACACCGTGTACCCGAGGCCTTCTTCATACGCCAACTGTCCGTCGTCACCTCGGTAATGACCACTCTGAAGTCTGGCCTTAATCCAGTCGCGGTAGTCGGAGAATTTGGGGTCCATGATGCCGCGCACGTTCTCGATCATGACCGCCCGAGGTTTGAGGATCTCGACCAACTTCAGCATGCGCGGGAAGAGGTCTCGCTCGTCATCCTTGCCGAGTTGCTTTCCGGCATGTGAGAACGGAGGGCACGGCACGCCGCCGGCCAGTAGATCCAGCCCTCGCAGTCTCAGCAGCTCAGCGCTTTTCTGCACGTCTCGGAAGGGCTCGAACTCCTTGACGTCTGCTGACAGGACGTCGCAATGTTCTCTCTCCCATGCCCAGAGTTCGTGATCCTCGATGTTCAGCCGTAGCGTCTCGACTGCGTACGCGTCGATCTCGACCAGAGCTAGGTGGCCGAACCCTGCTTGATGGAGACCGATGGCCTGGCCTCCAGCTCCTGCGCAGATCTCGATTGAGGTGAACTCAGGCTCCATCGGTGTCTCAGTCAAGCCCAGAGCTTCCTTCGTGTGGGTCATACCCCCTCCTTACAGACATGCAGCGGCAGACACACAATGCCAATCCACCACCACGAAGGGTGACAGACCCCACTGACAACGAGACCTCACCAAGTGTGCAGTACGCCCTGCGGTTCGCTTAACGCACCCTCCGCCATGCCGAACACTCATACGATGTGGCGCGTGCGGATGCCTGCGTGGACCGAAGACGAGCTCGTGCTCACCGGGGCACTCGTCGTGAAGAACAGGTGGCGTGAGTTGCGGACGAAACGACCGCCGGACCCACAGGCTCTCTGAGCTGCTTCGTTCGTTGCCCATCCACGGACCGGATGCGTCTGCGCTGCCTCGTTTCAGGTCCCCTGGCAGTGAGCCGCTAGACAACGGACTTCATGACGAATCACCCGCAGTACACAGGGAGGGCCACCCGCTGCGGCAAGCCCACGCTGCCCATGAGAGGCTTTCACACGCACGAAGCCGAGATGGTCCAGGCCGCTGCAGCCATCAAGGACGGCATCAAGTCTGGCGAACTGCAGCAGTCCGCGCCACAGCCTGACGAAGTGGATGAAGCAGGCGCCACGGCGATCGAAGGGTGTCTCCTGGCGCGTCGGGCCCTCGCCCGTGAGCGGGATCCGAGGCTGCGTGCGCTCAAGATCCAGCAGCTGCGGCGGCACGGACAGCGGCTTCAGTGCGAAGTCTGCAAGTTCGACCTTGCCCGAAGCTACGGGCCTCTGGGCGAAGGCTACATAGAAGTTCACCATGTCACTCCCTTGTACGCCTCCGGCGTCCGGGAGATCAAACTTGATGATCTTGCATGCCTTTGCGCCAACTGCCAGCGCATGTGCCACAGAGGCCTTCCAGGAGAGTCGTGGCGCACGCCCGCCTCTCTCCAAGAGCAGATGATGGAGAACGCACGGAGAGCCACTCACGAGGCAGCCCCCGCCTCATAGTGCCTCTGCGCTTGGTCGAGGACATCGTCCGGATCCTGGCCGCGCGCCGCGGTCCAATGCAGCAGGTCAGCAATCAGCTCGACAACCGACTGCTCAAGTCCGATGTCCCGGGACCTCCACTGCTGCACGCACCCGTCGTGCGCCTGGTAGCGCTCAAGTACTCCGGCTGCACGCTCCACCCGTCGCCCACCCGTTTGTCCAGTGGTCGGGACCTCACACCAGACCGCTTTCCCGCTCGCCGTCAGAACGACCCCCCAGTCCGACGCCATCGTGGACAGAAGATGCAGGCCTCGGCCGCATTCCTGTTCACAGTCTGCGGTCCTAGGCGACGGCAGAGCCGGACTCCTGTCGTGAACCTCCACCCTGAGCCTCCCGGCCGCCCACTCCAGGACCAAGGTCGCTGACGACCCAGCTCCCACGTGCTTGATCACGTTCGTCGCAAGCTCTGTGACCAGAAGCCCTGCTTCATCGATCGCGCCAGGAACACCCCACCGACTGAGCTGCCTCCCAACCGCTCTCCGCAGAAGACCTACCTCCGCCGGCGCCGCCTCGAAGGGCAGGACACATCGGAGCTGGGGTTCGGTCACTTCAGAGCCGAGCATGAACACTCCTCCCTCCCAAGCCACACAGATGCCTGCGCCTGCCGTATCCGCACGGCTGCACTGCGTAGCGGTCCAGGAGTGAGCATGGCACAGGGAAGTCTCACTGTGTAACTTCTCACGGAGTCTCCATCGAGTGAATCCTGTGGCTGCGGCCCTCTCCACTGCCTAGCCTGACGAGTGATCTCCGGGCTGCTGCCCGGCCCATGGCGAAGGAGCCGAATGTCCGAACGGACCACAACACGCCGTCGGCAACTGGGCGCGACCATGCGCAAGTTGCGAGCCCGCAAAGGCTTGACGCTGGAAGAAGCGGGTCAGTTGGTCGGTGTGTCCAAGGCGACGGTCAGCCGCTACGAAACGCAGGCCGGCCCAGTCAAGTGGATCGTCATCGACGCGCTGTGCCGTGCTTACGGAACGACCGAGACCGAGCGCCGGGCGGTCGTCGGGCTGGCCAAGGACGCTAAGCAGCAAGGCTGGTGGAGTTCCTTCGCCGACTCCATCCCGGAGAGCATGAACCTGCTGCTCACTCTTGAGGACGAAGCGGTTCGCGAGAACCACTTCTGCTGCGTCTACGTCCCAGGACTCCTCCAGACCCGCGCCTACAGCACAGCGCTGCAGAGGGCCAACGAGGTGCCGCTCGAAGAGGCGGAGATCGAGCGGCTGGTCGACATCCGCATGAAGCGGCAGGAGATCCTGACTCGCCGCAAGCCGCTGCACCTGTGGGCCATCCTCGATGAGTCCGTGATCCACCGCGTCGTCGGTTCACCGCAGACCATGAAGGAGCAGCTTGACCGGCTACTCGAAGCGAATGAGTCCCCACACGTCACACTCCAGGTACTGCCGTTCGCCAAGGGAGCGCACGCCGCGGCCCTGGGCAGCTTCGTCATCATCGGGGCCTCCGAGCCCGCACTCGACGTTGTGTACGTCGACCTGCACGCGGGCTCGCTCTTTCTGGAGAAGGACGAGGAACTGGACCGCTACCGACTTGCGTTCGAGTACCTGCGCGCACAAGCGTTGGACATGGAGGCTTCGTCCGCCCTGATCCATCGCGCACGCAAGGAGCTGTGAATGTCTGCTGGCCCGTTGACCGCTGTCGAGCCCCGATGGTTCAAGTCGTCGTACAGCGGAGGCAACGCCACAGAGTGCCTGGAGACCGCCTTCGTCCCGTCAGGCGTGCTGATACGCGACTCGAAGCACCCCCACCAGGGCCGTGTGGCCGTGTCCGCAGACGCCTGGACCGGCTTCCTCGCGGGTGCGCGGTCTGCCCAGGAGGCCACTGGAGCCACCTTCTAGCGATCACTCGTCGCGTAGTCGAGAACCGGCAACGCGCGCTCAAGACTGCTAGCCGGGAGCATCCAAGAGGGAGCACTTGTGACCCTTGCACTGCGCCATCACTCCTACGTGGCGCCCGTCCGCCAGACGATCGTGGACATCCACGTGGAAGTCCGCCAACGCGATTTCGGGCTCACCGGCCCCTTCTACACTGCCGAGCGCTTCAACGAACGTCTATCGAGCCACAGCTCAGCGCCCGGTTGGGAAGCCGTCCTCGCCTACGACGGTGAGGAGCCTGTTGGTTTCGCCTACGGCACCCCACTTGCCTCCACCACACGCTGGTGGAGCGCGATGACGACGCCGTTGCCCGGTGACTACACCGTGGAGACGGGCACCCGCACGCTCGCGCTGAACGAGATCGTCGTACGGCGCCCCTGGCGCGGCACAGGAGCTGCCCACCGCATCCACGAAGAACTCCTGGCCAACCGGCGCGAGGCCCGGGTCACGCTGCTTGTGAACCCCAAGGCGGGAGACGGCAAGGTGCAGTCGGTCTATGAGAGCTGGGGCTACGTGAAGATCGGCGAGCAGCAGCCCTTCCCGGACTCTCCGGTCTTCGCGTCGATGGTGCGGGAACCGTTGCGTTCGGCGTGACCACCCGTGCGTGGCTTCTTCATCGAGCCCGGTGACGATGCGTACCCGTGCCCTGGCACATCGCCTCCCGAACGCGCCGCCGCTCGCCCGGCCACACCCGAAGGCTGGGACGACCAAGCCATGGGCAACGCAAGCCTCCCCAACCGACGCGGGAGACACGCAGGGCAGGACGGGAGAGACTCAGACAGGCCCTGGTAAGCCCCCACGACTCACCCCACCCGTGGCGCCCTCCCCCTTCACCGGCCGATCACGGCCACCACTGCCCCAAGACCACTACGGCCGGGTCGGCCAGACGAGCGCCTGGGCGACGATGACCCTCTCACCGTCGAAGGTGAGGGCAGGACCTTCGTGCAGCTCGTAGCCGAGGCTCAGCGCCTCGCTCACACGTTGGCAGAAGGCGGCGTCGTCCGGACCGGTCAGGACTCGGTACGTGGGCAATCCGTCTGGCGGTGTACTCATGAGGACAAGGATTCCAGACCCGTCCGTCACGGCCGGGCGCGAGCTGCGTGCCGACCGAATGTCACTTGTGGCCCGTCCGCCGTACTGTGACGATCGCCGCATGGACTCGCGAGTGGTCGGCATACCAGGCGTGGACGGCACCGAGCAGGTGGCCGTGGTGATCGATGTGATGCGGGCGTTCACCACCGCCGCATGGGCTTTCCACCTCGGGGCGGAGAAGATCGTCCTCGCCGCCGACGAGGACGAGGCTCTGGCGATCAAGGCGGGTCGCCCGGGCTGGCTCGCGCTCAAGGACGGCGCACCGGTCAGCGGGTTCGACCTGACCAACTCCCCTGCGCTGCTCCGAAAGGCCGACTTGGGCGGCCGTACCGTGATTCAGAAGACCACTGCGGGAACGGTCGGGGCCTTGGCTGTGGTCGAGGCCGAGCTGGCGCTGTGCGCGAGTTTCGTCGTGGCCGGCGCTACGGCCCGCGCCCTGGCGGACGCCGGCGCCGACTCGGTGACGTTCGTGGCCACGGGCGAGGGCGGCCGTGCCGCCGAGGATCTGGCCTGCGCCGCGTACCTTGAGCGGCTCCTGGCCGGGGATCGTCCCGCCCCCGGCCCTTATCTGCAGCGTGCCCGCGCCTCCTCGGCCGCGGACGACCTGCGCAGCGGACGTCGCCGGGGTGCTCACTCCACCGACGTGGAGCTGTGTACGGAGGTCGACCGGTTCGACTTCGCCATGAAGGTCGGGTGGGAGGGAGGGTTGGCCGTGCTGCGGCCGCTCGGGGCGAGCCTCTGACTGCCCGCGGCGCCATCCCGTTCGAGGGTGGCGGGGTGTGCCCCCGAAATGGCCTCCCGTGCGCCGTAGAAGTTCGCGCAAGTCGCCGCCGCACGACGTCGATCACACGCAAGCCTGGGCGCCACCGAGTCACCGATGGCCTGGGAGGGCGGTCATGGCGCTGCACAAGCGTCGGCCGGCTGGAGCTGCACCAGGAGAACTTCCCGCTGCCGGACGAGTCGGGCATGGAGCCGCTGGTGCTCTCCGCGGCCCCCGGCAGCCCCGCGGAGTACGGGCTGCGGCTGCCGACGGGGCTGGACACGGACAGCGGTGCATGGGGTCCCGCGTCACCGCGTCCCCACGTCATACGCCACCCCCTCCCCGATCGCCCCAGCTTGTCCGGGTTCGCCACATTGTGGATCGCCGTGATCCGCCCGTCGGCGTCGAAGTCGAAGGTGACCGTCGCGATCACGCGGTCCGGTGCGCTGAAGACCAGGCCCGGGGTGCCGTTGACGTCGACGAGGTCGGTGTGCATGTCGGCGGGGAGGATGCCCTGGTAGGGGGTCGTGCCGATGGCCGCGAACCAGGTGGCGACCTTGGGGGCTCCCGTGACCGGTCTGAGGGCCTGGCGGACCTTGCCGCCGCCGTCGGTCCACAGGGTGACGTCCGGGGAGAGGAGTTCCATCAGGGTGTTGATGTCGCCGCCGATCGCCGCGGCGAAGAAGCGCTCGGTGACCTCGCGTTGCCGGGTGCGGTCGGTGGCGTACCGGGGTCTGCGGGACCGTACGTGTTCACGGGCGCGGTGCGCGGCCTGGCGTACCGCCGTCTCGGAGCGTTCCACCGCCTCCGCGATCTCGGCGTGGCTGAACCCGAAGACGTCCTTCAGGACGAAGACCGCGCGCTCCAGCGGGCTCAGTGTCTCCAGGACCACCAGCATCGCCATCGACACCGACTCGGCGTCCGTGACGGTGTCGGCGGTGTCGGCGCTGGTCAGGATGGGCTCGGGGAGCCACGGACCGACGTAGGTCTCGCGCTGGTGGCGGGTGGAGCGCAGGCGTTCCAGGGCCAGGTTGGTCACGATGCGCGTCAAGTAGGCCTTGGGGTCAGCGACTTGGGAGCGATCGGCGGACGACCACTTGATCCAGGCGTCCTGCACCGCGTCCTCGGCGTCGGCCGCGGAGCCGAGGATGCGGTAGGCCACGGAGAACAGCAGCCTGCGGTGTGCGTGGAAGACCCCGTCCTGCTGCCCGGCGCTCATGCGGCGCCCTCGGCAACGAGGTTGACGCGGTTGACCCGGTTGCAGCGGCCGCCGTGCGGCCAGAACGCGCCCGTCGCGGGCATCTTCCGCATACGGGCGAAGATGGCCCAGGGCGATGCAGTCACCGTCTCCTTGTACCAGGCCGCGGTCCTGCCCGTCAGGCACAGGCGGCGCGGGCTGCCGTCGGGGCGGGTGAACTGCACGACCGCGGCGTGCCGGCCGAGGCTCACCGGGATGTGGTAGTAGCCGAAGCGGAACGGCTTGGGCCGCTTGCCGTTCAGAGTGCGGTCGATCGACACCGCGGCGTGCACCCCGGTGGGCATGCCGCTCTGGCAGGTGCCGTGCAGGAAGCCGTACCCCTGGCGGATCGCGGCGGCGTCACCGATGGCGTACACGTCGGGGTGCGAGACGGAGCGCAGCGCGGGGTCGGTGACGATGCGGCCGCGCTCGTCGACGGCCAGTCCGGCGGTTGCCGCCAGCGGTGACACCCGGGTGCCGCTCGCCCACAGGACGGCGTCGGCGGCGATGCTTTCCCCACCCGCCAGTTCGACCGACCCGGGCAGCACCTTCACCACCTCGACGCCGCCGCGCACCTCGACGCCGAGGCGGTCGAGCACCGACCGCAGGTACGTCCCGGCCCTCGGGTTCATGCCCGCACCGGCCTCGCCGCGGCCCAGCAGGACGACGTTCAGCTCCGGATGCCGCTCGGCGATCTCCGCGGCGGACTCGACGCCGGTCAGTCCGCTGCCGGCGACCACGACCGTGCCGCCGCCGAGGCGGGCCAGCCGGTCGGCCAGCGCCTCGGCGTCCTGGGCGCTGTCGAGGGTGTACGCGTGGTCGTCGACGCCGGGCACGGCGGTCGTGTCGGCCACGCTGCCCAGGGCGTACACCAGGGTGTCGTAGGGCAGGACCCGGTCGTCGTCGACCCGTACGGTACGGGCGTCCGCGTCGACCGCGGTCACCCAGCCGCGTACGAACCGGATGCCCGTGCCCTCCAGCAGCTCCGGGACGCTCAGCTCGGCGAGCTGCTGCCCGGTCGCCGTCATGTGCAGGCGCAGCCGCTCGGTGAAGCGCTCCTGGGCGTTCACCAGGGTGATGTGCACATCCTCGCGGTGGCGGGTCCGGCCGGCGAGCTGGGTGGCGGCGCACATGCCCGTGTAGCCCGCGCCCAGGATCAGGACGCGGTGGGGGGTGGTGGCCGCCGTCGTGCCGGTTCCGTGCTGTGCGCTCATTGTCTCGTCCCGTCCTTCTCCACTCGTCCTGCCGTTGACGACCAGGGGATGGAGGCTGCGGGGCGGTTCGTGACACGGGGTCGGTGTGATGCGCGCCACGGGCGTCCCGGGGGGAGCGGCGCCGGGGGGAGTCACGACAGCGGTGACGTGCCCGCGTACGTCAACCCGGCCGTGGTCGGGTTCGCCGTGCTCGGCGTGGGATGCGGCGTCACCGCGGGGTTGCGGGGGAAGGTGCCGGGGCCGTGTCGCGGCGGGCGCGGTGGGCTCCGGTCAGCAGGAGAACGCTCGCGATCAGGACCAGCGGCCACGGTGTGAACGGGATGATCACCGCGTCCACGACGGTCCAGACGCCCAGCGTCCAGGCGATGAAGACCGGCGGGGTGATGCCGCGGCGGTCCAGCCACAGCACCGTGAGGCCGATGAGGACGAGCGGGATGCCGAAGCTGTCCAGGCTCAGCCAGTAGGCGCTGCCCGCCGGGGTCATGTCGTCGAAGTTCTCGTGCCACAGCCCGCCGCTGAACCATGTCCCGGCGTGACGCGCGGCCTTTTCCAGGGTGAGGGCGGCGATCGTGTGCGCCGTCCCGAAGAGAGTGATGATCCAGCCTGCCCACTTGATCATTCGAGTTCCCCCGCTCGATCGCGATTCCCGATCTCGATTCCGAGACCGCAGTTCCGATACTAACGTCTCGTATCATGGCGTGCATGGCAGAGGGGAAGCAACGGGGCGGCCGCCCCCGGGACAGTCGCGTGGATCACAGAATCCTGGAGACGACGCGTGAGCTCCTCGACGAAGTCGGCTACCAGGCCCTGACCGTCGACCGGGTCGCGGCGCGCGCCGGGGTGGGGAAGGCGGCGATCTACCGCCGCTACGCCTCCAAGGCCGAGATGGCGTTCGCCGCCACCGTGCACGAGCACCAGCTGCCTCCGCTGGCCGACACCGGCTCGCTGCACGGGGATCTGCTGGCGCTGGTCCGGGCGTTCCACGTCCGTATGGCCACCCCCGTGGCCCGGCAACTGGCACCGGCGCTGATCGGCGAGCTCTCCGCCGATCCCGAGGTGGACGACCGGTTCGGGGAGACCTTTCTGGCCGCCGAGCAGGCCGCCTTCGCCGAGATCATCGAACGGGCCGTGGGCCGCGGGGAGTTGGCCGCCCCCGTCGATCCGGCGATGGCCCACCTGCTGCTGCTCGGCTCCCTGGCGTCCGCGCTGTACGTCCTCAATCTGCCCGTGGACGACGCGATGGTCGCCGACCTCGCCCTCGCCGCCACAGCGGGAGTCACCGCCCTGGCCGGACGGAACCACGGCGGCACGGGGGGAGCCGACGGGGCCCGCTGACGGGCTCGCGGGAGAAGCCCGTCGGCGGTGCGGTGACGCGGGCGGTGACGGCGCAACGCCCCCTCGGGGGCCGGGCACGGCTCAGCAGCCGAGTGCGGCCGCGGTCACGGGGGCGGGGTCGACTCGCGGGGCGGAGGCCGGGCCGATCACCCGCATCGTGATGTGGTGCAGGGTCAGGGTGTAGGTCCCCGCGCCCTCGCAGGTCCAGCTGTTCAGGGAGGTGGTCCCGCCCGAGTGGAGGTGGTCGGTCCGCAGGGCGCGGGGCTCGGTCCACAGGCGGTCGCCGTCCTTGGCGAGGGTGAGGTCGGCGCCGAACTCGCAGTTCCGCTCGTTCCGGTCCCAGCTCCAGAGGGTGTCCCTGGTCCAGCAGCGGGCCTCGACCGACGCGGCCGGCCTCGGCATCTCGTGGCCGAGGAGGGAGTCGTGGATCATCGTCTCGGTGAGGCAGACGGTCAGTTCGCCCGCGTGGTGGCCGTCGGCCGAGTAGCCGGTGGTCGTGGCGCACGCCTTCGGCGGGGCGGGGTCGGCGGCGGTCGCGGTGGCCGGCGCGGTGGTCAGGGCGAGGGCGGCGAGCAGCGCGCCGCCGAGGCGTCGTCGGGGAGTGAGCATGTCCTGCTGAACGATTGTCCGTTGGGCTGGTTGTCACTCCCGGGGGTGATGGTGAGTCCGCGTGCCGGGCGGGGCGGGAACCGGCGAGGGAGGGCGGGGCGTCCCGGTACCGGGGGCTGGTGGGCAGGGGTCGTCGACCGATGTGGCGCGGAGGCCGTGGTGGTGCTGTGGGTCCTCGGCGGTCTCGTCGTCCTCGTCGTGGTCACCGGCGTGCTCGCCGGGCGGGACGACGGGACGTATCCGGGGCGGCCCGTGCGCGCCAGGACTCCGGACGGGCGCTGGGACCGGGCGGACTGGCTGCGCGGCGTCGCCGTCGCGGCGGGGCTCGTCGCGGGAGGCGCCTATCTGCTGGGGCTGGCCGCCGTGGGAGTGGCCGTGCTCGACGCGGAGGACGGGGGGACCGACTCGGCGCCGTACCGGCCCTGCCGTACGGAGGGGTGGCTGGAGCGGTCCGCGCAGGGGATCGACATCGTGGACTACTCGGTGGGCTATGCGCCGCTCGCCTTCCGGTGCGAGACCAGCGACGGCGGGGTGTACGACAGCGGTGACGTGCCGGAGTGGGTCAACCCGGTCGCGGTGGGGGGTGCGCTGCTCGCCGCGGGGTGCTGGGGCGCGGCCGTGCTGACTGCGGGCGGGCCGGGGATCGGGGAACCCTGAGTCTCCGGCCCGCCGGTGGTCAGTCCGCCGGGGCGAGTTCCGCCTTGCCGAACAGGAGGGCGTAGCCGGGCGGGAGTTGGGCGAGGATGCGGGTCACCAGGTCGTCGCCGACCAGCTGGGGCAGGGCGCTCAGGACCGAGCTGACGTCCCAGCGGGCCGTCGCCGGGGTCGCGCCCTCGATGCGGGCGGCCACCTGGTCGACGAATTCCGCGGCGGTCAGGGGGCGGGTGGCCGGGATCTGGGTCGCCACCACCCTCGCCGCCTCATCGGGGAGGGCCTGCGCCAGGTCGACGCGTTCGTCGCCGACGACGTGGCCGCCCAGGGCCGACAGGACGACGCGGGTGACGCCCTCGGCCTCCGCCCGCGTGGCGTACTGGCCCGACTCGCGGACGGCGTCGATGAGTTGGAGCCACTCGACTCGCGCGGGCCGCGGGGCCGGCGCGGTCACGTGGTGGGTGGGGGGTGTGGTCAGCAGGGCCGCCTTCGGGGTCTGCTGCGCCGGCTGCGGGACCGCCTTCGAAGGCTGCGGGGTCTTCGAGGGGCTCGGGGTCTTCGAGGCCGTCGGCTGGACGATCTGCTGGGCGGTCTGCTTCAGGGTCTGCTGGGTGGTCGTCGTCCCGGACGCGGTCGCGGTGGTCGCCGTCGCCGTGGCCTTCGGCTCCGTCGCCTCCGCGGTGGCCGCTCTCGGCACGGTCAGGCTCGGCACGGTGGTCGCGGTCATCGTTGGGCTCCTCCTCCGGGGGGTCCGCCCGTCCTCGGCGTGGGGGCGCGGCGGGCAGGGTGAACGCGTCCCGCGGGTGCTGGTGCCCCGCCCGCGGGACGCTACTCCTGGGGTTGCTGCGTCATGGCCGTCCGCGTGGGCCCGGCAGGCCGGCTCAGCCGCTGATCTGCCTGCGCTCGCTGCCGCCGCTGATCCGGATGCGGCGCGGCTTCGCGGCCTCGGCCACCGGAATGCGCAGGGTCAGGACGCCGGCGTCGTACGAGGCGTCGATGCGTTCGGTGTCGAGCGTCTCGCCGAGGAAGAGCTGGCGGGTGAAGACGCCCGTGGGCCGCTCGGCGACGACGGTCTCCGCGTCGTCGGGGGCCGGCGAACGGCGCTCGGCGCGCACGTTCAGGACGTTGCGCTCGACGTCCAGCTCGATCGTCTCGGGGTCGATGCCGGGCAGGTCGAAGTGGACGACGAACTCGTCACCCGACCGGTAGGCGTCCATCGGCATCGCGGCGGGCCGGGTGGCCGAGCCGAGGACCTGCTGCGCGAGCCGGTCGATTTCGCGGAAAGGGTCGGTGCGCATGAGCATCACAGTCACTCTCCCTCCTCCAGGCGATGTCCTGTATGCGATGCCCTACGCCTATTTATATAGCTCCGGAGAGGAAACTTGACAACCCCCGACTCAGGTCGGGTGAAGGCCTGTTCACGTCAGGTCCCCTCGGTCCCCGCCCCGCTGCGGAACGCCCTCCGGTACCCCTGCGGGCTCGTCCCCACCACCCTGCGGAAACGCTCCCGGAACGCCGTCGGCGAGCCGAAGCCCGTCTGCGCCGCGATCCGCTCCACCGAGTACGGCGTCGTCTCCAGCAGGTACTGCGCCCGACGTACCCGCGCCCGGTGCAGCCACTGCAGCGGCGTCGTGCCGGTCTGCTCGCGGAAGCGGCGGTTGAGGGTACGGCTGCTCATGCCCGCCTGCGCCGCGATCTCCTCCAGCGTCAGGTCGCGGTCGCAGTGCTCCTCCAGCCAGCGCAGCAGCGGCTCCAGGGTCGCGCCGGCCGGTGCCGGGGGGCGGTCGTGGACGATGAACTGCGCCTGTCCGCCCTCCCGTTCCAGCGGCATGACGGACATCCGGGCGGCATGCGCGGCCACCGCCGAGCCGTGGTCCTTGCGGATCATGTGCAGGCACATGTCCAGCGCCGCCGCCGCGCCCGCGGAGGTGAGGAACTGGCCGTTGTCGACGTAGAGGACGTTCGGGTCGACGGTCACCTTCGGGTAGCGCGCCGCCAGGTCGGGCGCCGCGATCCAGTGCGTGGTCGCACGCAGTCCGTCGAGCAGGCCGGTCGCGGCGAAGACGAACGCGCCGACGCAGACGGACGCGATGCGCGTCCCGTCGGCCGCCGCCGCGCGCAGCGCCTCCGTCACGCCGGGCGGCAGCGGGTCGGGCGGGTCCTCGACGCCGGGCAGGACGATCGTGTCGGCGTCCGCCAGCGCCTCCAGGCCGTACGGCGCCCGGATCGTGAACGGCCCGGCGTTCACCTCCTCCCGCACCGAGCACACCCGCACCCGGTAGGCCTCGCGGCCGTCGGGCAGGCGGGCCCAGCCGAAGGAGTCGATGGGGGCGGAGAGGTCGAACGGGATGACGCCGTCCAGCGCCAGTACGGCCACGGTGTGCATGGCGAGAGAGTACGCCTGTGCCCGGTTCCCGCCAACGGAGCGAGCATGGGGACAAACCTTGTAATGCCTGGTCACGCGTCTGGCGAGAATCCGTCGAACCCTGTCACTATCGCCACTTCTGCATGATCCCCGGTCCGCCTAGCGTCACCCCGTGACCAAGTTCCTCCTCGCCGTCCATGTCATCGCCGCGATCGTCGCCATCGGGCCCGTCACCGTCGCCGCCAGCATGTTCCCGCCCGCCGCACGCCGGGCCCTGGCCGCCCCCGACGACCCCAAGGCGACCGAGACCGTCCGGCTGCTGCACCGCATCTGCCGGGTCTACGCCACCGTCGGCGTCGTCGTCCCCGTGTTCGGGTTCGCCACCGCGAGCAGCATGGGGGTGCTCGGCGACGCCTGGCTGGTGACGTCGATCGTGCTCACCGCCCTGGCCGCGGTCGTCCTGGCCGCGCTGGTGCTGCCCCGGCAGGGCGCCCTGCTGGAGCCGGGCGGCGGCACCCGGGAGACGACCGTGCGGCTCGGCATGTACACCGGCGTGTTCAACCTGCTGTGGGCCACCGTGACCGTGCTGATGATCGTGCGGCCGGGGTCCACGACCGGCGCCTGAGCCACCCCTGGGGGACGGGCGCCGGCCGGGGACGCGTCAGCTCCGCGTCTGCGCCGGCGCCGGCGCCTGCGTCACCGACAGCGGGGTCGCGATGTCCTCCAGCGAGCGCCGCTCCGCCTTGATCGCCAGGAACGCCGCCACCAGGCCCGCCGCGCACATCAGCGCCGCGCCGATCTGGAAGGCCAGCACCGTGTCCCCGACGACGCCGGACTCGGTGAGGTCGGCGAAGATCAGCGGGCCGCTGATGCCGCCGGCCGCGGTGCCGACGGCGTAGAAGAAGGCGATGGCCATCGCCCGGGTCTCCATCGGGAAGATCTCGGAGACGGTCAGATAGGCGCTGGAGGCGCCCGCGGAGGCGAAGAACAGCACCACGCACCAGCACGCCGTCATCGTGGTCGCCGTCAGCGAGCCGCGGTCGAACAGCCAGGCCGTGCCGAACAGCAGCAGGCCGGAGAGCAGATAGGTGGACGAGATCATGATGCGCCGGCCGACCGTGTCGAAGAGCTTGCCGAGCAGCAGCGGGCCGAGGAAGTTGCCCGCGGCGATGACGGCGAAGTAGTAGCCGGTCGAGCCGGTCGGCACGTCGAAGAACTTGGTGAGGATCGCGCCGAAGCCGAAGGTGATGGCGTTGTAGAGGAACGCCTGGCCGATGAAGAGGGACAGGCCGAGGACCGAGCGGCGCGGGTAGCGGGTGAAGACGGTCTTGGCGATCAGGCCGAAGCCGATGCTCTTGCGCTGCTCGATGGTGATCTCGCCGCGCGGGGGCGGCAGCGGCTCGCCCTTCTCCTGCTCGATCTCGCGTTCGACGCTGGAGACGAGCACTTCGGCCGCCTCGCCGTGGCCGTGGATGAACTGCCAGCGCGGACTCTCCGGCACATGCCGCCGTACGAGGAGGATCACCAGGCCGAGGACGACGCCGAGGGCGAAGCTGAGCCGCCAGCCGAGATCCTTGGGGAAGATGTCGGTGTCCAGCATGACGATGGACAGCAGGGCGCCGCCGACCGCGCCGAGCCAGTAGCTGCCGTTGATGATCAGATCGACCCGGCCCCGGTAGAGGGAGGGGATCAGCTCGTCGATGGCGGAGTTGATGGCCGCGTACTCGCCGCCGATGCCGAAACCGGTGAGGAACCGGAACAGGAAGAACCACCACGACTCGAACGACAGCGCGGTCAGCGCGGTCGCCGCCAGATAGACGGCGAGCGTGACCATGAACAGCTTCTTGCGGCCGTAGCGGTCGGTCAGCCGGCCGAAGAACAGGGCGCCGGTGCAGGCGCCCGCCACGTAGAGGGCGGCGGCGAGGCCGGTGACCTGGGCGGAGGTGATGTCGAGGCCGCTGCCGTCCTCGGCGAGCCGGCCGGCGACGTTGCCGACGATGGTGACTTCGAGGCCGTCCAGGATCCAGACGGTGCCGAGACCGATCACGATCATCCAGTGCCAGCGCGACCAGGGCAGCCGGTCGAGGCGGGCGGGCACGGACGTGGTGACGGTTCCGGTGGCGGGCACAGAGGCCGGCGACGACGATGCTGCTGTCATGGCTCCCTCTCCGTTGAGCGACCCCCACCCTTGTGCCCGGATGCGGGGCCGCCACGCTCGCCCGAACGAGGGCTAGGCTCCCAGGAGACGGGACACGGTGTAGATCAGCAACCCGGCGAGCGAGCCGACGACCGTGCCGTTGATGCGGATGAACTGCAGGTCGCGGCCGATGTTCGCCTCGATCTTCTTCGTGGTGTGCTCGGCGTCCCAGCTCGCCACGGTGTCCGTGATCAGGGAGGTGATCTCCCCCCGGTACGTCGTCACGACGTGCACCGCGGCGCCCTCCACCCAGCTGTCGACCTTGTTCTGCACCTTGGGCTCGCTCGCCATCCGCGCCCCGAGCGACAGCAGCGACGCCCGCACCCGCAGCCGCAGCTCGCTGCGCTCGTCCTCCGCCGCCGCGACGATCATGGAGCGTACGGCCGTCCAGGCGGACGCGATCAGGTCCTGCACCTCGCCGCGGCCCAGGACCTCGCCCTTGAGCCGCTCCACGCGCGCCCGGGTGTCGGTGTCGGACTGCAGGTCGGAGGCGAAGTCGGACAGGAAGCGGTCGAGGGCGCCGCGCGCGGGGTGGGAGGGCATGTCGCGCATCTCGGCGCAGAAGCGCAGCAGTTCCTTGTAGACGCGCTCGCCGACCTTGCGGTCCACGAAACGCGGGGTCCAGCCGGGGGCGCCGCCCTGGACGGCGTCCATCACGGAGTCGGCGTGCAGGACGAGCCAGTCGTGCGCGCGGGTGACGACGAGGTCGACGACGCGTTTGTGGCCGCCGTCGGCGACGACCTTCTCCAGCATCTTGCCGATGCCGGGCGCGATCTCCTGGGCGTTCGCGCGCCGGGTGATGGCCTCGCCGACCACCGCCTGGACGTCGGAGTCGCGCAGGACGGTGAGCGCGCCGCGCAGGGCGGTGGCCAGCTCCGCGGTGACCCGGTCGGCGTTCTGCGGCTCGGCGAGCCACGCGCCGAGGCGGCTGCCGATGCCGACGGCGCGCAGCCGCTGCCGTACGACGGCCTCGGAGAGGAAGTTCTCGCCGACGAACTCGCCCAGCGAGACGCCGAGCTGGTCCTTCTTCGTGGGGATGATCGCGGTGTGCGGGATGGGCAGTCCCAGCGGGCGGCGGAACAGGGCGGTGACCGCGAACCAGTCGGCGAGCGCGCCGACCATCCCGGCCTCGGCCGCCGCGGCGACGTACCCCGCCCAGGGGCCGGCGCCGGCGTTCGCGGCCCACTTGGCCAGGACGTACACCAGCGCCACGAACAGCAGCAGGCCGGTCGCCGTGAGTTTCATCCGGCGTACGCCGCGCTGCTTCTCCTCGTCGGCGGGGCTGAAGGTCGTCATCGCGCGGACGGCGGTGGCGACGGCGGGGCGTCCCGCCGGCCCGCCGGGCCCCTCCGGATTCGTACGGTCCATCCACTCCACCCGTTCCCGGTCCCCCACGGTGACATTGTCCTTCCTGACGGACTCCCGGGCCGCGCCGGTAGTTCCCCGTGTCGACAGTTCCCCGTGCCGGCGGTTCCCGCGCGCCGGTGGTCCCGCGTCCGTGGTTCCCGGTCAGTGGTTCCCGCGTCGGCGGCTCCCGTGCCATGGCTCATCATGGAGTGATCATTCGTGGGGCGACCGGTCATGAGTGGTGGCCCCATTGCCCGCGAGGAGAACCGCACCCGCATGACCAGGCGTCATCACGGTTATGCCCTGCTCGCCACGATCCTCTGTCTGATCGTGGCCGCCGCGGCCGGCATCCACGCCGACCGCTCCGACGACGGTACGGCCGTCCGGCGTACGGCCGCGGGCCCCCGCCCGTCGCACCGGCCGGCCGCGCCCGCGTCCACCGCGACCTGGGTCGGGTCCTGGGCCGCCTCCCCGGCCGCCGCCGAGCCCGGCACCGAGACGGCGGGCCTCACCGACCGCACGGTGCGCAACGTCGTGCACACGAGCGTCGGCGGTACGAGTGCCCGGATCACGCTGTCCAATCTCTACGGGCGCGGCCCGCTGACCGTCGCCCACGCCACCCTCGCCCTCGCCGCCGGGGACGGGCCCGCGGCGGTGCCGGGCACGCTGCGGCGGCTGACCTTCGACGGGGACGGCGAGGTCGTCGTGCCGCCGGGGCAGCAGGTCACCAGCGACCCCGTGCGCATCGCCGTGCCGGCGGACGCGGACGTACTGGTGACGACGTACTCCCCCGCCGAGCCCGGACCCGTCACCGTCCACCCGCACGCGCGGCAGGTCTCGTACGCCGCGCGCGGCGACCGGGCGGGCGACGAGAGCGGAACGCCGTTCACCGGGCGCACCGGGTCCTGGCGGTACCTGACGGCGCTGGACGTCCTCAGCGCGGAGGCCGCCGGGACCCTCGTCGCGTTCGGAGACTCCCTCACCGACGGCATCACCTCCACCGTCGGCGCCAACCGCCGCTGGCCCGACGTGCTCGCCCGCCGACTGGCGGACGCCGGGCCGGACGCGCCCCGCTACGGCGTCGTCAACCACGGCATCAGCGGCAACCGCGTCCTCACCGACGGCCTCGGCCGCCCCGCCGACAACCCCAGCGGCCTGAACCGCTTCGCCCGAGACGTCCTCGGCGGCGCGAACGTCGAGGTCGTCGTCATCGCCCTCGGCGTCAACGACATCCTGCGCACCCCGTCCGTCACCGACCCCGAGCCGATCCTCGACGGCCTGCGCGAGCTGGTCGACCGCGCCCACGCCCGCGGCATCCGCGCCGTCGGGGCCACCCTGATGCCCTTCCACGGCCACCGCGGCTACACCGACGCCCGCGAGGCCGTGCGGCAGCGCGTCAACGCCGAGATCCGCGCGGGCCGCGTCTTCGACGCCGTGGCGGACTTCGACGAGGCGGTGCGCGACCCGTACGACCCGCGCCGCCTGCTCCCGCGCTACGACTCCGGCGACCATCTCCACCCGAGCGACGCGGGGTACGCGGCGATGGCGGCGGCCGTCGAGGCGGGGTCCCTGGAGGGGGCCACGTCGGCGCGGCTGTGAGGCACGACGGCCACGACCGCCCCCGCCTGGTCCGGGCCGGGCGACCCCCGCGGCGGGCGGGGGCGGTTTCCGCGCCCCGTCCCGGCCCGCCGCACGCGGGCGCCCTCCGGCAGCCGCGAAGGGCCGGGGCCGCCGTCGAGGGCCTCGGTCAGCCGTCGCCGGGGCGGCGGCGGGCGCGGCGCTCCCGGCGCTCCTCGCGGTGGTGGTTCATCAGGTCGCGGTGCCCCTCCAGCATGCGGTGGTGGGCGCTCTCGATGTTCTCGCGGAACTCCGCGTGGAGCTCGCGGCGGGCCGCCCTGCGGTCCCGCTTGTCCAGGCGGCGCTCCTCCTTCAGCCGGCGGCGCTCCGCCCGGGTCGGTTTGCGTTCGACGCCCACGCCGCCCCAGAAGGCGAACCCGGTGATGACCACCCGGGGCGCGCCCGGTTCCGCCGGGACGCCCTCCTCGCGGTGGTCGAAGCCGCCCATCACGCCGATCCCGCGCACCACGACCTCGACGCCGGGCGGCACGACGACGTTCACGCCGCCCATCACGGCGACGCAGTTGATCCGGACCTCCCGGTCGGCGAAGTACGCCTCGCGCAGGTCGATGTCGCCGCCGCCCCAGAAGGCGAAGCAGTTGAAGCGGCGCGGCACCGTCCAGTGGCCCTTGCGCTGGAAGCCGGACATCACCGCGACGCCCCACTCGGACGTCCCCTCCCCGCCGGTGATCCGGTCCGCCCAGCCGCCGTCGCCCCCGGGTTCCTGGATCAGGGAGACGGACGGTCCGGCCGGCAGGTCGCGGGTGATCGGCTCCAGTTCCCCGTAGGTGCGGGCCTTGTACGTGGCGTCCAGGCGGTCCTCGAACTCCGTCATGTCCAGCCGGCCCTCCGCGAGGGCGTCCCGCAGGACCTCGGCCACTCGCTCACGGTCGGCGTCGGAGGCGCGCAGCTCCGGGGCATCGTCGGTCATACGGTCAGCCTACGGATTCCCCCGGCCCGGCACTACGCCGTCGCCCGCCCCCGACCACCCCGCCGCCCGCCCTCCGGCCGCGCCTGCCCCTCGCCCGGTGCTACGCCGTCGCCCTCTCCTGCGCGTACATGCGCGCGATGACGGCCTCGATGTCCGGCTCCCGCACCGACAGGTCGACCAGCGGGTACTCCGCCGCGATCCGCGCCACCAGCGGCGCCGCCGACGCCGACGCCGGGAACGCCAGCCACTGACGCGGCCCCTCGACCCGCACGACCCGCGCGGGCGGCGGCACGTCGACGGGCGGCAGTTCGCGCTCCAGGTCGACCACGAGGGTGCGCTCGCTCTCGCCCGCCTGGTGCAGGCCGGCGAGCGGGCCGTCGTACATCAGCCGGCCGTGGTCGATGACCATCACGCGGGAGCACACCTGCTCGATGTCCTGGAGGTCGTGCGTGGTCAGCAGCACCGTCGTGCCGCGCTCGGCGTTCAGGTCGCGCAGGAACTCCCGCACCCTGGCCTTGGACACGACGTCCAGGCCGATGGTCGGCTCGTCCAGGTACAGCACCTCGGGGTCGTGCAGCAGCGCCGCCGCGATGTCGCCGCGCATCCGCTGGCCGAGCGAGAGCTGACGGACCGGGACGTCCAGCAGGCCGCCCAGTTCGAGGAGTTCCACGCAGCGGTCGAGGTTCTCGCGGTAACGGGCCCCGGGGATGCGGTACATGCGGTGCACCAGGCGGTACGAGTCGATCAGCGGCAGGTCCCACCACAGGGTGGTGCGCTGCCCGAACACCACGCCGATCCGGTGCGCCAGGCGGGCCCGCTCCCGCGACGGGTCGATGCCGGCGACCCGCAGCCGGCCGCCGCTCGGGGTGAGGATGCCCGTCAGCATCTTGATCGTGGTCGACTTGCCGGCGCCGTTCGGGCCGATGTAGCCGACCATCTCGCCGCGCGCCACGGAGAAGGAGAGCGAGTCGACCGCCCGCACCTGCTGCCGCTCCCGCCGCAGGAAGCCCGCCTTCCTCCGAACGTCGAACACCTTCTCGACGGCGTTTAGTTCGATGAACGCGCCGCCGCCCCTCCCGGCCCCACCCGATCCGCCGGCGCCGCCGACCCCGTCGATCCCGCTGTCCGTCATGACCGCCCTAACTCCCCGTGCTCCGGTACGAACGAAGACCCGCCCGCCACGCCGCCCCGGCGAGCGCACCACACCCCACCGCCACCAGAGGCGGCGCGAACGCCACCCACTCCGGCAGCCCCAGCGGATACGGCCGCCCCAGCACATACGCGGCCGGCACCCAGTTGACGAAGGCCAGCGGCAGCACGAACGTCACCCCGCGCACCAGCTCCCTGCCGAACACCGTCGGCGGATACTGGAGCATCGTCGTGCCCCCGTACGTGAACGCGTTCTGCACCTCCGACGCGTCCTGCGCCACGAACTGGAACGCCGCCCCCGCCACGAACACCGCGCAGAAGATCCCGCACCCGCTCACCACCATCACCGGCATCAGCAGCACCTTCGCCGGCGTCCAGTCCACGTCCAGCGAAGCCAGCGCATACCCCAGCACCAGCGACGCCTGCACGATCCGGCCCAGCCGGCGCAGCGCGAACCGGTCCGCGCACACCTGCGCCAGCACCGGCGCCGGACGCACCAGCAGCGTGTCCAGCGTGCCGTCGCGCACCCGCCGCCCCAGCCGCTCCGCCGACCCGATCGCCAGATCCGCGAACCCGAACGCCAGATTGGTCAGCCCGTACAGGAACGCGATCTCGGGCAGCGAGTAGCCGCCGAGCGCGTCCACACGGGAGAACATCAGCAGGATCGCCACGAAGTCCAGCCCCGTCGCCAGGAAGTTGCCCAGCGTCGTCATGGCGAAGGAAGCCCGGTACGCCATGGTGGAACGGACCCACATCCCGGCGATCAGCCGGTACGCCCGCAGCCCCTCCCCCACCCGGGTCACGTCAGCCACCCTGCACCACCACCCGCCGCGTCGCCGCCGACTGCACCAGCCGCCCCGCCCCCAGCAGCGCCACCGCCCACGCCCCCTGGAACGCGAACGTGCCCCACACATCGGCCCGCCCCAGCAGCACATCCGCCGGCGCCTGCAGCAGCGACGCCCACGGCAGCGCCCGCACGACCTCCCCCAGCGCCCCCGGGAACAGGTTCAGCGGCAGCAGCATCCCCGAGCAGAAGAACCCGACCAGCATCCCCATCTGCGACACCCCCGTGCCGTCCAGCAGCCAGAACGCCGACAGCGCCATCAGGTACCGGATGCCGAAGCTCACCACCATCCCCAGCACCACCGCCACCAGCGCCGCCGCCCACGTCCCCGCCTCCGACGGCAACGCCACGTCGAACACCAGCGCACCGAACGCGAACGGCGCCACCCCGCGCCCCAGCAACTGGAACATCGCCCGCCCCACGTCCGAGGCCAGCCACCACAACTGCAGGTCCGCCGGACGGTACAGGTCGATCGCCACGTCCCCCGTACGGATGCGCTCCATCAGCTCCGTCTCGAAACCCCCGCCCCCGATCGCGAGCGTCGACAGCAGCGCCTGCCCCAGCCACACATAGGTCACGGCCTGCGCCTGGTCGTACCCGCCGAGGCCCGGCCTCTCGTCCCACAGCGCCAGATAGGTGTAGACGAGGATCAGCCCGAACACGGTGTTCGTGAACACGCCCGCCGCCGTCGCCACCCGGTAGGTCGCGTACCGCCGGAAGCCGCCCACCGCGACCGACAGGTACAGCCGCCCCGCGCCCACACCGACCGCCTCCCGCACCGCCCGACACCGAAGCGCAGGAGCCTACTGGCCGCCGCCGACGGCACGCCACGCAATTTCCCGCCGGACGCGTGCCGCGATCAGGGAACGGATCGCTTGGTGCGAGAGTCTTCAACCAGGGGACGTACGGCAGGAAGACGTGAATCAGGAGTCCGTGCACGACATGAGCGACGAGCCGCAGCCGAAACCGCAGCAGCCGGTGGTCCAGGGCCTCACGGGGCCCGGGAAGAAGCCCGGGCGGCCCCGGCGCACCGGCTGGCGCAGGATCATCCCCACCTGGCGCACCGTACTCGGCACCTTGATCATCGCCGGCATGCTGCTCGTCGGCGGCTTCGTCCTCGGCTACTCCCTGGTCCACATCCCGCCGGCCAACGCGCTCGCCGTCCAGCAGAGCAACGTCTACCTCTACGCCGACGGCTCCCAGCTCGCCCGCGACGGCGAGGTCAACCGCGAGAACGTCCGGCTCGCACAGGTCTCCAAGGCCGCCCAGCACGCCGTACTCGCCGCCGAGGACCGCGACTTCTACACCGAGTCCGCCGTCGACCCCAAGGCCATGGTGCGCGCCGCCTGGAACACCGCCACCGGCAAGGGCCGCCAGTCCGGGTCCACCATCACCCAGCAGTACGTGAAGAACTACTACCTCGCCCAGGAACAGACCCTCACCCGCAAGGCGAAGGAGTTCTTCATCGCGATCAAACTCGACCGTGAGAAGAGCAAGGCCGACATCCTCGAGGGCTACCTCAACACCAGCTACTTCGGCCGCAACGCCTACGGCATCCAGGCCGCCGCGCAGGCCTACTACGGCATCGACGCCAAGGACCTCGACGCCGCACGCGGCGCCTACCTCGCCGCCCTGCTCAACGCGCCCAGCGAGTACGACGTCGTCGCCCACCCCCAGAACCGGCGCGCCGCCGAGGCCCGCTGGCGCTACGTGCTCGACGGCATGGTCAAGGAAGGCTGGCTCGGCAGCGCCGAGCGGGCCGGCCTCGACTTCCCCATGCCGAAGGAGGCCACCGTCTCCACCGGCCTGTCCGGGCAGCGCGGCTACCTCGTGGACGCCGTCCAGGAATACCTGACCGGGCACGGCGTCGTCAGCGAGGAGGAACTCGAAGCGGGCGGCTACCGGATCACCACCACCCTGGAGAAGCCCAAGCAGGACGCCTTCGTGAAGGCCGTCAACGACAAACTCGTCTCCCGCCTCGACGAGAGCCGCAAGGTCGACACGTACGTCCGCGCGGGCGGCGCCTCCGTCGACCCCAGGACCGGCAGGGTCGTCGCGATGTACGGCGGCATCGACTACGTCAAGCAGTACACCAACGGCGCCACCCGACGGGACTTCCAGGTCGGCTCCACCTTCAAGCCCTTCGTCCTCACCGCCGCCGTCCACCACGACTCCACCACCCAGGACGGCCGCGTCATCACCCCCGACACCGTCTACGACGGCACCAGCGAACGCCCCGTCGAAGGCTGGACCGGCTCGTACGCCCCCGAGAACGAGGACCAGGTCTCCTACGGCGACATCAGCGTCCGCGAGGCCACCGACAAGTCCGTCAACTCCGTCTACGCGCAGATGGCCGTCGACGTCGGCCCCCAGAAGGTCAAGGACACCGCCGTCGACCTCGGCCTCTCCCCCGACACCCCCAGCCTCCACGCCGGCCCCTCCGTCGCCCTCGGCACCGCCACCGCGAGCGCCCTGGACATGGCCGAGGCCTACGCCACCCTCGCCAACCACGGCGAACACGGCACCTACACCATGGTCGAGAAGATCACCAAGGACGGCGCAGAGATCCCCCTGCCCGAGCGCGGAACCCGGCAGGCGGTGACCCGGGAGGCCGCCGACACCACCACCGCCGTCCTGCGCAGCGTCGTCCGCAACGGCACCGGCACCGAGGCCCAGGCCGCCGGCCGCCCCGCGGCCGGCAAGACCGGCACCGCCGAGGAGGACACCGCCGCCTGGTTCGCCGGCTACACCCCCGACCTCGCCACGGTCGTCGCCGTCATGGGCCAGGACCCCGTGACCGCCGACCACAAGCCCCTCTACGGCGCCCTCGGCCTGCCCCGCGTCAACGGCGGCGGCCCGCCCGCACAGATCTGGGCCCAGTACACCCGCGAGGCACTGAAGGACACCCCCGCCACCGACTTCGACCTGCGCGTCCAGGACGGCCGCACCGACGAGTGGCAGATCCCGGACATCCCCGACGACACCGGCGCCCCCGAGCCCGAGGAACCCTCCGACGGCGGCGGCACGACCACGGGAGGCGACGACGACGGCGGCCGGACCGACAGCCCCACCACACCCGGCGGCGGCACCACGACCACCACGGGCGGCACGGCCACCGACGGCGGCGCCACCACCGGCGGACCCGTCACGGGCGGCGCCACCACCGACGGCGGCACCACCACCGACGGCGGCGCCACCACGGACGGCGGCGCCACGGCCGGCACCGACACCGGCGGCACCACGACGGGCGGCCTCCCCGGAGGCACGGCGGACGGCGGCACCACAACGGGCACGACCGGCACGACCACGGGGACAGGCCCTGGACCGGGGCCGGTGACAAGCCGCAGACAGTGATCCGCACAGGCCGACGGGACCGGCGACGAACGTCGCCGGTCCCGTCCTCTCCCCGCTGCGGGGAACTACAGATACAACCCCGTCGAGTCCTCGGACCCCTCGAACCGGTCCGCGGCCACGGCGTGCAGATCGCGCTCGCGCATCAGCACGTACGCCACGCCCCGCACCTCCACCTCGGCACGGTCCTCCGGGTCGTACAGAACCCGGTCCCCGGGCTCCACCGTCCGCACGTTCTGCCCCACCGCCACGACCTCCGCCCACGCCAGCCGACGGCCCACGGCCGCCGTGGCGGGAATCAGAATGCCGCCGCCGGAACGCCGCTCACCCTCACTGGTGTCCTGCCGCACGAGCACACGGTCGTGCAACATCCGGATGGGCAGCTTGTCGGGATGGGTGCTGTCGTCGTTTCTGTTGGCGCTCACGCCTGTGAACCTACCTGCCTCGGCCGAATGCGTACGCGAGAGGGTCGCATCAGCGCCGACGCCGCCGGCCGCCGGCCACGAACAGGCCGACCACGCCCACGGCCACCAGCGCGACGGGCAGCACACGCGACATCCGGGGCGCGCCCTCCTCGTCCACGAACTGCGCCCGCACGTCCGTCAGCGCCCGGTTCACCTGGACGTACGCCCGGCCCAGCGTGTGGTCGATGTTCGAGGCCACCTTGGCCTTGGCGTCCCCGACGATCGTCTTCGGATGCACCCGCACCCCGATCTCGTCGAGCGTCTCGGCCAGCATCGCCCGGCGGCGCTTGATGTCCGCCTCGATCTGCGCCGGGGTTCTCGTGTCCGACGTGTCCGCCACGGTGGGGCCTCCGAAGTCAACCGATGCATGCTTCTTCCGGACAGTCTGTCAGTTCCCCGGCTGCCCGCACCGTGCACACCCCCGGTTACGCTGGTCCGATGAGCGAGCGACTCCAGCCCGGGGACGTGGCCCCCGACTTCACCCTGCCCGACGCCGACGGCAACGACGTCTCCCTGGCGGACCACCGGGGCCGCAAGGTCATCGTCTACTTCTACCCGGCCGCCCTGACACCGGGCTGCACCAAGCAGGCCTGCGACTTCACCGACAACCTCGACCTCCTGGCCGGCGCCGGCTACGACGTCCTCGGCATCTCCCCGGACACCCCCGAGAAGCTCGCGAAGTTCCGCGAGAAGGAGTCCCTCAAGGTCACCCTCCTGGCCGACCCGGACCACAAGGTCCTCGACGCGTACGGCGCGTACGGCGAGAAGAAGAACTACGGCCGCACCTACCTGGGCGTCATCCGCTCCACGATCGTGGTGGACGAGGAGGGCAAGGTCGAGCGTGCCCTGTACAACGTCCGCGCGACGGGGCACGTCGCCAAGATCATCAAGGATCTGGGCGTCTGACCGTCCTCGTCCTGCCGCGAGAACGTGCGGCTGCTGTGCCCCAACTGCCACGCGATTACCAGCACCTGGTGCAGGGGAGGCTCAGGCCGACGCGGAGTTCCCGGTACCATGGCAGGCGCTGGCGGCGGTGGCGCAATGGCGACGCAGCAGACTTAGGATCTGTGGCCCTTGATCGGGCTTGAGGGTTCGAATCCCTTCCGCCGCACATGAATGGCCTGCGAATCGAAGGGTGATTCGCAGGCCATTGCGCCTCAGCCCAGCAGCTCCCTGACCACCGGCACCAGCGCCCGGAACGCCTTCCCCCGGTGGCTGATCGCGTTCTTCTCCTGCGGCGTCAGTTCCGCGCACGTCCTCGTCTCGCCCTCCGGCTGGAGGATCGGGTCGTAGCCGAAGCCGCCCGTGCCGGCCGGGGTGTGGCGGAGGGTGCCGCTCAGGCGGCCCTCGACCACGCGTTCCGTGCCGTCGGGGAGGGCCAGGGCGGCGGCGCAGGCGAAGTGGGCGCCGCGGTGTTCGTCGGCGATGTCGGAGAGCTGGGCGAGGAGCAGGTCGAGGTTGGCCTGGTCGTCGCCGTGGCGGCCGGACCAGCGGGCGGAGAAGATGCCGGGGGCGCCGCCCAGGACGTCGACGCACAGGCCGGAGTCGTCGGCGACGGCGGGCAGGCCGGTGGCCCTGGCCAGGGCGTGGGCCTTGAGCAGGGCGTTCTCGGCGAAGGTGATGCCGGTTTCGCGGACGTCGGGGATCTCCGGGAAGGCGTCCGCGCCGACGAGGTCGTGGGTCAGGCCTGCGTCGGCGAGGATCGCCTTCAGTTCGGTGAGCTTGCCGGCGTTGCGGGTGGCGAGGATCAGGCGGGTCATGGGCACCAGTATCAGGGGGTGCAGACCTTCGTGAGTTCGCCGGCCGCGTCGGTGACGGGGCTGATGTCGGGGGTCTCGTCGCCGTTCTCGACGGCCGTGCGGACGTTGTTCACGGCCTGTTCGAGGTCCTGAACGGCCTTTTCGACGTCGGCGTTGTCGGTCTTGTCGCCGATTTCGCCGAGGTTCTTCTCGATGGCGTCGAGGGATTCCTGCAGTTGTGTCGGGTCGTTGGCGGCGGACTCGACGGCCTGCTGGAGGTCGGTGACGCTGTCGGCGATGGCGTCGGCGGTCTGGACGCAGTCGAGGGCCTTGTCGACGGCGGCGCAGCCGGTGGTGAGTCCGGCGGTGAGGGCGATCGCGGCCATGGTGGCGGCGACGGCTGCGGTGCGGCGACGGCTGCGGCTCGCGGCCATGGAACGGTTCCTCCCTGCTGGCCCGGGTGGGCCACTGTCGGCTGGCCGGGCGCGCGGGGTTGAGCCGTGCGCCCGTGGTTGTTCAGACGCTGTGGTGGGCGGCGTGGTTGCCACCGGCCGCCGCCCGTCCCGCGGTTTTCTAGAGTTCGAGTGCGGTGCGCTGGAGTGCGGCGAGTTCGGTGCAGCCGGTGACGGCGAGGTCGAGGAGTGCGTCGAGTTCCTGGCGGGCGAAGGGTTCGGCTTCGGCGGTGCCCTGGACTTCGACGAAGCGTCCGTCGCCGGTGCAGACGACGTTCATGTCGGTGTCGGCGCGTACGTCTTCCTCGTAGCAGAGGTCGAGGAGGGGGGTGCCGGCGACGATGCCGACGGAGACGGCGCTGACGGTTCCGGTGAGGGGCTTGCGGCCGGGCTTGATCAGTTTCTTGCCCTGGGCCCAGCCGATGGCGTCGGCGAGGGCGACGTAGGCGCCGGTGATGGCGGCGGTGCGGGTGCCGCCGTCGGCCTGGAGGACGTCGCAGTCGAGGACGACGGTGTTCTCGCCGAGGGCTTTGTAGTCGATGACGGCGCGCAGGGAGCGGCCGATGAGGCGGGAGATCTCGTGGGTGCGGCCGCCGATGCGGCCTTTGACGGCTTCGCGGTCGCCGCGGGTGTTGGTGGCGCGGGGGAGCATGGCGTATTCGGCGGTGACCCAGCCTTCGCCGCTGCCCTTGCGCCAGCGCGGCACGCCTTCGGTGACGGAGGCGGTGCACAGGACCTTGGTGTCGCCGAAGGAGACGAGGACGGAGCCTTCGGCGTGCTTGCTCCAGCCGCGTTCGATGGTGACGGGGCGGAGCTGTTGGGGGGTGCGGCCGTCGATTCGAGACATGGGGTGAGCCTAGTGGCATGCGGAAGGGGCCCTTCCCCGGCCGGTGGCGGGAATGGGCCCCTGGGTGGGCCGGTGGGGCTCACATCATGTCTTCGATGTCCGCGGCGATGGGGTCGGCGTCGGTGCCGATGACGACCTGGACGGCGCTGCCCATCTTGACGACGCCGTGGGCGCCGGCGTTCTTGAGGGCGGCGTCGTCGACCAGGGAGGCGTCGTTGACTTCGACGCGCAGCCGGGTGATGCAGCCCTCGATCTCCTCGATGTTGTCGATGCCACCGAGCCCGGCGACGATCTTCTCAGCCTTGCTGGCCATGTCCTTCTCCCTGGTGCGCGGTCGCTTTGTGGCAGTAACCCACAGTCGGCCCATCTTCGCGAGCGGCGGTCCGGTGGGTGCCGTGATGATGGCGCCACGGTGGCGGACCTCCGGCGACTGGTCTACACCACGGGGTGGACGGTCGCCAAACGTCGGGGAAGTGCGGGTTCCTCTTCCTTGCCGCGTCGTGCTACAACAGGTCTACACCAGTCTGGTGTAGACCATCTCCGCGTACTGCCCTCATGGGCGGCGCCTTGCCTCCCCCGGTCCTCGGCCGGGGGCACCCCCAGGAGGAAGTTGTGACCGACGCCGGCGCCGCTCCCGCGGCCGACGAGAAGAAGAGCCGGGGCTCCCGCGTGATGGCGCAGCTGCAGCGCATCGGCCGCAGCCTGATGCTGCCGGTGGCGGTGCTGCCGGCGGCGGCGCTGCTGGTTCGCTTCGGCAACGCGGACATGCTGGGCGACCCGGAGTACCCGGCCTTCCTGACGAAGATCGCGGGCTTCATGACGGCCGGCGGCAACGCCATTCTCGACAACATGGCGCTGCTGTTCGCGGTGGGCATCGCGATCGGCTTCGCGAAGAAGTCGGACGGTTCGACGGCCCTGTCGGCGGTGGTCGGCTACCTGGTCTTCAAGAGCGTGCTGGGCACCTTCACCGACGGCAATCTGCCCAAGAAGGAAGCCATAGTCGACGGCAAGATCGTCATGGTGGAGCAGGCGGTGGACGCCAAGGTCCTCGGCGGCGTCGTCATGGGCCTGGTCGTCGCCCTGCTCTACCAGCGTTTCCACCGCACCAAGCTGCCCGGCTGGGCGGGGTTCTTCGGCGGCCGTCGCCTGGTCCCGATCCTGTCGGCCTTCGCGGGTCTGGTCATCGGCATCGTCTTCGGTTACATCTGGCCGGTTCTCGGCGCGGGTCTGCACAACTTCGGCGAGTGGCTGGTCGGCTCGGGCGCGGTGGGCGCCGGCATCTTCGGTGTGGCCAACCGTGCGCTGATCCCGGTCGGCATGCACCACCTGCTGAACTCCTTCCCGTGGTTCCAGGCGGGCGAGTACGAGGGCAAGAGCGGCGACATCGCCCGCTTCCTGGCCGGCGACCCGACGGCGGGCCAGTTCATGACCGGCTTCTTCCCGATCATGATGTTCGCGCTGCCCGCCGCCTGCCTGGCGATCGTGCACTGCGCCCGCCCCGAGCGCCGCAAGGTCGTCGGCGGCATGATGTTCTCCCTGGCGCTGACCTCGTTCCTCACCGGCGTGACCGAGCCGATCGAGTTCACGTTCATGTTCATCGCGCCGGTGCTCTACGCCGTTCACGCCGTCCTCACCGGCGTCTCGATGGCGCTGACCTGGGCGCTGGGCATGAAGGACGGCTTCGGCTTCTCGGCCGGTGCGATCGACTTCGTCCTGAACCTGGGCATCGCGACCAACCCGTGGGGCCTGGCCCTGGTCGGCGTCGGCTTCGGTGCGGTGTACTACGTGGTCTTCCGCTTCGCGATCACGAAGTTCAACCTGCCGACGCCGGGCCGCGAGTCCGACGAGGAACTGGCCGAGCTGCAGAAGGCGGAGGCCAAGTAGCGGCGGGCCGGAACATGCGTGCCGAGGGCCCCGGATCGGACGGATCCGGGGCCCTCGGCCTGTCCGCGGCTAGATGTCGTACGACCGTCCCGGCGCCGCCAGCTCGACCGGCCCGCGGTACACCGCGCGGGCGTCGGCGAGGTTCACCTCGGGGTCGGTCCACGGGGGGATGTGGGTGAGGAGCAGGCGGCGGGCGCCCGCCCGGGTCGCCGTCTCTCCCGCCTCGCGGCCGTTGAGGTGGAGGTCGGGGATGTCCTCCTTGCCGTGCGTGAAGGCGGCCTCGCACAGGAACAGGTCGGCGTCCCGGGCGAGTTCGTCGAGGGCCGCGCTGACGCCGGTGTCGCCGGAGTAGGTCAGGGTCCGTCCGCCGTGCTCGACGCGGATGCCGTACGCCTCCACGGGATGGGCGACCCGCTCGGTGTGCACCGTGAAGGGGCCGATGTCGAAGGTGGACGGCTTGACCGTGTGGAAGTCGAAGACCTCGCTCATCGAGGAGGCCGAGGGCGTGTCGGCGTACGCGGTGGTCAGGCGGTGTTCGGTGCCCTCGGGGCCGTAGACCGGGAGGGGGGCGCAGCGCCCGCCGTCGTGCCGGTAGTAGCGCGCCACGAAGTAGGCGCACATGTCGATGCAGTGGTCGGCGTGCAGGTGGCTGAGGAAGATCGCGTCGAGGTCGTAGAGACCGCAGTGGCGCTGCAGCTCGCCCAGGGCGCCGTTGCCCATGTCGAGGAGCAGCCGGAAGCCGTCGGCCTCTACGAGGTAGCTCGAGCAGGCCGATTCCGCGGACGGGAACGACCCCGAGCAGCCGACGACGGTGAGCTTCATGAAGCAGAAACCTCCGCTGGCGGATGTGAGAAGACGGGGGTCGTGCGGTCCGTCGAGCGTAAGGCGCGCAGCCTCCGGTCGCTCCTCCGCCAGGGGGCGTTGTGGGCGAACTCACCTGTGCTGTCACCGGTTCGGCTGGCTGCGGGGCGTGTGGGGCGCGCGGGAGGGCGCGGGGCGGGCTGTGCGCCGGTACGGTCGTCGTATGGACACGTCCTGGTGGCCGGCGGTGGCGGCGGTGGTGCTGCTCGCGGTGGCCGCCGTGCTCGCGGGCGGCTGGAGGCGGCGTCCGGCGGGGCGGCGGACCCGGCCGCCGGGGCGGGCGGAGGGGCCTGCGGGGCGGCCGCGGGCGGCGGAGATCTGGTGGGCGAACGTGCCCTACGAGGACGGTCCGGGGGCGAAGGACCGGCCGTGTCTGGTGCTGGCGGTGCGCGGGCGGCGGGCCACGGTCGCGAAGATCACCAGTAGGTACCGGGACGAGCGGTGCGGGGTGATCCCGTTGCCGCCGGGGTCGGTCGGGGACGCGCGGGGGCGGGCGAGCTTCCTGGAGACGGACGAGCTGCGGGAAGTGCCGGTGGGCGACTTCCGGCGCCGGGTCGGGGTGGTGGACCCGGTCCTGTGGGACCAGGTCCGCCACCTCACGACGTAGCGCTCACGCCCACAGCTGGCCCTGGAGGACCTCGATGGCCTCTTCGGTGGTGGCGGCGGTGTAGACGCCGGTGGAGAGGTACTTCCAGCCGCCGTCGGCGACGACGAACACGATGTCCGCGCTCTCGCCGGCCTTGACGGCCTTGTTGCCGACGCCGATCGCGGCGTGCAGCGCGGCGCCGGTGGAGACGCCAGCGAAGATGCCCTCCTGCTGGAGCAGCTCGCGGGTGCGGGTGACGGCGTCGGCGGAGCCGACGGAGAAGCGGGTGGTGAGGACGGAGGCGTCGTACAGCTCGGGGACGAAGCCCTCGTCGAGGTTGCGCAGGCCGTAGACGAGGTCGTCGTAACGCGGCTCGGCGGCGACGATCCTCACGTCCGGCTTGTGCTCGCGCAGGTAGCGGCCGACGCCCATGAGGGTGCCGGTGGTGCCGAGGCCGGCGACGAAGTGGGTGACGGACGGCAGGTCGGCGAGGATCTCCGGGCCGGTCGTGGCGTAGTGGGCGCCGGCGTTGTCCGGGTTGCCGTACTGGTAGAGCATCACCCAGTCGGGGTGCTCGGCGGCGAGTTCCTTGGCGACGCGGACGGCGGTGTTGGAGCCGCCGGCGGCCGGGCTGGAGATGATCTCGGCGCCCCACATGCCGAGCAGGTCCCGGCGTTCCTGGGAGGTGTTCTCGGGCATGACGCACACCATGCGGTAGCCCTTGAGCTTGGCCGCCATGGCGAGGGAGATGCCGGTGTTGCCGGAGGTGGGCTCCAGGATGGTGCAGCCGGGGGTGAGCCGGCCGTCCTTCTCCGCCTGCTCGATCATGTGCAGGGCGGGGCGGTCCTTGACGGAGCCGGTCGGGTTGCGGTCCTCCAGCTTGGCCCAGATCCGGACGTCGGCGGACGGCGACAGCCGCGGCAGGCGCACCAGGGGGGTGTTGCCCACCGCGGCCAGCGGGGAGTCGTATCGCATCGCCGTCAGGCCATGCCGCCGGCCACGGCCGGCAGGATCGTGACGTTGTCGCCGTCGGTGAGCTTGGTGTTGATGCCCTCGAGGAAGCGGACGTCCTCGTCGTTGAGGTAGACGTTGACGAAGCGGCGCAGCTGGTCGCCGTCCACGATGCGGGCCTGGATGCCCGAGTGGCGGGTCTCGAGGTCGGCGAACAGCTCGGCGAGGGTCTCCCCGGCGCCCTCGACGGCCTTCTGGCCGTCGGTGTACTGGCGGAGGATGGTGGGGATGCGGACCTCGATGGCCATGGCTCAGGGCTCCTGTCGGGAGAAGTCAGGTCGATAAGGCGCGCGGCGGCGCAGATACAGCAGGTCGTGCGTATGAGGGCGCCGCGGCTCACGGCCGTGCGGCGGCAGGGTCCGGCGTCAACAGATGGCGCTGGCGAGCCTGCACAGATCGACGTGCAGCCGCGCCACGAGCAGCGTGCCCGGCGTCTTTTCGCTCACGTCGTGGAAAACCATGGGCTCATCGTATCGATTCCCGGTCCGGCTCCTGGAATGTGATCCCATCCTTCGGACAGATTTCATCCGAAGTACGAGATCGCTGCGACAAGGGCGTGAGTTCGGCGGCGGCGGTCGGGCGCGGTCAGTAGCTCTCGACCACCTTGACCTCCTCTTCCGTGACCTCTCCCTCGACGATCCGGAACGAACGGAACTGGAACGGGCCGGCCTCGTCGGTGTCCGCGGTGGAGACGAGGACGTAGTGCGCGCCGGGCTCGTTGGCGTAGGAGATGTCGGTGCGGGAGGGGTAGGCCTCGGTCGCGGTGTGCGAGTGGTAGATGATCACCGGCTCCTCGTCGCGGTCGTCCATCTCGCGGTAGAGCTTGAGGAGATCGCCCGAGTCGAACTCGTAGAAGGTGGGCGAGCGGGCGGCGTTGAGCATGGGGATGAAGCGCTCGGGGCGTCCCGAGCCCACCGGTCCGGCCACCACGCCGCACGCCTCGTCGGGGTGGTCCGCGCGGGCGTGGGCGACGATCTGGTCGAACAGCACCTGGGTGATGGTCAGCATGGTGGTCAGGATAAGCGGACGGGCCGCCCTGTACCGAGGGGTGGTACGGGGCGGCCCGCATGCCGGACGCGGTGCCGTCGACCGGCGACTTCGCCGAGGGCTCGGCGGTCGGTCGCCGGCGGCTCGGCGGTCGCCGGTCGAGGGCTCGACGGCCGCCCGCCGGCGGCTCCCGGCGGCTCGTCAGCCGAGCGGGCCGGGCTGCTCCGGGGTGCGGCGTTCGGCGATCCGCGGGTTGCGGACCTTGAGGACGGACCAGCCGATCCACAGGGCGACGGCCCAGCCGGCCATCACGATCAGGCTGACGCGGGCGTCGGCGTCGCAGACGATGATGCCGGTCACGAAGATCAGGAACGCGATGGCGATGTACGAGCAGACCGCGCCGCCCGGCGCCGGGAAGGAGGAGGCCGGCAGCCGGCCCGCCTCGACCGCGCGGCGGTACAGGACGTGGCTGACCAGGATCATCAGCCAGGTCCAGATGCCGGCGGCGACGGCGACGGAGGTGACGTAGCCGAACGCCTTCTCCGGGACGACGTAGTTGAGCACCACGCCGATGCCCATGAACAGCACCGAGACGGTGATGCCGAGGGCGGGGGTGCGGGTGGCGGAGAGCTTGGTGAAGACGCGCGGGGCCTCGCCGTTGTCGGCCAGGGTGCGCAGCATGCGGCCCGTGGAGTACATGCCGGAGTTGCAGGACGACAGGGCGGCGGTGAGGACCACGAAGTTGACGATGCCGGCGCCGGCCGGGATGCCGATCTGGGCGAAGGCGGCGACGAAGGGGCTCACGCCGGGTGCGAACTCGGTCCACTTCACCACGCAGAGGATGACGGTGAGGGCGCCGACGTAGAAGAGGGCGATCCGCCAGGGCAGGGTGTTGATGGCCTTGGGGAGGGTCTTCTCGGGGTCCTCGGACTCGCCGGCGGTGACGCCGACCAGCTCGACGGCGAGGTAGGCGAACATGACGCCCTGGAGGGTCATCAGGGAGGAGCCGACGCCCTTGGGGAAGAAGCCGTCGAAGGCCCAGAGGTTGGAGACGGCGGCGGTGTCGCCGGCCGCGCTGAAACCGAAGGTGAGCACACCGAGGCCGATGACGATCATGCCCATCAGGGCGGTGACCTTGACCATCGAGAACCAGAACTCGATCTCGCCGAACAGCTTGACGGAGATCAGGTTGGCGGCGAAGAGGATCACCAGGAAGACCAGTGCCGTGACCCACTGGGGGACGGCCGGCCACCAGTAGTTGACGTAGATCGCGGCGGCCGTCAGCTCGGCCATGCCGGTGACGACCCACATCAGCCAGTACGTCCAGCCGGTGAAGTAGCCGAAGAACGGGCCGAGGAACTCGCGGGAGTACTCGGCGAACGAGCCCGACACGGGGCGGTAGAGCAGCAGCTCGCCCAGGGCCCGCATGATGAAGAAGATGATCACGCCGGCGAGGGCGTACATCAGGATCAGACTGGGCCCGGCCTTGGCGATGTTCGCCCCGGCGCCCAGGAAGAGGCCGACGCCGATGGCGCCGCCGATGGCGATCATCTGGACCTGGCGGCTGCCGAGTCCGCGTTCGTAGCCCTCTTCCGAGGTGTGCTGGTTGTCGACCTTCACGGAGGCCATGCAGTGCGCCTTTCTCCATCCCGCCCCGCGGCCTCTCGTCGGCCTCGGACCGGGTCACGATCCCCCCGGATGTTCTGGAGCTGTTGCCTGGCCGACGGTCGTCGGCTCGGTGGCGCACCCGGCGGGACATGGGTGGTGTCGCCGGGCGGTCGTGAAGATTTATCACGGCGGCGGCAGCCGGTATCCGAGGCGCGTGTGGCGCACGGCACAGGAAAAAGGGGCAAAGCGCACCCGAGGGGTGCAAGGGCGGCCGGAGCGTTGACGGGATCGTTATCCGGATTTGAGCGTCCGCTGAGCGAACAGCCTGCCCGGAGATGTCACGTCATGTCAGGGCATGAGCGTCGTGACCAGGGTCTCCTGGAGGCCGCCGAGCCAGAGATAGGCCATCACCATCGGCTTGCGCGGGTCCTCGTCCGGCAGCCGGTAGAGCAGGTCGGTGTCGTCCTCGTCGGTGATCTCCAGCCGGGCGGCGATGGCCAGGCGCAGGTCGTTGAGGGCGCCGAGCCACTGCCGGGACTGGTCCGGGGAGAGCTGGAGAACGGCGCCGCCGTCCTCGCCGGGAGCCAGGGCGTCCAGGGTGCGGATGACCGCGAGGGCGTTGTCCCGCTTGCCGGCGCGCAGGTCGTTCTCGGTGTAGCGGCGGAACTCGGCGGAGTACGCCTTGCGCTCCTCGGCGTCCACGGCGGAGTCGGGCGTGCGCTCGGGGTCGGTGTAGGCGTCGGGGAAGAGGCGGCGCAGCACCGGGTCGGAGGGGGGCTCGCTGGGGCCCTCGGAGAACAGTTCGGCGAGCGGGTCGGCGTCGGCGTCCTCGGCGGGGCCGGGACCGATGAGCTCCAGGAGCTGCAGGGCGAGGGAGCGGATGATGGAGATCTCGACCTCGTCGAGCGCGACGGCCGCGCCGCCGCCGGGGAGCGGTTCGAAGGTTCCTGGCATGGCGGCGTTCGCTACTTCCGGTCCTGCTGGAGGGTGGCCCACAGTCCGTAGCCGTGCATGGCCTGCACGTCGCGTTCCATCTCCTCGCGACTGCCGCTGGAGACGACCGCCCGGCCCTTGTGGTGGACGTCGAGCATGAGCTTGGTGGCCTTGTCCTTGGAGTAGCCGAAGTACGTCTGGAAGACGTACGTCACGTAGCTCATGAGGTTGACCGGGTCGTTGTGGACGATCGTGACCCAGGGGACGTCCGGCTCGGGAACGGCAGAGACCTCCTCCGCCGACTCGGTGCGTTCGATCTCGATGGGAGCGGCTGACGTCACCTCTCCATGCTGCCATGCCCGCCATAAATCGTCACACTGACGAGAATGGGGTATCCTTCTTGCCATGAACACAGCGGACCTTGGGCTGCCGGTGGAAGTCCCCTCGACGGCTCTTTTCACGGACCAGTACGAGTTGACGATGCTCCAGGCCGCCCTGAAGGCGGGCACCGCCGGGCGGCGCAGCGTTTTCGAGGTCTTCACCCGGCGGCTGCCGGAGGGGCGCCGGTACGGCGTGGTGGCGGGCACCGGGCGGGTGCTGGACGCCGTGGAGAACTTCCGCTTCGACGCGGACGTCCTCGGCTTCCTGGGCGAGCGGGGCATCGTCGGCCCCGAGACCCTGGAGTGGCTGGCCGGATACCGGTTCACCGGCGACATCTGGGGCTACCCGGAGGGCGAGGTGTACTTCCCGGGCTCGCCGGTGCTGCGGGTGGAGGGCAGCTTCGCGGAGTGCGTGCTGCTGGAGACGGTGATCCTGTCGATCCTCAACCACGACTCGGCGATCGCCGCCGCCGCGTCCCGGATGTCGTCGGCGGCCGGGGACCGCCCGCTGATCGAGATGGGCGCCCGGCGCACCCACGAGCTGGCCGCGGTGGCCGCCGCCCGCGCCGCCTACGTCGGCGGCTTCTCCTCGACCTCGGACCTGGCGGCCGGTTTCCGCTACGGCATCCCGACGGTCGGCACCTCCGCCCACGCCTTCACCCTCCTGCACGACCGCGAGCGGGACGCCTTCCGGGCACAGGTCAACACCATGGGCCGGGGCACCACCCTCCTGGTGGACACCTACGACGTCACCGAGGCCGTCCGCACGGCCGTGGAGGTGGCCGGTCCCGGGCTCGGCGCGGTGCGGATCGACTCCGGCGACCTGCTGCTGGTCGCGCACCGGGTGCGCCGGCAGCTGGACGAGCTGGGCGCCACGGACACGCGGATCATCGTCACCTCGGACCTGGACGAGTACGCCATCGCCTCGCTGGCGGCGGCGCCCGTGGACGCCTACGGGGTCGGCACCCAGCTGGTCACCGGCTCCGGGCACCCCACCAGCTCGATGGTCTACAAGCTGGTCGCCCGCGCCGCCTCCGCCGACCCGGACGCGCCCCTGGTGCCGGTGGCCAAGAAGTCCACGGGCGGCAAGAGCTCCCTCGGCGGCCGCAAGTGGGCCGCGCGCCGCCCCGACGAGCAGGGCGTCGCCGAGGCCGAGGTCGTCGGCACCGGCCCGGTCCCGGCGCATCTCGTCGACCACCTGCTCCAGGTGCAGCTGGTCAAGGGGGGCGAGGTCCTCACGCGCGAGCCCCTGGACGCACCCCGCGACCGCCACATCGCCGCCCGAGCCGCCCTGCCCCTGTCCGCCACGCAGCTCTCCCGCGGGGAGCCGGTCCTGCCCACGGAACACGTGCACGGCGAGTAGACGGGGTACCCGGACATCCGGCGCGCCGCCCCTGCGCGGCCGGATGCTTCCGGAGAGCCCCTCCCGTACCACCCGCGCAGTCTCTAGGCTCGGGAGTCCAGACCCCGGCCCCCCGTACCCCGCCCACCGCAATCCTCAGCCGAAGGACACCGACCATGCGCCGCGCCTTGATCGTCGTTGACGTGCAGAACGACTTCTGCGAGGGGGGCAGCCTCCCGGTGGCCGGCGGGGCCGACGTGGCCGCCGCGATCACCGAGCTGATCGGGCAGGCCCCCGCCGGCTACCGCCATGTCGTGGCCACCCGCGACCACCACATCGCCCCCGGCGGCCACTTCGCCGACAACCCCGACTTCGTCCACTCCTGGCCCGCGCACTGCGTCGCGGGCACCGAGGGCGTCGGATTCCACCCGAACTTCGCCCCGGCGATCGCCTCCGGCGCCGTCGAGGCCGTCTTCGACAAGGGCGCCTACGCCGCCGCCTACAGCGGCTTCGAGGGCACCGACGAGAACGGCGTCGCCCTCGCCGACTGGCTGCGCGAGCGCAGCGTCGACGAGGTGGACGTCGTCGGCATCGCCACCGACCACTGCGTACGGGCCACCGCCCTGGACGCCGCCCGCGAGGGCTTCCGCACCCACGTCCTGCTCGACCTGACCGCGGGCGTGGCCCCGGACACCACCGAGCGGGCTCTGGAGGAGCTGCGCGCGGCGGGCGTGGAACTGACGGGAAAGCCGGTGGTCAGCCGGGGAGCCGCTCAGTAGCCGGGGGCCGGGGGCTCACGCCGACGCCGCCGGCCTGCGCAGGAGGGCGCGGATCGGGTGCCAGAGTTCGGTGATCGTCACCCCGGTCTGCGGGGCCGTGCGCCATATGAGGCCGTCGGGGTGGTGCAGGACCGCCGTGATCTCGTCCGGGGTCGGCGGGGCCGCGTTGCCCCGCAGGTAGACCGCGCGCAGTCCCAGGTTGCGCAGCCTGGTCAGGGCGCGCGCCCGGTTCTGGGCGTGGACGAGGACCCGGACGCCGGCCGGACCTCCGGCGGCGGGGCTGGGCAGGTTCAGCGCCACCACCACCGATCCGTTCGGCAGCTTGCAGAAACCTCCTGCGGCCATGCGCGTCATACCCCCGTGCGTGTCGGTGTCAATAAGAGAGCCACAGCACGCACCTAAACACGATCGGCGGCAACCCGCCAAGGGGTTGCCGCCGATACGCGTCTGACCTGCGGATATACCGGTTACCGCAGGGCGGGGCCGACCTCGAGCGAGATCGTCGAGCCGTTCAGGGCCTCCTTGACGATCCTGATCTTGGTGTTGGTGTCAGTGATCTTGACACCGGCCCGCGGGTTCGTCTCGTCGTAGTAGTCGTTCAGGTGGTCGTTGAAGACCGGAACGCCCTTCGACGACGGGATGGTGGTGGGCACGCCCGCCTTGTGCAGCGTCATGCCGTCCGTGCGGTAGAGGCTGAACGGCGAGTCGTAGGCCTGGATGCGGGCGCGCATCAGCGTGCCGTCGGACCACTTCAGCGCGGTCGGGTGGGAGTCCACCGGCAGCAGCAGGCCGGTGCCCGGGTGCTGACTGGTGTTGTTGTCCTTCTGGGAGGTGTCCCACTTCCAGATCAGCAGGCCGTTCTGGTACGCGTAGTGCTCCACCCAGTCCGGACGGTCCGCGAAGCCGAAGTTGTACGGGCCGACCTTCAGGGTCTTGTCGTACGAGACGTACTGACGGTTCTCGGCGATGTAGTACTGGGCGTAGTCCTCGGTGAACGAGGCGCCGATGCGCGAGAAGCCGTTGGCCGTCCAGGCCGCGTCCGCGCTCTCCGCATTGTCCGTGAACAGCGCGGCGCCGTCGGCGGTGACGGTGATGCGGTCCGCCGCGAAGCCCTTCTGGGCCACGCCGCCGTCGGTGGCGTAGCGGAAGCGCAGGTCGATCTTCTTGCCGGCGTAGGCGTCCAGCGAGAAGGCGAGCGGCTTGTAGCCGTCGACCGTGCCGGTCAGGGCAGGCTTGCCGCTGCCGTCACGCGGGATCGGCTGACCGTCCACGGTGCCGTCGACCGCCGTCCAGTTGGCGCCGCCGTCCGTGGAGACCTCGGTGTAGAGGTAGTCGTAGTCGGCCTCGATGTCGTACCAGCCGTCCAGGGTCAGGCTCGCCGACGTCTTGCCGGTCAGGTCGACCGAGCGGGTCAGGGTGTTGCGCAGGTCGTCGCCGCTGCCGCTCCACCACTGGGTCGCGCCCTCGGCCGGGGTGACCACCTCGGTGGTGACGGCCTTCTCGGGCAGCTCGACCACGAGGGCCTGCTTGTTCTCGGTGTTGTACTCGGCGACGCCCAGCTTGTGGCGGGACTTGGTCCCGGCCTTGGCCACGTCGTAGTCGAGCCAGCCGAGCTGGAGCTTGTCCCAGGCGGTCATGTCGCCCGGCAGGTCGCCGATCTCGTTCCGGCCGGTGCCGAGCCAGGAACCGGACGACATCAGCGTCCAGAAGCCGGTGGAGTTCTCGCCGCCGTTGGTGTCGTAGTGGTCCGGCAGGCCGAGGTCGTGGCCGTACTCGTGGGCGAAGACGCCGAGTCCGCCGTTCTCCGGCTGGATGGTGTAGTCGCCGACCCAGATGCCGCTGTCGCCGATCTGGGTGCCGCCGAGGCGGTTGCCCTCGGGGCCGGTCGCGCCGGCGTCGGTGCCGAAGGCGTACCAGCGGTGCGCCCAGATGGCGTCCTCGCCCTGCGCGCCGCCGCCCGCGGACTCGTCCTCGCCGGCGTGCACGATCTGGAAGTGGTCGATGTAGCCGTCGCGCTCGTTGAAGTCGCCGTCGCCGTCGTGGTCGTAGCGGTCCCACTGGTCGTACTCGGCGAGCTGCGCCTTGATCTCGGCGTCGGTCTTGCCGGCGGCCTTCTGCTGCTCGACCCAGGCGGTGACGCCGTCCTGCACCGCGAACCAGGCGCAGTTGTCCGGGTCGCACTTGTTGGAGCCGTAGCGGGCCTCGTTGTAGGGGACCTTGACCCAGTCGGAGACCGTACCGTCGATCGAGTAGCGGCCCGAGGACTGCTTCTCGTAGTAGGTCTTCATCGAGTCGGTGCCGTCGCCGAAGTACAGCTCCTGGAAGTGCTCGCGGTTGTAGTCCGCCTTCCAGGCCGTGCTGTTGTCCTTGGTGCGGTCCGGCTCGGCGATCTGGTTGTGCAGCGGGCCGGGCGTGCCGCCGTAGCGGCTGTCGATCTTGTCGCCGAACTCGACCAGGATGGTGAAGATCTTGTCGGTCTTCTCCCGGCCCAGCTCGACGTACTTGCTGCCGCCCCGGCCGCTCTCCAGCTCCACGACCTTGGAGCCGTCGCGCTCCTTGACCTCGGCCTCGCCGGAGATGACCTGCTTCAGCGCCTCTTCGCGCTGGGCCTCGACCGTCTCGGTCAGCGGACCGGACAGGTTGTGCTTCTCGTGGTCGTGGGGCGCGGCCGGGTCGTGCCGGTCGACGGAGCCGGCCTTCACCGGGGTGGCCGAGTCGGCCTGCGCCACGGTGAGGCTGGAGATCGTGGCGGTGGCCGCCGCGAGTGCGACCGCGGTCGCGGCCGTTCTGAACTTCCAGGATCTGCTGGACACTTGGTGGGTTCCTCCCCCGCGTCCGGGCGCGCGAAGGAAGGAACCAGTGAGATGTGGCTGCCTGCGCGCGCGTAATCAACGCGTGTAGTCAAGTGACGACATTGGACTAGAGGTTGCCCGGAAAAGACAGACCTTGACTTGCGCAGGTCAAGTGCATTATGCGGGAACCCCGGTCCGCTGACCGGACGAGGGACCACACGGGGACCACGCAGGGGCCGCACGGGGACCATACGGGGGGGGTGCCCGGTCGCGAGCCGGTCCGACGGGCCCTGCGCCGGACCCCGCGACGGACCCCGCGGGCGAACCCGCCGACCGCTCCTGCGGACGGCCCCTCAACCGGCGCGTGGGGCCGTCCGCTTGGCGGACGCCATGAATCGGTGCGCCCCCTGTGCTCCGGCACTGTTGGTCATCTCACGCTTACGGTTAGTCCCGCTCGGGCATGCAGGCGAATAGATTGAACCGGTATCACGACGACACCCCCGTTTCCTCGAGGACACGATTGCCATGCCTCGTCCGACTGCCGCACAGCTCGTCTACGGCACGTTGACCGTGATCTTCTCGGCGCTCGCCATGCTGCTGCTCTCCGGGGCGACTTCGGGCCCGGGGGTCGCGGTCGTCGCCGTCGCGGCGCTCCTGCTGGGGCTGCTGGTCGCCCTGCGGGCGCCCGCGCCGAAGCGGGCCTCCTCGGTGGTGGCCTCCTCCGTCCCGGCGCCGGCGCCCGAGCCGGTACGGGAGCCGACCCGCCTCAATTCGTAGCGACGACGACCGTTTTGGCCGCCTTGTCGTGCAGGCCCTGCTTGTACGGCTTGTCGAAGAAGCTCCAACCGCCCGAGATCGCCGTCCAGATGCAGGCGCAGCAGAAGGCGAACGGGATCCACAGCACCGCGGCCCGGATCAGCGCGGTCTGCACGGAGGGGTTGGCTCCGTCGTCGAGGTTGGCCACGCGCAGGTTGAGCCACTTCTTGCCGAGGGTCTGCCCGGTCCTGGCGGTCATGACGGTGTCGTACGCCATGTAGAGCACGAGGGCGATGAGGGACTGGCCCAGCGACTTGCCCACCTCTGCGCGGTCGCCGCCGAATTCGTACTCGTTGACGTTGAAGCCGAGCGTGAGAAGCCAGACGACGATGCCGACGAGGATGAGGTCGATGATCCGGGCGAGGGTGCGTTTGCCGCTGTCGGCGAGCGGGGGCATGCCGGCGAGCGGGTCGGTGGGGTAACCACCGCCGCCGTACGGGTCACCGCCGTAGGGGCCGCCGCCGTAAGGTCCGCCGCCGCCGTAGGGGCCGCCACCGCCGTTGTACGGGCCGCCGCCCTGGGGTCCGCCGGCGCCGGGCGGGGGTGGCGGCTGGCCGCCGCCTCCGGGCGGGTCGTACGGCGAGCCGGCCCCCTGGCCGGGCGGGGGCTGCTTCCTGAAACGGTCGTCGTCCGGCGAGGGCCCGCCGGCGCCGGGGGGCGGTTCGGTGCTCATGGCCCGAGTGGATCGCGAAGATCAGCTCTTCGCATCCGACGGGCGGCCGTCCGAGGGACCGTTTCAGCCCGCTACGAACGTATGCGCGGCCTTGTCGTGCCAGCACTGCCGCCAGGGCTTGTCGAACAGGCACCAGGCCACGCCGATCAGGCCGAGGCCGAGCAGCCCCGGCACGCTGTAGACGAGCCACCGGCGCAGGGCGGCGCCGAAGGACGGGGGTTCGTGGGCCTCGATGTCGCGCACCTCCAGGCCGAGCAGCCGCTTGCCCAGGGTGCGGCCCCACTTGGCGGTGGGCAGCGCCTCGTAGAGCACGCCGGTCAGGAGGAGGACGGCGAGGACGGCGCCGAAGTAGACGGACGTCGTGCCGTCGAGGAGCCAGACGGTGACCGTGCGGCCGGAGAGCTTGGCCTCGTCGATCTTGCCCTGGATGTGGTCCGCCGCCTGTGCGCCGAGCGGGACGGCGGCGGCCGAGGTGACGGCGGCGACGACGAGGCTGTCGATCAGCCGGGCGGCCAGCCGCCTGCCGAGCCCGGCGGGACGGGCGGAGGCCTGACGCCGGGCGGCGGCCTGGAAGACGTCCTCGACGGGGGGCTTCCAGGGCGCGACGGGCTGCTGCTCGTCGCCGGGGAGCCGGTGCACCTGCTGGGGCCAGGAGGCCTGCCCGCCGCCGGGGCCGGTGGTGACGGGGGTGGCGGGGGCCGGAGCGGGGGCGGGGGCCTGCCGGGGCACGCCGGAAGGGGCGGACCGGGGCGTGTGCTGCCCGCCGCGCGGGGAGACGGCCCGGAAGGTCATGGTCCCGCGGTCCTCCTCGGCAGCCGTGTCCGCAGCGGGCGCGCCGCCCTTGGGCCTGCGGAACACGAAGGTGCTGCCCGAGTCGACGTCGCCACCGCCCGGACCGGAGCCGTCCCCGGCCGCGGTGTGCGCGGCGGAGGCGGCGGGCGCCTCGGGAGAAGAGGCGGGCCAGGCGGGCGCGGGCGACGGGCCCGTGCCCGTCACGGACGGCGCCGGCCCGCCGGGCCACGCGGCCGCACCGGTCCCGGACGGTCCGCTCGCCCCGGAGACCCTGCCGTCGCCGGCCTGCCCGGCGAGGTGCCCGGACGGTCCCGGCCGGGCGGCCTCGGCGGAACCGGCCGACGCGCCGGCCCCGGCCGAACCGGCGAGCGCGGTGGGGGATGCCTGGGTCACGGGCCCCGTCGCCTCGGCGGGGGAAGGCCACGCGGGCGCGGCGGACCCCGCCGACCCGCCTCCGGGCCGGGCGTCCCCGGCGTCACCGAAGCGGCCGGCGGCGGCCTCGTCGGCCGCACCGGCCCCGTCCGGCCGCACCGGTCCGGCGGAGCCGTCCGAGGCGTGGGCGGCTCCGGGCCCGGTCGCGCCCGCCGCTGCGGAGCCGTGCCCCGCGCCCCCGGCAGAACCGTTCCCGCCGTCCTGCCCCGCCGGCACCCGCGGATCGGTCCCCTGCGGCGCGCCCCACGCCACCCGGCGGTCCTGGTCGCCGCCGAAGCCCGACTGGTGGAGGCGGTCCGCGCCCCACGCGGCGGCGGGCTCGGGACGGCTGCCGTGGCGGGCGTCGGCGGGCCCGGCGGGCGGGGCCTCGTCGAAGAAGTGCGGGCCCGTCTCCTCGACGGGCGCCGTGGAGGGCGGCGCCAGGACCTCGCCCTCGGACGGGGCCGGGCGGCTGGTGCCCGGGACCCAGTTGGCGCCGTTCCAGTACCGGACGTATCCGGGGATGGAGGGGTCCGGGTAGTAGCCCTCGCGGGGCCGGTCGTCTCCGGGTGCCGGGGTTGGGGCGCTCATGTCCGTCGTCCCGTATCTGCTCGGGGGTGTGATGGGGGCCTCCACATCTATCAGACCGGGGCAACCGGTATGGCCCGTCCGGCCGTACCCACTCCTTTCGAGCGCCGTTTCGCTACCGCGCGCACGCCGTCGCCGTGACGCTGGAGAAGAAGCCGGAAAAAAGTTCGCCGAACCCGCGTAATGCTCGTGGCCTCCCGCCCTCTCCCTCGTGCGGGCCCGCACCGGGGCCTCGGAAACAGACGACCGGAACCGGCCGGAACCGACCGGCACAGAGAGGACGTACGAGATGAACACCGTGGTGGAGCGCGAACTCGAGATGAAGCTCGTCCTGTCGCCCGAGCACAGCGTCGCCGTGCCGGCCCGCCTGGGCTACCGCGTCGACGACCCGTACGCGGTCCACATCACCTTCCACATCAACTCGGAGTACCCGGTGCACTGGACGTTCGCCCGGGACCTGCTGGTCGAGGGGGTCTTCCGGCCCTGCGGCTACGGGGACGTGCGGGTGTGGCCCTCGAAGTCCGACGGGCGCAGCGTCGTGCTGATGGCGCTCAGCTCCCCGGAGGGCGACGCGCTGCTGGAGGCCCCGTCGGCGCAGGTGTCGGCGTGGCTGGAGCGCACGCTGCGGGTGGTGCCGCCGGGCACGGAGGGCGAACAGCTCGGGATCGACGACGGGTTGGCCCAGCTGCTCGCGCAGTGAGCCGGAGCCGTGAGCGTGTTCGTGGCAGGCGCCGTGCCCGCGATCGGGACCGTGCCCGTGCTCGTGCTCGTGCTCGTGGCTCAGAACAGCTTGCCCGGGTTGAGGATGCCGAGCGGGTCGAAGGCATGTTTCACCGCGCGCTGCATCTCCAGCCCCACGGGGCCGAGTTCGCGCGCCAGCCACTCCTTCTTCAGCACCCCCACCCCGTGCTCCCCGGTGATGGTGCCGCCGAGTTCCAGCCCGAGCGCCATGATCTGGTCGAAGGACCGCCGGGCGCGCCGCGTCTCCTCGGCGTCCGCCGCGTCGAAGCAGACGGTCGGATGGGTGTTGCCGTCGCCGGCGTGCGCGCAGACCCCGATGGTGAGGCGGTGTTCCGCGGCGATCCGCTCGACCCCTTCGAGCAGGTCGCCCAGCCGGGAGCGGGGCACGCACACGTCGTCGATCATCGTCGTGCCCTTGACGGCCTCCAGCGCGGGCAGCGACGACCGCCGTGCCTGGAGCAGGAGTTGCGACTCCGCCTCGTCGTCGGCGGGCACCACCTGCGTCGCGCCGGCCGCCTCGCACAGGGCGCCCACGGCGGCGAGGTCGGCGCCCGGGTCGGGGGTGTCGAAGGCGGCGAGCAGCAGCGCCTCGGTCGTCTCCGGCAGGCCCATGCGGGTGAGGTCGTTGACGGCCCGGACGGTCGTGCGGTCCATCAGTTCGAGGAGGGACGGGACGTGTCCGTCCGCCATGATCCGGCACACGGCGTCGCAGGCGTCCCGCACGGAGGCGAACTCGGCGGCCAGCACGAGCTGGCGCGGCGGCTTGGGCCGCAGGCCCAGCACAGCCCGGACGACGACGCCGAGGGAGCCCTCGGAGCCCACGAACAGCCGGGTGAGGTCGTATCCGGCGACGCCCTTGGCGGTGCGGCGGCCGGTGGACATCAGCCGGCCGTCGGCGAGGACGACGTCGAGGCCGAGGACGTACTCGGCCGTCACCCCGTATTTGACGCAGCACAGGCCGCCGGAGGCCGTCCCGATGTTGCCGCCGATGGTGCACGTCTCCCAACTGGAAGGGTCTGGAGGGTAGTACAGGCCGTGCTCGCCGACCGCGCGGGCCAGGTCCGCGTTGACGACGCCCGGTTCGACCACGGCGATCCGGTCGACGGGGCTGATCTCCAGGATGCGGTTCATCCGGGTCAGGGACAGCACGACGCAGCCGTCGGTGGCGTTGGCCCCGCCGGACAGGCCGGTGCGGGCGCCCTGCGGGACGACGGGGACGCGCAGCTCGGTCGCGGTGCGCAGGACGTGCTGCACCTGCTCGACGGTGCGGGGCAGCACGACCACGGCGGGGGCGCCGGCCGGGCAGAAGCTCGCCATGTCGCGGGCGTAGGAGGCAGTGACGTCGGGGTCGGTCAGCACGGCGTCGGCCGGCAGTCCCGCGAGCAGCCGGTCGGTGAGGGTGGCGTGCGCTTCCCCGGGTACGGCGTCGTTACGGCTCATGATCACAGCGTGACACCGGCGGCCATCGGTGTGAACCCCGCCGGGGGCTGCCCGCGCGTGCCGGGACCCGATCGCCGTAGTGACGCACAGTGAGCGGCATGGATTCCGAGGAGAGACTGCGGGGCGGCGGGCGGCGGTGGCGGCTCTCCCGCCGGGCGTCCTGGGCGGTGGCCGCCTCGCTCGCGGGGTGTCTCGCCCTCGTGGTGACGCTGCTGCCGCCGGACGCGCCGGAGGGGGTCCGGCCCGCGCCGGGCGCGGTGGGGCAGGCGATGACCGCGGTCACGGTGGGCGCGCCGGCCGCGCTGCCCGGCCTCGCGGCGCTGATCGCCGACCGGGAGGAGCATCTGCGCCGGCATCCGCGGGACGCCCGCGCCTGGGCGGTGCTGGGGGCGGCGTACGTGGAGCAGGGGCGGGGGACCTTCGACGCGGGGAACTACCCGAAGGCCGAGCGGGCGCTGCGCGCCTCCCTGGAGGTCCGGCCGCGGGGCAACGCGCGGGCCCTGGAGGGCATGGCGGCGCTGGCGGGCGCGCGCCGCGACTTCCGGGCGGCGCGGGCCTGGGCGCGGGCCGCGCTGCGGGTGGACGGCGCGCGGTGGACGGCGTATCCGCTGCTCGTCGACGCCTGCACGGGGCTCGGCGATCACGAGGGGGCAGGGCGGGCGCTGGAGCGGCTGCTGAAGCTGCGGTCGGCGGCGTCGGTGCGGGCCCGCACGGCGGCCGGCGTCCACCGGGACCGGGGGCGGTACGAGGACGCGGCGGCGGTGCTGTCGGACGCGGCGGCCGGCGCGCGCACGCCGGCCGAGCGGGCGGCGTTGCTGGAGCGGGCCGGGCAGCTCGCCTGGGAGCGCGGCGAGCCGGAGGCGGCCCTGCGGCACTTCGCGGAGGCGGTCCGCGTCGACCCGGACCAGCGGGCCGCGCGGGCCGGACAGGGCCGGGCGCTGGCGGCGCTGGGCCGGGAGAAGCGGGCGGTGCGCGCGTACCGGGCGGCGCTGGCGGGGCGTCCGGCGCCGCGGTACGCGCTCGAACTCGGGGAACTGTACGAGTCGCTGGGGCTGGAGCACGCGGCACGGGAGCAGTACGACGTGGTGCGGGAGGGGGTGCGGGCCGCGGCGGAGGGCGGCGCGGACGAGGGGCTGGTGCTGGGCCGGTTCGAGGCGGACCACGGCGATCCGGCGGCGGCGGTGCGGCGGCTGCGCGCGCAGTGGCGGCGGCAGCCGGGTGTCGAGGTGGCGGACGCGCTGGGCTGGGCGCTGCACCGGGCGGGCCGCGGTCGGGAGGCGCTGTGGTTCGCGGCGCGGGCGACGGACCCCGAGCGCGGGGCCGGGGCGCGCGGCGCGGAGCACCTGTACCACCGGGGGATGATCGAGAAGGCGCTGGGCCGGTCCGGGGCGGCCCGCAGGCATCTGACGGAGGCGCTGCGGACCAACCCGTACTTCTCGCCGCTGCACGCACCGGCGGCCCGTGCCGCGCTGGCGGCGCTGGGCGAGCCGCCGGTGCGGCCGGTGCCCCGGTTCGCCCGGGGACCGGCGCGCGCCTAGACGGTGGTGCTCACAGATTGCCGCGCTTGGCCTGCTCGCGCTCGATCGCCTCGAACAGGGCCTTGAAGTTGCCCTTGCCGAAGCCCATCGAGCCGTGCCGCTCGATGATCTCGAAGAAGACGGTCGGGCGGTCCTGGACCGGCTTGGTGAAGATCTGCAGCAGATAGCCGTCCTCGTCGCGGTCGGCGAGGATCTTCAGCTCGCGCAGCGTCTCGACCGGGACGCGGGTCTCGCCGACCCACTCCCCCAGCGTGTCGTAGTACGAGTCGGGGGTGTCCAGGAACTGGACGCCGGCCGCGCGCATGGTGCGGACCGTCTCGACGATGTCGCCGGAGTTGAGCGCGATGTGCTGGACGCCGGCGCCGCCGTAGAACTCCAGGTACTCGTCGATCTGGGACTTCTTCTTGGCGATGGCGGGCTCGTTGATCGGGAACTTGACCTTGAGCGTGCCGTCGGCGACCACCTTCGACATCAGGGCGCTGTACTCGGTGGCGATGTCGTCGCCCACGAACTCCTTCATGTTCGTGAAGCCCATGACCCGGTTGTAGAAGCCGACCCACTCGTCCATCCGGCCGAGTTCGACGTTGCCGACGCAGTGGTCGATGGCCTGGAAGGTGCGGTGCGCGGGCGGCGGCACGATCGGGTCGGCGGCGACGTAGCCGGGAAGGTAGGGGCCGTCGTAGCCGGAGCGCTCGACCAGGGTGTGGCGGGTCTCGCCGTAGGTGGCGATCGAGGCGAGGACGACGGTGCCGTGCTCGTCCTTCAGCTCGTACGGCTCGGCGATCGGGCGGGCGCCCTGCTCGACGGCGTGAGCGAACGCGGCGCGCGCGTCGGGAACCTCCAGGGCGAGGTCGATGACGCCGTCGCCGTGCTCGGCCACGTGCTGGGCGAGGAAGTGGCCCCAGGCGGTGGCGGGCTTGATGACCGAGGTGAAGACGAACCGGGCGGAGCCGTTCTCCAGGACGTACGAGGCGGTCTCGCGGCTGCCCGTCTCCGGTCCGGAGTAGGCGACCCGCTGCATGCCGAAGGCGGTGGAGTAGTAGTGCGCCGCCTGCTTGGCGTTGCCCACGGCGAAGACGACCGCGTCCATGCCCTTGACCGGGAAGGGATCGGCCTGCCGGGCGGTGTCGGGAGCGTGGTGTGTGGTCTGCGTCATAGCCGCAGAGTCTCTCCGATCCGTCAAGATGCGCAATAGTTCGCGTTTTTACTGAACAATATGCACAGCAAAACGGCGAGAGCGCCGGACTTTCTGTACAGGATGACCATCGAGGAGGCCGCTGTGGGGATCGACCGGCTGGACGGGCGGATCATCGTGCTGCTCGCCGAGGAGCCGCGGATCGGGGTGCTGGAGATGTCCCGGCGGCTGGGGGTGGCGCGGGGCACGGTGCAGGCGCGGCTGGACCGGCTTCAGTCGAACGGAGTCATCCGCGGATTCGGTCCGCAGGTCGATCCGGCGGCGCTCGGATACCCGGTCACCGCGTTCGCGACCCTGCAGATCCGGCAGGGCCAAGGAGCCGACGTACGGGCGCACTTGGCGACCGTTCCGGAGGTGCTGGAGCTGCACACCACCACCGGCAGCGGGGACATGCTGTGCCGGCTGGTGGCCCGCTCGAACGCCGATCTCCAGCGTGTGATCGACCTGGTCCTCGGTTTTGATGGCATCGTCCGGGCCGCCACGACGATCGTGCTGGAGAACCCCGTTCCGCTGCGGATCATCCCGCTGGTGGAGCAGGCGGCCGAGGACGCGGACCGGCGGGAGCGACCCGGCAGCGAGGAGTGAGGCGGGTGAACTTCTGGGAGTACCTGGGCAGCCGTCACCAGCAGCTGTTCACGGACGCTTTCCAGCACGCCAGCGCTGTCTTCCAGTGCATGGTGGCCGCCACCCTGCTCGGGGTGGCGATCGGCGTGGCCGCCTACCGCAGCGAGTGGGCCGGGAACCTCGCCACGACCGCGACGTCGACCGTGCTGACCATCCCGTCGCTGGCGATGATCGGGTTGCTGATCCCGGTCGTGGGCCTCGGCGTGCCGCCGACGGTGATCGCGCTGACGCTGTACGGACTGCTGCCGATCGTGCGCAACGCGATCGTCGGCCTGCGCGGGGTCGACCCCTCCCTGGTGGACGCCGCGCGGGGCATCGGCATGTCCCGCACGGCCCGGCTGCTGCGGGTGGAGCTGCCGCTGGCCTGGCCGCCGATCCTCACCGGCATCCGGGTCTCGACACAGATGCTGATGGGCATCGCGGCCATCGCCGCCTACGCCTCCGGGCCCGGCCTCGGCAACCTCATCTTCCGCGGGATCGCCTCCCTGGGCAGCCAGAACGCGCTCAACCAGGTACTCGCGGGCACGCTCGGGATCATCGTCCTGGCCCTGCTGTTCGACGCCGCGTACGTCCTGATCGGGCGGTTGACCATTCCCAGGGGGATCCGTGCCTGACCGGTCCGACACCAGCACGTCCGGCGCCGCCATCGAGCTGGAGAACCTCACCAAGCGCTACCCCGGCAACCCGCAGCCCTCCGTGGACAGCGTCACCATGGAGATCAAGGCGGGCGAGACGGTGATCCTGGTCGGGCCGTCCGGCTGCGGCAAGTCGACCACGCTGAAGATGATCAACCGGCTGATCGAGCCGAGCGGCGGCCGGATCCGCATCGGCGGCGAGGACGTCACCCACATGGACCCGGTGAAGCTGCGCCGCAAGATCGGGTACGCCATCCAGTCGTCCGGCCTGTTCCCGCACATGACCGTCGCCCAGAACATCGCCCTGGTCCCCGGCATGATCGGCTGGTCGAAGACGCGGATCGCCGGCCGGGTGGAGGAGATGCTCGACCTGGTCGGGCTGGACCCCGGCGAGTTCCACGGCCGTTACCCGCGCCAGCTGTCCGGCGGGCAGCAGCAGCGGGTGGGCGTGGCCCGGGCACTGGCCGCGGATCCGCCGGTGCTGCTGATGGACGAGCCGTTCGGGGCCGTGGACCCGATCACCCGGGACCACCTCCAGGACGAGCTGATCCGGCTCCAGCGCGAGCTGCACAAGACGATCGTGTTCGTCACCCACGACTTCGACGAGGCGATCAAGCTGGGCGACCGGATCGCGGTGCTGCGCGAGCGCTCCCACATCGCCCAGTTCGACACGCCCGAGGCGATCCTCACCAACCCGGCCGACGACTTCGTCTCCGGTTTCGTCGGCGCGGGCGCGGCCCTGAAGAGGCTCAACCTCACCCGCGTGCGGGACGTGGAGATCACCGACTATCCGACGGTGACCGTCGACGACCCGCTCCAGGAGATCTTCAACAGGCTGCGGTCCGGCGGCAGCAACGAGATCCTGCTGCTCGACCGGCGCGGACGCCCCTACAAGTGGCTCCGGCGCGGCGACCTGATGCGCGCGAGGGGGTCGCTGGCGCGCGCCGGGACGCTCGTCCAGGACACAGTGACCCGCGACGCCACGCTGCGGGACGCGCTGGAGGCGGTGCTCACCGACAACGCGGGCCGGGTGGCGGTGACCGGGCGCCGGGGCGAGTACACCGGCGTCGTCGACATGGAGACGCTGATCAACTCCGTGCACGAGATGCTGGAGGCCGACCGGCTGGAGGCCATGGAGGCCCAGCACGAGTTGCAGGAGGCCAGAGCCCAGCAGACGCACTTCGCGCAGGAGGGCGTCGGTGACGGGGAGGCGAAGGCGTGAGCACCGCTTTCCGGCAGCCGCCCCGGCCCGAGGACGAACCGGAGACGGACGTCCTCGGGGACGACGACTCCGCGGACGAGGAGCGGAACGCTCCCGCGCGCCCGGGACCGGCCCGGCGGATCACCTGGCAGAAGCTGACGTTCCTGCCCGTCGTGCTGATCGCGGTGCTGCTGGCGACCTGGCTGTGGTTCCGGCAGGCGGACCTGGACGCGATCTCCGAGAACGCCCTGTCGGGCGGGCAGGTGTCCAAGGCGCTGTGGCAGCACATCGAGCTGACGGCGATCTCCACCTTCTTCGTGCTGATCATCGCGATCCCGCTGGGCGTCCTGCTGACCCGCCGCGCCTTCCGCAGGGCGACGCCGGTGGCCATGGCGATCGCCAACACGGGTCAGGCGACCCCGGCGATCGGTCTGCTGGCCCTGCTGGTGATCTGGCTCGGCACGGGCAAGAAGGCGGCCCTGATCGGGATCGTCGCGTACGCCGTCCTGCCGGTGCTGTCGAACACGATGGCCGGTCTCAGGGCGAACGACCCGACGCTGCTGGAGGCCGCGCGCGGCATCGGCATGTCCCCGCTGGGCGTGCTGACCAGGGTCGAGCTGCCGCTGGCGGTCCCGCTGATCCTGGCGGGCATCCGTACGGCGCTGGTCCTGAACGTCGGCACGGCCACGCTGGCCACGTTCGGCGGGGGCGGCGGTCTCGGCGTCCTGATCACGACCGGCATCACCAACCAGCGGATGCCGGTGCTCGTGCTGGGCTCGATCCTCACGGTCGTCCTGGCGCTGCTGGTGGACTGGCTGGCGTCGCTGGCGGAGCTGGGGCTGCGGCCGCGGGGCCTGGAGGCGGGGACATGAGACGCGGGTGCGTGCTCCTGGCCGGGGCGCTGGTGCTGGCGTCCGGCTGCGGACTGACCAGCGGCTCGCCGATGGTCGACGACGTCTCCCCCGGGTCGATCGGACGGGGTGAGCCGCTCAAGGGCGTCGATCTGACGGTCACCTCGAAGGAGTTCAGCGAGCAGCTGATCCTGGGCGCGATCATGGGGATCGCCTTCGAGGCGGCCGGCGCGAACGTCCTGGACCGCACCGGCATCCAGGGCTCGATCGGCTCGCGCGAGGCGGTGCGCAGCGGGGAGGCGGACGCCGACTACGAGTACACGGGCACCGGGTGGATCAACTACCTCGGCAACACCGAACCGCTGCCCGACCCGCGCGCACAGTGGGAGGCGGTCCGGGACGCGGACCGCGAGAACGGCGTGACATGGCTGGAGCCGTCGCCCCTGAACAACACCTACGCCCTGGCGATGAACCGGAAGAACTTCGAGAAGTACGGCACCAGGACCCTGTCGGACGTGGCGGCGCTGGCGAAGAAGGACCCGGGCGCGGTGACGCTGTGCGTGGAGAACCAGTTCGCCAACCGGGCGGACGGCCTGCCCGGCATGGCCGAGAAGTACGGCATGGACATCCCGGCGAGGAACGTCACGCAGATGGACACCGGAATCATCTACACGCAGGCGGCGAAGGGCGGTTGCACCTTCGGCGAGGTCTTCACGACCGACGGCCGCATCAAGTCGATGGACCTCGTGGTGATGGAGGACGACAAGAAGTTCTTCCCCAACTACAACGCGGCGCCGATGGTCCACACGAAGACCCTGGAGGAGCACCCGGAGATCGCGGAGATCCTCGCCCCCATCACGAAGAAGCTGAACAACACGATCGCCCGGACCCTGAACGCGAAGGTCGACGTCGAGGGCGAGGACCCCCACCAGGTGGCCCTGGACTGGCTGGTGGAGGAGGGGTTCGTCAAGGAGGGATGAGACCTGTGCCGAACGCCCTCAACAGCTGGGAACCTCGCCCTTGCCGGTCTCCAGGGCCACCAGCGAGTCCACCGCCCCCTCCAGGGTGGTCACCGGGATCAGGCGCAGGCCCTCGGGGAGCTCCGCCTCGGCGTCGGCGCACTCCGCCCTCGGCACCAGGAAGACCGTCGCGCCGTCGCGGCGGGCGGCCTGCGTCTTCAGGGCCACGCCGCCGACCGCGCCGACCTTCCCGTCCGCGGTGATCGTGCCGGTTCCGGCGACGACCCGGCCGCCCGTGAGGTCGCCGCCCCTGCCGTCGCCGTCGAGCTTCGCGACGATGCCGAGGGAGAAGAGCAGACCGGCGCTCGGCCCGCCGACGTCGGCGAGTTCCAGGCCGACCTTCACGTCCCGGTCGTCCAGGCCGAGGTGGGACAGTGCCGCCTCGGTCGCCTCGTTCTGCGACTGCTTCATCTGGGCCGCGTTGTGCCGCTCGATCTCCTCGGTGCTGTCGCCGCTCGGATAGACCGAGTCGCGCGGCATGACCGCCTGGTCCGACCGCCACCACGCGTCGAACACCTGGGCCAGGGAGATGTCGGTGTCGGGGTTGGTCGCCTCGATCGTCGTCATCCGCAGCTCGCCGCCGGTCTTCCGGGTCGGCGCGCCGGAGATCGTGATCACCGGGTCGCCGCGGTTCTCGCCGAGCACGTCCGCCGTCATGCCCGGCTGCGCCACCGAGAACGGCAGCGGCGCGAACACCGCCGTGGCGAGCAGGGCGGCGACGGGCAGCGCACAGACGGCGAGGGCGGCCCGGGGACGGGTGAGGCGCGAGAGGCGTGAGGACACGGGGTCAATCTAACGCGGCGACGACCGCGGCCCGACGGGGTCCCGGCGGGGCGCTCGGCACAGGGGGGCGGCGACCTGGTGAGGACCGGGGCTCGACAGACTCCCGGCGGCGAAAGCGGTCAGCGCAGGGCGTCGGCGACCTCGCGGGCCGCGTCCACCACCCGCGGTCCCACCCGCTCCGGCACCGCGTCGGCCAGCATCACCACGCCCACGCTGCCCTCGACGCCGCTCACCCCGACCAGCGGCGCGGCGGCGCCGCAGGCCCCGGCCTCCAGCTCGCCCTGGGTCAGCGTGTAACCGGGGTCGCCCGACGGGCGCTGCCGGGCCGCCAGGATCGCCTTGCCCGCCGCCCCCCGGTCCAGCGGGTGCCGGAAGCCCGCCCGGTAGGCGACGTGGTAGTCCGTCCACGTCGGTTCCACGACGGCGACCGCCAGCGCGTCCGACCCGTCCACCAGCGTCAGGTGCGCCGTGGCCCCGATGTCCTCGGCCAGCGACCGCAGCGCCGGCAGCGCGGCCTCCCGTACCAGCGGATGCACCTGCCGGCCGAGCCCGAGCACGCCCAGCCCGACCCGGGCCCGCCCGCCGAGGTCGCGGCGTACGAGCGCGTGCTGCTCCAGCGTGGCGAGGAGCCGGTAGACCACCGTCCGGTTGACGCCCAGCTTGGTGGAAAGCTCGGTGACGGTCAGCCCGTGGTCGGTGTCGGCCAGCAGCTTGAGGACCCGCAGTCCCCGGTCGAGCGTCTGAGAGGTCTCCGCGGTCACGACGCCCACTCCTTTGGTGGTGAGGTCGGCAGCCCCTTCGTGGCGGATACGTCGCCGAGTCCCGTCAGCGACGCGCTTCAGAGGCCGCCGATCGGCTGACGGCCCGGCGTGTCCGGGCCCAGTCGCTTCACGGCTGCGCTCCGCGGCGGCGCTGCCACGGGGCGTGTGCGTAGCGGGACATTAGCGAAGGCGGTTCGCTCAGCGGAAGGCTCCGTCCAGAATCCGGGCAGTGGCGAGGAAGGAGCGCTGTGGTTTGACCTGATATGCGACGGGCGCACGCCGGAGTGGTAGCCCGTGCGGGCACTACGGGCGGGCCTTGCACGCGCCACAGGACGCGCCCCCGCGCCCGCGAGCCGGGACGGCAGGAGCCTTGCCCGCGCCGCGGGGACGCGACCGTGCCCGCACCGCGAGTTCGGAAGCGACGGGGCCGACGGGGCGGGGGTCACCGCATCCGCGTGGCCCACTCCTGCACCTTGGCGATGCGCTGCCTCAGCTGCCCCGCGGTGGCCTCCGCGGCCGGCGGCCCGCCGCACACGCGGCGCAGTTCGGTGTGGATCACCCCGTGCGGCTTGCCGCTCTGGTGGACGTACGCGCCGACCATCGTGTTCAGCTGCCGGCGCAGCTCCATCATCTCCTTGTGGGAGACGACCGGCCGCCGCTCGGCGGGCAGTTCGAGCAGGTCGGCCTCGGCGTCGGGTTTCTTCCTGCTGTGCGCGATCTGCCGGGCCTGCCGCTTCTGCAGCAGCAGCTGGACCTGCTCGGGCTCCAGCAGGCCGGGGATGCCGAGGTAGTCCTGCTCCTCCTCGCTGCCGGGGTGCGCCTGCATCCCGAACTCGGCGCCGTTGTACATCACCCGGTCGAAGACGGCGTCGGACTCCAGCGCCTCGAAGGGCAGCATGTCCTGCTCGCCGGTGTCCTCGTCCTGCTGCTTCTCGGCCTCGGCGAGGAGCTTGTCCTCCTCGGCGTACGGGTCCTCCTCGCCGTCCTTCTTCGGCTTGTCCAGGACGTGGTCCCGCTCGCGCTCCATCTCGTTGGCGAAGGAGAGCAGGTCGGGGACGGTCGGCAGGAACACGGAGGCGGTCTCGCCGCGCCGCCGGGACCGTACGAAACGGCCGACGGCCTGCGCGAAGAACAGCGGCGTGGAGATCGTCGTCGCGTACACCCCGACCGCGAGGCGGGGCACGTCGACGCCCTCGGACACCATGCGGACGGCGACCATCCAGCGGTCGGTGCCGTGGCTGAACTCGTCGATGCGGTCGGAGGCGCCGGCGTCGTCGGACAGCACGAGGGTGGCCTTGTGGCCGGTGATGTCGCGGATGAGCTTGGCGTAGGCGCGGGCGGAGTCCTGGTCGGAGGCGATGACGAGGGCGCCGGCGTCCGGGATGGCCTTCCTGACCTCGGTCAGGCGCTGGTCGGCGGCGCGCAGCACGGCGGGCATCCAGTCGCCGCGCGGGTCCAGGGCGGTGCGCCAGGCCTGGCTGACCGCGTCCTTGGTCATCGGCTCGCCGAGGCGGGCCTCGATCTCGTCGCCGGCCTTGGTGCGCCAGCGCATGTTGCCGCTGTAGGAGAGGAAGATGACGGGCCGCACGACGCCGTCCGCGAGGGCGGAGCCGTAGCCGTAGGTGTAGTCGGCGGACGATCTGCGGATGCCGTCGTTCCCCTCCTCGTAGGTGACGAAGGGGATGGGGTTGGTGTCGGAGCGGAACGGCGTACCGGTCAGCGCGAGCCGCCGGGTGGCCGGCTCGAATGCCTCCAGACATGCCTCGCCCCAGGACTTGGAGTCGCCGGCGTGGTGGATCTCGTCCAGGATCACCAGGGTCTTGCGCTGCTCGACGCGGTTGCGGTGCAGCATGGGGCGTACGCCGACGCCGGCGTAGGTGACGGCGACGCCGTGGTACTCCTTGCCGAGCGGGCCCGCGCTGTACTCGGGGTCGAGCCTGATCCCTATCCGCGCCGCGGCCTCGGCCCACTGCTTCTTCAGATGCTCGGTCGGCGCGACGACGGTCACCTGCTGCACGACGTGGTGGTGCAGCAGCCACGACGCCAGGGTCAGCGCGAAGGTCGTCTTTCCGGCGCCGGGCGTGGCGACGGCGAGGAAGTCGCGCGGCTGCTCCTGGATGTACTTCTCCATCGCCCCCTGCTGCCAGGCGCGCAGCTTGCTGGCGGTACCCCAGGGCGCCCGGCCGGGAAACGCGGGTGACAGGTGATGGGAGGACGTCGAGGAAGCGGCGGTGGTAGTCACGGTCTCCGTGGAGGGGTCGACTGCTCGGCTGCGTATGACAACCCGGCCACCCTACCGGCGGCCCTTCCCCCGAACGCCGCAACGCCCCCACGTCGCTCCCGGGTGGGACCCACGTCACAGCCGCCTCGGCGGCACCGCGCTCACCGCTGCGGCGCCCGCACCCGCGTCGTCACCCACGCCCCCACCAGCGCGACCGCGGCCATCGGCAGGAACACCGCGGCGAAGGCCGCCGGGTGGGAGGCGTGGCCCGTGGCCGTGGCGGCGGTGTGGCTGATCGCGCCGCCGCCGAGGGCGGCGAAGGCCGCGCCGCCCGCGGCCAGCAGGACGACGTTGGACAGCCCGTCGGATATCTGGAGCGCGGCGGAGTTGGCGCCGGCCTCCTCGGGGGCGGACAGGTGCAGGAGCAGCACGCTGGTGGAGGAGATCACCAGGCCCATGCCCAGACAGCCGAACCCCCAGGCGACCGCGACCGTCCACACCGGCACGGACGCGATCAGCACGCTCGGCGCGGCCGCGATGGCCGCCGCCACCAGCACCATGCCCAGCGTCATCAGCCGCTCCCGGTACGGCTCCGCCCACGAACGCGACTGCGCCCACGAGCCCAGCGCCCAGGTCGCCCCGCCCGCCGCCAGGGAGAACCCGGCCAGGGTCGGGCTGAGCCCCCGCTGGGTCACCAGCATCAGCGGCACGAAGGACTCCGCCGCGATGAACGACCCCGCCGCGACGCCGCGCAGCAGCACGACCGACGGCAGTCCGCGCGCCGCCCGGTAGGTGCCGCGCGGGAGCAGCCCGAGCGCGGACGGCACCAGCAGGGCGACGCCCGCCGCGCCGGGCAGGAGGGAGAGCGGGCGCAGGTCCTGGGCGGCGTACTGGAGCAGGCCCGCGCCGGCGGAGATGCCGAGCGCGAGCCGGATCCGCCGCCGGTCGAAGGGGGCCCGGCCGGCCTGCTCGTCCACGGGCCCGGCGGCCCGCCGGCGTATCTGCGGCAGCGCCAGCGCGAGCGGGAGCAGCACCAGCACGGGGATGCCGACGAACACCCACCGCCAGCCCAGCCGCTCGGTCACCGCGCCCGCCGCCAGCGGCCCCACGATGGACGGCACGACCCAGCTCGCCGCGAACGCCGCCATGATCGCGGGCCGCAGCCGCTCCGGGTAGGCACGGCCCACGACGACGTACAGCGCCACGATCACCAGCCCGCCGCCGAGCCCCTGCACCGCCCGCCCGAGGATGAACGGCCACATCGCCGCGGCCGTCCCGGACAGCAGCAGCCCCGCCCCGAAGGCCGCGATCCCCGTGGTCAGCGCCCCGAGCGGCCCCCGCCGGTCCGACCACTGCCCGGCGAACACCATCCCGAACAGGCTGGTGGTGAAGTACCCGGAGAACGCGAACGCGTACAGCGACACCCCGTCCAGCTCCCGCGCCGCCACCGGCATCGCCGTGCCGACCGCCGTCGCCTCGAAGGCGATCAGCAGCACGACGGAGACGATCCCGACGCTGAGCGCCCGGTGCGAACGGCTCAGCACGCCGCCGTCCTCGGGGGACGGCGGGACGGTCGGGGCGTCGACGACGCCGGCGACATCGGTGTCGCGGGGTTCCGGGGCAGCCATGCCGCAAGAGTAAGGGGCACGACCGACGCTGACTCCTGTCGGGAGTCGGGGCCCGGCTCGTCCGTTGGTCGTAGGTCCCGGCCCTCCGCGGCGGACGGCACGACCGCCCGTGGCGGGCCCCGTGTATCCCCCCTCCTGAACGGCACGGCCGCCTGCCGCCCGCCCCTGCCCCCCCCCGTTCATGAACGGCGTATGGCAGTCCCGTTGCACGCGACGCCCATCCCTTGAGCCCCGCTCCCCGCCCGGCCTACGGTCGTCTCAGCGATCACGGCCGTGTGCCCGAGTGGTTCAGGGGCTCGCCTGCAAAGCGAGTTACGTGGGTTCGAATCCCGCCACGGCCTCCAGTCTCAGCCGTCGCGTCGGCCAGGGGGGCGGCTCCGACGGGCCGAACCAGACGCGGACGTCCTCGCCGGTGCGGACCGGCAGGCGGGGGAAGTCGTTCTCCGCGTGTTCCGTGCGGTGCAGGGCGTGGCCGAGGGTCAGGTGCCGGGCGGCGTACGCGTCGAAGGCCGTCTCGTCCGGCGGGTGGCAGATGTGCGCGAGGACCTCGTCGGCGCCGGGCGGCGGGGTGTGGCCGGGACCGCGCAGCAGCAGGACGTCGTCACTGTCGACCATCGTGGCGTTGGCCGCCTCCCGGTGCTGCCGCCACACCGGGCCGTCGTAGAACGCCTCCAGCGCGCGGCGGCGGTGCGCCATGTCGGGGAAGGCGCGCATCCAGACGAACCGGTCCGGGTCGTCCAGGTCGCGGTACCGGCCGCCGACGGTGATGCCCACCGCCTCCTGACCGGTCACGAACTCGCGCTCGAACAGCTCGATCAGGGTGTCCCGGGCGCCGGGGTGGAGGGTGTACTGCCGGAGTTCGACGATGCTCATGCGCGCAGGTTAGGGGCGGTCCGCTGACATCTTCTGTCAGTGGAGTGCGGTGGGGTGCGGCGATACTGGGCGTCATGCGTGCGAGCCGGTTGGTGACCCTGCTTCTGCTGCTGCAGGACCGGGGGCGGATGACGGCCCGGCAGCTGGCCGCGGAGCTGGAGGTGTCGGTGCGGACCGTCTACCGGGACGTCGAGGCGCTCGCCGCCGCCGGGATCCCGCTCTACGGCGACGCCGGGCACGCCGGCGGCTACCGGCTGGTCGACGGCTACCGGACCCGCCTCACCGGACTGACCGCGGACGAGGCGCGGGCCGCGTTCCTCGCCGCGCTCCCCGGCCCCGCCGCCGAACTCGGCCTCGGCGAGGCGCTGGCCACCGCCCGGCTCAAGCTGCGGGTCGCCCTCCCGGCGGAGCTTCGCGAGCACGCCGAGCGTCTTCAGGAGTGCTTTCTGCTCGACGCGCCGGGCTGGTACGGCGACGCCGACCGGGCGCCTCATCTGACCGCGGTCGCCGCCGCGGTGTGGGCCCGGCGTGCGGTGGTGCTGCGGTACCGGCGCTGGCGGGCGCCGGAGGAGATCGAGCGGCGGGTGGAGCCGTACGGGCTGGTCCTCAAGGCGGGCCGCTGGTACCTGGTCGCCGGCGGGCCGTCCGGGATCCGCACCTACCGGGTGGACCGGATCCTCGAACTGCGGTCGCTGGAGGAGGAGTTCGACCGTCCGGACGGGTTCGACCTGGCCGGGTACTGGGACGGCTACCTGGCAGACTTCCGGGCGCGCCTGCACACCGGGGAGGCCCTGGTGCGGCTGACCCCCGAGGGCGCCCGCCGCCTCGGCGTGACCCCCGCCGGCGACGGCTGGACGCGGGCGCGGGTGCCCATCGAGTCGGTCGACCACGCCCACGGGGAGTTTCTGCGCCTCGGCGCGGACGTCGAGGTCCTCGCGCCGGCCGAACTGCGCGACCGCATCGCCGAGACGGCACGCACCCTGGCCGCCCGCTACCGGGACACGGGCGGCTGAGGCGGACACCCCCTAGCTAGGACCCGTTGAGCAGCCAGAGGGTGAAGGCGAGGGTGGAGACGTCCCGGCTGAGCGGATGCAGAATCGCCTCGCGCTCGCTCCAGATGTGCACCTCGCCGGTCGCGCCGTCGACGACCACGCTGTGGTCCTCGGCCGGGTGGCCCAGGCGTATCAGGTGGTCGGCGCGGGCGGGGAGCCGGCCGCCGGGGCGTTCGGCCTCGTAGTACGCGGTGAGGGTGGGCAGCGGGACGTCCATGTCCAGGTGGAAGAGTCGGCCGTCCTCCGGCAGGCCCGTCTCGCGCAGGAAGCGGCGCGTCGGCTCGTGGGTGAGCGCCGCGGGGAAGTCGAGCTCCTCGAAGCGGACGATGCCGCCGCGCCCAAACTCCTCGGCCAGCAGCCGTCCCGGCACGTCCAGCGCCAGGCCCGAGGCGGCGTCACGGCGTAGCTCCGCCAGTTCCTCCGCGGCCGTGGCGAACCGCAGCAGCGTGCACAGCGCCGGGTCGGCCGGGGGCGGCGCGCTCACGCCGCCGAGCAGAGAGGCGCACGTCAGCAGATCGGCGAGGGCGTCTTCGGCGAGCGTGTCCTCGCAGAGGGCGGCGGAGATCGTGGTGGCGGCGCCGGTCGTGGTGGCGGTCGCGGCGACGCCGGGCACGGTGCCGCCCGTCGTGACCGTCCCGGCAGTGAGGCGCTCGGTCGTGGCGGCCACCGTCATCGCGGTCACCGGCGTGACGGTCTCGGTCGTGATCATGGCTCCCCCGCGCATGCTCGCTCGAAGCGAGGACGCGGACGGCCGCCTTCGTCGTTCGACGCGGTCGCCGTCGTCCTCACTGCCCAGAACACTACGCGCCCCCACTGACAATCGCTCCCACCAGCGGAAACGACCGCCCTGGGGGGTACCCACCCCCACGGGGATCACCCCGTGACCACCACCGCGGCCTGCGGGCGGATCGGCAGGCGGTTGACCGGGCGGCCCGTCGCCGCCCGCACCGCCGACGCGATCGCCGCCGGGGACGCCACGACCGGGACCGCGCTGACCGCCTTCGCGCCGAACGGCGCCACCACGTCCCGCTCCTCGATCAGCTTGACGATCCGGATGTCGGGCGCGTCCAGGGCCGTCGGCAGGGCGTAGCCGGTGAGGTCGGGATGGCGGATCACACCGCGCGGCGTACGCAGGTTCTCGGTGAGGGCCACGCCCACGCCCTGGGTGACGCCCGCCTCGATCCGGGCCGCCAGCTGCGCCGGGTTGAGGATCCGGCCGACGTCCTGGGCGACCGCCAGCTCCACCACCCGCACCGAGCCCAGTTCGATGTCGACGTCCACCACCGCGCGGATCGCGCAGAAGGCGAGCCCCACGAAGGCGTCGCCCTGACCGGCCTCGTCGAGCGGTTCGGTCGGGTGGGGGCGGCACTGGGCGGTGGCCCACAGCTCCTTGCCCTCCAGCGCCTCGGCGACCGTGGTCGACAGGACGCCGTCGTACGAGGTGATCTTGCCGTCGGCGATCTGGAGCAGCTCCGCCGACATGCCGAACTTGTGCGCGAGGGGCTGCAGGAGCTGGGTGCGGACCATCTTGGCCGCCCGCTCCACCGCGCCGCCCGACACCCAGGTGTGGCGGCCCCGGCAGCCGGCGCCGGCCGGGGGCTGGTCGGTGTCCACGGGGGCGACGTGCACCTCGTCCACGCCGAGGATCTCCTGGACGATCTGGCGGGCGAGCGTGCTGAAGCCCTGCCCGGTCTCCACGGCCGCGCACAGCACGGTCGCGACGCCGTCCTGGACCTTCACCGTCGCCGTGGAGACCTCGTCGGCGCCCTCGGCGCCGAGCATGTGCACCATGCCCACGCCGTAGCCCACGCCCCGGCGCACGGCGCCGGGCTCGCCCGCGCCCTCGGGGCCGCCGGGCAGCAGCCACTCGTCCTCGGGCGTGTCCTTGGGCAGCGCCGGCAGCGGGAAGTCGCGTACCGCCCGGAGGAGTTCGGCGACCGGCGCGGGGCAGGTCACCGTCTGGCCGGTCGGCAGGACGTCGCCGGTCGCCATGACGTTGCGCAGCCGCAGCTCCGCCGGTTCGACGCCGAGCTTCTTGGCGAGCTTGTCCATCTGCGCCTCGTAGGCGGCGCACACCTGCATGGCGCCCTCGCCGCGCACATGGCCCGAGGGCGGGTTGTTGGTGCGCACGGCCCAGCCCTCGATGAAGGCGTTCGGCACGACGTAGGGGCCGCAGGCGAAGGAGACGGCGGCGGCGAGGGCGTCGGAGGACGTGTCGGCGTACGCGCCCGCGTCGAGCAGGATCTGCGCCTCGACCTTGACCAGCCGGCCCTCGGCGTCGGCGTGGTGGCGGTAGCGCAGCAGCGTGGGATGTCTGTGCGCGTGCCCGAGGAAGGACTCCTCGCGCGTGGCCGTGAGTTTCACCGGGCAGCCGGTCTTCAGGGCGAGCAGTCCGAGCGGGAGCTGGAAGCCCTGGTCCTCGCGGTCGGCCGTGGCGCCGGGCACGCCGGTGACGACGACCTTCACCCGTTCGGGCTCCAGCCCGTAGCAGGCGGCGGCCGTGTCGCGGTCGGTGTGCGGGTCGGTGGAGGCGACGTACAGCTCGACGCCGCCGTCCGGGCGGGGCACGGCGAGGCCGGCCTCGGCGCCGATCGGGGCGGGGTCCTGGCGGCCGATGCGGTAGAGGCCCTCGACCACGATCTCGCCGGCCGCCTCCGGGTCGCCGTGGCGCAGCGGGATGTGCCGGATCAGGTTGCCGTCGGGGTGCAGCGGCTCGGCCTCGAACGCCTGCTCGGGGTCGGTCACCGGGTCGAGCACCTCGTACTCGACGATGACGGCCGCCGCGGCCATCCTCGCGGTGTCCGGGTGGTCGGCGGCGACGGCGGCGATGGGCTCGCCGTGGTGCCGTACGACCTCGGAGGCGAAGACGGGGCGGTCGGCCTTGCCGCGTCCGTGCAGCGGGTTGCCCGGGACGTCCTCGTGCGTGACGACCGCGCGGACGCCGGGCATCTCGCGCGCGTGGGTGGTGTCGATGGACACGATGCGCGCGTGCGGGTGCGGTGAGCGCAGCACGGCCGCCCACAGCAGGCCCTCCGCCCACAGGTCGGCGGCGTAGGGGAAGGTGCCCTCCGTCTTGGCGCCCGCGTCGGCCGCGGGCAGGGACGCGCCGAGACCGTGCGGCAGCGGCTCGGGGGTGGAGAGGGTCTCCGCGGCGGTGGTCGCGGTGGCGGTTTCGTTGCTCACGCCGGGCCTCCGTCCTGTCCCTGGTCGTGTCCTGGTCCGTGCCCGTGTCCGTTGCCGTACGTCCGGTCGTCCGGCGGCGTGTCGAGCCGGTCGTACAGGCCCGAGGTGCGGGGGGACTCGAACGCCGACGCGTTGACGCCGCCGGCGCCGGGGCCCGCCTGCTGAGGAATACGCGGCTCGTCGCCGTCGTGTTCGGACGCCTCGGGCGCGGCGTGCGCCTCGCGTTCGGACACGACCTCCTTGACGGCGTCCAGGACGGCCCGGTAGCCGGAGCAGCGGCACAGGTTGCCGCACAGCGCCTGGCGGGTCTCCAGCTCGGTCGGCGCCGGATTGCCCTCCAGGAGGTCGTGCACGGTCATCGCCATGCCGGGCACGCAGAAACCGCACTGCACCGCGCCGCACTTGGCGAGCGCCCGCTGCACGTCCGAGGGCTGTCCGTCGGCGGCCAGACCCTCGACCGTACGGACCTCGCTGCCGGCGGCGGTCGCGGCCGGCACCAGGCAGGACGCGACGAGACGGCCGTCGACCTGGACGTTGCAGGCGCCGCACTCGCCCTGGGAGCAGCCGTCCTTGGCGCCCGCGAGACCGAGCCGCTCGCGCAGCACGTAGAGCAGCGACTCGCCGATCCAGGCGTCGGCGACCGGGCGCTCGGCGCCGTTGACGCGCAGGACGTAGGAGGCGAGGGGGTGTTCGTCGTGGGGGGCCGCGGGTGCGGCCGGGGCGTCCGGAGCGTCGGCCGCCTCGGAGGTGCCCCGGACGTCCTCGGGCCGCGCCTCGGGGGCGCCGTCCGGGGCGTCCTGCGCTGCGGCCGTCGCCGGCTCCTGCGCGGCCTGCCCGGCGGCAGGGGTGGACGGCGGGTCACCGGCCGGGGGCTCCGCGGGGCTCCCAGGGGCCTCGGCGGGCCCTGCCGACCCGGTTTCGGGGGTCGCGTCGGCGGTCTCACGGTGCACGGGGGCAGGCTGTGAGGGCTCCGCGGGCGGTGAGGCGTCGCCGGGGGCGTCGGGCCGCGGCGCGGGACGCGTGTACGCCTGCGCGGACACCTCGGCGGCCGGGCGCCCGGCGTGTCGCGGGTGCTCGCCGTGCGCCGACTGCCCGCCGTGCGCCGACTGCTCGGCGTGGGACGGCTGCCCGGCGTGGGACGGCTGCCCGGACTCGTCGGGGTACCCGTCGTGACCGGGCTGCTCCGCGTGACCGCGATGCTCCCCGCGACCCGGCCGCTCGACGTACCCGGGCTGCTCGGCGTGCTCCTGCCGGTCCTGCCGCTCCGGCTGGTGCGTCGCCCACGGGGCCGACGCGCCGCCGGGCAGGGTCGTCGGCGGGGTACCGCCCCACTGCTCGACCAGGGACGACGTGGTGAACTCGCCCGATTCGTCCGGGATGTCCCCGTTCGCCACGGGAATCGACCACTGCCCGGTCACGTCGTGCCCCGGCGCGGGCGCCGACGGCTCCCCCGTCCCGGCGTCCTCGAAGGACCACTGCTGGGTGGCGCCGGGGTTGTACGCGAACCGGTCCTGCCCCGAGCCGTCCTGTCCGGCGTTCGGGTCGGGCCACTGCGCGCCCTCGGGCGGCATGGCCCAGCTGCCCGTGGCGGCCGGGTCGGTGCCCGCCGTCGTCGCGGGCGCGACCGTTATCTGCGGCGGCACGTAGCCGTGGCCCGGCGCGGCGAGCGGCGACTCGGAGGAGGCCGGCTGCGCGTCGAGACCGCCCTCGGGGAGCGTGACGAAGGCGGTCGCGCCGTCGTCGTAGTCGCCCTGCGGCAGCGGGTCCCAGCGGCCGCCGCCGCCCGGGGGCGTGCCCTGTCCGTGCTGTTCGTCGGTCACGACAGCGCCCTCCCCAGTGCTCGTCGGGCCAGCGCGGCGACGGTGCGCCGCAGGTGCAGAACGGCGGGCGGAAGCTGCGGTACGGAGCCGTCCTCGGCCGGCGCGGGGTCGGGGATGCAGGCCGCGGCGACGTACTCGCCGAAGGCGCCCAGCGCCTCGGGGACGACCGCGCGGTCGTTGTCCCAGTCGATGAGCTGGGCGACCCACTGCTCGGCGTCCAGCGGGCGCAGCGGCATCGGCGCGATGGCACCGACCGCGCACCGCACCCCGCGCCGGGCCGGGTCGAGGACCAGCGCGACGGAGGCCACCGCGCGGCCCGGCCCGGTCCGGCCGGTCGCCTTGAGGAAGACCTGCGGGGCGTGCAGCAGCGGCACGCGCACGTATCCGATGAGCTCCCCGGGGCGCAGCGTCTCCATGCCGGCCAGCAGGTGCGACACCGGGATCTCCCGGCGGGCGCCGCCCGCGCCCGCGATGATCAGCGTGGCTTCCAGGGCGGCCAGCACCGGCAGCGCGTCGCCGGTGGGCGCGGCGGAGGCGATGTTGCCGCCGAGGGTGCCGGCGTTGCGGATGTGCGGCGGGCCCGCGGCGCGCGCGGCGGCGGCGAGCGCCGGGATCAGGGCGGCGAAGTCGGGGCGGCCCATCCGCGCGTGGGTGAGTCCGGCGCCGAGCAGCGCGTGGCCGTCCTGGTACTGCCAGCCGCGGATCTCGCTGATGCGGCCGAGGCCGACCAGCGCGGCGGGCCTGAGCTGTCCGCTGTTGACGGCGGCCATCAGGTCCGTGCCGCCCGCCACGGGTACGGCGGCGGGCATGGCGGTGAGCGCCGCCACTGCCTCGTCCAGCGTGGCGGGCAGCGTGACGGCCTGCGCCGCCTGCGGTGCGTGCGTGGTCAAACCGGCTGCCCCTTCCCGCTGCCCCACCTGGTCCCGCCCGTGTGGCCCGTACGGTACGTGCCGACAGGGCGGACGTGGCAACTCTGGCACATCTTCGCAGGGCTCGAACGCGGGGGTCCGCTAGGAGGCATTCGCCCACCTGACCGGCGAGATGGCCAGCTTTTTTCCACTTCCGTCCCATTTCGGCCGCACTTCACGGGTGCACCGACATTGACACTCTTCGGTGACCGTTGTGAAGGTTTTGCGTCACACCCACCCGACCGGGCCGTCTCAGGCGCTGGGCGGCGGTCCGTCGATCGGGCGGCCGAGGATGCCCGGCCTCCGCTGCCAGGGGCGCGGGCCGGAGGGCGGCCGGTAGGCGACGCCGAGCGCGTCGAGCCGCCGGTAGTGGACGGCCATCCGCCGCTCGAATGCGGCGAAGTCCCGGTCGGCGGGGGCGGGCAGGGCGCTCCAGGCCACCTCGGCGAACGCGGCGAGCCGCGGGAACGCCTGGTAGTCCACGCGCGCCTGGTCCTCCATCACCTCGGTCCACAGGTTGGCCTGCGTGCCGAGGACGTGCTCGGCCTCCGCGGGGGTCAGCTCCGGGGGCACGGGCTCGAACCGGTAGACGTCCTCCAGGGTGCGGACGTAGCCGATCGGCACGGGCTCGTCGTCCCCGGCGGCCTGCCGGTGGTCGAGATAGACCTGCTGCTCGGGGCACATGACGACGTCGTGGCCGGCCCGCGCGGCGGCGATCCCGCCCGCGTATCCGCGCCACGAGGAGACGGCCGCGCCCGCCGCGAGACCGCCTTCCAGGATCTCGTCCCAGCCGATGAGCCGGCGTCCGCGCGCGGCGAGCCAGGCGTCGAAATGGCCGATGAACCACGCCTGGAGCGCGTTCTCGTCCGCGAGCCCGAGTTCCGCGATGCGCGCCTGCGCCGTAGCCGACCGCTGCCACTGGTCCTTGAGGCACTCGTCGCCGCCGACGTGGATGAACTCCGACGGGAACAGCTCCAGCAGCTCCTCGAACACCCCTTCGTAGAAGCGGAGGGTGTCGTCCGTGGGGGCGAGGACGTTGGCGGAGATTCCCCAGTTGTCCCAGACGGTGAGGGCGGTGGTGTCGATGACGTCGGTGTTGCCGAGTTCCGGATACGCGGCGATGGCGGCCTGCGAGTGTCCCGGTACGTCGATCTCCGGGACGACGGTGATGTGCCGCTCGGCGGCGTAGGCGACGATCTCCCGGATGTCGTCGTGGGTGTAGAAACCGCCGTGCGGCTTCTCCTCCCACAGCGGCGAGGCACGGTGACCGATTTTCGTCCGCGCCCGCCAGGAGGCGACCTCGGTCAGCCTCGGATACCGCTCGATCTCGACGCGCCAGCCCTGATCGTCCGTCAGATGGAAGTGGAAGACGTTGAGTTTGTGCGCCGCCATGAGGTCCAGGTGGCGCAGCACGCCCTCCTTGGGCGTGAAGTGCCGGGCGACGTCGAGCATGAGGCCGCGCCAGCCGAAGCGCGGGGCGTCCTCGATCGTCACGTACGGCAGCTGCCACTCCGCGCCCGGGCGCACGGGAGCCCGCCGGAAGGCGTCGGGACCGAGCAGCTGACGGAGGGTCTGCGCGGCCCAGAAGACGCCGGCCGCGCCGCCGCCCTCCAGGCGCACCCGGCCGTCGACGACGAGACGGTACCCCTCCGGGGGCAGGCCGGGGTCGATGTCCAGCACGATGCCGCGGTCCGGATCACCCGGTCCCTCGGGCAGCGGCAGCCCGGTCGCCGCGCCGACCGTCGCCCGCAGCCAGCGCGCGACGCCCTCGGTCCCGGGCAGCGCCCGGAGCCAGGTCCCCTCGTCGAGGCGCGTACGGCCCGCCCCGTCCCGGCGCAGCAGCCGCGGCGCCGGAATCACATCCACCCCGTCGCTCATCCCAGCCCTTCACAGATGTGATCGAACGTGAGCGCCCCCGGGGCGCGCCGAACGCACCCCGGGGGCCTTGCGTGTGCCACCGGACGGACGAGGTCCGGGAGTGACCTCCGGACGGACACGGTCCGGGGAGGACCTCCGGACGGGCGAGCCCGGGATGGTCCCCCGACCAACGCGACGAACGAGCCCGAGAGAGAGCCCCCCGACGAACGAGCCCGGCAGAGATCTGCCCGTCCGGAGATCTACTTGTCGCCCTTGCCCTTGCCCTTGTCGTCGCCGCCGGCGCCCATGGACTCGTAGATCTCCTTGCACATGGGGCACACGGGGTACTTCTTCGGGTCGCGGCCGGGCACCCACACCTTGCCGCACAGCGCCACGACGGGCGTGCCGTCGAGCGCGCTCGCCATGATCTTGTCCTTCTGGACGTAGTGGGCGAAGCGCTCGTGATCGCCGTCGCCGTGGGAAGTCTGCGGCGTGGGCTCGACGAGGGTCCCCGTACCAGTCCCGCGCTCGGGCTCGAGAGTGCTCATACCGCCAAGGGTACTGAAGCTCACACGCATCAGTTGAGCGAAGGGTCGTCCGGATACGTGGCCACCATCGCCAGCTCGTTGCGCTGCCGGCGCAGCACCTCGCGCCACAGCCGCTCCGGCTCCGGGGAGTAGACGTCGCCGGGCTCGGACTCCACGACGTACCAGGCGCCCTCGGCCAGTTCGTCCTCCAGCTGGCCCGGGCCCCAGCCGGCGTACCCGGCGAAGATCCGCAGCGAGCCGAGGGCGGAGGCCAGCAGCTCGGGCGGGGCCTCCAGGTCGACCAGGCCGATCGCGCCGTGCACGCGCCGCCAGCCGAGGGGCGCGCCGTCGCCGGACCCGCCGCCGGGGATGACGGCGACGCCGAGGGCCGAGTCGAGGGAGACCGGCCCGCCCTGGAAGACGACGCCGGGCTCGCCGGCCAGGTCCGCCCACGCCTCCAGGATGTCGCCCACGCCCACCGGCGTCGGGCGGTTGAGGACGACGCCGAGCGAGCCCTCCTCGTCGTGGTCGAGGAGCAGCACCACCGCGCGGTCGAAGTTCGGGTCCGCCAGGGCGGGCGTTGCCACGAGCAGCCGCCCTGTGAGCGAGGACACCTCGGTCATGCCACACATGATCCCGCATCTTCCCGGCGCATGGGGAGCCAATCCGTCCACCGGGGTGTGCGCAGCTCAGGGGCGGACGGGAGCGGACGGGGCGCACGGCCGCCCCGGGCGGGACCGTGGTGACCCCTTGTGCCCGATTGGGAACGGTTCGTGTTGTGACACAGCCATGACGTCCCCGGGTGGTCCCTGGGCTTACGGCAGGGGGGTCGGCGGCGATTACTCTGTCCATCCGGCCCTTGCCCGATCCAGCCGTTTCCCGGCCCCGGCCCTGCCCAACGTCAGCCCAACTCATCGGAACGCGAGATACATGACCGTCAACGGCACTGACGACGTACTGCTTGTCCATGGCGGCACCCCGCTCGAGGGCGAGATCCGTGTCCGCGGTGCGAAGAACCTCGTACCGAAGGCCATGGTCGCCGCCCTGCTGGGCAGTGCGCCGAGTCGGCTGCGCAACGTCCCGGACATCCGCGACGTCCGCGTCGTGCGCGGCCTGCTCCAGCTGCACGGGGTGTCGGTCCGTCCGGGTGAGGAACCGGGCGAGCTGGTGCTGGACCCGACGCATGTGGAGAGCGCGAACGTCGCCGACATCGACGCGCACGCGGGGTCGAGCCGGATTCCGATCCTGTTCTGCGGCCCGCTGCTGCACCGGCTCGGGCACGCCTTCATTCCCGGTCTCGGCGGCTGCGACATCGGCGGCCGGCCCATCGACTTCCACTTCGACGTGCTGCGGCAGTTCGGCGCGACGATCGAGAAGCGGGCGGACGGCCAGTACCTGGAGGCGCCGCAGCGGCTGCGCGGCACCAAGATCCGGCTGCCGTACCCGTCCGTCGGCGCGACCGAGCAGGTGCTGCTGACGGCGGTGCTCGCCGAGGGCGTGACGGAGCTGGCGAACGCGGCGGTGGAGCCGGAGATCGAGGACCTCATCTGCGTGCTGCAGAAGATGGGCGCGATCATCGCGATGGACACCGACCGCACGATCCGCATCACCGGTGTGGACCGGCTCGGCGGCTACACCCACCGCGCCCTCCCGGACCGCCTGGAGGCGGCCTCCTGGGCGTCCGCGGCGCTGGCGACCGAGGGCGACATCTACGTCCGCGGGGCCCAGCAGCGGTCGATGATGACGTTCCTGAACACCTACCGCAAGGTCGGCGGCGCGTTCGAGATCGACGACGAGGGCATCCGCTTCTGGCACCCGGGCGGGCAGCTGAAGTCGATCGCGCTGGAGACGGACGTGCACCCCGGCTTCCAGACCGACTGGCAACAGCCGCTGGTGGTGGCGCTGACGCAGGCCACCGGCCTGTCGATCATCCACGAGACGGTGTACGAGTCCCGGCTCGGCTTCACCTCGGCGCTGAACCAGATGGGCGCGCACATCCAGCTCTACCGCGAGTGCCTCGGCGGCTCCCACTGCCGCTTCGGCCAGCGCAACTTCCTGCACTCCGCGGTGGTCTCCGGCCCGACCCGCCTCCAGGGCGCCGATCTGGTCATCCCCGACCTGCGCGGCGGCTTCTCCTACCTCATCGCGGCCCTGGCGGCCCAGGGCACGTCCCGGGTCCACGGCATCGACCTGATCAACCGGGGTTACGAGAACTTCATGGAGAAGTTGATGGAACTCGGGGCGAAGGTCGAACTCCCCGGCAAGGCTCTGGGCTGACCCGGCCGGCGCGAACTCGCCGACACCGGCCGCGGGCATGCCGCCCCGGCCGGGGGTCCGGGGGTTGTCCCCCGGACAGGCACAGCATGGAGAAGTTGATGGAACTCGGAGCGAAGGCCGAACTCCCCGGCAAGGCTCTGGGCTGACCCGGCGGGCAGCCCTTCCTGAACGACCATGGGGCGGCCACCCCGATCGGGTGGCCGCCCCATTGGCGTTGCCGCTGCGCCCTAGCGGGCCCCGCACGCCGTCCCGCGGTGTGCGTACGGCAGGGTCACTTGCCCTTGGCGGCTTCCTTGAGCTTGGAGCCCGCGGAGACCTTCACGCTGTAGCCGGCCGGGATCTGGATCGGGTCGCCGGTCTGCGGGTTGCGGGCGGTGCGAGCGGCACGGTGGGTGCGCTCGAAGGTCAGGAAGCCGGGGATGGTGACCTTCTCGTCGCCCTTGGAGACGATGTCGCCGACGACCTCGGCGAACGCGGCCAGGACGGCGTCGGCGTCCTTGCGGGTCACCTCGGCGCGGTCGGCCAGCGCGGCCACCAGCTCACTGCGGTTCATTTTCTTACTCCCGTGTTCTTCTTGCTGTTGGGGCGTGCCACGCGGCGGAGCCGCCACCGGGCACAGCGAAGCCGATGCTGCCAGGGTCCTCGGACGGTGCCCGGACCGGGTCCGTCGTCAGACGCTCGCGCCCCTGGGGGTGCCCCCAGGACTCCGTCCTGGAGGAGCATCCTGCCCCCACCTGCGGCGGGAAAGCCAATCCGGCACCCGTAGGAGTCGTGAGAACACCCTTGGGAGTCACGGTGAGCGCCACGGCCTCGACGTGGTGACGCCCAGTCCGCTCCCGGCAGCGGAACGCGAGGTCTTCCGGACCCGGGAGACCCGAGTCCGGCCGCCACCCTAGAGGCCCGTACGCCGCGCGCGGTTCCGCGACGCGCCGTCGCGGCGCCCGATCGTGGCGATGCTCACAGCCACGACGTCACACGAACGAGGCCGTTCAGGAGCCGGTCGCCGACGCGCCCGCCGCCTTCGCGGCCTCCCGCACCGCCCCGGCCACGGCGCCCGCGACCTTGTCGTTGAACACGCTGGGGACGATGTAGTTCGGGTTCAGCTCGTCCTCGGTCACCACGCCGGCCAGGGCCTTCGCGGCGGCGAGCATCATCTCCGTGTTGACGGTGCGGGACTGGGCGTCCAGCAGACCGCGGAACACACCGGGGAAGACCAGCACGTTGTTGATCTGGTTGGGGAAGTCGGAGCGGCCGGTGGCGACAACTGCCGCGGTCTGCCGGGCGATTGCCGGGTCGACCTCGGGGTCCGGGTTCGCGAGCGCGAACACGACCGCGTCGTCGGCCATCGCGGCCACGTCCGTGCCGTCGAGGACGTTGGGGGCGGAGACGCCGATGAACACGTCGGCGCCGCGCACGGCGTCCTTGAGGGTGCCGGTGACGCCCTCGGGGTTGGTGTTGTCGGCGATCCAGCGCAGCGCCGAGCCGGGCGCGGCGTCGACCAGGTCCTCGCGGCCGGCGTGCACGACGCCGTGGATGTCGGCGACGACGGCGTGCTTGACGCCCGCGGCGAGCAGCAGTTTGAGGATCGCCGTACCGGCCGCGCCGGCGCCGGACATGACGACGCGCACGTCGCCGACTCCCTTGCCCACCACGCGCAGTGCGTTGGTGAGGGCGGCGAGGACGACGATGGCCGTGCCGTGCTGGTCGTCGTGGAAGACGGGGATGTCGAGCGCCTCGCGCAGGCGGGCCTCGATCTCGAAGCAGCGCGGCGCGGAGATGTCCTCCAGGTTGATGCCGGCGAAGCCCGGGGCGATGGCCTTGACGATCTCGACGATCGCGTCGGTGTCCTGGGTGTCGAGGCAGATCGGCCAGGCGTCGATGCCGGCGAACCGCTTGAAGAGGGCCGCCTTGCCCTCCATCACGGGCAGCGCGGCCTTGGGGCCGATGTTGCCGAGCCCCAGCACGGCGGAGCCGTCCGTCACGACCGCAACGGAGTTGCGCTTGATGGTGAGGCGGCGGGCGTCCTCGGGGTTCTCGGCGATGGCCATGCAGACGCGGGCGACACCGGGCGTGTAGATCATGGAGAGGTCGTCACGGTTGCGGATGGGGTGCTTGGACGCCATCTCGATCTTGCCGCCGAGGTGCATCAGGAACGTACGGTCGGAGACCTTGCCGAGCGTGACGCCCTCGATGGTGCGCAGCTTGCCCACGATCTCGTCGGCGTGCGCGGTGGAGCTCGCCGCGATGGTGACGTCGATGCGGAGTTTCTCGTGCCCGGACGCGGTGACGTCGAGGCCGGTCACCGAGCCTCCGGAGGACTCCACGGCGGTGGTGAGCTGCGAGACGGCCGTTCCGCTCGCGGGCACCTCCAGCCGGATCGTCATCGAGTAGGAGACGCTGGGCGCCGTTGCCATGGCCGACTTCCTCTGCTTTCACCGTGTCGCTCTGTTGCCGTCCGATCGTCGCACCTACCGCCGGGTAGGCGGTAGCCGCCCCGGGTTACGGACGTTGTGTTCACAGCGGAGGCACACGGAAGAGGCCCGCGTCACCCGAAGGTGACGCGGGCCTCGCACACGTTTGGTGACACCGACCCGCCATGCTCGCCTCGCGGCAAGTGGTCGCTCGTAGCGACGAAGGTTGGGCCCGGGGGCTTGGATCGGGCCGGTGTCACATCCAGGCTAACAAACGGATCCGGCGAGACCATTCCCTGCGGCGCGACTATTTCGGATCAGTCCCGCAGCAGGTCCGGCACCCCCGCCGCGTCCGGCTCGTCCCGCTCCGCGGAGACGATGGTCAGCTGCTGGGTCGCCCTGGTCAGCGCCACGTACAGCACGCGCAGCCCGGCGGGCGACTCGTCGGCGATCTCGGCCGGGGAGACGACCACCGTCGCGTCGTACTCCAGGCCCTTCGCCTCCAGGCTGCCCAGCGCCACCACCCGGTCGCCGAGTCCGGCGAGCCAGCGGGCGGCCTCCTCGCGCCGGTTCATGGCGACGACGACGCCGACCGTGCCGTCGACCCGGTCCAGCAGCCGCGCGGCCTCCTCCCGGACGGTCTGCGGGAGGGAGTCCCGTACGACGCTGAAGCGCGGCTCGACCCCGGTGGAGCGGACCGCCGACGGCGACTCGGAGCCGGGCATGGCCAGCGCCAGCACCTTCGCGGCCAGCTCGGCGATCTCCGCGGGGTTGCGGTAGTTCACCGTGAGCCGGAAGCGGCGGCGCGGGCGGCTGCCGAGGGCCTCGTCGCGGGCCTCGGCCGCCTCGTCCGGGTCGGACCAGGACGACTGCGCCGGGTCGCCGACGATCGTCCAGGTGGCGTGCCGGCCGCGGCGGCCGATCATCCGCCACTGCATCGGCGTGAGGTCCTGGGCCTCGTCGACGATGACGTGGGCGTACTCGACCCGCTCCTGCGCCAGCCGCTCGGCGCGCTCGCGCTGCGACTCCTCGCGCACCGGCATCAGCTCCTCCAGGCCGGTGAGCTGGTCGAGCGGGTCCAGCTCGCGCCGGCGGCGCGGGCGGGCCGGGGCGCCGAGGACGGCCTGCAGCTCGTCCAGCATGGCGATGTCGTGCACCGAGTGGCCGTCCCGCTTCAGGGAACGGGCGACCTTGCGCACCTCCCCCGGGTTCAGGATCCGCCGGGCCCAGCGGCCGAGCCGGCGCTCGTCGGCCATCGCGCGCAGCACGGCCTGCGGGGTCAGTTCCGGCCACCATGCGTCCAGGAACTCGATGAACGGGTCCTCGGAGACCACGTCCTCATCGAAGGAGGAGCGCAGTTCTGCGGCCAGCTCCGGGTCGGTGTGGCGGGTGGCGCCGCCCGACTTCTCCCACAGGGCGTCCAGCAGCAGCTTGCGGGCGCGCGGGCGCAGCAGGTTGACGGGCGCGGTGCCGCCGAGGGCGATGCGGCGGATGTGCTCCAGCTCCCCGGCCTCCAGCTCCAGCCGGCGGCCGAAGGCGACGACTCTCAGCCGCTGCGGCGAATCGTTCAACTCCAGCGCGCCGCGGGCGGCCTTCCGCAGCACCTTGAGCATGCGGTACGAGCCCTTGGCGCGGGCCACGGCCGGGGAGTCGTACAGCGTGGCCTCCGCCCCGTCGACGAGCGAGCCGATCGCGCGGATCGCGACCTGCCCCTCCTCGCCGAGGGAGGGCAGCACGCCCTCGGTGTACGCCACCAGCAGCGGGGTCGGCGAGACGATCAGGATGCCGCCCGCGTACCGGCGCCGGTCCTGGTAGAGGAGGTACGCCGCCCGGTGCAGGGCGACGGCTGTCTTGCCGGTGCCGGGCCCGCCCTCGACGTACGTCACGGAGGCGGCGGGGGCCCGGATGACCAGGTCCTGCTCCGCCTGGATGGAGGCGACGATGTCCCGCATGGTGTGGCTGCGGGCCTGTCCGAGGGCGGCCATCAGCGCGCCGTCGCCGATCACCGCCAGCTCGTGGCCGTCGAGGAACGCCGTCAGCTCGGGACGCATCAGATCGTCCTCGACGCCGAGGACGCGCCGCCCCTTGGAGCGGATGACCCGGCGCCGTACGACCCGGCCCGGGTCGACCGGCGTCGAGCGGTAGAACGGCGCGGCGGCGGGCGCCCGCCAGTCGATGACCAGCGGGGCGTAGTCCTGGTCGAGGACGCCGATGCGGCCGATGTGCAGGGTCTCGGCGATGTCGGCCGTGCTGTCGGCGCGGATGGCGCCCTCGGCGGGCTCCACCGCCGTGTACGCGCCGTCGGGGCCCTTCTTGCCGTCCTTGCCGGGCAGCAGGTCGATCCGGCCGAAGAGGAAGTCCTCGAACTCGTTGTTCAGCCGGTTGAGATGCACCCCCGCCCGGAAGACCTGGGCGTCCCGCTCGGCGAGCGCTCCGGGAGTGCCGACCTGGCCGCGCTGGGCCGCGTCGTGCATGAGGAACTCCGCCTCGTGGATCTTTTCCTCGAGGCGCCGGTACACCCGGTCCAGGTGCTCCTGCTCGACGCCGATCTCTCGGTCGCGGACGGAGTCCCGGGCGGGATCGAGCGCGGTTTCCTGTTGAGCCTGAGCGGCCACCGGGCCCCCTTCTGACGTGCTGGGCAGCCGTCCACCGTACGCGAAGGGGACCGGTTCAGGCTACGCGTCGACCTCCACGAGTCGGCGTCCGTCGAAGGTCATGACCTCGAAGTGGTCGATCTCGTTGGGGGTGAGGGCGGCGCCGCCCTGGACGTAGAGCGGGTTCTTGGCCTGCTCGGTCGTGGCGTTCGGGATGCCGTACCCCCAGTCCGGGACGGACCAGGAACTGACCGTCTCCCGCTCGCCGTTCTTGCCGACGGCGATCAGGGCGCACTTCTCGGGACCCTTGACGTTCTTCAGCTCCAGCACCGCGCTGGTGCCCCACGCCTTCTTCTCCAGGGCGACGGTCGCGCTGACCGCCGTGCCCGGGTCGGTGGCGGTGACCCGGTCGGGCATGGCCTCGAAGGCGATCTCGGCCGGACTGGACGCCCGCAGCGGGACGTTGCCACCGCCGGAGTCGTCGCCGCCCCCGGTCGCCGCGACCGACACCAACGGGCCGCCGACGATCAGCGCGGCGGCGGCCGCCACCATGTACATCCCGCGCCGCCGCTTCTCCGCCCGGCGCTCGGCGACCTCGTCGACCAGCGCCTCCGCCAGCCGCGGGCTCGGACGCGCGGACAGCGACTCCCCGATCGCGGGCGTCCCGGCGCCCGGCAGGTCGGCGAGCGCCGCCAGCATCGGCTCCATCCCGGCCAGCTCGTCGAGCTGCTGGGCGCACCATTCGCAGCCGGCGAGATGGGCCTCGAAAGCGGTCGCCTCGGCGTCGTCGAGAATCCCGAGGGCGTAGGCGCCGACGGTCTCGTGTTCGTTCGGGCCCGTTGATCCCTGACCCTGCATGGGCTGCATGGGCTGCATGGGGCCAGACGTACCCGGACCCTCCGCTCCGAATCCCCCGTAACCGCTCATCACGCCGTCACCCCCCGCTCCTCCAGTGCCAGCTTCATGGAACGCAGGGCGTAGAACACCCGCGAGCGGACGGTGCCGCTGGGTATGCCGAGCGTTTCCGCCGCCTCATTGACGGTACGCCCCTTGAAGTACGTCTCGACGAGCACCTCCCGGTGGGCCGGGGTCAGGTCGTCGAGCGCGTCCGACAGCGTCATCAGCCACAGCGCCTTGTCGATCTCGTCCTCCGCGGGGATGACCTCCAGCGGCGACGGGTCGACCTCCTGCGGCCGGGCCTGCCGGCTGCGGTGGCCGTCGATGACGATGCGCCGGGCGACCGTCACCAGCCAGGGGCGTACCGAACCGGTCGCTCGGTTGAGCCGACCGGCGTTCTTCCAGGCACGGATGAGCGTCTCCTGCACGACGTCCTCGGCGCGCTGGCGGTCTCCGGCGACCAGCCGCAGCACATAGGCGAGCAAGGGTCCGGCGTGCTCGCGGTACAGCGCGCGCATCAGCTCCTCGTCGGGCTCCGACGCGGGCTGGGTCATGCGATGTCGGGCCCTCGCTCCGCGTTCCCTGGCCACGGCCGCATCCTTGCGCACGCCCACCTCCGGTGTCCGGGGGTTCCCCCAGTCGGTCGCTCGAGGACGGGTACGGATGCGAGGGGGCGGTGTGTTCAAAGGGGCGGGAATTTCGATGGAGGTTCGATGCGTATCGGCCCGACGGCCCGGCGCGGAACGGCCCGGTGCCCGACGCCTGACGGCCCGAAAGGCCGACGACCTGACGCGGCGCCCGCCGACTTCAGCGGCGTGGCTCGGGACGCGCCCCCGCCCCCGTGCGCCGTCGGTGCCGGGCCACCCGTTCGCGGTTGCCGCAGATGTCGCCGGAGCACCAGCGCCGGCGGTGACCGCGGGAGGTGTCGAGGTAGACGATGGGGCAGTCGTCGCCGGCGCACCGGCGCAGGCAGGCGCGGGCGGCGGGGTCGGTGAGCAGGTCCACGGCGTCGCGGGCCACGAGGGACAGCAGGGCCGCGCGGTCGGGGAGCCGGTCCAACTCCCGGACCAGTGTGCCGTTGTCGGCGCGGACGGCGCGTGGGGCGGGGGGCGCGGCGTGGGCCGCGGCGTTGACGCGGGCGAGAGCGAGGTCGTCGGCGGGAGACGGGGACGCAGGCGGGGGTGGGGGTGGGGGTGGCGCCGGGGACGAGGAGGGTGACGGAGATGGGGGTGGGGATGGGGATGGGCTGGGGCCCGTGGGCAGGGCGCCGCGCGTCAACAGCGCGATCGCGTCCCGCAGTTCGCGGAAGGGCGGCAGCCAGGAGGCGTCGACGTGGGCGAGCGGCGTGCCCGGCGGTACGAGACCGGCCCCGCTGATCCACGCGCGCAACACCGGTACGGAGTCGAGCCGTTCGGTGGGACGGGTGGTCGCCGGCAGGTCGAGGCAGACGCGTCCGGCGTCGAACCGCAGCGCGTACGAGGAGGACGAGGCCGTGGCCGTACTCGGTGCCATGCGCCTGTCACCGCCCAGGGTCGGAGGGTGCCGGAAGGTGCCGGAGAGTTCCGCCGCCTCCTCCCACAGTGCACCGGCGCCGCCCCGGCCGTAACCCCCGGGGCGGAGCCTCACGCGTCGGCGTACTTGCTGTCCGCCGCCGGGTCCAGCGCCAGCCGGTAACCGCGCTTGACGACCGTCTGGATCAGCTTCGGCGCGCCCAGCGCCGTACGCAGCCGGGCCATGGCCGTCTCGACGGCGTGCTCGTCCTTGCCCGCGCCCGGCAGCGCACGCAGCAGGTCGGACCGGGAGACCACCCAGCCGGGCCGCCGGGACAACGCCCGCAACAGCGACATCCCGGCCGGCGGCACGGGCTTGAGCTCCCCGTCCACCAGCACCGCGTGCCCGCGGATCTCCACCTGGTGCCCGGCGATCGGCAACGCCCTGGCCCGCGCGGGCAGTTCCTGGCAGAGCAGCTGGACGAGGGGACCAAGCCGGAAGCGTTCCGGCTGCACGGTGTCGATGCCGCGCGCCTGCAGCGGCAGCGCGGTCACCGGGCCGACGCAGACCGGCAGCACGTCGTGGCTGAAGGCGGCGAGCACCTCCGGCAGCAGCCCGCGCTCGTCCGCCCGGGACAGCAGGGACACGGCCGCGGGGGCGCTGGTGAAGGTGACGGCGTCCACCCCGCGCGAGACGGCGGCGTCGAGCAGCCGGTCCACGGGCGAGAGGTCCTCCGGCGGCATCCACCGGTAGACCGGCACGCCGATGACCTCGGCCCCGGCCTCCCGCAGCGATTCCACGAACCCGGGCAGCGGCTCGCCGTGCAGCTGCACCGCGATACGGCGCCCGTCGACGCCCTCTTCGAGCAGCCGGTCGAGCAGCTCCGCCATGGACTCCGACGACGGCGACCAGTGCTCGGTCAGCCCCGCCGCCCGCACCGCGCCCTTGACCTTGGGCCCGCGCGCGAGCAGCTCGACCTCGCGCAGCCGGTCGACGAGGGCCGTGCCGAGCCCCCACCCCTCGGCGGCCTCGATCCAGCCCCGGAAGCCGATGGCGGTGGTGGCCACCACGACGTCCGGCGCCTGGTCGATGAGCCCCTTGGTGGCGTCGAGCAGCTCGCTGTCGTCGGAGAGCTGCACGATCCGCAGGGCGGGCGCGTGCAGTACGGCGGCGCCGCGTCGCCGGAGCAGGGCCCCGAGTTCGTCGGCACGGCGCGCGGCGGTGACGCCCACGGTGAATCCGGCGAGCGGCCCGTGCTCGTCCGCCCGACCGCCCTCTGCCTCCGCCCGCTCGGCCCGCTCCGGTCGGTCCGCTCGCTCCGGTCGATCCGGTCGCTCGTGCGCCGGCTGGTCCGGGGGCGACTGGGTCGCCCCCGTGCGCTGCTGCTGTTCGTCGTACATAACTAACTCTCGTCCCGCACTCGAGTCGGTGTCAGTGCACCTGCATGCCGACCGAGCCTGTCAACGGCTCGTGACAGGCTCGGTTCCGCTTCATGTCGCCGGTGTTACGTCACACCTCGGCGTAGCTGAGCTGCGACTTCTCCTCATCGGTGATCTTCGCGGCCCCGGGGCGGCCCATCGGGCGGCGAAGGTATACGGCCCAGGTGACCGCGAAGCACACGCCGTAGAAGGCGAGGAAGGCGACGAAGGCGCCGGTGCCGGAGCCCACGCTGAGGAAGGACTGGCGGAACGCGAGGTTGATCCCGAGCCCGCCGACCGCGCCGACCGCGCCGATGAGTCCCATCGACGCGCCGGACAGCCGCCGCCCGTACGCCGCCGCGGCCTCGCCGGTCAGCCCCATGGCGATCGCCTTGTTCTGGAAGATCCCGGGGATCATCTTGAACGTCGACCCGTTGCCGAGGCCGCTGAGCACGAACAGCGCGATGAAGGCGACCGTGAACAGCGGGAGCGACTCCTGCATCGAGGCGACGATCACGACGGTGGTGGCGGCGGCCATGGCCACGTAGTTCCCCAGCGTGATCTTCGCGCCGCCGTACTTGTCGGCGAGCGCACCGCCGAGCGGACGGATGAGCGAGCCGAGCAGCGGGCCGATGAAGGTGACGTAGGCGGCCTGGAGCGGCGTGCGGCCGAACTGCGTCTGGAGCACCAGGCCGAAGGCGAAGCTGTAGCCGATGAACGAGCCGAACGTCCCGATGTAGAGGAAGGCCATGATCCAGGTGTTGCGGTCCCGGACGGCCTCCTTGGCGGCGCCGGTGTCGTTCTTCACGGACGCGATGTTGTCCATGTAGAGGGCGGCGAGGACGGCGGCGACGAAGATGAAGGGGATGTAGATCCCGAGCAGCAGCCGCGGCCCGCCGCCGGCCCCGATGACCGCCAGCCCGATCAGCTGCACGACCGGCACGCCGATGTTCCCGCCGCCGGCGTTCAGACCGAGGGCCCACCCCTTCTTACGGAGCGGGAAGAAGGCGTTGATGTTGGTCATGGAGGAGGCGAAGTTGCCGCCGCCGATGCCGGCGAGCATCGCGCAGATCAGGAAGGTCGAGAACGACGTCCCCGGCTCCATCACCGAGAAGGCCGCGATCGACGGGATGAGGAGGAGGGACGCGGAGACGATCGTCCAGTTCCGGCCGCCGAAGATCGCCACGGCGAAGGTGTAGGGGATGCGGACGACGGCGCCGACCAGGGTCGCCATCGACACGATGGTGAACTTGTCGGCGGGGCTGAGGCCGTACTCCGGCCCCATGAACAGCACCATCACGGACCACAGCGTCCAGATGGAGAACCCGATGTGCTCCGACAGAACGGAGAAGTACAGGTTCCGCTTGGCGATTCTCTCGCCCTTCTCCCGCCAGAAGGTCTCGTCCTCGGGATCCCATTCCTGGATCCATCGGCCGCCCCTGCTCGGGGTTGCGGGGGCTGTACTGCGGGCTGTCATGACGCCTCCACGGTGCTCCGGGCTACGTACGGCTCGTACGGGGTGACTGTCTGATCCCGAAGGTAGGCAGGGCGCGTTTCCTGCCTGTGGCTCTGGGTGACCGGAAAGGAACTTTGGTCTCACCGTTTGGGGGTGGGGGGTGAGAGGTCCGGGGCAGAGAGCTTCGGGGGGCAGGGTTGTGGGGGGCCCAGGTAGGGGGTGGTGTGGGGGTGTGGGTGGTGGGGTCGGTACTGGTGGAACCGGCGGGACGGGACGGGGGCGGGAGCGGGTACGGGTCCGGGGACACCCCGCCTTGTGACGCAGGCCATGGTCCTGGCGACCTCGACGGAACCGCCCGTCGCCGTCTTCCGTAACACGGCCCGCACGTGCTTCTCGTCGTTCATGCCGCTCACGCCGCTCCCCCGTAGCTTGCGTCACGCCACCGTCTGCAATGGAAAAGTTTGACACAGCAACGACCGCTCGGGGGAGCGTCGACTTACGGCCACGCGCGCGCAGGCCGCCCCACCTCGAACCACAGCAGCTTCCCGGCGCGCTGCCCGGGCAGCCCGGCGCCTTCGCCGGGCCAGGCGCCCTAGGAGTCGGCACACTCCCGCACGAGCCGCAGCCCGCCCACCGCAGGCGTCGGCAGGCGCGGAGGCCGGACGGTCGCTCTCGGACTCGACCTGCGATCGGTGGCCTTGGTGATCCACAGCCCCGCACTTTTGGACCATGCAGCCACCGGCAGAAGTCCACCTACAGCGGCGACGGCATCAACTGCGTCGACACAGCCAGGACCGGGACCGTCGTACGCATCCTCGACTCGAGGAACCCCGACGCTGGGCACTCGGCCGTCGCGCCCTCCGCCTGGGGCCCATTCCTCGCCTACGCAGCCGGCGCCGCGTCCCGGAACAGGCCCCGCACCTGAACCTCAATCAACGGTTGATCGCCTGGATCTCCTGCACGACCACGTCCTGCTCCGCGCCGAACTCCCCGTTCGGAAGGTCCCGGGGATCGTTGACACCGGTACCGGTCCAGGAGATCTCCCAGGTCACGGTGGCCCGGAGCGGATAGGAACCGTCACCGGAGGAACGCAGGTACCGCACTCCACAGGGCGGCGTGCGATCCGCCTTGCCCCGGGCGTACGGCTCCCCGATACGACCGTTCCGGATCTCGCACACCCCGGACGCCGGGTAGGTCTCGGCGTCGCCGGTGCCGGGCTCGATCTTGAGGGCGACGGGCTCGGCGGTGGTGGTGGCCTGGATGCCGAGCACCGGGACGGAGGCGGTGACGGAGACGGGCTTGAACTCGGCGCCGTCGAGCCAGGCCCAGGTGGGCAGGTTGACCTTGGTGGCGCCTTCGGGGGCCAGGGTCACTTCGGTACTGGGGACGCGGATCTCGGCGTACGCGAGCTGGGCGAGGATCTCGGGGGTGATGGCGTTCTCGATCTCGGGAGGCGGGGCTTCACCCGTGTCCACCCAGAAGATGTCCTCGTCGCAACTGTCCCAACCGGGCGGGAAGGATTCGTTGACGTATGAGTCCCAGAAGTAGCCCTCGCCGGTCTTGTCCTTGTTGAAGTCCTTGTACGGTTCCCCGTCCACATAACGCGCCCGCTGCGTCGCCTCCCACTCGGCGCCGGTGGACTCGGCCGCCCAGATCGGCTTCAGCGTGGCTTCGAGTTGCGCGGGGGTGTACTTGGGCGCGTACCAGCAGGCGGGAGGGGTCCACGCGGAAGCGGCGGTGACGGGTCCGACGGAGGCGCCGCTGCCGTTCTTGGAACGGTCGAAGACGACGCCGCCGGCGGTGGCGGAGATCGTGTCACCGTCCTGTCCACCGCCCACCTGACTCTCAGAGCCTGTGCCTGATCCCCCGGGCACGATGTCGGCGCGCGCCGTCCCGGCTGAGGCCACCAAGGAGAGGATGGCTGCAAGGGCGCACAGCAGCGTCCTGCTCATGGCTGGCACCGTTCGGCGCCCCTCGTAGAAATGATCTGCGATGTCTGCCACACACCGTCCGGGTTCTTGTCCAATCTGGTGTTGTACTGGACGTAACTGTTCTTGGTAACCGGCGTCTTGGCGATTTTTCCGGTCTTCTTGTCCTTGCTGAAGCCCTTGCTCTCGTCGGCGCAGAACGTGAGGGTCGCTGACGTGTCGTTCTTCAACGTCACCTTGCGGTCGTAGTAACGGACCTCGCCTGTGATCGTCGCGCCGGCCTTCTCGAACGCGTTGACCCAGGAGACAGCAGCTTCCAGCGCCTTGCCCGTGTTGTAGAACCCGAGCGCCTCGCCCTTGGGGTCTGTTCCGGTAATCGCTGCGTCTACCGCCCGCATGCGCTCCGCATTATCCGCAAGAACGGCGTCCTGAACCGGGTCTCCCGTTTCCGCGTCCTCAAAGATCAGCTCGAGATCGGACGGGAGCTCGATCTTCGGACGGCCGTCAGTGGCAGAGGGTGACGTAGTCGGCGACGAAGTAGCCTGGGCGCTCGTCTCCGCGCCCGCAATCTTGTCGTTCGCCTTCGTGTCGCTGTCGTCACCGCCGCACGCTGTCAGAAGCAGGGCGGCCACCCCTGCTGCGGCTGTTGTGGTGAGTAGGCGAGGGCGGCGGGTCACAAGGGGCTCCTGGGCACACTGTCGGTTCTGGGAACAGCGCTACCGTAGCCGGGGTGGCAAGCGGCACACCAGACTGAATTGCCGTTCGCGACAGCGACGTTGACCACTCCGTGCCCGCTCCTCGTTCGTGAACTACCGGCCAGCCCTCGTTTCGTGCGCACAGCCCGTTCGTCGGCGTCGGCGAGGACGGCGCGACCCTCCTCGGTCAGGGGGATCTCGAGGACGCTGCGGTGCCACTCGCGCGGGGTGCGTTCGATGGGTGAGCGGTCCTGAAGGTCGGAACACTTCGAGACTGGGACGGAGCGACCTGCTGCCTGCTTCAGGACAGGTCTTCAGCCTTCAGTGGATCCTCGAAGCTGACTGTTTCCGCGATCAGGCGGCGGATCGCGCGGTACTCCTCGCGCCGGGCGACTGCTGTCGTGCTCAAGGTGAGAACGGCCAGGCGCTTGCAGTCCGGGTGCGGGAGGTGGGCGTGGAGCTGGAGCAGTGGTTCATGCGGAAGGCCTGAGCCGGGTCGCGGCGTTCGCAACGTCTCGCTGAAGGTGGCCGGGCCACAGGGAAGTTCCAGGTACTGGGTGTGCGCGTGTCCCTGCGCTCCGGTCACCGCACGGGCGGCCGTGACCCCGCGCGGGGCGACTGCCGTGTCACGCCAGGAGATCGTGAAGAAGGAGAGCAACGGCTGACGTCTGCCGCTCTCGCCCGCCGCCGCGTCGACATCGTCTCGGTGCAGGCCTACGGAGACGTGCACGGTGCCCACTTCACGCAAGGCGCCCAGTATCTGCTGGCCTGCCGCGAACCGTGCGATGAACTGTTGCCGAGCCAGGTCATCGGGTGCGGCTTCCAGGAACGGTGCCGCGGCGACTCGTAACTGCTCAGCGCCGTCCGAATCGGGGGCGGGAAGCAGTTCGGAGAGTGGCAGGGGGGTGAAGCCGGCGGGTTCGGCGAACCAGAGTTCGGCTTCCGGGTCGTGGACGGAGTTGTCGATGACGAAGGCCGGGGTGGTGGGCATGGGCTCCCCGCTCGGGGTGGCGTAGGGCATCAGCGAGGGCTGGGAGTGGGCTCGACGAAGCGGGCTCCGGCGCGGCGGGCGCGTTCCAGGTCGGCGAACGTGGCGTTTTCCCAGTGCCTACGAGCGGCGGCTGGGGCACAGGCCGAGGGCTGGTAGAGGAAGTGCAGTCGCCTGGGTGAGTCCCCGTTCTTGGACGGCACGGCGACGACACCGAGAAAGCGGGGGTCGCCCGCGAACCACAGGGTGTCCAGTTGTGCCTTCAGCTCCGGTTTCGTGCGCGGCCCGCCGATGCGCTTCAGCCACCAGAGGGAGCGGTAGTGCTTGACGAAGACGAGCGGGATTCCCTTCTCACCATTCCCCTCCGGATAAGGAAACTCGATCCACATGCCGTCGGCCTCCGCACCCGGATGCTGGTCGAGGCTTCGCGGGGCGCCATGAAGAACCTGCCAGGGATAGAACTGGAGCACTTGGAGTACATTCAACGACGCCGGGAAATAGCGCAACTGAATGACCACGCGATAGAAGGAGTAAACAATCAAGGGAGCGAAGAGTACAGAAAACCCCGGCGAGAGGTACCCAAGTAGCACATAAAACAACCCCAGGAGCATGGCCAACCAACCAATAAGTCCGATGAGGTTCAGGGCCATATGTCCGACCCATGCCCAGCGAGTGGGCGGGTGATCCCAGGCGGTCGCATGTTCACTGGGGTTCAATGACTTGCCTTTCCCGTAGCGGTGTTCATCGCACGTACTGAATAAGGCTCCACAGGCTTCCACTGTCGATGGCGAGGCGCGCGCCATCAATTCCCGCAACGGTGCCGTCCTTGTACTTGTTTTCATCGGCATCCGCCAACTTATTGACGATTCCGAAACCAGCAGTGGCAACACCGACGGAAGCCGACGCGGTCGATACAGTCTTTGCAGCTGCCTGCGGATTACTCAGCCCGCGTACCGAGCGCATAACGATCGTGTTTTCCAACCCCGCGATGGCCTTGGCCTCATCCATGGTCGCACTTCCATAAAGGGAAACCTTTTGCCCCAAAGTCGGCGCAGGACCGCTCCTGGAAACAGCCTGGATACCTGTCGCCGCCCCCTTGGAAACTGCTCCGACACCAGGGAGGGTACCTACTAGGTCAGCCCCCACAGATACCGCGTTGCTCCAGAAATCGGCGTCAAATTCACCCTTCATGATTCCATCTTTCAACGATTCCCACGTCTCGGCGTCGCTCAGGCGCAACGTCAAAGCCGTAAAGCTCAACGCCGACGCCGTCAGCATCAGCGCTGCCACCATCGCGATCCCCAACGGCCCCGCGAAGATGATCGCCACCAATCCGATCACACCCGCCACGAAACTCAGAATGTCCGGAAGGTTCTCCCCCAGCCAGTCCAGCGCCTCGTCGAACCACCCCGGCTCCTGTGGCGCCAGTTTCTCCGTCGCGTCGCGGATCTTGGCCGCGCGGTGCTTGGCCTTGCTCTCATGCTCCTCCGCGAGCCGCCGTGCCCTCGTCCGGATCCTCTCCAGCTCCGCCTCGGCCTCTTCCACGGCCGCGTTCGCGCGGTCCAGGGCCTTCCGCGCGGTGTCGCGATCGTCGCCCTTCTTGTCCAGGTCCGGGTCGGCGCCGGCCTTGGCCGCTCTGCCCTTCGCGCTGTCCACGACGTCCTGCGCGTCCTTCGCCGACCGCTCCAATTGCCGCGCCCGTCCCTGGAAGTCGTCCAGCTCGCCCTCCCAGCGGCCGAGTTGCTTGGCGGCCTTGCGGAGGGACTGCGCCGCGTTCTTCAGGTTCGACGGCATCGGGCCGTCCTCCAGTTGCTCCCGGAAGGCGACCGCCGCGTCGCCCTTCCAGTAGCTGCCGTCCAGAAGCCTGGTCACCAGGTCATGGGTGTCCTGGAGGACCTCCGCGCAGCCGCTCAGCTTCTTGCGCAGCGCGCGCACGGTCTCCGTGCTGCCCGGCACCGGGTTGAAACCCAGGTGCGGGTAATCGGGATTGGGCATCTTCGGGTAGGACTTGAGACCCTGCGGCAGCGGGCCGTCCCGATACGCCGGCGAATCCGGATGCGGCAGCGGCTCGTCACCCGGCGAGAGGCTCACCTGCCGCCCCCGCCTTTGCCGGACTTGGCCTCCCGCAACGCCCGTTCCAGCGCCAGGTCGACTTCACGGTAGCTGTCCCGGCTCTTGCCGATGATCTCCGCCAAGTCCTCCGTCTGCTTGCCGATCTCCTCCGAGCCGTACTTCCAGTCCTCCTGGAAGTCCTCGCACGCGCCGTCGAGGTCGTCCGTACCCAGCCCGGTCACCGTCGCGTCGGACAGCGCCTTGCGGACGCCCTTCAGCGACCTGCTCGACTGGTTGAGCATCTTCATGAAACGCCCGAGTTCGTCGCCGTCGACCGCCAGCCGATCCGCCATCGTGCCCCACCCCGTCCCGTCGGTCCCGAAGGGTCAAGGACGTTAGCGAGATGCTCGCCCCGCTGACCAGCAGATCCGCAAGGAAAAGACGGGTGTGTGGCCGGAATGGGATCCCTCGTCAGCGGTTGACGGGGGGAAACTGTGGCCCGCCCACTTCCTCATCGCAGCAAACCGGCCAACCTCGTCAATTTCTCGACCGTCAACATCTGAGGGCGCCGGAAATCTTCCGGGTGACGGGATGTCGGGATGTCGGGATGACGGGAATCATTTGTCTACGCGACTGCCGTCATGAGGGTGCGGCGGCCGTAGGACGACGCCGGGCTCGCGAGAGGGGTGGAACCAGGTCGGCGACCACCGTGGCGCCCCGCTCGCACGTCGGCGCCCACCCCGGCCAGAGCAGGGCAGGCGCCGACCGCGTGGTCCGATCCCCGGATCAGGTCCGGTACGCGTAGTACGCCGCCGTCGGGTACGACGCGATGATGCTCGACACCGACCTGCTGTACGTGTTCGTGGAGTGGTACGTCAGGTACGGGACGCCCCGGCTGCGGGACGTGACGATCATCGTGTGGTCCTTCGAGCCGTTCTTGTCGAAGTCGATCTGGAGCACGTCGCCGACGTCCATCTGGTAGACGTTGGCGAGGCTCGTCGTGCGCTTGGAGTTCTGGGCGAACCAGGACCACTCGTTGACGCCGACGAAGGAGTGCGACTGGATGTCGGCGTTGCCGAACCACCGGGTGTAGTCGTAGACGTAGCCGGGGACGTGCTTCCAGCCGCCCGCCTTGAGGGCCTGGCTGACGAAGTTGGTGCAGTCGCCGCCAGCGCCCTGGCCGTTGAAGTTCGGGTAGGCCGGGTTGTAGTTGGACCAGTACTGCTTGGCGTACGTGGCCATCGCCTTGTAGTCCAGGCCGCTGGCGGTGAAGTTCTTCGGGTTCGCCGGGCCGGGGTACGTGGTCGACGCCTTGGGCGCGGCCGGCATCGTGGTGCCGGACCGCGTGGTCCTGGAGCCGGTGGCGGGCGGGGCCGTGGTCTGGTTGACGGCGAGCTGGTCCTCGTCGGACTGGCGGATTCCGGTGAGCTGCCAGTTTCCGTGCCGGTCCGCCGTGAACGTCAGTTCGTGGTGGGCCTGGAACCCCGTGGTGTTCGGCTCGCCGCCGCGCACCTTGGCGTAGGTGAGCGTCGTCGTCTCGGTGACCGCGACCTTGGCCTTGCGGCCCTTGACGTTCGTCGCGTTCAGCGTAACGGTCGTGCTGCCCTTGCTGTACTCCTCGCCCAGCTGGGCGAGTCGGTCCCGGCGCCGGTCGAGCGCCGTGAGGGCGGCGTCCTCCTTGCGGGCGGTGCCGGACGACAGCCGGACGTCTCCCGAGAAGTCGTCGGTCAGCAGCTTCCCCGGCTCGCTCCGGCCGCCCTCGACCAGTGCCTCGGTACGGTCGGTGAAGACGGCGTCCGCCAGTCGCTGGAAGGTCGCCCTGGTCCTGGCGTCCACCGTGGGATCGTCGGTGATCGCGGCGCCCGCGTTCCAGTTGGGCAGCAGCGCCGCTCCGGCGACGACGGAAGCGGCTGCCGCCCCGAATACGGTGGCCCGGCGCCGCGTGCGGCTTATCTTTCGTGACTTCACTGATGTTTCCCCTCTTGCCCCGGCGGGGGGATGTGCCGGGGAGCGGCATCTTTGCACGCGGTGTGCGGCTCTTGTGAAGAGGGGTGCGTCAGTTGGACAAACGGCCCGGGAACGTCACTGCACGACCGTGGACCAGTCCGGGGACTGCGCCGGGTCGAGGGTGCGCAGCCGGTTCAGCGTCTCCGGCTTCTGTACGTCCATCCAGTCCGCCAGCTCCTTGAAGGACACGCACTTGACGTCCTTCTTGGTGCACACGTTCTCGATCATCCGCTCCACGGCCCGCATGTAGATGCCGCCGTTCCAGGTCTCGAAGTGGTTGCCGATGAACAGCGGGGCCCGGCTGCCGTAATAAACGCGGTTGAAGCCGTTCATGTAGGTGGCGAGGGTCTCTTGCTCCCACTGCGGGTACATCGCCGGGTCGCCCTCCGTCTCGCCGTCCGACTGGTTGTAGAGGAAGTTGAAGTCCATGGACAGGCCCTGGTACTTGCCGCCCTCGTACGGGAGCATCTGCAGCGGGAAGTCCCAGATGCCGTCCTTCTTGACCGGCCAGATCTGGAAGTCGCCCGCGGAGCTGGCGTCGTAGCGGTAGCCGTAGTCCTTGCTGGCCTTCATCAGGTTCGCCTGGCCCTCCAGGCAGGGGGCGCGTCCGCCGACGACCTCCCTGTCGACGTCGAAGGGCAGCGGGGGCAGGTCGGTGTAGCCGGTGTTGGTCTTCCAGTTCTTGACGAAGGAGTTGAACTGGTCGATCTCGCTCTTCCACTCCGCGACGCTCCAGTCGCCGCCGCCCTTCTCGCCGCAGAAGTGGCCGTTGAAGTGGGTGCCGATCTCGTTCCCCTCCTTCCAGGCCCGGCCGAGCTGCTCCAGCGTGGTGCGGATGTGCTCGTCGGTGGGGTAGCTGATCGCCGCGGCGCCCCGGTCGTGCTGGGGCGGGTCGTAGAGCGCCTTCTTGCTCTCGGGGAGGAGGTAGATCCCGGTGAGGAAGAACGTCATGTGGGCGTCGTGCTGCTTGGCCACGTCCAGGAAGTGCGAGAACAGGCCGTCGTCGCCCTGGAGCGCGCCGTCCCAGGAGAAGACGACGAACTGGGGCGGCTTCTGGCCCGGCTTGAGCGGCACCGGCTTCAGGCGGCCCTTCTGTGGGCCGGTGTACGAGGTGGAGCCGTCCCCGATGACCTTGGTCCTGCCGTCCCACTCCGGCTCCTCGTCGCCGGCGGGCCCCGCCGTCTTCCGCTGGTCCCCCGAGGACGCGGTCGGCGCGGTGTTGCCGGTGCCGCCCAGCATCAGGTAGCCGGCCGTGAGCGACGCCGCGGCGAGCAGCGCCGCCGAGGCCAGGAAGCCCGGGCGCAGGGCTGCGGTGCGGCGCGGTGCCCGGGCTTTGCGGCGGCGCCCCGACGGTGACTTCATCTGCGGCTCATTCTCCAAGGACGGTGGGACTGCGGGGGCCCTGCCGGGGTCAGCCGGCGAGGCCCAGGGCGCCGGACCAGATGCCGTACGGGACGCTGTCGTCGGCGGTGCCGGCGATGCCCTTGAGCGGCAGTGGTTCGAGGCTCTTGGCGAGGTCGATGCGGTAGACGACGACCGCCGTGGAGACGGACTCGTGGGTGCCGACGTACCAGGCGGCGGTGTCCTTCTCCGTCGTCCCGGCCTTCCCGGCCACCTTCTCGGACAGGGGCGCGGCGTCGGGGTGGGCGGTGCGGAAGGACTCCGTGAGCGCGGAGGTGACCTCCTCGGCCACGTCCGCACCGACCGCCCGGCGCGACTGGGGCGCGTCCAGGGGGAGCTTGGTGCCGTTGTGGGTGATGCGGAGCACCGAGTACGGCTCGGTGTGCCGGCCCTCGGCGGCGAACGTCGCGTAGCCGCTCGCCATGCGGATGGCGCTGGGGGTGGAGCTGCCCATGGAGAGGGCGGGGACGCGGGCGCCGATGCTGGACGGCAGCAGTCCCGCGGCCACGGCGGTGGAGCGCACCTTGTCCAGGCCGGTGTCCATGCCGAGCTGCATGAACGGGGTGTTGACCGACAGCGCCATCGCCCGGTGCAGGGAGATCTGCCCGTAGGAGCGGTCGCCGTCGTTGCTGGCGGCGACCTTGCGGCCGCTGCGGTCCCAGTACGGGCCCTCCGGGGTGGTCACCGGGACGTCGTCGTCGCCGTTGTAGAGGGACTCGCCGGTGACCGGCGTCGTCGCCCCGTCGCGGGCGGTGCGCACGCCGTGCTCCAGGCCGGCCGCGTAGACGAACGGCGTGAAGGCGGTGCCGGCCGGGACGGTGGTGGCGTTGGACTCGTTGAAGCCCTGTTTGCGGTAGTCGGGACCGCCGTAGACGGCGAGGATCCGGCCGTCGGCGGCCACCGAGGCCGCCCCGTAGTGGGCGGTCTTCGCGGTCTTCGGGTCGTCCTCCAGCGCCTTCTTGCGGGCGTCGGTGACGACGTCGGTGAGGCGGCGTTCGCGGTCCTTCTCGAAGGTCGTGTAGATCTGGTAGCCGCCGAGGTCGAACTGCTTGTCGGAGATCTTCGCGGCCTTCTTGGCGTACTGGGAGGCGAGTTCGACCAGGTAGTCGCTCTGCTCGCCGGTGGAGTACAGCGGGTTGTTCTTCAGCGGCTCGGGGAACTTCTTGTAGCCGGCCCGCTCCTCGGGCGACAGCCTGCCGATCGCCACCATCCGGTCGAGGGTCCAGGACCAGCGCTCGACGGCCCGGTCGCGGTTGGTCTGGCTCAGGGTCGGGTCGTAGAGGCCGGCGCCCTTGAGGAGGGCGGCGAGGAAGGCGGCCTCGCTGGCGTTCAGCTCGCCGACGTCCTTGCCGTAGTAGGCCTGGGCGGCGCGCTGGATGCCGTAGGTGCCGCGGCCGAACCAGCTGGTGTTGAGGTAGGCCTCGAGGATCTCGTCCTTGCTCATCCGGTTGTCGAGCTTGAGGGCCATCATCGCTTCGGTGAACTTGCGGCGGACGGTCTGGTCCTGGTTCAGGTAGACGTTCTTCACGTACTGCTGGGTGATGGTCGAGCCGCCCTGGGTGTCGCCCTGGCCGAAGGTGCGCAGGACGGCGCGGCTGATGCCCTTCACGGAGATGCCCGGGTCGCTGTAGAAGCTCGCGTTCTCGGCGGCGAGGACCGCCCAGCGGACGTCCTCGGGGATGTCCTCCAGCGGCATCTCCTGGCGCTGCACCCAGCCGGTGCGGGCCATGGGCGTGCCGTCCGCCCAGAAGTACACGTTGTCCTGCTGGGTGGCGTACGAGTTGAGGTTGTCCGGGATGTCGGTGGCCGCGTAGGCGACGACGAGGAAGCAGCCGCTGAGGCCGATGCCGGCGAAGGCGCCGCCGATCCACTGCCGCCAGGAGGGGAGCCAGCGGCGCCAGCCGGTGCGGCCGGGGCGGGGGTACTCCGGCTTCATCCGGCGGGCGTACGGCGCGGCGCGCGCGGCCAGCGTGGCGAGGACGCCCAGCACGACCGCGAGGCGGGGGTCGGCGGCGAGGCGGGCGCGCAGGGAGGGGCGGGGGGCCTTGCGGGAGGGGCGGGAGGCGCCGGCGTTTTCGCTGTTGCTTTTGTTACGGGCGCCGCGGGCACGGCGGGAGGCTCGGGTTTCCGGGCGGGGGGCGAGGGAGATCGTTTCGCCGCCGGGTATTCGGTCCGCAGCGTTCACCTCGGACGCCGCGTATATCCCGGAGATCCCGGATGTCTCGGACTTCTCCGGAGTTCCGAAGGCGTCAAGGATCCCGGCCGTGTCGGTCGCGCGGGACCTCTCGTTCTCCGTGGCGGCCGTGCGCTGGATGGGCACGCGCAGCTGCACGGTCTCTTCCGGTCGGTACGGCTTGATCGCCTTGGCCGTTTCGGCCGGCTCCATCGGCTCGATCACTTCGATCGGTTCGACCGGCTGCGTCGGCCTGTTCGGCTGGATCGGACCGAGCGCCTTCAACTGCATGGTCCGGTCGGACTCCGACTCAGGCTTCGGCTCCCGGGGCTCTTCCTCCCCTCGCCCCTTCGGCGTCACCATGTCCCCCCTCGCATTCGGCACCAGTCGCGCAAGTCAGACGCCCGAGAGACCGACTTGGTTGCGGTGGACGCGGCTGTAGACCGACTGCCGACCCCACAGTTCAACGCGTCTGCAAAATACCAGCAGCCTGCACAATACCTCCACACAACAAAGTCGTACATAATAGGGCACAGTTGGTGATGAACAACACCCGTCACCGGTCGGTCGTTCGAGCCGTCGAACCTGCGGTAACCGCCGGGTTTCCGTCCGCCTCCGGGGTCCAGCTCCCGGCGGGCACCCGCAGCCAGCCCCGCTCCGCCGCCACCTCGGCCGCGGCCCGCCGCAGCGCGTCCAGCGCCGGGTGGGCCAGACCCCGGCGCCACACCAGCGACACGGGGGACAGCGGAACCGGGTCCACCAGCGGCCGCCGTACGGTCGCGGGCATGGGCGGGAAATCGACCACCGCCAGCACCGGGTGCCCGGTCTTGGCCATGATCCGCTGGAACTCCTCGGTCCCGACGGCCAGCGGAAAGGGGGCCGCGATCGAGACGCCCCGGCCGTCGAAGAGGCGGTGCGCGAGGTCGGTCCACTCGGGGGTGCGCGGGTTCCCGGCGCCCGCGTAGACGGTCTCTCCGGCGAGCGCGGCGAGCGGCACGGCCTCCAGGGACGCCAGCGGGTGGTCCTCGGGCAGCACGATCGCCATCGGTTCGAAGCGTACGGGTTGGTGTTCGAGCTGCGCGCGCAGCGTGAGGGCCAGGCCCGCGTACCGGCCGAAGGACGCGTCCAGGCGCCCGGCGAGCAGTTCCCCGGCCGCGCCGGTCAGGCCGCTCTCGTAGCGGGCCATCAACTCGTGGTCGGGGGCGATGTCGCGGGCGCGCTCCAGGACGCGGCGCGGGGTGCCGAGGCCCGGGGAGTTGAGGTCGACCAGCAGCGGGCGGGCCTGCCCGAAGGCGGCGAGCAGGTCGTCGTGGGCCGCGAGGACCCGGCGGGCGTACGGCAGCAGGCGCTCGGCGTCCGGGGTGGGGGTCACCTGCCGGGTCGTGCGGACGAACAGCTCCGTGCCCAGCTCCCGCTCCAGCCGCCGCACGTCCCGGCTGAGCGCCTGCTGGGCGACGTAGAGCCGGGCGGCGGCCCGCGTGAAGTGCAGTTCCTCGGCGACGGCGACGAAGGCGCGCAGGAGGCGGGGGTCCATGAGGGCGGGCACCCGGTGAATTTACAACAGGAGCGCGTGAGTGGGGCCGGGACAGGTGTTGGACCCCTTGATCGGCTCCGGGCGACGGTGGGCGCATGCCGAAGTCCTCCGCCGGGCCCCGTCCCGCCCACCCCTACCGCCGTCTCTTCGTCCACCCCGGCGCCCGCGCCTTCACGATCGGGAACCTCGTCGCACGCCTGCCGATGGGCATGTTCAGCGTCAGCGCGGTCGTGATGATCGCCAACGCGTACGGCTCCTACGCCCTCGCCGGCGCGGTCACGGCGACCGGGCTGGCGGCGACGGCGCTGGTCGCCCCCTGGACCGCCCGGCTGGTCGACCGGCACGGCCAGGCCCGGGTCGCCCGGCCCGCCACCCTCGTCGCCGCGCTCGGCGGGCTGTGCCTGCTGCTGTGCGTACGGCTGGACGCCCCGGCGTGGACGCTGTTCGCCGCCTACGCCGCCACCGCGACGACGCCGAACACCGGCGGGATGGCCCGCGCCCGGTGGGCCCATCTGTTCCGGGACGACCCCGACGCGCTGCACACCGCGAACTCCTTCGAGCAGGCGGCCGACGAGCTGTGCTTCATGCTGGGGCCGGTCCTCGCGGCGTTCCTGTGCGCGACGTTCTTCCCGGAGGCGGGGACGCTGGTCGGCGGGGTGCTGCTGGTGACCGGGACACTGCTGTTCACCGCGCAGCGCTCGACCGAGCCGCCGCTCGCGCCCCCGGGCCGGGCGCCGGGGAGGCCGCCGCTGCGGGCGCCGGGCATACCCCCGCTGCTCGTCGTCTGCCTGGCGATGGGCGCGGTGTTCGGGGCCATGGAGGTCGTCACGATCGCCTTTGCGGACGCACAGGGTCAACGGGTGTGGGCGGGCGTGGTGCTCGGCCTCCAGGCGGCCGGTTCCTGCGCGGCGGGGCTGGCGTACGGGACGCTGCGGCCGAGCGGTCCGGCTCAGCGGCGCTACCGCTGGTGCATCGCCGTGATGGCCGTGCTGCTGACGCTGCCGCTGCTCGCCGTGGCGCTGACGGGGTCGCTGCTCGTCCTGGCCGGCGCGCTGCTGATCGCCGGGATGGCGACGGCGCCGACGATGGTGACGGGGATGACGCTGATCCAGGAGCGCACGCCCGAGGGCCGGCTGAACGAGGGCATGACCCTGGCGGTCACCGGCCTGCTCGGCGGGATCGCCCTCGGGAGCGCGCTGGGCGGCTGGACGGTGGAGCACGCGTCACCGGCGGCGGGCTTCGCGGTGCCGGTGGCGGCGGCGGTGGCCGCGCTGGGGATCACGTCGGCGGCGGTGCCGTCGAGGAGGCGCCCGCGGGTCCCCCCGTCGAACCGCTTCACCAATTCGCGCGCGACCCATTGACCACTCCGCCCCACCCCCCATACCTTCCAGCGTCGAAGCGCTTCGACATCCCGTGGTGAAACCGTTCGACGGACGCCGCGTGATGCCCCGATTCCCATCCGACTCCCCTGGAGGCACGGGATGTTGACGGCACGAAGGCGTGTGGTGGCGACGGCGGCGGCCCTGGTCGGGGCGTTGCTGCTGGCCTCCTGCGGGGGTTCGGACGAAGGGTCCGGTGAGGCGAAGACCCTGCGGCTGTGGCACTACGAGGCCCCGAACAGCGCGATGGGCGTCGCCTGGACGGAGGCGATCAACGAGTTCGAGGCGACGCACCCGGGCGTGACGGTCGAGTTCGAGGAGAAGAGCTTCGAGCAGATCCAGAAGACCGCCCCCATGGTGCTCAACTCCTCGGACGCGCCCGACCTGATGGAGTACAACAAGGGCAACGCGACCGCGGGCCACCTCTCCAAGCAGGGCCTGCTCACCGATCTCACCGCCGAGGCGACCCGGCGCGGCTGGGACAAGAAGATCGGCGAGGGCGTCCGCACGACCAGCATGTACGACGCCCGGGGCGTGATGGGCTCCGGCAAGTGGTACGGCGTGCCCAACTACGCCGAGTACGCGATGGTGTTCTACAACCGGGAGCTCTTCGAGGAGCACGGTGTCGAGGAGCCCACCACCCTCGACGAACTCACCGCCGCGATGGACACGTTCGTCGACGCGGGCGTCACCCCGCTGGCCAACGCCGGCGCCGAGTACCTCGCCCAGCAGTACGTCTACCAGCTCGCCCTGTCCGGGGCGGACCGCGCCTGGGTGGACGCCTACCAGCTGTACAAGGGCAAGACCGACTTCCACGACGAGGCCTGGGTCCACGCCGCCGAGACCTTCGCCGACTGGGTGGACAAGGGGTACGTCTCCGAGGACTCCACCGGCGCCAAGGCCGAGCAGGCCGGGCTCGACTTCATCCAGGGCAGGACGCCGATCCTGTTCTCCGGCAGCTGGTGGTACGGCCGCTTCCAGGAGGAGGCGAAGTTCGACTGGGGCACGTTCCTGTGGCCCGGCTCCGACCTGACCCTGGGCTCCGGCGGCAACCTCTGGGTGGTGCCCGAGAAGGCGCCGAACAAGGAACTGGCGTACGACTTCATCGAGATCACCCTCTCCGAGAAGATCCAGAACCTGCTCGGCAACAACGGCGGCGTCCCCGTCGCCGCCGACCCGGCCGCCATCACCGACCCGCAGTCCAAGAAGCTGATCGAGGACTTCAACACCCTCTCGGAGCGCGACGGCCTCGCGTTCTACCCGGACTGGCCGGCGGCCGGCTTCTACGACGTCCTGGTCTCCGAGACGCAGAAGCTGATCACCGGCAGCGCGAAGCCGCACACCTATCTCGGCGCCCTCCAGGAGGCGTACGACAAGGGCGTCTCCCGGCGATGACGGTCACCGTCGAACGCGGTGCGGGGACGGCCGGGGCCGGCAAGGAGCGCCGGCTCGGCCGTCCGCGCGGCCCGAGGGAGTCGTACGCCCTGTTCCTGCTCCCCGGCGCCCTGGCCTTCCTCGCGGTGGTCGTCGTGCCGTTCCTGATGAACACGGGCGTCAGCTTCACCGACTGGCAGGGCGTGGGCAGCCCGCGGTGGACGGGGCTCGCCAACTACCGCGAGCTGCTGGACGACAGCGAGTTCTGGGCGTCGTTCCGGCACAGCCTGTTCATGGTCCTGGCGATGGCGCTGGTGCCCACGGTGATCGGCCTGGTGCTGGCCGCGGCGCTGTTCGACCACGTCGCCCAGCACTTCGGCTCGCGCGTGACCACCGTGCTGCGGGCCTGCTTCTACCTCCCGCAGGTCCTGCCGATCGCCGTCGCCGGCATCGTCTGGAGCTGGATCCTCGCCCCGGAGAACGGCTCGCTCAACGAGCTGCTCACCGCGGTCGGCCTGGACTCCTGGCGGCAGGACTGGCTCGGCGACCCGGACCTCGCCCTCTACACGGTGATGGGCGTCATGGTCTGGGTGCAGATCGGCTTCCCGCTGGTCGTGTTCATGGCCGGCCTGGAGCGGGTGGACCCGCAGTTGTACGAGGCGGCGGAGCTGGACGGGGCGGGCTGGTGGCGCCGGTTCTGGCACATCACGCTGCCGCAGATCCGCCCGGAGACGTACGTCGTGCTCACCTGGTGCTCGATCGCCGCGCTGAAGGTGTTCGGCGCGGTGTACGTGCTGACCAAGGGCGGCCCGGGCGGCGCGACCAACGTTCCGTCGTACTTCTCCTTCACCACCTTCTTCGAGAAGACGCAGGTCGGCTACGGCGCCGCGATCTCCACGGTGCTGACGGTGATCATCCTCGCCCTGTCGCTCGTCGGGCTGAGGCTGCAGACCCGCGCGGAGGACGCGGAGGAAGGAGGGGTGCGGTCATGAAGGGTGCGCACGCGTCCGCGAAGGGCTCGCCCGTGCCCGCGAAGGTCTCCCCCGGGCCCGGCGCCGCCGTCCTGCGCCGCTACCCCGTCCTCGTCGCGCTCTGCCTGGCCGCGCTGTTCATGGTGGTGCCGTTCCTCGTCGTCGCCGTCAACGCGGTCAAGTCCCCGGCGGAGTACGCGCGGAACGGGCCGCTGAGCCTGCCCGAGGGCGTGTACCTCGACGGGCTCGCGGACTTCTGGGAGCGCGTCGACTACGGGCAGAAGCTGTTCAACTCCGTGCTGATCAGCGGCTCGGTGGCGGTCCTCGCCGCCGTTCTGTCGCTGCTCAACGCCTACGCGATCGGCATCGGGCGGATCAGGGGCCGCACCTGGGTGCTGGCGTTCTTCGTGCTGGCCAACATGCTGCCGCAGGAGGCGCTGGTCTACCCCGTGTACCACCTCAGCAAGGAGGCCGGGCTGTACGACACCCGGCTGAGCGTGATCATCGTCTTCACGGTGATCCAGGCGGCGTTCGGCACGTACCTGCTCTCGGCGGTGCTGAGCCGGTTCCCGCGCGAGATCATCGAGGCCGCCCGGATCGACGGGGCGACCAGGTGGCAGGTGCTGTGGCGGATCGTCGTCCCCGTCAGCCGGCCCACCCTCGGGGTGCTGCTGGTGTTCTTCTTCATCTGGACGTGGAACGAGTTCCTGCTGCCGCTGGTGATGCTGATCTCCAACGACAACCAGACCGTCTCCGTGGCCCTCGGCGTGCTCCAGGGCCAGCGGCTGATGGACGCCACCATGACCAACGCGGCCGCCCTGCTCGGCGTGCTGCCCGCGATCGTCTTCTTCCTCGTCTTCCAGCGGACGCTGACCCGCGGCATCGCCGTGGGCGCGGTCAAGTAAGGGGTGCGCGCGTGAAGTTCACCGACGGGTACTGGCTGCTGCGCGAGGGCGTCACCGCCGCCCACCCGGCGCAGGTCCTCGACGTCGCCGCGACGGACGGCGGCCTGGAGATCCACGCGCCGACGCAGCCCGTCCGCCACCGCGGCGACCTGCTGAAGGGACCGGTCGTGACCGTCACCGCCCACGCGCCGATGCCGGGCGTCATCGGAGTCACGCTCACCCACTTCGAGGGCGGCCGGCCGCGCGGCCCCGTGTTCGACCTGAGCGGGCAGGACTTCACCCCGCAGACGGAGTACGACGACGAGCACGCCACCCTGATCTCCGGCGAGCTGTCGATGCGCGTGGCCCGCACCGGCTCCTGGCGCGTCGACTTCCTCGCCCGCGGTCGCGTCCTGACCTCCAGCGGTCCCAAGGGGATCGGCATCATGCGGGACGCCACCGGCGCCCACTACCTGCGCGAACAACTCGGCCTCGGCGTCGGCGCCCACGTCTACGGCCTCGGCGAGCGGTTCGGCCCGCTGGTGAAGAACGGCCAGGTCGTCGACATCTGGAACGCCGACGGCGGCACCGCCACCGAACAGGCCTACAAGAACGTCCCCTTCTACCTCACCGACGCCGGCTACGGCGTCTTCGTCGACCACCCCGGCAAGGTGTCCTTCGAGGTCGGCTCCGAGACGGTGTCGCGGGTGCAGTTCAGCGTGGAGGCGCAGGAACTGACGTACTACGTGATCCACGGCCCGACGCCGAAGGAGATCCTGCGCAGGTACACGGCCCTCACCGGGCGTCCCGCGCTGCCGCCCGCCTGGTCGTTCGGGCTGTGGCTGTCGACGTCGTTCACCACCTCGTACGACGAGAAGACCGTCACCTCCTTCATCGAGGGGATGCGGGACCGCCGGCTGCCGCTGTCGGTGTTCCACTTCGACTGCTTCTGGATGCGGGAGTTCCACTGGTGCGACTTCCAGTGGGACCCGCGGGTCTTCCCCGACCCGGAGGGGATGCTGGCCCGGCTCAAGGCCCGGGGCCTGCGGGTGAGCGTGTGGATCAACCCGTACATCGCGCAGCGCTCGCCGCTGTTCGCGGAGGGCAAGGCGCTCGGGCACCTGCTGCGCCGGCCGGACGGCAGCGTGTGGCAGTGGGACCTGTGGCAGCCGGGCATGGCGCTGGTCGACTTCACCAGCGCGGCGGCCCGCGCCTGGTACGCGGCGAAGCTGGAGGCGCTGCTCGCGCAGGGCGTGGACTGCTTCAAGACCGACTTCGGCGAGCGGGTCCCGGTCGACGTCGTGTGGTTCGACGGCTCCGACCCGGAGCGCATGCACAACCACTACGCGTACCTCTACAACCGCACCGTCTTCGAGGTGCTGCGGGGGCACCGCGGCGAGGGCGAGGCCGTGGTCTTCGCCCGGTCGGCGACGACGGGCAGCCAGAAGTTCCCGGTGCACTGGGGCGGGGACTGCGAGGCGACGTACGAGTCGATGGCGGAGTCGCTGCGCGGCGGGCTGTCGCTGGGCCTGTCCGGCTTCGGCTACTGGAGCCACGACATCGGCGGCTTCGAGGGCACGCCGACGCCCGCGCTGTTCAAACGCTGGCTCGCCTTCGGCCTGCTGTCCTCGCACAGCCGGCTGCACGGCAGCTCCTCGTACCGGGTGCCGTGGCTGTTCGACGAGGAGGCCGTCGACGTGGCCCGGCACTTCACGCGCCTGAAGCTGCGCCTGATGCCGTACCTGTACGAGGCCGCCCGCGTCGCCCACACCGAGGGCGTGCCGGTGATGCGGGCCATGGTGCTGGAGTTCCCGGACGACCCGGGGTGCGCCCATCTGGAGCGGCAGTACATGCTCGGCTCCGATCTGCTGGTCGCGCCGGTGTTCGACGACGAGGGCGAGGTGACGTACTACGTCCCCGAGGGCGTCTGGACGCACTTCCTCACCGGGCGCACGGTGACCGGTCCGCGCTGGGTGCGCGAGCGGCACGACGTCCTGAGCGTGCCGCTGCTGGTCAGGCCCGGCGCGGTGATCCCGGTGGGCGCGGCGGACGACCGGCCCGACTACGACCACGCCGACGGGGTGACGCTGCGGGCGTACGGGATGCGGCGCGGCGACCAGGTCACGGTGCGGGTCGGCGAGGTCGTCTTCACCGTCGTCCGGGAGGGCGACACGCTGCGGGCGTCGTGCAGCGACCCGGTGGCGCCCTGGGGGCTGGCGGCCGGCGGGCGCGAGGTGCGGGCCGAGGCGGGGACCGGGTTCCTGACGGTGGAGCCGGCCCGATGGTGAAGATCACGGACGTCGCGCGGCACGCCGGGGTCTCCCCCAGCACCGTGTCCTACGCGCTCAGCGGCAAGCGCCCGATCAGCGAGGAGACCCGGCGGCGCGTCCACGCCTCCATCCGCGCCCTCGGCTACCGCCCGCACGCCGGCGCGCGCGCCCTGGCCAGCAGCAAGTCGAACGTGCTCGCGCTGGTGATGCCGCTGCGCGCCGGGATGCACGTGCCCGTGGTGATGCAGTTCGCGGTGTCGGTGGTGACCGCCGCCCGCCGGCACGACCACGACGTGCTGTTGCTCACCCAGGAGGAGGGCGAGGAAGGGCTGCGCAGGGTCGCCGACACCGCCTTGGTGGACGCCCTGATCCTGATGGACGTGCAGCTCGCCGACGCCCGGCTGCCGCTGCTGCGCTCGCTGGACCGGCCGACGGTGATGATCGGCTTCCCCGCCGAGGCGTCCGGGCTGACCTGCATCGACCTGGACTTCAAGGCGGCCGGGGAGGTGTGCGTGGAGCATCTGGCGGGGCTCGGGCACCGGTCGGTGGCGCTGGTCGGCTCGCCGCCGGAGGTGTACGTGCGGCAGACCGCGTTCGCCCAGCGGGTCGTCCAGGGTTTCACGGCCGCCGCCGACCGGCACGGGCTGGCCTCCGCCGTCCGCCCCTGCGAGGCGGCGCCCGCCGCGGCCCGCCGCGTCGCCGAGCGGCTGCTGCGCGAACAGCCCGCGCTGACCGGTGTCGTCGTGCACAACGAGCCCGTCCTCGAACCGCTGATCGACGCCTTCGAGCAGCTGGGCCTGCGGGTGCCGGAGGACCTCTCGGTCACCGCCATCTGTCCGCGCGAGCTGGCGGAGTCGGTCCGCGTGCCCGTGACCTCCGTCGACCTGCCGTCCGCGGAGATCGGCACGCGGGCGGTGGAGCTGCTGATGGAGAAGCTCGCCGGCACCGCCCCCGTCCCCGAGGCCACGCTGCTGCGCCCCGGCCTGACGGTCCGGGCGAGCACGGCCCCGCGCACGGCCTGAGCCGTCCACGCCCCTACCCCCCGATGGGAGCCGCCGTATGAAAGGCGAGCGAAGAAGACCGAGAGCCGCGATCCTGCTGCTGGCGCTGGCCCTGACCGCGGGCCTCGGCGCCACGGCCGTCCCCGCGCAGGCCGCGGACCCGGCGTACGCGTTCCGCGACCCCGCCCTGCCCCTCGACCGCCGCGTGGACGACCTGCTCGGCCGCCTCACCCTCCCGGAGAAGGTCTCCCTCCTCCACCAGCACCAGCCCGCGATCCCCCGCCTGGGCATCCGGTCGTTCCGCACCGGCACGGAGGCCCTGCACGGCGTCGCCTGGCTCGGCGAGGCCACCGTCTTCCCGCAGGCCGTGGGCCTCGCCTCGGCCTGGGACCCGGAGCTGATGCGGCGCGTCGGCTCGGCGGTCGGCGACGAGGTGCGCGGCTTCCAGCAGGAGCGCCCCGAGGGCTGGGGCCTGAACGTCTGGGCGCCCGTGGTCAACCCGCTGCGCGACCCGCGCTGGGGCCGCAACGAGGAGGGCTACAGCGAGGACCCGACCCTCACCGGCGCCCTGGCCACCGCGTACGGCAAGGGCCTGACCGGCGGCGACCCGGACCACCTGAAGACCGCCCCGACGCTCAAGCACTACCTCGCCAACAACAACGAGGCGAACCGCCATCTGACCTCCTCCGACCTGCGTCCGCGCGTGCTGAAGGAGTACGAGGAGGCGGCGTTCCGCCCGGCGATCGAGGCGGACGCGGCGACGGGCGTGATGACGTCGTACAACCTCGTCAACGGCCGCCCCGCCACGGTGAACCCGGACCTGAACGACGCGGTGCGCACCTGGACCGACCGCGACCTGCTGAACGTCACCGACGCCTACGCCCCCGCCAACCTCCCCGGCGAGCAGCGCTATTACCCGACCCTGGCGCAGGGCGACGCGGCGGCGCTGAAGGCGGGCATCGACAGCTTCACGGACAACGGATCGGACCCGGTCCCGACGACGACGGCCATCGACACCGCCCTGCGGGACGGCCTGCTGTCGGAGCCGGACATCGACAGGGCCGTCTCCCACATCCTGTCCGTCCGCATCCGGCTGGGCGAATTCGATCCGGGCGGCGGGAAGTACGGCGCCATCGACAAGTCGGTGGTCAACAGCGTGGAGCACCGCGGGCTGGCGCGGGAGGCGGCGGCGAAGGGCGCGGTGCTGCTGAAGAACAAGGGCGCGCTGCCCCTGTCGAAGGCCGCCGACGTGGCCGTGGTCGGCCCCCTCGCCGACACCCTCTACACGGACTGGTACTCGGGCGCCCTCCCCTACGCCGTCACCCCCGCCGAGGGCATCGCGGCACGCACGGGCCGCCCGGTGTCGCCGGTGGAGGGCGTGGACCGGATCACGCTGCGCAACACGGAAACGGGCGCCTACGTGACGGCGGGCACGGACGCGGACGGCGAGCCGCTGAGGGAGACACCGGAGACCGGCCCGGCGGCGCAGTTCGACGTCTTCGACTGGGGCGCCGGCATCGTCACGCTCCGCTCGGCGGCGAACGGCAGGTACGTCGGCTACGACTGGTCGGGTTTCGTCAACGACCAGGAGCAGCCGGGCGGTTGGTTCGTCCAGCAGCAGTTCGTGCCGGAACGGCAGCAGGACGGCACATACCTCCTCCGTTACGCGGGCTACGAGACGCGTGAGTCGTGGTGGTCGAGCCCGGTGTACCTGGGCCCGGTGGACGGCGTGTTGGGCCTGGTGGCGAAGGACCGGGCGGCCCGTTACGCGATGGACGTCGTCCGCAGCGGCGTCGACGAGGCCGTGGCGGCGGTCAGGGGCAAGGACGCGGCGGTGGTGGTCGTCGGCTCGATGCCCGCGATCAACGGCCGCGAGACCGACGACCGCGAGGACATGGGCCTCGCGCCCGCGCAGGAGGCCCTGGCCAGGGCGGTGCACCGGGCCAACCCGAACACCGTCGTGATCGTCGAGAACAGCTACCCGACCACCCTGAACGCCCTGCAGCGCGAGGTCCCGGCAATCCTGTGGACGTCCCACGCGGGCCAGGAGACCGGCAACGCGCTCGCCGACGTCCTGTACGGCGACGTCAACCCGGCGGGGCGGCTCACCCAGACCTGGTACCGCTCGGAGTCCGACCTGCCGTCGATCCTGGACTACGACATCATCAAGTCGGCCCGCACCTACCAGTACTTCAAGGGCCGCCCGCTCTACCCCTTCGGCCACGGCCTCTCCTACACCACCTTCCGCTACGGCGACCTGCGCCGCGTGAAGGGCGGCTACGAGCTGCCGGTCACCAACACGGGCAGCCGGGCGGGCGACGAGGTGGTGCAGCTGTACGTCCGCCACCGCACGTCGCGGAACGAACAGCCGCTGAGACAGCTGAAGTCCTTCGACCGTGTCACCCTCGCCCCCGGCGAGACGAGGACGGTCCACCTGCCCCTCACCCGAGAGGACCTGGCCCACTGGGACGTGACCCGCTCCAAGTGGGTGGTGGAGAGCGGCGCCTACGACATCCTGGCCGGCGCCTCCGCCACGGACATCCGCGTCCGCGCCTCCTGGCACGTCCACGGCGAGACCATCCCGCCCCGCGACCTGTCCCGCCCGACGCGCGCGGAGAACTTCGACGACTACGAGGCCGTACGCCTGGTGGACGAGTCGAAGGAACGCGGCACGGCGGTGTCGGCGTCACGGGACGGGGCGTGGCTGAAGTTCAAGGACGCCCGTGTGACCGGCACGGACCTCACTGCCCGGGTCGCCGGCCCCCGCGGCACGATCGAACTCCGCCTCCACTCCCCGACCGGCCCCGTCGCCGGCACGGCCACGGCGAACGGCACGCCGTCGCCGTACACGTACGAGACGGTGACGGCACAGCTGACGGAGGCGGCCCGGGGGAGGGCGGATGTGTACCTGGTGGTGAGCGAGGGGGTGCGGGTGGCGGAGTTCCGGGTGGGGTGACGGCATGACGAAGGCCCCGCCGCTTCAGCGGCGGGGCCTTCGCCCACATGGGGTGGAGTGGAGATGGCGGGAATCGAACCCGCGTCCAACGGTGCGGAACCAGGGCTTCTCCGTGTGCAGTCCGCTGTGCTTTTCTCGGCCCCGGAGATCACGCGGACAAGTCTCCGACGGGCTCAGTCACTGTTTGGTTTCCCTCTTCACCCCGTGACCGGGATCAAGGTTTAGTTCCCTAGCTGATGCCAGGATCCGGGTCGGGAACAGCCCCGGGCTGACACTTCGCAAGTCGCTACTTAGGCAGCGAGGGCGAAGGAATCGCGCTTGGTGTTGGCGATTATTTTTTTCGGCCTGTGGTTTACGAGATCATGGCCGCTTCCTCGACACGCTTCCCCTGCTTCGACAGCCGCTGTCGAAACCGATCATCCCCATGTTGATTTCTCAAGGTGCGCACCCGCTGTGAGGTGCAGGTGCCATCGTACGTGAACAACGCGGGTCGATGCCAGCGTATTCCGGGCGGCCCGGCCCCCTGCCCGCGGCGGCCCGGCCCCAGCGGCCCCTGCTCGCGGCGGCTCAGGCCCGCTGCTTGCGGCGGACCGCCGACATCGCCCGCTCGGCCTCGCGCCGGTCCTGCTTCTCGCGGAGCGTCTGGCGCTTGTCGTACTCCTTCTTGCCCTTCGCCAGCGCGATCTCGACCTTGGCCCGGCCGTCCTTGAAGTACAGGGAGAGCGGCACGATCGTGTGACCGGTCTCCTGGGACTTGGACTCCAGCTTGTCGATCTCCAGGCGGTGCAGCAGCAGCTTGCGCTTGCGCCGGGCGCTGTGGTTGGTCCAGGTGCCCTGGCTGTACTCGGGCACGTGCACGTTGTACAGCCACGCCTCGTGCCCGTCGAGCTGGACGAAGCCGTCCACCAGCGAGGCCCGCCCCTGGCGCAGCGACTTCACCTCGGTGCCGGTGAGGACCAGTCCGGCCTCGTAGGTGTCGAGGATGTGGTAGTCGTGCCGCGCCTTCTTGTTCTGCGCGATCAGCTTGCGCCCTTTTTCCTTAGCCATAGTGCCGCCCATTTTCGCACTACGCGGGGGGTGCGGGGGAAGCCGATTAACGCGGCGCCCGGGAGGAGCGACGGTCTACTGCGAGTCCCCGAGGCCGTCGAGGACGGTCTCCGCCCGCTCCAGCGCCCGCTCGTCCGCCTCCAGGTCGGGGGTGATGCCCTGCCCGTCGACGGTGCGCCCGGCCGGGGTGCGGTAGTGGCCGACGGTCAGCTCGGCGACGGAGCCGTCGGGCAGCCGGCTCGGCATCTGCACGGAGCCCTTGCCGAAGGTGCGGGAGCCGACGACGACGGCCCGGCCCCGGTCCTGGAGGGCGCCGGTGAGCAGTTCGGCCGCGCTCATCGTGCCGCCGTCGACCAGCGTGACCAGCGGTGTCGCGGTGTCGCCGCCGGGTTCGGCGTGCAGGGCGCGCTGGTCGCCCTCGACGTCGTAGGTGGCGACCAGGCCGCCGTCGAGGAAGGCGGAGGCGGCGGTGACGGCCTCGGTGACCAGGCCGCCGGAGTTGCCGCGCAGGTCGAGGATGACGCCGGCGCCGGGCGCGTCCCTCCGTACGGCGGTGCGCACGGCGTCGCCGGAGCCCTTGGTGAAGGCGCCGATCCTGATCACGGTGGCCCCGCCCGGCAGCCGCCGGACGGTCACGGAGCCGGTGGACAGCCGGGCCCGGCGCAGGCTCTCGGTCCACTCGCGCTCGCCCCGCTGGAGGCCGAGCCGGACGGTCGTGCCGGCCGCCGCGTCCTGGGCGTCGCCGCGCAGGAGGGAGACGACCTCGGCGACCGGGCGCCCGTCGACGCGGTGCCCGTCGACGCTGCGCAACCGGTCGCCCGGCCGGATCCCGGCGGCGGCCGCGGGCGAGCCGGCGGCGACGCCGGTCACCTCGATACGGCCGTCCCGCTCGCGCCGGGCGGTGAGGCCGACGCCGGTGTACGCGCCGTCGAGGGCCTCCTGGAACTCCTCGTACTCGCCCTGGGAGTAGACCGCGTCCCAGCGGTCCCCGCTGCGGCTGACCGCCCGCTCGGCGGCCTCCATCGGGGACTTCCCCTCGGCCAGGGCCTCGGCGGCGGCCTCGGCGACCGCGTCCGGGCGGGCCGCGGAGGCGGAGGTGCGGGTCTGGCCGGGGGTGGGTTTCCGGTCGCTGGTCGGCAGCGATCCGGTCGCGGCGCCGGCGACGAGGACGCAGCCGAAGACCAATGTCAGGGCGACCCCGCGGCGGACGCGGCGGGGCGGACAGAACAGCTCACGGCCTGACATGCCGGTGAGTCTAGGACAAGGCGAAGGGCCGTACGGCCGGTTGACCGTACGGCCCTCTTGGCATGTGTCACACCTTCAGGTACTTGCGCAGAGCGAAGAACGCGGCCAGCGCCGGCATGAGCAGGCTGGTGGCGAGGATCAGCGGAAGCTTCGTCAGGACGGCGTCCCAGCCGATGAAGTTGATCAGGTTCAGCTTCTCGGACAGGGACAGGCCGTTGTCGATGATGAAGTACCGCCCGGTCACCAGGAAGCCGCAGGCGACCACGCCGCCGATGAGCCCCGCGACCGCCGCCTCGGCGATGAACGGCGCCTGGATGTAGAAGCCGGACGCGCCGACCAGGCGCATGATGCCGGTCTCACGCCGTCGGCTGAACGCCGAGACGCGCACCGTGTTGACGATCAGCATCAGCGCGACGACCAGCATCAGCGCCATGATCGCCCGGGCGGCCCACTTCATGCCGTTCAGCAGCCCGAAGAGGTTGTCCAGGATGCCCTTCTGGTCCTGCACGGACTGCACGCCGTCCCGGGCGTTGAACTTGCTGGCGATGACCTGGTACTTCTCCGGGTCCTTCAGCTTGACGCGGTACGACTCCTGCATCTGGTCCGGCGTGAGGGAGCTGGCCAGCGGGGAGTCGCCGAACTGCTCCTTGTAGTGCTTGTACGCCTGGTCCTGCGACTCGTACGTGACCGTGTCCACGACCTCCATGCCCTTGAGCTCGGCGAGGATCTCCTCCTTCTGCTCCCCGGTGACCGCGCCCTCGACGCAGTTCGGGTCGGAGTCGGCGTCGCTCTTGTTGCACAGGAAGATCGAGACGTTGACCTTGTCGTACCAGTAGCCCTTCATGGTGCTCACCTGGTCCTGCATCAGCAGCGAACCGCCGAACAGGGCCAGGGAGAGGGCGACGGAGACGACGACCGCGAAGGTCATCGTCAGATTGCGGCGGAGACCGACACCGATCTCCGACAGAACGAACTGGGCGCGCATGGCGTCTGTTTCAAGCCTTTCCGGGACGTCTGCGGGGTCGGGGCGCGGTCAGTGCTGGTAGCCGTACACGCCGCGGGCCTGGTCGCGGACGAGGCGGCCCTTCTCCAGCTCGATGACGCGCTTGCGCATCTGGTCCACGATGTTCTGGTCGTGCGTCGCCATGACCACGGTGGTGCCCGTCCGGTTGATGCGGTCGAGCAGCTTCATGATGCCGACGGACGTCTGCGGGTCGAGGTTGCCGGTGGGCTCGTCGGCGATCAGCAGCTTGGGCCGGTTGACGAAGGCCCGCGCGATGGCGACGCGCTGCTGCTCACCGCCGGACAGCTCGCCCGGCATGCGGTCCTCCTTCCCGCCGAGCCCGACCAGCTCCAGCACCTGCGGCACGGACTTGCGGATCTCGCCGCGCGACTTGCCGATGACCTCCTGCGCGAAGGCGACGTTCTCCGCCACCGTCTTGTTCGGCAGCAGCCGGAAGTCCTGGAACACCGTCCCCAGCTGGCGGCGCATGTGCGGCACCTTCCAGTTGGACAGACGGGCGAGGTCCTTGCCCAGAACGTGCACCTGTCCGTGGCTGGCCCGCTCCTCGCGGAGGATCAGCCGCAGGAAGGTGGACTTTCCGGAGCCGGAGGACCCCACGAGGAACACGAACTCGCCCTTCTCCACTTCCAGGGACACATCCCTGAGTGCGGGGCGGTTCTGCTTGGGGTAGACCTTGGAGACGTTGTCGAATCGGATCACGGATGCACCACGGGTCGCCGGGGGTAGATGAGCGTGACCATACGCGAAGCGGGTGCGCAACCGCAGTCGCCGTAGGAGGTTGCGCGCCCCTTGCCCGTTTTGTCCGAGAATGTCAAACGGGCGCTCCCCCGGTCCCCGAGCCCGTCGCGGCGGAACCTGGCACAGTGGAGGGGGAACGTTCGGGTGACCGCGAGCGTTGTGGAGATGAACCGGTCCCGGTGCGAGGAGGGCACATGACGTACGACCGACTGGTGTGCGCGAACTGTGCCGCGCCCGTGGCCGAGGGCCGTTGCCCGGTATGCCGGGCCAACCGCGAGCGGTTGCAGCAGGAGAACCCCTTCGCCTCGCTGAACCCGATGACGCTGATCGCCCTGCTGGCGGTGCTGATCGCGGCGGTGGCGTTCCTGGCGCACCAGAGCGCGTAGCGCCTGCGGCGGGGCCACCAGCCGGCTTACGACGTGGGCGAGGGCCCGGAGCAGGCTGCTCCGGGCCCTCGTCGCGTGGTGGGGTTGTGTACAGCCGCCTAGGCGGCCGCGCCTCCACGGCCGTCCATCAGACGCGGCAGGACGCGGAAGCCGATGCCGCCGGCGATCATCGTCGCGGCGCCGACCAGCAGGAAGGTGGTCTGCGCGGCGCCGGTCTCGGCCAGCTCCTCGCCGCCGCCCTGCGGGGTGGCCTCGGTGCCGGTGTCGGTCAGGGCCGACTCGGCCTCGCCCTGCACGGCGTCGTTGCTGCCGCCGTCGGGGTCGGTGTTGTCGGTGCCGCCGACGCTGCCCGCGCCGCCGTTGCCGTTGCCGCCGCCGTTGCCGTTGCCGCCGCCGTTGCCGCCGCCGTTGCCGGAACCGCCGTCCGCACCGCCGTCAGCGCCACCATCGGCACCACCGTCAGCACCGCCGTCAGCACCACCATCAGCACCCCCGTCGGCGCCGCCGTCAGCGCCACCATCGGCACCGCCGTCAGCGCCACCATCGGCACCACCGTCAGCGCCGCCATCGGCACCGCCATCAGCGCCGCCATCAGCGCCACCATCGGCACCGCCGTCAGCGCCACCATCGGCACCGCCGTCAGCGCCACCATCGGCACCACCGTCAGCGCCACCGTCAGCACCGCCGTCAGCGCCACCGTCAGCACCGCCATCAGCGCCACCGTCCGCGCCGCCGTCGGCACCGCCATCGGCACCACCGTCAGCGCCACCACTGGTGTCGTCGTCACACTCCGGATCGACGCTGATGTCGCAGGGGTCCTTGTAATCCCCGTCGTTCACGCTGACGCCGATGCCGAGGTCGAGCGCGGAGGCGGCGCCGGCGGCGGTCAGCGACGCGCCCGCGGCGATCACGGCGCCGGCCGCGACACGCGCGACGCGGATCCGCATCTTCTTCGTCATATGTTTGCTACCCCCAGTAGCCAGTCGTCGATGAGGGCCGCGCTCGGGGCCGTGATCGACGGAGGTAGCAGCCGTATCGGAAAGCCCCCCGGTTCACATGCGCCCCGAAGATACGCATGCCGAGCTTCACCCTTCCCACTTTTCAAGAAGGCGTCAAGGCCGTTGCGTACGCGATGTCCTGATACGGGGTCAATGCCGGGCGCGGCGATGTGCGAGTGTGACGCAGATCCCGTGCGGACCGTACACAAAAGGTAACTGCCGCCCACAGGGCGGCAGTTACCTTGTCGACAAAACGGTTTCCGCTACTTCTCCTGCTGCTTGCGCCAGCGAATTCCGGCCTCCAGGAAGCCGTCGATCTCGCCGTTGAACACGGCCTCGGGGTTGCCGACCTCGTGCTCCGTGCGCAGGTCCTTGACCATCTGGTACGGGTGCAGGACGTAGGAACGCATCTGGTTGCCCCAGGAGTTGCCGCCGTCGCCCTTGAGGGCGTCCATCTTGGCCTGTTCCTCCTGCCGGCGGCGCTCCAGCAGCTTGGCCTGGAGGACGTTCATCGCCGTGGCCTTGTTCTGGATCTGCGACCGCTCGTTCTGGCAGGAGACGACGATGCCGGTGGGCAGGTGGGTGATGCGCACCGCGGAGTCGGTGGTGTTGACGCCCTGGCCGCCGGGGCCGGAGGACCGGTAGACGTCGATGCGCAGCTCGGACTCGTCGATCTCGACGTGGTCGGACTGCTCGACCACGGGGAGCACCTCGACGCCGGCGAAGGACGTCTGACGGCGGCCCTGGTTGTCGAAGGGCGAGATGCGCACGAGGCGGTGGGTGCCCTGCTCGACGGAGAGGGTGCCGTAGGCGTAGGGCGCCTGGACGGCGAAGGTGGTCGACTTGATGCCGGCCTCTTCGGCGTACGACGTCTCGATCAGCTCGGTCTTGTAGCCGCGCTGCTCGGCCCAGCGCAGGTACATCCGCTGGAGCTTCTCGGCGAAGTCGGCCGCGTCGACGCCGCCCGCCTCGGCGCGGATGTTCACGAGCGCCTCGCGGGAGTCGTACTCGCCGCTGAGCAGCGTCCGGACCTCCATCTCGTCCAGCGCCTTCTTGACGGCGGCCAGCTCGGACTCGGCCTCGGCGCGGGCGTCCGGGTCGTCCTCCTCCTCGGCCATCTCGAAGAGGACGGCGAGATCGTCGATCCGGCCGCGCAGGGCCTCCGCCTTCCTCACCTCGGCCTGGAGGTGGGAGAGCTTGCTGGTGATCTTCTGCGCCTCGTCCGGGTTGTCCCAGAGGGACGGCGCGGCCGCCTGCTCCTCGAGCACGGCGACGTCTGCCCTCAGCTTGTCGAGGTCCAGAACGGCCTCGATCGACTCCATGGTCGAGGAGAGGGACTTGAGCTCTTCGGATACATCGACGACTGCCACGCTCCCAGCGTAACGGCTCCGCCGGAAAGGCAGCGCCGGGTGCGGGGCGGGGGGCCCTCCCGCCCGCTCCGCCGCACGTGACCTGCGCCATATGCCTCACCGCGTTGCCTCACCGCGTTGCCTCACCGCGTGTCTTACCGCGACGCCACCGCGTCCGTCACGGCACGCGTCACGGCCTCACGGGGCGCGTCACGGCGTTCGTCCCCGCCCTCGCGGGCGTGGAGCGCGGGCGCAGAGCGCGCGCGGGCATAGGGCGTGGCGCCCCGGGTTCAGGGGCTCGTGGAGGAGTTCTTCGTGTCCTGGGGCGGCGTCCGCGCCTCGTCGTCCGCGGTGGCCAGCCAGGTGCCGAGGCCCGCCATCGCCAGGACGGCCGCGGTCGCCGCCGCGAGGGCGAGGCGGCGGCGCCGGGTCGCGGCGCGGTTGCGGGCCGAGCCGGGGCGGGGGGCGCCCGCGGCGCGGGGGGCGCGGGCGGTGCCGTGGGCGCCGCCGGACAGCTCGTCGGGGGCGGGGACCCGCATCGACGTGTGCGTGTCGCGGTTGGAGTCCGGCCGCGCGCCCGGCACCAGCGGCACCGCGCCCCGCCGTACCCGCGCCGGCGTCTCCGCCTCGCCCGGCGTCGCCTCGGCCGGCTCCTCCGCGGGCTCGGCGTCGTCGGGCTCGTCCACGTCCAGCGGGGGCATCCCGGCGAGGGCCGGGAGCTGCTCGCGCAGCCGGGCGGCCAGCTCGGAGGCGCGCAGCCGGGACGCGGGGGCCTTGGCGAGGCACTGGACGATCAGCTGCCACAGCTCGTCCGGGATGCCCGGCAGCGGGACCACCGTCTCCGTGACGTGGCGGCGCAGTACGGCGCCGGGGTGCCCGCCGCCGAACGGCGTGAACCCGGCCAGCAGCTCGTACAGGACCGTCGCCAGCGCGTAGATGTCGACGGCGGCCCGCGGCGGCAGGCCCTCGACGATCTCCGGCGCCAGGTAGTCCGGCGTGCCGATGACCTTCGTGGCCCGCGTCCGCTGCGGGGTGTCGATCAGTTTGGCGATCCCGAAGTCCGTCAGCAGCGCCCGGTGCGAGCCTCCCGGCCCGAGCGGGCCCTGCATGTCGAGCAGGACGTTCTCGGGCTTCACGTCCCGGTGCACGACCCCGGCCGCGTGCGCCGCGGCGAGCCCCTCCGCGACGTCGGCGACGATCGCGACCGCCGCCTCGGGAGCCAGCCGCCGCTCCCGTTCCAACCGGGTGCGCAGGTCGGTGCCGCGGATCAGGTCCATGACCAGCGCGAGGTCGTTGCCGTCGACGACCAGGTCGCGGACCGAGACGACATGGGGATGCTCGAGTCCCAACAGTGCCGTGCGCTCCTGGACGAAGCGTCCGACGAGCTCCTGGTCGGATGCGAGATCCTCGCGCAGCAGTTTGATGGCGACGGGCCCCTCGGGGCCCTCGCCCAGCCACACCGTGCCGGCGCTGCCCCGACCCAGGATCTGGTTCGCGGTGTACCGGCTGCCGATCTTCCGTGCCAAGACTGCTCCTACAGACGCGTGTTGTCGCCAAAACTACGCGTCCGGAGAGCCAACCTTCACCGGGGAGGCGGAAATCACCCGCCAGGTGTCGACAAATCTCCAACATCGTCGATCGTGGGAGAGTCGCTGCCGGAGTTCCCGCCCAGCTCCCCGATCCAGTCGGTGGCCGTGGTGAACCAGTCGCCGATCTGCTCCCAGTACCCCTTGCCGGTGCCGATCCAGTCCTGCAGCGGGCTCAGCTCCCAGACCAGCCAACTGGCGACGACCAGGATGACGACCGTGACCAGGCACCCCTTGAGGCAACCCAGCCCCGGGATGCGCATCGGATTGGCGCTGCGCTGCCGCGGCTGCCTGGGCTCCGGCGCCGGCCGCCGCGGCGCGGCGGGGGCGGGCGGCGGGGCGTACCGCTGAGGCTGCTGGGGCTGCGGCTGCCGGCGCTGGGGGGCGTACTGCTGCGGCTGCTGCTGCTGCTGGTAGCCGTAACCGGGCGGCGGGCCCTGCTGGGGGCGCTGCTGCGGCTGCTGGGGGCGCGGCTGCTGCTGCGGCCGGGCGACCTGCCGCTGGGGGCGGCGGCGCAGCGGGTCCTCGGCGGGGTCGAGGTACTGGATCTGCGTCTGCTCGTTGCGGTCCCGCGCGGCGCGCAGCTGGGTCTGCCAGGGGTGCGGCTGCTCACCCTGCTGCCCGGGCTCGCCCTGCTGGTTCTGCTGTCCCTGCTGGTTCTGCGGCAGGACGGCGGTCGGGTCGGCCGCCCCGGTGTGCGGCAGTACGGCGGTGGGGTCGGCGGCGCCCGCCGGGCCCGCGGTGTGCGGCAGGACGCTGGTCGCGGCGTTGGGGTCGTGGGCTCCGGACGCGCCGCGCGGCAGGACCTGCGTCGGGTCGGCGGCGCCGGGCGTGCCGGGGACGGCCGCGGGCGCGGGGTCGGGCGCGAGGAGCGCTGCGACGTTCTCGGCGGCGGCGATCTGCGCGGAGTTGGCGTGCACGCCGACGCCCTCGGCGACGACCCGCAGGGCGCGGGCGAGGTTCTGGGCGCCGGGCCGTTCGTCGGGGTTCTTGCGCAGGCAGCGCTCGATGACCGTCCACAGGGGTTCCGGGACGGTGGAGGGGCGGCGCGGCTCGGCGCTCAGGTGCTGGTGGAGGACTTCGAGGGCGGAGCTGCCGGAGAACGGCGGGCGGCCGGTGACCAGCTCGTACAGCAGGATTCCGGCGCCGTAGATGTCGACGGCGGAGGTCTGCGGGCGGCCCTCGGCGGACTCCGGTGCGACGTACGCGGGCGTGCCGACGAACTCGTGGGTGCGGGTGAGGCCCGGGGAGTCGGCGAGGCGGGCGATGCCGAAGTCGGTCAGCATCGGGTGCAGCTCGTCGCCGTTCCGCTTGAGCAGGACGTTGGCGGGCTTCAGGTCGCGGTGGACGACGCCGTCGGCGTGGCTGGCGGCCAGCGCGTCGGCGATCTGCGCGGTGAGCAGGGCGGCGGCGACCGGGGTGAACGGCCCGTTCTCGCGCAGGTGGCGGTGCAGGTCGGGGCCGTCGACGAGGTCCATGACGAGGGCGAGCAGCTCGCCCTCGACGACCAGGTCGCGGACCCTGACGATGTTCGGGTGGGTCAGCCGGAGCAGGACGGAGCGCTCCCGCAGGAACCGCATCACGACGTCCGGATCGCCGGCCAGCTCCTCCTTGAGGACCTTGATCGCGACGGTTTCCCCGGGCTGCCCCGGCACGGCCGCCTCGGCGCCCGCGGTCTCCCGCTGGCGGGCTCGCCAGACGGTCCCCGTGGCGCCGCGTCCGAGCGGCTCCTCGAGGAAGTACTTGCTGCCTACCGGCCGCACGTCATGCGCTCCCTGCTGCTTGCTTGCCTGGCCCACTGTGCTACGGGGTTCCGACCCACTGTAGTGCCGCCGCCCATGACCCCGGCTGCCGAACGCGGTCACAGGAAAGACGCCCGACCCGGTCCCTTTGGTTGCCGGACCCGGACGTGATCGGTCCCCAACGGTTCTCAAGTGGACAGCGGTGGCGTCGTGGTCAGGCATTTTTACGGGCAGAGCCGACCAATGAAGATCATTCGCGGAGGGGAGGCGGGCGCGTTGTCGGTGGCAGGTGCGAGGATGCCTCCAGTACTGGCCGACGTGCTCGTGCGGTGGTGGGGGAAGTCCGCGGTGGGGGACCGCGTGCGGCCTCGGCCCGGTGCGCGGGCGCCCGTGCAGAAGGGACGCTGACGGCGATGCAGATCCGGCTGACCGTCGTAGACCCGCTGGGCCCGCCCGCGGAGGCACGGGGGCGCGCCGCGAGCCGGGACGTGCTGGTCACGGCGCCCGCCGGCACGGCCCTGTCGGCGGTGGCCGCGGCGCTGGCCTCGGCGGTCTCCGGGGACGGCGGACCGTCCCCGAGCGGGCACGTGGTGCTCTACGCCGGCGCCGAGCGCCTGGACACGCAGCGCTGCACGCTGGGCGAGCCCCCGCTGCTGGACGGCGCGGTGCTGGCGGTGGGCGGCCCGGTCGATCCCGAGCCGCATCCCGAGGTGGACGACGCCCCGGCGCGGCTCCATGTGGTCGCCGGTCCCGACGCGGGCGGCGTCCATCTGCTGCACGGCGGGCAGGTCCACATCGGCCGCTCCGCCGACGCCGACGTCCCCCTCGACGACCCGGACGTCTCCCGGCTGCACTGCGCCGTGACGCTCGCCGCCGACGGCCGGGTCACGGTCGCCGACCTCGGCTCCACCAACGGCACCACCCTGGACGGCGCGCGCGTCGGCGCCCGCCCGCTGCGTTTCGCGCCGGGCGCGCTGCTGCGGATCGGCGAGTCCACCCTGCGTCTGGCCCCGCCCGGAGGCCCCGGGGCGCGCGTGCCGACGGCTCCGGACGGCGAGGGCCACGTACGGGTGTCCCCGGCGGCCGAGCGGGAAGCCGCCACCGGCGCCGACGTGCCGCAGGCGGGCCCCTCCGACCGGACCGGGCACGCGTACGGCGACGCCGACCTGGGCGCGCGGCCCGTCCCGGACGCCACCGCCGGCCCCCACGGCCCCGACGCGTGGGCGGAGCACTCCACGCACTCCCCCGCGCGGTCGGCGCTGGTGCCGGAGCAGGGCCGGGCCCCGCACGTGGAGAGCCGCCCCGGCGCTGCCGGACCGGCGGTTCCCCCCGGTCCTCCCTCCGGGGACACCACCCACGGCGGCGGCAGTCTCGCCCTCGGCTCCTCCGACGCCGGGGGCCGCCGCCAGGGCACCCCCCTGTCCGGCACCGACGTCCCGCAGGGCGTGCGCAGACGTGGGCTCACGGCCTGGGCGCGGCGGCTGACGGGCGCGCGTGCCGAGCCGGACCCGGCCGGCCCGGCTGCCGCCGAGGTCCCCGGACCGGTGGCCGGCGCGGCCGACGAGCCGCCCGCCCGTCCCGAGGCGCCCGAGCGGTGGCCCGACCCCTCGGCGCTGCTGCTGACGGTGCTCGGCCCCGGCCCGCGCCTGTGGGAGCGCGCCCCGGGCCATCCCGAGGCGCTCACGGTGCGGCTCGGCACGGCCGACCGGGCGGCGCCCGACGGCTCGGGACTGCTGCCCGCGGTGCCGGTGACCGCCGACCTGCGCGAGGTCGGCGCGCTGGGCCTGGCCGGGCCGCGCCCCCGGCTGTCCGGGCTGGCCCGCGCGGTGGTGGCCCAGCTCGCGGCCCTGCACTCCCCGGACGCCCTGGAAGTGGTCCTGATCAGCACGGACCGCTCCCGGCCGCTGGAGGAGCGGGTCGCCGAGTGGGGCTGGCTGGGCTGGCTCCCGCATGTGCGGCCGGGCCACGGCCAGGACTGCCGGCTGCTGCTCGCCTACGACCGCGAGCAGGCCGCCGCCCGCACGGAAGAACTGCTGCGCCGCCTCGACGACCACATAGCGGACGGGGCGCCGGACCGGACCCCGGACCCCGGCGCCGACCGCGCGGCCACCGCCGGTCCGCCCCGCCGCCCCTCCTGGGCCCGTGCCGACGCCCCGGGCGAGGCGGCGGGCCCCGGCCGGGACGGCTCCCCCTTCCCCGGCCCGTACACGGTCGTCGTCGTGGACGGCGACCCCGGCGGGGCCGGTCTGCGGGAGGCCGTGACGCGGCTGGTGGCCGAGGGACCACGGGCGGGCGTCCATGTGGTCTGCCTGGCGGAGACGGCTCCCGCGTCGCCGGCGTCGCCCGTGACCGACACCTACGAGGCGGCCTGCGAGGCGGCCCCGGCGTTCCGCGGCTGCGGGGCGGCGGCACTGCTCAGCGGCGACGTGGCCACGGCGCTGCGGCTGCTGCGGATCGCCCGCGCGGGCGTGGCGCCCGGCGACCGGCCGGGCCCGGTCGGCAACGGCACCGTCGGCACGGTGGACGCCGTCTCGCCCGCCTGGGCCGAGCGGTTCGCCCGCGCGCTGGCCCCGCTACGGACGGACGCCGCCCCGGGCGAGCGGCACTCCCGCGTGTCCGCCCCGCTGCCCCAGGCCGCACGGCTGCTCGACGAACTGGGCCTCGCCCGCGCCACCCCGGCCTCGCTGATGGCGCGCTGGGCGGACGCGGCGGACGACGCCGAGGCGCTCGGCGGAAGGGCGTGCGCCGTCCTCGGCGCCGGGCCGCGCGGGCCGGTCGCCGCCGACCTCGTCGCCGACGGCCCGCACCTGCTGGTCGAGGGCCCGCCCGGCAGCGGGCGCACCGAACTGCTGCGCGCGGTCGTCGCCTCGCTCGCCGCCGCCGAGCGGCCGGACCGGCTGGGCATCGTCCTGATGGACGGCAGGGACGGCGTCGGGGCGGGCAGCGGTCACGGCGAGGGGCTGCGGGTCTGCACGGACGTGCCGCACGTCTCGACGCACCTGCCGGCCAACGACCCGGTGCGGATGCGGGAGTTCGCGCAGTCCCTGGCGGCGGAGCTGAAGCGCCGGGCGGAGCTGCTCGGCCGGTCGGACTTCGCCGAGTGGCACACCGGGCGCGCGGTGGCGGACCGGATGGTCGCCCAGCGCGCGGGCGCCTCGGGCGGGGCGGGCGACATCGACACACCGCCCAGTTCCACGCTGAAGCTGCGGCCCGCGGCGAGCCGGCGTCCCGTGGAGGCGCCGCCGCTGCCCCGGCTGGTCGTGGTGGTCGACGACCTGGACGCCCTGGTCTCGCCGCCGCTGGGCTCCCCCGGTCGGCCCGCGGCCGGGTCGGTCGTGCGGGCGCTGGAGGCGGTGGCGCGGGAGGGCGAGCGGCTCGGCGTCCACCTCGTGGCGGCGACGGGCCCGGGCGGCCGTACGGCGGAGACGGAGCCGGTGCGCCGGGCCGCCCTGCGCGTCACGCTCGACCCGCCGGCCACCGGCCCCGACGAACCCCCGGCGGGACGCGGGCGCCTGACCGCGGGCGACGGCCGGGTCACCCCGTTCCAGGGCGGCCGGGTCACGGGCCGCATCCCGCGGACGGCGACCCTGCGCCCGACGGTCGTCCCCCTGGAGTGGCACCGCATGGGCGACCCCCCGACCCGCCGGCCGGTCCGGGAGCTGGGCAACGGCCCCACGGACCTGGCCCTCCTGGCCAGCGCCCTGGAGCGGGCCGCCCGGGAGGTCGCGGCCCCGAAGGTGCCGTCGCTGCTGTAGGGGGCTGAGGACGGGGGTCGCGCACGGGGGGCGGGGCGATCGGCTGCGCCCCGGCCTTCCCGACCAAGGGCGCGCGCCCCCTCACCGCTTCCGCACCACCCCCGAAGCCACCGCGCGGCACGCGGCTCCCACGCCCCCCGGCCGCAGCGGCGCGCCGCGTCCCGGCAGCCGCAGCCGCACCCGGGGTACAACCGCGCCGCATCCCTGATCAGGCACGCCCGGACGCCCCGGCAACCGCCCGCGCCCTACCCTCCCCGCCCCTCCCGAAACCGCCCACAACGCACGTCACGACGCGCTAACGATCATTCGCTGTACACGGCAGGCGCTCTTGCCGACCCCTCGCACCCGGCGTAGACCAGAGGCCACGGAGCAGCGCTCGAACGTTCGACGAGGAACGGAAGAACGGGGCCGTGATGTACAGCGACAGCAGCACCAGCAGCCGGACAAGGACCCGCAGGGCGGCCGGTAGGGCCGCGGCAGCCGTACTCGCGGGAGCGCTCGCGTTCTCGCTGAGCGCCTGCGGCGGTGACGACGACGACAGCGGCGACGAGGGCGGAGGCGGCGGCAAGGAGACCGCCGCGACCGTCACCCTTCCCAAGCTCGACGGCGAGACCCTGGAGGTCGCCGCCGTCTGGACCGGGCCGGAGCAGGAGAACTTCAAGAAGGTCCTGGCCGAGTTCGAGAAGCGCACGGGCGCGAAGGTCGCCTTCGTGCCCGCCCAGGACCCGATCATCAACTTCCTCGGCTCGAAGATCGCGGGCGGCGCCCCACCGGACGTCGCGATGCTGCCGCAGGTCGGCGCGATCCGTCAGGCGGTGGAGAAGGGCTGGGCCAAGCCGGTCGGCGCGGAGGCGAAGGAGCAACTGGCCAAGAACTACTCGCAGGGCTGGCAGGACCTCGGCAAGGTGGACGGCGAGCAGTACGGCGTCTACTACAAGGCCGCCAACAAGTCCCTGATCTGGTACAACGCCCAGGTCTTCGAGAACGCGGGCGCCACCGAGCCCAAGACCTGGGACGAACTGCTGACCGCCGCGCAGACCGTCTACGACTCCGGCGTCACGCCGTTCTCGGTCGGCGGCGCGGACGGCTGGACGCTCACCGACTGGTTCGAGAACGTCTATCTGTCGCAGGCGGGTCCGGAGAAGTACGACCAGCTCGCCAAGCACGAGATCAAGTGGACGGACCCCTCCGTGAAGGAGGCGCTGACCACCCTCGCCGAGATCTGGGGCAAGGCCGACTACGTGGCGGGCGGTGCGAGCGGCGCCCTGCAGACGGAGTTCCCGGCGTCGGTCACCCAGACCTTCACCGGGGGCGACCAGCCGAAGGCGGGCATGGTCTTCGAGGGCGACTTCGTGCAGGTCAACATCGCGGAGACGGACGCCGAGGTCGGCACGGACGCCAAGGTGTTCCCGTTCCCGGCGGTCGGCGACACCGCGCCGGTGGTCTCCGGCGGCGACGCGGCGGTGATCCTGGAGGACTCCAAGGCGTCCCAGGCCCTGGCCACCTTCCTGGCGTCCCCGGACGCGGCGGCCGTCCAGGCGAAGCTCGGCGGCTACCTGTCGCCGAACAAGAACGTGGACCCGTCGGTGTACCCGAACGACGTGCAGCGCAAGATGGCCGAGGCGCTCGTCGCGGCCGGCGACGACTTCCGCTTCGACATGTCCGACCAGGCCCCGCAGGCCTTCGGCGGCACACCCGGCAAGGGCGAGTGGAAGGCGCTGCAGGACTTCCTGAAGAACCCGAAGGACGTCGCGGGAACCCAGCGCCGGCTGGAGGCCGACGCGGCCGCGGCCTACGGGCACTGAGCCGGCGATGAAGTCGGACACCACGGCAGGGGCCCTCGCCGCCCCTGCCGCCCCAAAAGGCCCCAGGTCGCGCAGGAGCGTGACCGCCACCCGCAGGACCGTGGCGGCGCTGTTCCTGCTGCCCGCCCTGGTCCTGCTCGGCGCGCTCGTGGTCTACCCGATCGGGTACTCGGTCTTTCGCAGCTTCTACGACCAGTCCGGCGACGGTTTCGCCGGGCTCGACAACTACCGCGCCCTCTTCTCGGACGACGGAATCCGCACCGCCCTGAAGAACAACATCGTGTGGGTGGTGTTCGCGCCGACGGTCGCCACCGCGCTCGGCCTGATCTTCGCGGTGCTGACCGAGCGGGTCCGCTGGGGCACGGCGTTCAAACTGATCGTCTTCATGCCGATGGCGATCTCGATGCTCGCCGCGGGCATCATCTTCCGTCTGGTGTACGACCAGGACCCGGACAAGGGCGTCGCCAACGCGGTGTGGGTGGGCGTGCACGACACCTTCGCGCAGGCGTCGGCGTTCCCGAAGGCGCACCCGGGGCGCGAGTCGCCGCTGGAGCCGGCCGGCGGGGGCGCGTACATCACCCGGTCCCCGGTGAGCGCCGGCGACCCGGTCGTGCTGCCGCTGGTCGGCGTGGCCCCGGACCTGATGCCGGACGACGCGAAGCGGGCGGCGGCGCCGAAGCCGGAGCCGGACCGGATCACGGGCACGACCTGGCAGGACTTCACCCGTGGCAAGGGCGTCGGCACGCTGAACGGCGTCGACGCCGACGAGCTGGGCTATCCCGGCATGAAGATCGAGGCCGTCAAGGACGGCAAGGTGGTGGAGACGGCCACGGCGGCCGACGACGGCACGTTCTCCCTGTCGGCCGAGGCCGACGGCGCCCTGCTGAGACTGCCGGCGAGCAACTTCAAGGAGGCGTACAACGGCCTGGACTGGCTCGGCCCGTCCCTGGTCACCCCGGCGATCATCGGCTCGTACATCTGGATGTGGGCCGGGTTCGCGATGGTGCTGATCGCGGCCGGGCTCGCGGGGATGCCGCGGGAGCTGCTGGAGGCGGCGCGGGTCGACGGAGCCAACGAGTGGCAGGTGTTCCGGCGGATCACGGTGCCGCTGCTGGCACCGGTCCTCGCGGTCGTCACGGTCACTTTGATGATCAATGTGCTGAAGGTCTTCGACCTGGTGTTCATCATCGCGCCGGGCTCCTCGCAGGACGACGCCAACGTCCTCGCGCTGGAGCTTTACCGCAAGGGCTTCTCCGAGGACCAGCCGGGCATCGCCAGCGCCATCGCGGTGTTCCTGCTGCTCCTGGTGCTCCCGGTGATGTGGTTCAACATCCGCAGGCTCAGGCGGGAGGTGCGGCGATGACGACGGAGCCCGGCACGGTGAAACGGCCCCTGGGCGCACGCCTCGTCGAGAAGGCCGGCGGGGGTCTGATCCAGTTCTTCCTGGTCGCCGTCGGCCTGTTCTGGCTGCTGCCGACGATCGGACTGCTGCTGTCCTCGCTGCGCACGCCGTCCGACATGAACGAGAGCGGCTGGTGGACGGTGTTCACCGAGCCGGCGAAGCTCACCTTCGACAGCTACGAGAAGCTGCTGGAGAACGGCGACATCACCGACTCCCTGGTGAACACGGTGCTGATCACGGTCCCGGCGACCGTGCTGGTCGTGGTCATCGGCGCGCTCGCGGGCTACGCGTTCGCCTGGATGGAGTTCCCGGGCCGCGACTGGTGGTTCCTGGGCGTGGTGGGGCTGCTGGTGGTGCCGGTGCAGGTGGCGCTGATCCCGATCGCCGAACTGTTCGGCAACATCGGTCTGTTCGGCTCGATCCTCGGCGTGGTCCTGTTCCACGTCGGGTTCGGTCTGCCGTTCGCGGTGTTCCTGCTGCGGAACTTCTTCGCGGAGATCCCGCGCGAGCTGCTGGAGGCGGCCCGGCTGGACGGCGCGGGCGAACTGCGCCTGTTCACGCGGGTGGTGATGCCGCTGGGCGGGCCGGCCATCGCGAGCCTGGGCATCTTCCAGTTCCTGTGGGTGTGGAACGACATGCTGGTGGCTCTGGTGTTCTCCGACTCCGGCAACCAGCCGATCACGGTCGCGCTGCAGACGCAGGTTCGGCAGTTCGGCAACAACATCGACGTGCTGGCGCCCGGCGCGTTCATCTCCATGGTGGTCCCGCTGGCGGTGTTCTTCGCGTTCCAGCGGCAGTTCGTGTCCGGCGTGATGGCGGGGGCGGTCAAGTAGCGGCGTCACGGCGGGGAAGGGGCGGACCGGCGACGGCCCGCCCCTTCGGTTGTTCGGCGGGAACATCAGTGCGGGACTCACCACTCCGGGCCACCATTTCGCAACCTTCCGGTCATTTCACCGTCACCGAAAGCGGACTGCGCCGTTTCACCTGGCAGCGGCCGTCTCCACCCGACAGCAGCACGGCGGCACAGCAACACGGCAGCACAGCAGCACACGACGCGGCGGCACAGCAGCCCGTCGTACCCGGCCCGAGGAAACGGAGGAACCCGCATGCCCCGTTTCAGCGTCGTCGTGCCGGCGCACGACGCCCCCGGCGGCCCGGCGGCCCGGACCCTGGACTCCGTCCTCGCCCAGCCGTTCGGCGACGTCGAGCTGATCGCGGTGTGCGACGAGCCCGGAACCCCCTCCGGACGTCTGGTCGCCGCCCTCGCCGAGCGCGACGGCCGGGTACGGGCGGCCCACTGCCCGCCCCGCGCCGGTGCGGGCGCGGCGCGCACGACGGGGATGCGGGAGGCGGCCGGCGCCCATCTGCTGTTCCTCGACGGCGGCGACCTGCTGCTCCCGGGGGCGCTGGCGGCACTGGACGCACGGCTGCGACAGACGGGCCCGGTCGACGTCCTGCACTTCGAGTACGAACGGGAGGGGACGGGGCCGCGCCCCCACCCCCTTCCGCCGGCCCCGGCCGCCGCCTTCGCCCCGGACGCGGCCCCGCACCTCACGGCCGTGAACCGCCCGGTGTGCGGCGCGGCCTACCGGCGCGGCTTCCTCACCGTCCACCAGCTCGCCTTCCCGTACGGCGACTTCGCCGACGTCGGCTGGGGCGGGCTGGTGACGGTCCTGGCCGGGCGGCTGGCGGTGCTGGACTCGGCCGTCGTACGGCGCGGGCCGGCCGGGCGGGGCCCCGGCGACCGGTTCGCCCTGCTGGACCAGGTGGAGCTGGTGCTGTCCTGGGCCGCCGCCGAGGAACTGTCCGCCGGGCGGTCGTACGCGCTGTTCGACCAGCTGTTCGCCGCGGTACTGAGGGCGCTGCCCGGCGTGACGTCCCCGCGCGAGCGCCGCATCTTCTTCCACCGGGCGCGCGCCCTGTACCGCCGCCACCGCCCCGTCGGCCACCGCGCCCCCGACGTACGGCGGCGGCTGCTGGCGGCCGGGGCGTACCCGGCGCTGCGCGCGGCCGACCGGCTGGCCGCACGGACGGCGGGCCCGGGCGGGAAACCGGCGCGGTACGCGTACCGCGCCGTGGCGACCGCCGCCCGGTCCATGCGCTCCGTCTGATCCGCGGCCGGGCCCGGACTACTCCACGACGATCTCGACCGGGACGTTCCCGCGCGTGGCGTTGGAGTACGGGCAGACCTGGTGAGCGGCGTCGACCAGCTTGCGGCCGGTCGCCTCGTCGAGGCCCTCGGGCAGCTCCACGCGCAGGGTGACCGCGAGCCCGAAGCCCTGACCGTCCTTGCCGATGCCGACCTCGGCGGTCACGGCGGCGTCGCTGACGTCGACCTTGGCCTGCCGGCCGACGAGACCGAGGGCGCTGGCGAAACAGGCGGAGTAGCCGGCGGCGAAGAGCTGTTCGGGGTTGGTGCCCTGGCCGTTGCCGCCCATCTCCACGGGGATGCCCAGCTGAAGGTCCAGCTTGCCGTCGGAGGAGACGGCGCGGCCCTCGCGGCCGTGGGTCGCGGTGGCGACGGCGGTGTAGAGCGCGTCCATGGAAAACCATCCCTCTCGTGTCGTGTCCCGGCGGCGGGTCGGTCGGACCGGGCCGCCGGGCGAGTACGGACACGAGTAGAGCACACAATTGAGTTGCGCACAACTAAATGGCGGGCAGGGACGACCCCGGCTACCCTGGAGCCATGACCGCCCCCACCGCCGACTGGCTGAGACTCGACCAGCAGATCTGCTTCTCGCTGAACGCCGCCTCGCGCGCCTTCGGCGGCGTCTACCGCGTCCTGCTCAAGGACCTCGGCCTCACCTATCCGCAGTACCTGGTGATGCTCGTGCTGTGGGAGCACGGCGATCTGCCGGTGAAGCGGCTGGGCGAACATCTGCGCCTCGACTCCGGCACGCTCTCCCCGCTGCTCAAGCGGCTGGAATCGGCCGGGCTGGTACGCCGTGAGCGCAGCACCCGCGACGAACGCTCGGTCGAGGTGCGGCTGACGGAGGAGGGCGCGGCGATGCGCGAGCGTGCGCTGGAGGTGCCGCGCCGGATCGTCGCGGCGACCGGCTGCGACGTCGACGAGATCGGCGAACTGCGGGCCCGCCTGGACCGCCTCACCACCGCCCTCGACGCGGCGGTGGCGGCGGAGGCCTCCCGGTAGGACCCGCGACCGGGACAGCCCTCGGTCGGGGAGACCCGCGTCCCAGCCGACCCTCGCCCCGGCAGACCCACCTCCCGGAAGACCCGCGTCCCAGCCGACTCGCGGCCCGGCAGACCCGCGATCCAGCGGACCTGCGGACCCTCCCCGCGGCCTGCTTCACTGTGAGCGGCACGAAAGGCGCGACACGAGGGGACGGCCTCAGATGACCTGGCTGATCACCGGCGGGGCCGGATACATCGGGGCGCACGTCGTCCGGGCGATGACCGAGGCGGGCGAGCGGACGGTCGTGTACGACGACCTGTCGACCGGCGTCGCCGACCGGGTGCCGGACGGTGTCCCGCTGGTCGTCGGCTCGACCCTGGACGGCACGCTGCTGCGGCGGGCGCTCACCCGCCACGGCATCACCGGCGTGGTCCATCTGGCGGCGAAGAAGCAGGTCGGCGAGTCGGTGGACCGCCCGCTGCACTACTACCGGGAGAACGTCGAGGGCCTGCGCGTCCTGCTGGAGGCGGTGACGGAGGCCGACGTGGCCACGTTCGTGTTCTCCTCCTCGGCCGCCGTGTACGGGACGCCGGACGCCACGCGCGCGGGCGCGCCGGTCACCGAGGAGACGCCGTGCGCGCCGATGAGCCCGTACGGCGAGACCAAGCTGGCCGGCGAGTGGCTGGTGCGGGCCACGGGCCGGGCGACCGGGCTGGCGACCGCGTCCCTGCGCTACTTCAACGTGGCGGGCGCCGCGGCCCCCGCGCTGGCCGACACCGGCGTCTTCAACCTCGTGCCGATGGTCTTCGAGAAGCTCACCGAGGGCGCCTCGCCGCGCATCTTCGGCGACGACTACCCCACCCCCGACGGCACCTGCATCCGGGACTACATCCATGTGGTGGACCTCGCCGAGGCCCACGTCGCCGTGGCCCGCGCCCTGCGCTCCGCCCCCGGCCGCGACCTCACCCTGAACGTCGGGCGCGGGGAGGGCGTCTCGGTGCGGGAGATGATCGACCGCATCAACGCCGTGACCGGCCACCACCGCGCCCCGACCGTCACCCCGCGCCGCCCCGGCGACCCGCCCCGCGTCGTCGCCGACGCCGACCGCATCGCCGCCGAGCTGGGCTGGAAGGCCCGGTACGACGTCGAGGACATGATCACATCGGCGTGGGAGGGCTGGGTGCGGCTGCATCCCGGGGCGGCGGTGAACTGAGGCGGCAGTGAACCGAAGCGGCGGTGAAGCCCCTGGCCCAGTCCCCGGGCCGAGTCCCCGGGGCAAGTCCCCGGTGCGGGCACTCGGGGCGGGCACTCGGCACCCGCCCACCGGGCCCGCCCTCACAGCGCCTTGAGCGCCCCCGCCGTGGCCCGCGTCAGCGACGCCAGATAGCCCTTGGGCAGCTTCCCGCCCCGGATCACCACCGACCGCCAGTACAGCGGCCCGGAGATCAGGTCGAGGGCGAGGTCTCCGTCGATGCCCTGCCGGACCTCGCCCCGGCGCTGCGCCGCCGCCACGATCGTGCTGGCGACGCCGTCCTGCCCCTCGCGCACCGCCTTCTGGAGCGCCTCGGCGATCTCCGGGTTGCGGGCCGCCTCCGCCTGGAGGTCGGGGATGATCTGCGAGGCGACCGGGTGCCGCAGCGCCCGTGACGTCACCTCGTACAGCAGCCGCAGATCGCCCTCCAGCGAGCCCGTGTCCGGCGCGGGCAGTCCCTGCACCGCGAGGGCGGAGACGACGTCGAGCACCAGGTGCAGCTTGGAGCGCCAGCGGCGGTACACCGCCGTCTTGCCCACGCCGGCCCGGCGGGCGATGCCCTCGATCGACATGCGCGCGTAGCCGACCGCCGCGAGTTCCTCGAACACGGCCGCCCGGATCGCCTCGGTCACGTCCTCGCGCAGCACGGCCGCCCCCGCGGGGCGGCGGCGCGGGCGCGGCGGCGGTCCGTCGGCGTTCGTGGTCATGCCCCACAGCATAGGCCGTGACGACGAAACGGTTGCGTTCCGACGCCCGCTCGGCCTACGCTCGCGTTGCGACGATACGGTGCCGTCCCGTCGTATGGCCGCGAGGGAGACCCCGGAGAACGCCGGACGCCGCACCGCCCGCCCCCACCCCCCGACCGAAAGCAGCGGATGTGAGCCAGGTCCTCGACACACCGCCCCCGACGACGACCCCGTCGGCCACGACCACGGCCTCGACCACGGCCGTGGCCCCTACCCCGGCCTACGACGACCTCGCGGCCCTCGCCGCCCGCCACGGCCTCACGGTCAGCGGCGCCCGCCCGACCCTGCCCCAGTACCTGCGCCGGCTGTGGGAGCGCCGCCACTTCATCACCGCCTTCTCGACCGCCAAGCTCACCGCCCAGTACAGCCAGGCCAAGCTGGGCCAGATCTGGCAGGTGATGACCCCGCTGCTCAACGCGGCGGTCTTCTATCTGATCTTCGGCGTGCTGCTGCAGACCAAGAACGGCGTGCCGGACTACGTGCCGTTCCTGGTCACGGGCGTGTTCATCTGGACGTTCACCCAGACGTCGCTCCTGTCGGGCACCCGCGCGATCTCCGGGAACCTCGGCCTCGTGCGCGCCCTGCACTTCCCGCGGGCCTCGCTGCCGATCGCCCTGTGCCTCCAGCAGCTCCAGCAGCTGATGTTCTCGATGGCGACCCTCGTCGTCATCCTGCTCGTGTTCGGCGTGCCCGTCGCCGCCTCCTGGCTGCTGGCCGTCCCGGCGCTGGTGCTCCAGTTCGTCTTCAACACCGGCCTGTCCATGGTTCTCGCGCGGGTCGGCGCGAAGACGCCGGACATCGCCCAGCTGATGCCGTTCGTGCTGCGGACCTGGATGTACGCGTCGGGCGTGATGTGGAGCATCGAGCATGTGCTCAGCAAGCACACCGACTGGCCGTCCTGGGTGGGCACCGTGCTCCAGGCCAACCCCGCCGCCCTCTACATCGACCTGATGCGCTTCGCGCTGATCGACAGCTTCCACGCGAGCCAGCTGCCTCCGCACGTCTGGGCGCTGGCCACCGGCTGGGCACTGCTCGCCGGAGTCGGCGGCTTCCTCTACTTCTGGAAGGCCGAGGAGATGTACGGCCGTGGCTGAGAACCCCCGGGGCGACAGGGTCCCCACCGTCATCGCGGACCACGTGGACATCGTCTACCGCGTCAACGGCACCGGCGCCGGACGCGGCTCCGCCACCGCCGCGCTCAACCGCATCCTGCGCCGCGAGAAGGCCGAGAGGGCGGCCGGCGTACGCACCGTGCACGCCGTGCGGGACGTCTCCTTCGTCGCGTACAAGGGCGAGGCGATCGGGCTGATCGGCACCAACGGCTCCGGCAAGTCGACGCTGCTCAAGGCCGTCGCGGGCCTGCTGCCGGTGGAGCGCGGCCGCATCTACACCGGCGGGCAGCCCTCCCTGCTCGGCGTCAACGCCGCCCTGATGAACGACCTGACCGGCGAGCGCAACGTCCACCTGGGCGGGCTCGCGATGGGCATGAGCCGGGAGCAGATCCGGGCGCGCTACCGGGAGATCGTCGACTTCTCCGGGATCAACGACAAGGGCGACTTCATCACCCTGCCGATGCGCACCTACTCCTCCGGCATGGCGGCCCGGCTGCGATTCTCCATCGCCGCCGCCAAGGACCACGACGTGCTGCTCATCGACGAGGCCCTCGCCACCGGCGACGGCTCCTTCCGCCGGCGCTCCGAGGCCCGCATCCGGGAGCTGCGCGGCCAGGCCGGCACGGTCTTCCTGGTCAGCCACAACAACAAGTCCATCCGCGACACCTGCGAGCGCGTGCTGTGGCTGGAGCGCGGCGAACTGCGCATGGACGGGCCCACGGAGGAGGTCATGAAGGAGTACGAGGCCTTCACCGGCGACAAGACGCCGGGGCGCCCGCCAGCCCCCCGGCGCAAGACGCCGCCCGCGACCGCCTCACCCGCCTGACGCGCCCGACGGCCGTAGGGCGAAGGGCGAAGGGCGCCCCGAGCCGGGGATTCCGGCCCGGGGCGCCCTTCGCACAAGGCCCCGACAGAGCCGCCGTACGGTGTGCTGCTGCGAACCGCCGTACGGCGTGCCCCTACGAGTGCGCCCGCAGCAGCGACCGCATCGTCCGCATCGCCACCGACAGGTTGGCGAGGTCGAACGCGTCCGAGTTCTGGATCTCCTCCAGGGTGGTGCGGGCCCGGCTCAGGATCGCGGCGTTCTTCCGCTGCCAGAGCTGGAACCGCTGCTCCGGCGTCGACGTGCCGTTGCCCACCGCCAGCACGTCGGACGTCAGGGCCGCGTGGGCGGCGAAGAGGTCCTCGCGGATGGCGGCGCGGGCCATGGACTGCCAGCGGTCGGCACGGGGCAGCTCGATGATCCGGTCCATCAGCTGAGCGATGCCGAGGCGGTCGGCGAGGTCGTAGTAGACCTCGGCGACGTCCATCGGCTCACGGCCCGTGCGGTCGGCCACCGAGACGATGTCGAGCGCCGGGAAGGCGGAGGAGAACCCGGCCACGCGGGTGGCCTGCTCGTCCGGGACGCCGGCCCCGGTCAGCTCGTCGTGGATCTTCTGCCACCACTGCAGGTCCGCGCCGCGCAGCAGCTTCGGCAGCTGCGACCAGACCTGTTCGACGCGCTCGCCGAAGAACTCCACCGTCTCGGCGATCTCCAGCGGCTGCGGCCGGTTGTTGAGCAGCCAGCGGGTGCCCCGCTCCACCAGGCGGCGGGAGTGCAGCCTGATCCTGGTCTGGACGTCGGCCGCCACCTTGTTGTCGAGCGACTCGACGCCGTCCCACACGGCGGCGGAGTGGAAGATCGCGCGGGCCGCGGTCTGCGCCCGGACGATCTCCTCCAGCGAGGCTCCGGTCTCCTCGCGCAGCCGGTGCAGAAAGCTCGTGCCGCCCGTGTTGACCGTGTCGTTGACCAGCACCGTCGTGACGATCTCGCGGCGCAGCGGGTGACCGTCGATCTGCTCCGGGAACCGCTCGCGCAGCGCGCTCGGGAAGTACGCGTGGAGCAGGCCCTGCAGGTAGGGGTCGTCCGGCAGCGAGGTGTGCAGCAGTTCCTCGGCGACCGTGATCTTCGTGTACGCCAGCAGGACGGCCGTCTCGGGGCCGGTCAGGCCCTGCCCGGAGCCGAGGCGTTCGCGGATCTGGCGGTCGGTCGGCAGGAACTCCAGCGCCCGGTCGAGGTGGCCCTCCCGGACCAGGTGGCGCATGAAGCGCTGCTGGGCGTGGAGCATGTCCGCGGACTGGGCGAGGGCGTTGGCGATGGCCGTGTTCTGCGCGTAGTTGTTGCGCAGGACCAGCCGGCCGACCTCGTCGGTCATCTCGGCGAGCAGCTTGTTGCGCTGCTTGACCGTCATGTCGCCCTCGGTGACCAGGCCGTTGAGCAGGATCTTGATGTTCACCTCGTGGTCGGAGGTGTCCACGCCCGCGCTGTTGTCGATGGCGTCGGTGTTGATCCGCCCGCCCTGCAGCGCGAACTCGATCCGGCCGAGCTGGGTCAGGCCCAGGTTGCCGCCCTCGCCGACGACCTTGACGCGCAGGTCCTGGCCGTCCACGCGGATGGCGTCGTTGGCCTTGTCGCCGACGTCGGCGTTGGACTCCGCGCTCGACTTGACGTAGGTGCCGATGCCGCCGTTCCACAGCAGGTCGACCGGCGCCTTGAGGATGGCCTTCATCAGGTCGGCCGGGGTCAGCTTGGTGACGCCGTCCTCGATGCCGAGGGCCTGGCGGACGTGGGCGTTGACCGGGATGGACTTGGCGGAGCGGGGGAAGACCCCGCCGCCGGGCGACAGCAGGGCGGTGTCGTAGTCGGCCCAGGAACTGCGCGGCAGTTCGAACAGCCGGCGGCGCTCGGCGTAGGAGACGGCCGCGTCCGGGGTCGGGTCGATGAAGATGTGCCGGTGGTCGAAGGCGGCGACCAGGCGGATGTGCTCGCTGAGGAGCATGCCGTTGCCGAAGACGTCGCCGGACATGTCGCCGATGCCGACGACGGTGAAGTCCTCGCTCTGGGTGTCCGTGCCCAGCTCGCGGAAGTGCCGCTTGACGGACTCCCAGGCGCCGCGCGCGGTGATGCCCATGCCCTTGTGGTCGTAGCCGGCCGAGCCGCCGGAGGCGAAGGCGTCCCCGAGCCAGAAGTTGTACGACTGGGCGACCTCGTTGGCGATGTCGGAGAAGGTCGCGGTGCCCTTGTCGGCGGCGACGACGAGATAGGTGTCGTCCTCGTCGTGCCGGACGACGTCCGGCGGGGGCACGACCTCGCCGGCGACCATGTTGTCGGTGATGTCGAGCAGGGCGGAGATGAACGTCCGGTAGGCGGCGACGCCCTCCGCCATCCAGGCGTCGCGGTCCACGGACGGGTCCGGGAGCTGCTTGGCGACGAAGCCGCCCTTGGCGCCGACCGGGACGATGACGGTGTTCTTCACCATCTGCGCCTTGACCAGGCCGAGGATCTCGGTGCGGAAGTCCTCTCGCCGGTCGGACCAGCGCAGTCCGCCGCGCGCGACCTTGCCGAACCGCAGGTGCACGCCCTCGACGCGCGGGGAGTACACCCAGATCTCGAACGCCGGCCGGGGCGCGGGCAGGTCGGGGATGGCCCGCGGGTCGAACTTCATGGAGACGTAGTCGTGCGGCCTGCCGCCCGAGGCCTCCTGGAAGAAGTTGGTCCGCAGGGTCGCCTTGATGACGGTGAGGAACGACCGCAGGATGCGGTCCTCGTCCAGCGAGGCGACCTGGTCGAGGGCCGCGTCCAGCTCCTCCAGCAGGGCGTCGACGATCTCCCGTCCGGCGCTCTGCCGCTCGGGCGACATCCGCGCCTCGAACAGGGAGACGAGCAGCCGGGTGGTGTGGACGTTGTTGCGGAGGGTGTCCTCCATGTAGTCCTGGCTGAACGTCGATCCTGCCTGGCGCAGGTACTTCGCGTACGCCCGCAGGACCATCGCCTGCCGCCAGGTCAGCCCGGCGCCGAGCACCAGGGCGTTGAAGCCGTCGTTCTCGGCCTTGCCGGTCCAGGTGGCGGCGAAGGCCTCCTGGAACCGCTCGCGCGCGTCGTCGCCCGAGTAGTCCCCGGCGGCGCCCTGCGGCTTGGGCATGCGCAGGCCGAAGTCGTAGATCCAGGCGACGCTGCGGTCGGCGCAGCGCAGTTCGTACGGCCGCTCGTCGATCACCTCGACGCCGAGCCGGTTCAGCACCGGCAGGACGGCGGACAGGGAGACGGCGTCGCCCTTGCGGTAGATCTTGAAGCGGCGCTCGTCGTGGGCGGCGCCCACCGGCTCGTACAGGCTGAGCGCGAAGTCGTTGTGCTCGCCGAGCCGTTCCAGCTGGGCGAGGTCGGCGACCGCGGCGCGCGGCGAGTGGTCGGCCTTGTAGCCCTCGGCGAAGGCGTTGCCGTAGCGGCGCAGCAGTTCGGCGGCGCGCTCCTCGCCGAACTCGGCGTTCAGCGCCTCGGTGTAGCCGTCCGCCCAGGAGCGGGCGGCCTCGACCAGACGGGCCTCGATGCGCTCCTTGTCGGCGTCGGACAGCTGGGGCAGTTCGGTGCCCTGCGGGACGCGGACGACGAAGTGCAGCCGGGACAGGATCGACTCGGTGTTCCAGGCGGTGAAGTCGACGCTGATACCGCCCAGTTCCTCCTTGAGGATGTCGATGATCCGCAGCCGGACGCCGGTGGTGTAGCGGTCGCGCGGGAGGTAGACGAGGGCGGAGTAGTAGCGGCCGTACTCGTCCTGACGCAGGTACAGCCGCAGCCGGCGGCGCTCCTGGAGGTAGAGCACGGAGGTGACGATGGCCTGGAGCTCGCCGACCGGCGTCTGGAACAGCTCGTCGCGCGGGTAGGTCTCCAGGATCTGCAGCAGGTCGCGGCCGTCGTGGCTGTTGGGCGAGAACCCGGCGCGGCTGAGCACCTCGCCAACCTTGCGCCGGATGACCGGGACGCGCCGGACGGACTCGGTGTAGGCGGCGGAGGAGAACAGCCCCAGGAAGCGCCGCTCGCCGACGACGTTGCCCTGCTCGTCGAACTTCTTGACGCCGATGTAGTCCAGGTACGACGGCCGGTGCACGGTGGCCCGGCTGTTGGCCTTGGTCAGCACGAGCAGCTTGTGCTCGCGGGCCTTGGCGCGGGCGTCGGCGGGCAGCCGCTCGAAGGACGGGCTGACCGGGTGGCTCTCGCCGCCGGCGTGGTGGGGATCGGCGCGCAGTATGCCGAGGCCGGTGCCGGGGACGGCGGCCAGCGAGTCGTCGTCGCGCAGCTGGTACTCGCGGTAGCCGAGGAAGGTGAAGTGGTCGTCGGCCAGCCAGCGCAGCAGCTCGCGGGCCTCCTCGATCTCCTCGCCGGGCAGGTCGGCGGCGACCGGCTCGCCGGGCAGCCCCTCGGCGATCCGCAGGGCCGCCTCGCGCATCTTGCCCCAGTCCTCGACGGCCTCGCGGACGTCGGACAGCACGCGCAGCAGGTCGGCGCCGATCTGCTTGAGGTCGGAGCGGTCGGTCTCGCGGTCGATCTCGACGTGGATCCAGGACTCGACGTGCGCATCGTGCGGGAGGTCCCCGGTCGGGCGCGTGGTGAGCAGCTCGACCAGCCTGCCCGTGACGTCCCGGCGGACGACCACCTGGGGGTGGATGACGACGTGGATGCCGCGGCCCTGCCGGGTCAGCTCGTTGGTGACCGAGTCGACCAGGAAGGGCATGTCGTCGGTGACGACCTCCACGACGGAGTGGCTGCACGTCCAGCCGTTCTCCTCGACCGTCGGGGTGTGCACCCGCACGTTGGCCGTGCCCTGGGGGCGGTTCTCGGCCAGCCGGTAGTGGGAGTGGGCGGCGCCGAAGACGTCGACCGGGTCGCGGTCGGTGAGGTCCTCGGGCGCGGTGTGCAGGTAGTAGCGCTGGAGGAACGCGAGCACGGCGTCCGCGTCCGGAGTGCCGCCCTCGGTCGTCCCAGTCGGTAGATACCCCCCGACCGGGCTGTTCTCAGCTACCCGGGCGGCCCTCTCGAGCAGCTCGGCCTTTGCTTCGTCCAGCTTGGTCTGCATTGTCCTCTGGCTCCTGTCGCGCGCCGTTGCGTGACGTAGAAGGAAGTACGGTCTCCGGCCTTCCGGCGTCACGCCGTGACACGGGGTGTCCGGTCCTCACCGACGCTATGCCGCAAAGGGAGATGAGCGGTGGGTTTTCAGCCAATTCCGGCGCCCCCGAACGGGGTGTGCGCGCCACTGCGGGGCGCTTCGCGTCCCCGGCCCGCCCGCGAGGACCAGCGACTGCCGCCCGGTCACGGATGTGGTCCGTGCGTCCCGGGCGCGGGGCGGGGACACCGATGTCCCCGCGAGCTATCGCGCTGATCACGCCACAAGGCTATCTCTCCCCTCCGGGCGCGCGTCATGAGCCGTATGTGTACAAAACAGGGGTCCGAACTTTGACACTCTGCACAGAGACGGGGTCCGGGACGGAGCCCGCACGGCGCCGGATCACGACGCGTTCCCGCGCGTCCCCTTGGCAGGGTCCGCCGTCCGGTGCACGTTGCCCCCATGACCGCCAAAATCCTCATCGTCACCGGCGACGCAGCAGAGTCGCTGGAGGTCCTCTACCCCTACCAGCGCCTCCTCGAAGAGGGCTACGAAGTCCACATCGCGGCTCCCACCCGCAAGACGCTGCGGTTCGTCGTGCACGACTTCGAAGAGGGCTTCGACACCTACACCGAGAAGCCCGGCTACACCTGGCCCGCCGATCTCGCCTTCTCCGAGGTCGACCCCGGCCAGTACGCCGCCGTCGTGATCCCCGGGGGCCGCGCCCCGGAGTACCTGCGCAACGATCCCGAACTCCGCAAGATCCTCAAGTCCTTCTTCGACGCCGACAAACCCGTCGCCCAGATCTGCCACGGCCCGCTCCTGACCGCGGCGTCCGACGGCCTGCGCGGCCGACGGGTCACCGCGTACCCGGCTCTCGAACTCGACATGCAGGCCGCCGGCGCCACCTTCCAGGACACGGAGGCCGTGGTGGACGGCGCCCTGGTGTCCTCCCGCGCCTGGCCGGACCATCCGGCGTGGATGCGGGAGTTCCTGAAGGTCCTGCGGGAGAAGGCCCCGGCGAACCCGTGACCCGACGGACCCGGGACCCGGCGAACCCGGGACCCGACGGACCGGGCGGGAGCCGTTGCGGGGTCGGCGTCCTGCCGCGTCCCGTGACGGCTCCGTCCGGCTCTCAGGCCGCCGCCGCGAGTCTTCCCGCCTCGTCGACCGCCTCGGCCAGGCTGTCCACGACCGGCACGCCCACGACCTCCAGGCTCGCCCGGCTGTGCGAGCCCCCGGTGTAAAGGACGGCCTGCGCGCCGACGTGCAGGGCCGCGACCGCGTCGTCCGCGGCGTCCCCGATCACCACGGTCCGCTCGGGGCGCACGGCTTCCGCGAGCGCCTCCAGGTGCCGCACCATGTGCTCGGCCTTGCTGCCGCCGGACGGCCCGGTACGCCCGTCGACGCGTATGAAGTGGGTCTCGATGCCGAAGCCGCGCACCAGCGGGACCAGGTCCTCGTGCCCGTACATGCTGAGGAGCGACTGGCTGCGCCCCGCCGACCGCCACCGCGCCAGCAGCTCGGCCGCGCCCTCGGTCAGCCCGCACCGCACCCGGTGCTCGCTGTAATGCCGGTGGAAGATCGCGTCCATGACCTCCCACTCGGCGTCCGTGGGCAGCCGGCCCATCAGCCGTTCGTAGAACTTCGGCACCGGCACGCAGTACAGCGCCCGGTACTGCTCCATCGTGATCGGATCCAGTCCCAGCTCGGCGAACGCCGCGTTCGTCGCCCCGATGATCGCGTCATTGTCGTGGAACAAGGTGCCGTTCCAGTCCCAGACGATGTGCGCGGTCTGCTGCTTCCCCATGCCGAAAACCGTACCCGCCGCCGCTGACAATCAGTGACGGCCGGACTCAGCCGTCCTGCCCCACCAGGTTCGGGATCTCCTGCGTCGCGAACCACAGCAGCTCGTGGTCGTCGGCCCCGTCCACCACGAACTGGGCGTCGTCGTCCCCGGCGTCCGCCGCCTCCAGCGCCTGCGCGGCGGCCGTCACGTCCGCCTCCGCCTCGTCCGCGTCGACGTGCACCGCCGCCGCCTTGGCCAGCGGTACGGGGCCCTTGACCCGCACCTCGCCGAGCGCGGCCGGGTCGAGGCCCCGGTCGGGGTCGGCGGCAGCGGCGCCGTCCGGCACGTCGACGGCGACGACGACCCGCCGCCGCGGTGCGTCCGGGTCGGCGGCGAGCAGCCGCAGGGAGGCCAGCGCGGCCCTGCTGAGCGCCGCGTACTCCAGCTCCTCGATGTCGTCGGAGAGGTACCACTCGCGCAACGCGGGCGTGACGGCGTACGCGACGAGCGGCCCGGCGCCCACCTCGCCGGTCCTGTACGCCTCGGCGAGACCGGAGAGGGTCAGGGGGACGTAGACGCGCATGGGCTGGCCGCTTTCTCGTGGTCGGAGGGCTCCGAAAGACCTCTGGACGGCCTTCAGGATACGTGCGGGGGTCCCCCTTCGGGGCGTACCCGGCACCCCCGTCCAGGTCAACCCGCGGGCGGCGAATTCACCCCGTACACGCCCCCGACCTGGGCTCGATCGCTCGATATCACCCGAATAAGTGAACCTGGCCGGTCCTCCGCCCGGCTCCCTCCCGCCTTGCGGCCGCGGCCCTCGTCCCCGTACAAGATCTCCGACCGCAAGTTACCGACCGGTACAACCGGCCGCACCGAACGGGGCCCCGATGAACAAGGTCATGACCCGCCTCCGCCCCTCCCCCGGCACCCGCCCTCCGACCCGCCGGGATCCCCGCCGCCCGGGCAGCACCACCCCACGCCCCGCCGTCCGGGGCTCGTCCCGGACCCGCGAGGCGCCCCTTCCCGAGGCACCGCCATCCGAGGCGCCCCGCCCGGGCCCCGGCACGCCCGCCGCGGTTCCCGTCGGCGCGCCCGGCAGGAACCGCCCGTACCCGCCCGGTACGGGCCGCCCGCCCACGCCCGGCAGGGGGCCTTCCCGCGCCACCCCCGGCACAACGGCCCCGGCGTCCCGTACGGCGACCCAGGCGACCCGTACGACGGCGATGCCGGCCGGGCCGGGACCCGCACCGACGCCCGCCCCGCCCCCGGCCGGTTCCACGCCACCCCGCCACGCACCGCCCCACCCCGCCGCCGCGCCGCTCCGAGTCCCCTCCCAGTCGCCCCGCCACCCCGTCGCCGTCCCCCAACCCCGCCCCACCGACGTCTTCGCCGACCGTCTCGTGCTGGTCCTCAGCGGCCAGCGCCCCGTGCACTGCATGCTGCGCCACACCGCCGGACGCGCCTACGACGAACTGGCCCGGCTCGCCGAACGCGGGCCCCTGCGCACCCGCGGCGCCCGCCCGGTCGTCCGCGACATCGGCTACTTCGAGCCCCGCCCGGGCGCCATCGAGGCCTTCGCCCGCATCGGCGCCGGCGACCGGCTGCGCGCCCTGGCCTTCCGCCTGGAACTCGGCCGCGACCTGCGCTGGCGCTGCACGGCGGTGGAAGCGGGCGGCCCCCGCCCCACGGAACCCGACTAGAACCCGGGTCACCGAACGGCCAGGGCCGCGCGGGCAGCCCCCGGCCCCACAGACCCGGGGGCAGCCCCCGGCCCACAGACCCGGGGGCTGCCCCCGGCCCCGCACCCCCGGGAGCAGCCCCCGGTCCGCACACCCGACCCGGTCCGGCCGTACCCGGCCGCCGTCACGGCGAAGGGCCGGGCCACCCGAAGGTGACCCGGCCCTCAACGCATCCCCACCGCCTACTTCTTGCGGCGACGCCCGCCCTTGGCCTGCTTGCGGCGCTCGGCACGGGTCAGGCCGTCGGCGGACGAACGCACCGGCTCCTCGTCCGCGAACTCGCCCTCGATGGTGCCGCCCTCACCGTCGACGGTCGGCGCGGTGAAGTGCAGGTTCCGCCGCTGCGGGGCCTCCAGGCCCTTCGCGCGGATCTCCGGGCGCGGGGTGCCCGCCTGCGCCGGCACCGCGTCCTGCTTCTCCAGGCTCGGCGCGGCGTCCTCGACCGGGACCTCCTCGACCTGCTGCTCGACCTGGACCTCCAGGTTGAACAGGTAGCCGACGGACTCCTCCTTGATGCCGTCCATCATGGCCTGGAACATGTCGAAGCCCTCGCGCTGGTACTCGACCAGCGGGTCCTTCTGGGCCATCGCGCGCAGGCCGATGCCCTCCTGGAGGTAGTCCATCTCGTAGAGGTGCTCGCGCCACTTGCGGTCCAGGACCGACAGCACGACCCGGCGCTCCAGCTCGCGCATGATCTCCGAGCCGAGCTGCGCCTCACGCGCCGCGTACTGCTGGTGGATGTCGTCCTTGATGGACTCGGAGATGAAGTCGGCGGTGAGCCCGGCCCGGTCGCCGGCCGCCTCCTCCAGCTCCTCGATGGTGACGCCGCACGGGTAGAGCTGCTTGAACGCGCCCCACAGGCGGTCCAGGTCCCACTCCTCGGCGAAGCCCTCGGCGGTCTCCGCGGCGATGTACGCGTCGATCGTGTCGTCCATGAAGTGCTGGATCTGCTCGTGCAGGTCCTCGCCCTCCAGGACGCGGCGGCGCTCGCCGTAGATGACCTCGCGCTGGCGGTTGAGCACCTCGTCGTACTTGAGGACGTTCTTGCGGGTCTCGAAGTTCTGCTGCTCGACCTGGGACTGGGCGGACGCGATCGCGCGCGTGACCATCTTGTTCTCGATCGGCACGTCGTCCGGGACGTTCGCCATGGACATCACGCGCTCGACCATCTGGGCCTTGAACAGCCGCATCAGGTCGTCGCCGAGGGAGAGGTAGAAGCGGGACTCGCCGGGGTCGCCCTGACGGCCGGAACGACCGCGCAGCTGGTTGTCGATACGGCGCGACTCGTGCCGCTCGGTGCCCAGCACGTACAGGCCGCCGAGCGCCTCGACCTCCTCCTTCTCGGCCTTGACCGCCTGCTCGGCCCGCTCCAGGGCGGCCGGGAGGGCGGCGGCCCACTCCTCGATGTGCTCCTCGGGGTCGAGCCCGCGCTGGCGCAGCTCGGCCTCGGCGAGGTCCTCGGGGTTGCCGCCGAGCTTGATGTCGGTACCGCGGCCGGCCATGTTCGTCGCGACGGTCACGGCGCCCTTGCGGCCGGCCTGGGCGACGATCTGCGCCTCACGGTCGTGCTGCTTGGCGTTGAGCACCTCGTGCTGGATGCCGCGCTTGGACAGCTGCTGCGAGAGGTACTCGGACTTCTCGACCGAGGTGGTGCCGACCAGGATCGGCTGGCCCTTCTCGTGCTTCTCGGCGATGTCGTCGACGACCGCCTCGAACTTCGCCACCTCGGTGCGGTAGATCAGGTCCGACTGGTCCTTGCGGATCATCGGCCTGTTCGTCGGGATCGGGACCACGCCGAGCTTGTAGATCTGGTGGAACTCGGCGGCCTCGGTCATCGCCGTACCGGTCATGCCGGAGAGCTTGCCGTAGAGGCGGAAGAAGTTCTGCAGGGTGATCGTGGCGAGGGTCTGGTTCTCGTCCTTGATCGGCACCCCTTCCTTCGCCTCGATCGCCTGGTGCATGCCCTCGTTGTAGCGGCGGCCCGCGAGGATACGGCCGGTGTGCTCGTCGACGATCATGACCTCGCCGTCGATGACGACGTAGTCCTTGTCCTTCTTGAACAGTTCCTTCGCCTTGATGGCGTTGTTCAGATAGCCGACGAGCGGGGTGTTGACCGACTCGTAGAGGTTGTCGATGCCCAGCCAGTCCTCGACCTTGCTGACGCCGGACTCGTGGATGGCGACCGTGCGCTTCTTCTCGTCGACGTCGTAGTCGCCGGTCTCCTCGATGCCCTTGAGGGGCTGGCCGGCCTCACCGCGCTTGAGGCGCTTGACCAGCTTGGCGAAGTCGCCGTACCACTTGGTGGCCTGGTCGGCCGGGCCGGAGATGATCAGCGGCGTACGGGCCTCGTCGATGAGGATGGAGTCGACCTCGTCGACGATGGCGAAGTTGTGGCCGCGCTGGACCAGCTCCTCCTTGGACCACGCCATGTTGTCGCGCAGGTAGTCGAAGCCGAACTCGTTGTTCGTGCCGTACGTGATGTCGCAGGCGTACTGCTCGCGGCGCTGGGCCGGCGTCATGTTGGCGAGGATGCAGCCGACGCTCAGGCCCAGGAACTTGTGGACGCGGCCCATCATCTCGGAGTCGCGCTCGGCCAGGTAGTCGTTGACCGTGATGAGGTGCACGCCGTCGCCCGACAGCGCGTTGAGATACGCCGGCAGGGTGCCGACCAGGGTCTTGCCCTCACCGGTCTTCATCTCGGCGACGTAGCCCATGTGCAGGGCGGCGCCGCCCATCATCTGGACGTCGTAGTGCCGCTGTCCGAGGACGCGCTTGGCGGCCTCCCGCACGGTGGCGAAGGCCTCCGGCAGCAGGTCGTCCAGACTCTCACCATCGGCGTACCGCTGCTTGTACTCGTCGGTGAGGGCCCGCAGCTCGGCGTCGGAGAGGTCGATGAAGTCCTCTTCGATGGAGTTGACCTGGTCCGCGATGCGGTGCAGCTTGCGCAGGATCTTGCCTTCGCCTGCACGCATGATCTTCGAGAGGACGGACACGGGGGTTGGTCTCCTTGCCGGTCGGGCCTGGGACGGTCGGTTTCCTTTGACGTACTGAGCAACGGCCATCGTATGCGAGGACCCCGCCGCGCCGGGAGGCCCTGCGGGACGACGACGCCCACCGCCGCAGATCGGTTCTCGGTTCTGCCTTCACCCGGACAACGGCCCGGGGTTGCGGATGGTGCCGCGCCGCGCCGGCGAATTCGCGGAGGGTGACCGGACGGTCGCGCAGCGGCAAAACGGATGGCGTGTCGCCGCGGTCGCGAGCAGAATCGGGCGATGGAGCCCGTCACGATCACCACCGCCCGTCTGCGCCTGCGCACCGTCGGCCCCGAGGACACGGACGCCGTCTGCACGGCGTGTCAGGACCCCGACATCCAGCGCTGGACCACCGTCCCCTCGCCCTACCTGCCCGAGCACGCGGAGAGCTTCACCGGACAGCTCGCCCCCGACGGCTGGGCGAGCGCCTCGATGTTCACCTTCGGCGTCTTCCTGCCCGGCGGCGACCTGACCGGCATGCTCGGCCTGACCATGCGCTCCCTGGGCACCGCCGAGGTCGGCTTCTGGGCCGCCAAGGAGCACCGTGGCCGCGGTTACATCACCGAGGCCACCGTCGCCGCCTGCCGGTGGGCCTTCACCGAGCTGTCCGTCGACCGCGTGGAGTGGCGCGCGGAGGTCGGCAACACCGCCTCCCGCGCGGTGGCGACCCGGGCCGGCTTCACCCTGGAGGGCACCTTGCGCTCGGCCATCAACAACAAGGGCGTCCTGCGCGACTGCTGGGTGGCCTCGCTGCTCCCCTCGGACCTGGGCCTGCCCTCGACGGCCCCGTATCTGCCGGGCCGGCCGTGACACCGGCCAACTCTGCGGCGGGGACCGGTCGTCGGTGGCAGCGGACCGGTTGTCAGTGGCAGCCCCTATCTTCGAGGGCATGACGACCGCGCGTCCCACCCAGCTCTCCGCGGCCGAGGCCCGCCGCATCGCCCTGCGCGCCCAGGGCTTCCTCGGCGCCCCGGACCGCCGCTCCGGCGTCCGCGGGATACTCCGCCACCTCGGCGCGGTGCAGCTCGACACCATCTCGGTCCTCGCCCGCTCCCACGAGCTGGTCCCCTACGCCCGCCTCGGCGCCGTCGGCCGCAAGGCGGTGGAGAACGCCTACTGGAAGTCGCCCGCCGAGGGGCCCGCCTCCCCGCCGCACGCCTTCGAGTACTGGTCGCACGCCGCGTGCATCCTGCCGATCGAGGAGTGGCCGCACTTCGCCTTCCGCCGCCGCGCCTACCGCAACCGCCCGCAGTGGCACCACGAACTGCCCGACGGCGTCTACGACCAGGTGATCAAGCAGCTCCGCGCGGAGGGCCCGCTGACCGCGACCGAGCTGGGCGGGGCGAAGAAGACGAGCGACTGGTGGGACTGGTCCGGCACCAAGGTCGCCGTCGAGCGGGCGCTGATGTACGGCGAGGTGGTCTGCGTGGAGCGCCGCGGCTGGAAGCGCGTGTACGACCTGGCCGAGCGCGCGGTGCCCGCGGACCTGCTGCGGGAGGAGCCGTCCGACGCCGAGTGCCTGCTGCGGCTGGTCCGGCTGGCCGGCCGGTCCCTGGGCGTCGGCACCCGCGCGGACATCGCCGACTACCACCGGCTGAAGGCCGAGCAGGTCGACGCGGTGATCGCCGACTCGGGCCTGGTGCCCGTCACGGTCGAGGGGTGGGGGAAGGTGGCCTGGGCGGATCCGGCGGCCCTGGAGACGCCCCCGCGCGGCCGGCACCGTACGACGCTGCTGTCCCCGTTCGACTCGCTGATCTGGGAACGGGCCCGCACGGAGCGGATCTTCGGTTTCACCCACCGGCTGGAGGCCTACGTCCCGAAGCCGAAGCGGGTGTACGGCTACTTCGCCATGCCGGTCCTGGCCGGCGGCCGGCTGGTCGGCCGGGTGGACCCCGCCCGCGAGGGCCGCACGCTGGTGGCCCGGCAGGTCACGCTGGAGGGGCCGAAGGCGGTCCCGGCGGTGGCGCAGGCGCTGATCGAGGCGGCGAGCTGGGTGGACTGCACGAACGTGCGCGTGGAGCGCGTGGACGCCCCCGAACTGCGCGAGCCGCTCACGAGGGAGCTCACCCGGGCCCTGGCCTGACGGGCCGCTCACCGGATCTCGAGGATCTTCTCCCGCATCGCGTAGACCACCGCTTCCATCCTGGAGTGCAGTTGCAGTTTCTCCAGGATGTTGCGCACGTGGTTCTTCACGGTGTTCTCGGAGATGAACAACTCCTTGGCGATGTCCCGGTTGTTCATCCCCGTGGCGACCAGTTTCAGCACTTCGAGTTCGCGGTCGGTGAGCCGGGGCGCGGGCACCAGACGTCGTTCGTCCGTGCGCTGGATCATCGACTTGAACTCGGTGAGCAGTTTCGACGCCATGGATGGGCTGATCTGCGACTGGCCGTCGGCCACCGCGCGAATCGCCGTGGCCACTTCGTCGGTGGAGATCTCCTTGAGGAGATAACCGGTGGCTCCCGCCTTGATGGCGTCGTAGAGATCGGCTTCCTCGTCGCTGATCGTCAGCATGATGATCTTCGCGCTCGGCGCCACCTCCTTGATGGAGGTGCAGGCCTCGATCCCGCCCCGCTTCGGCATGCGCACGTCCATCAGGACGATGTCGGGCAGCAGGTCGGCCGCCTTCTCCACGGCCTCGGCGCCGTCCCCTGCCTCCCCCACGACCTGGATGTCCTCCTCGGCCGCGAGCACGATCTCCAGTCCGCGGCGGAACAGGGCATGGTCGTCCACGACCAGGACCCGGATCGGTTCCTTGCGTGGTGAGTCCGCGTCCGGGCCCATGCCGGCGGCGCCGACGTCGGCGTCCCCGTGATGCATCGGTCCGAAGCTGTCCGCCATCGTTCCTCCCCCTGAAGGCTGTGGCCCGTGGTCCTGTGCCATCGCCAACCCAAGGCAACGGCCCACCGGTTGAGCCGTTGCCGCCATGATTCCATGTCCGGGCGGCACCTCGGTGACCAAGCGGTGCGGAAGCGGTCGCACGCCGGTGCCCCTGGGGGCGCACAGGCGCTCCAGGGGCACCGCTTCGACCGCCGTCCGCGACGTCAGCCGCCCAGCGTCCCGCCCGCGTCGGGGGACGCCTCGGTGACCATCGTGTCGGTGCTGAGGTGGATCACGCCGTAGTCGTAGGCGTGGCGCCGGTAGACGACGCTGGGCTCCTTGGTCTCGGAGTCGACGAAGAGATAGAAGTCGTGCCCGACCAGTTCCATCTCGTAGAGCGCCTGGTCGAGCGTCATCGGCGCCGCGACGTGGGTCTTCTCGCGGACGACGAGCGGCCCTTCGCCCTTGACCTCCAGCGAGCCGATCTTCTTGGTCGGGACCTCGTCCGCCCCCTCGGCCGGGACGATGCCGCCGTTGCCGTTGAGCGTCGCCGCGCCCGGGACGTGGTCGGGGACCTCGGCCGCCGTGAGCCGGCGCAGACCCCGGCGCGTGTGGCGCTTGTCGTGCTGCCGGCGCAGCCGCGCCTCCAGTTTCTCCGCCGCCAGGTCGAGTGCCGCGTACGGGTCACTGGCCGCCGCCTCCGCCCGGATCACCGGACCGCGGGAGCGGAGGGTGATCTCCACCCGGTCGCAACGGTCGGCCTGTCGGGGGTTGGGCTCCTTGGACACCTCGACGTCGAGGCTGATCACCTTGCCATCGAGCTTCTGGATCTTCTCCAGCTTCAGCTTCTCGGCCACGTGCTTGCGGAACCGCTCGGGCACCTCTGTTTTGCGGCCCTTGACGACGATGTCCACGCAGAACTCCGTTCCCGGATCGCTCCGCTCCACTGGCGGAGCATCTCCCTTGTGCACCAGGTTCCGGGGATTCCGGAACCTCGGACTCGGTGACGTCCACCTCCTCCTCCCCCACGGGCGGGATGTCCACCCCACCGTCCCGGGTGATTGTGCTGAATCCCGCGGGACGGCATTCGGATATGCGAGGTGCGACCTGCGCTTGGCCTGCGGCTTTCCCTCACAACCGAACATATCTCGCCCGGACGGATGTCGTCACCCTCTAGCGACGCGTACCTCCGTTCAGGTGAATTAAGGCTCTCACTAGCTGGAACGATGCAAGTTCGCAGTCAGTTCCGGTTTATTTCCAAAGAATCCGGTGACGCCGCGATCACGGCGGCACGGATGGTGTGGTCCGTGTTCCCCTCCATTGCCGCTGCCATCCGTTCTCCAGTCCTTTCCCGGTCGGCTCCTTCGTACACCGCCGCGCCGACACCGACCGCCCGCAGCGCCCGCGCCGCCTCCGCGAGGGACGCGCCCGTCGTCATCAGGTCGTCGACGAGCACCACGGGGCCGCCGCCGAGCAGTCCCGCGCCTGCGGCCGCCACTCCCAGCGCGCCCGAGAGGTTCGCCCGCCGCTGCCGGGAGTCGAGCCCGGACTGGTCGGCGACCGGCCGCCGTTGCCGGAGCACGGCGACGACCCGGGCCGGTGTCCCGGTCCGCCGCAGCTCACCGGCCGCCGCGAGCGCGATCCGCCGTGTCGGGTCGTGCCCGCGCGCCCGCACCGCACCGCGCCCGGACGGCACGGGAACCAGCAGCACGGTCGCGCCGCCCGTCCCCGCCCGGCCACCGCCGAGCGTGGCCCGCACCGCGCCCGCCAAAGCCGTGCCGAGCGGCCCGGCGAGTGCGAGCGCGCCGCGTTCCTTGTGGGCCAGCAGCAGGGCCCGCGTTTCGTCGGCGTACCGGGCCGCCGCGTGCACCATCGGCAGCCCGGGCGGCTCCGGCGCCGGCCGCACCCGGCGCGGCACGGCGGCCGTGAGGACGGCACGGCACTCCGGGCAGAGCACCGTGCGCGGCCGTCCGCAGCCTCCGCACTCGGCCGGCAGCACCAGGTCGGTGAGATCCCGCCACCACCCCCGCATGACCACCACTGTGCCAAGGCCGCCGCGGGCCTGCCACCCCTGTGGAAACCGCCTGTGGAAAACTCCGGCCGCCTCGCCGACAGGCCGCCCCACCGCGGCGACCAGCGAAAACGGCCGTCCCCGGCGTGCCTCGACAAACGCGCCGGGAACGGCCGCGTCACCTGCGCCGAGCCTCCCCCTCACCGGACCGGACGAACACCGCCCCGGTCCTCGCCCGGCCGACCCGGGCGCCGGCGCCGATCACCCGGGATAAACCGGTGCCGACCCGTCCTTGACCACCTTCTGCCACTGCGTCCCGTCCGGCAGCCGCACGATGCCGTCCTCCGAGTACGCCACCAGCGGAAGCCGCTCGTCCTCCGCCGCGGCGATCTCCTCCACGCCGGACAGCGCGTCGGGCGCGGGCCCTTCCGGCGTGGAGCCGTCGACCTGGACGTACCGCAGCTGCTGCACGCCCTCGTGTTCCCGCCCGACCACCACGAGCCGGCTGTCCCCGGCCCACGACATGGCGGCCACCTCCTCCAGCGCGGGCGTGGCCGACCGCAGGTCCAGGACCGAGACCGGCTGCACCCCGGTCCGCTCGTCCTCCGCGCCCCGCTCGATCCGCCCCACCTGGAGGGACTGCTTGCCGTCCTTCTCCACGACCAGCGCGATCCGCACCCCGTCGGCGGCCACCCGCAGCGAGTTGATCCGCCCGTCGAGCCCCGGCACCCGCACCTCCAGCGGCTCTCCCTTGCCCTGCCGGAGCAGCAGCAGCCGCGGCTTGCGGTCATCACGGTCGGCGACCCACAGATCGCCCCGGCTGTCCCAGCTGGGCGTGGTCAGCCGGTCGGCCTCGGTGCGGCCCGTGCTGCGCACCACCGGCTCGCCGAGCGAACCGCCCGACACCAGCTCGGCGACGTACAGCCGCGAGCCGTCGAGGGTCACGCCGGCCGCGGCCTGCTCGTCGCGCGACACCGCCACCGACCGCAGGGCCTGCTCGCCCCCGCCGAACCGCCCCGGCACCGGTTCGGCCCGCGTGCCCTTGCTGCCGGCCGGGATCCGCACCAACTGGTGCTCGCCGTCGAGGAAGTACAGGTAGTCGGGGCGCCCGGCCGTGCTGTGTGCGGCGACGGTGGCCGCACCGTCGGCGTCGAGCACGCACAGTTCCCGGTCGTCCGACCGCAGTTCGACCTCCTCCACCGCGGGGGTGAGGTCCTGGAGAGTGAAGAGCAACTGGGCGGCCATCTCGTTGCACCGGCCCGGTCCGACCCGCGCCGCCTTGCCGTTCAGCGGCACGGTCAGCCTGCTCCGGTCGTCCTCCGTCAGCGTGGCGACGCCCTTCTCCAGCGCCGTACCGGCAGGGAAGCTGGACCGGACCACGGGCTCCACCCAGCTCGTGGGCCCCCTGAGCACCGAACGCACCATCTGCGTCATGGAGTCCACGCGCCGCACGTACACCGGATCCGCCACGGCGGCCTGCTGCGCGGACCCGACGACCGTGCCGTTGGAGGCGAAGTAGTACTTGTTGACGGACACGTAGTTGCGCTGGAAGTCCGACTGTCCGAGGACCACGCCCTGCGGCAGCCCGTCGATGCGCCACTGCCCGGTCTTGTCGTCCTTCGTGAGATGGACCTGCTTGCTGTACTCGCCGTCGGCCGGCACGTACGACTGCTGCTCGTCCACCAGCGCGACCTTGCTGCCGGTCAGCGTGAACGAGAAGTCGACGCCCTCCGCGCGGACGGCGTACGAGTCGGCGTCGGCGTCGGGCCCGTCCGCGAGCACGGTGGTGGACAGCTCGGGCCGCCACTGCTTCGCCGCGGCCGGGGTCAGATACTGCCTCGCCGTCTCGTAGTGCAGATCGTCGCTGGTCAACGCCTCCAGGAAGCCCCGCACGATCTCCGACGGCGAGGCGTCCTCCCGGGGCGGCACGGCGAACACGCGCACCGGGGCGTCCTGCCGGGGCGTGGACTCCACCCCGCGCAGATCCCCGCGGTCGGGCATCGAGGCGCACCCCGCCAGCAGTACGGCGCCACAGGCGGCGTACGCCACCGCGCGCGCCGGCGTGCGCCGGGCGCCCCTCTCGCGGTCAGCGACCACGAAATGCCTCCCCTTGTCCGTTCCGCTCCTCGGTGCGGGCGTCCCCCGGTCCGGAGGGAGCCGCTCTGCGCGCCGCCTCCGCGGGCCGCGGCACCACCCGCGCGCCGTTGCCGGGCAGCGCTGTCGGATCGGCCGTGGGGGCGGCGGACGCCGTGCGGGCGCCTATCGGGTCCCTGGCCGGTCCCTGGCCGCCGGAGGGCTGCGCGGGCACCGTGGCGGTCTTCTCGCCGCCGCGGGGCGCACCGGCCTCGTTCAGTCCTCGGTTGCGTCGGGAGTCCTTGGGTTCCAGCGGTATCGGCGAGCCCCGCAGCGGCTCGTCCGCGGTCCGCGGCAGCGTCAGCCGGAACTGCGAACCGCCGCCCGGCTCGCCCCACGCCTGCAGCCAGCCGCCGTGCAGCCGCGCGTCCTCCAAAGCGATGGACAGCCCCAGGCCCGTGCCGCCGGTCGTCCGCGCGCGGGCCGGGTCGGCCCGCCAGAAGCGGCTGAAGACACGGGTCGCCTCGCCGGGCTTGAGCCCGACGCCGTAGTCGCGCACCGCGACGGCGACCGCGCCGCCCGCCGCGGCGAGCCTGACGACGACGTCCTTGCCCTCGCCGTGCTCGACGGCGTTGACGACGAGGTTGCGCAGCACCCGCTCGACGCGCCGGGCGTCGGCCTCGGCGACGACGGGCTGCTGATCGCCGACGACGCGTATGCGCGAGCCCTTGCGCTCGGCGAGCGGCTCGGCCCCGCTGACCACGCGTCGCACGACCTCTCGGAGGTCTATCGGCTCCGCCTCCAGCGCGGCGGCTCCCGCGTCGAAGCGGCTGATCTCCAGCAGGTCGGCGAGGAGCGACTCGAAGCGGTCCAGCTGGTCGGCGAGCAGTTCCGCCGACCGCGCGGTCACCGGATCGAAGTCCTCGCGCGCCTCGTGGATGACGTCGGCGGCCATCCGCACGGTCGTCAGCGGCGTCCGCAGCTCGTGCGACACGTCCGACACGAACCGCCGCTGCATCCGCGACAGGTCCTCGAGCTGGCTGATCTTCAGCTGGAGGTTCTGCGCCATCTTGTTGAACGCCTCGCCCAGGCGGGCGATGTCATCCTCGCCGGTGACCTTCATCCGCTCCTGCAGCCGCCCGGCGGACAGCCGCTCGGCGATCCCCGCCGCCATCCGCACCGGCGTGACGACCTGGCGCACCACCAGCCAGGCGATGGCCCCGAGCAGGACGACGACGAACAGCCCCGCCGTCGCGAGCGTCCCCTTGACCAGGCTCAGGGACCGCTCCTCCTGGGTGAGCGGGAAGAGGTAGTACAGCTGGTACGGGTCGCCGTTCGGGTCGTCGACCGTCTTGCCGATGACCAGGGCCGGCTGGGCCTCCTTGGCCTCGCCGCTGTAGATGATGCGCGTGTAGCTCTGCGCGGCGGCCGAGCTGGCGTTGATCCGCGCCCGCAGGTCCTCGGGCACGCTCTTGTTCGGGTCCACTCCGCCGGAGGCGCGCGGACCGAGCCCGCTGCCGCTGTCGTCGCCCGCCGGGAGCGTGACCACGTCGAAAGCGCCCTGACCGCCGCTGGACAGGTCGGACACGAGGTCGCTCATCCACTGGATGACGTTCTGGGAGGGGCGGCCGTCCACCGGCGCCGGCTCGTCGGCGGTCCCGCCCGCCGCCTCGTCGGCCGCCTGCTTGGCCACCGCGAACCCGCCCGTGGCCTGGCTCTGCGACGCCTTCACCTTGGCGTCCAGCAGGCCGTTGCGCACCTGCCCGATGACGACGAAGCCCAGCAGCAGCACCACGCCCAGCGACATCAGCAGGGTCGTGACGACGACCTTGAGCTGGATGTTGCGCCGCCACAACCGCATGACGGGCAGCAGCGGGCGGCGCACCCACCGCATGAACAGGCGGAACACCGGGCTGCCCTGCACTCCGCCCTGCAGCAGGCCGCCCTCCGGGAACCGTCCCCAGCGGGAGCCCGCCGCCTTCCGGCCGACAGGCCGCCCGGCGCGGGCCCCGGACCGGCCGGGCGCCGAAGCGGCACTGTCCCCGGTCATGTCAGCTCGGCCCGGCCTTGTATCCGACACCACGGACCGTCACCACGATCTCCGGCCGCTCCGGGTCCTTCTCGACCTTGGAGCGCAGCCGCTGCACATGGACGTTGACCAGCCGCGTGTCCGCCGCGTGCCGGTAGCCCCAGACCTGCTCCAGGAGCACCTCGCGCGTGAACACCTGCCACGGCTTGCGGGCCAGCGCCACCAGCAGGTCGAACTCCAGCGGCGTCAGCGCGATCGACTGCCCGTCCCGCTTCACGGAGTGCCCGGCCACGTCGATGACCAGATCGCCGATGGCGAGCTGCTCCGGCGCCGGCTCCTCCGACCTGCGCAGCCGCGCCCGGATACGGGCCACCAGCTCCTTGGGTTTGAACGGCTTCACGATGTAGTCGTCCGCGCCCGACTCCAGGCCCACGACGACGTCGACGGTGTCGCTCTTGGCCGTGAGCATCACGATCGGCACCCCGGACTCCGCCCTGATCAGGCGGCACACCTCGATGCCATCACGGCCGGGCAGCATCAGGTCGAGCAGCACCAGATCGGGCTTGCTCTCCCGGAAAGCGGCCAGCGCCTTGTCGCCGTCGGCTACGAAAGACGGCTCAAAACCTTCACCACGCAGCACAATGCCGAGCATCTCGGCCAGTGCGGTGTCGTCGTCGACGACAAGGACTCTTCCCTTCATAAACGACATCATCCCATTCTCATAACGGTGGCGAAGGCGCAGGTGAGGCAGGTCACTGCCTCGTGACCATAGTCGTACGAGGGCGTCACTGTCTGCCCACACCCGTCATGGCCCCCTGCGAACGGTCTCGGCCACCGTCATCCGCCGGCCGGCGCCGCCCCTCGCGACCTCGCGCACAGCTCGGCCAGGCCCTCCGCCGTCACCGGCGAGACGACGCCCTCCTCGGTCACGATCGCCGTCACCAGCTCCGGCGGCGTCACGTCGAACGCCGGGTTGTAGGCCTGCGTCCCGAGCGGCGCCACCGGCACCCCGCCGCCGGCCCCGGTCACCGGCGCCTGCGGAACCGCGACCTCGGTCACCTCGAACCCGGGCCGCTGCTCGACCTCGATGGACGCCCCGTCGGCGGTGTCCGGGTCGACCGTCGTCAGCGGCGCCACCACGATGAACGGCACATGGTGGTACCGCGCCAGCACCGCCAGCGGATAACTGCCCACCTTGTTCGCCACCGAGCCGTCCGCCGCGATCCGGTCCGCGCCGATCAGCACGGCGTCGACCTCTCCCGCCGCGAACAGCGAACCGGCCGCGTTGTCGGTGAGCAGCGTGTACGCCATACCGTTGCGCGCCGCCTCGTACGCGGTGAGCCGCGCCCCCTGCAGCAGCGGACGGGTTTCGTCCACCCACAGCCGCCTCAGCCGCCCCTGGCGGTGCGCGGCGAGGGCCACCGCGAACGCGGTCCCCTCCCCGCCCGACACCAGCGCGCCGGTGTTGCAGTGGGTGAGGATCCGGTGGTTGCCGCCGGGCAGCAGCTCGTCCAGCAGCGCCAGCCCGTGCTCCGCCATCCGGGCGCTGGCCTCCGCGTCCTCACGGTGCAGCTGCCGTGCCGCCGCCAGCGCCGCCCCGGCGGCCTGCCCGAGGGTGCCGCCGCCGGTCAGCGCCGCCTGATGCGCCTGCTGGGCCCGGCGTACGCCGACGGAGAGGTTCACCGCGGTGGGCCGGGCGCCCGCGAGCGCCGTCGCCGCCTCCTCCACGTCGAACCCCCGCGCGGCGGCGAGCGCGACTCCGTACGCGCCCGCGATCCCGAGCAGCGGCGCCCCGCGCACGGCGAGCGAACGGATCGCCTCCACCAGCGCGGACGCGTCCGTGCAGACCAGCTCGACCTCTTCGGCGGGCAGTCTGGTCTGGTCCAGCAGGACCACGACCGGGCCCTCGGGCGGCTCCTCCCAGCGGATCGCGGGTATGTCACTCGGCCATGTGTCCTCGCCGCTTCGCGCGTAGTGATCTGCCATGTCGTCAGTCTGCCCCGTGAACGGCGGACAATTGAAGGCGCGCACCCCCGACCTCGGCCGGGCCCCGGGGGAGCGCGCCATGGCACGATGTCTGCCAACCTGCCGCCGCGCCTGCGGACGGGCACCGTGAAGGAGCGACGATGAACGACACTCCGGGCTGGGCCTCGCCCGGATCCACTCCGTCCGACGGGCAGCCGTCCGGCACGTCCGGTCCCGGTGACCGGCACGGCCCCGCCCAGCCCGCGGATCGGCCGGGCCAGCCGGAGCAGCCGGCCCACGACCCACAGGGCCCCGGCGCGCAGTGGTCCAAGGAGCAGCCGCCGCCTGCCCAGTGGTCCGCGCCCACCGGCGCCGCGAGCCCCGGCCAGGCTCCCCCACCGCCCCCGGTCCCCGGCTGGGGCGACCAACCCCACGGCGGACCCGGCGGCTTCGGTCCCGGAGGCCCTGGAGGCCCCGCCGGCCCCGGAGGCCCCGGAGGCGCCCCCTACGGCGGCTGGGGCAGCCCCTGGGGCGGTCCCCCTCCCGCCGCGAAGCCGGGCGTGATCCCGCTCCGCCCGCTCGGCATCGGTGAAATACTCGACGGCGCGGTCTCCACCATGCGCGCCTACTGGCGCACGGTCCTCGGCATCTCCCTCACCGTCGCCGTCGTCATGCAGATCGCCGTCATCCTGCTCCAGGGCTTCTTCCTCAACGACGCCCTCAGCAGCGAGGCACTCAACGACCCGAGCGCCACCACCGACGAACTCGCCGGCGCCCTGGGCGACGTCCTGCTCGGCAACGGCGTCATCTTCCTCGTCACCCTCGTCGGCACGGTCGCCGCGACCGCGCTGCTCACCACCGTCACCAGCCGCGCGGTCCTCGGCAAGCCGGTGACCACCAAGGAGGCCTGGCAGGACGCCCGCCCCCTCGTGGTGAAGCTGCTCGGCCTGATCGTCCTGCTGCTGCTCATCGCGTTCGGCGTGACCCTCGTCGGCGCGCTGCCGGGCCTCCTGGTGCTCGCGGGCGGCGGCGGCGCGGCAGGCGGCGCCCTGGCCGTTCTGGGCGGCCTGACCGGCGCGATCGTCGCCCTCTGGCTGATGATCCGCTTCTCCCTGGCCTCCCCGGCACTGATGCTGGAGAAGCAGGGCATCGGCAAGGCCATGAGCCGCTCCGCGAAGCTCGTCCGCGGCTCCTGGTGGCGCGTCTTCGGCATCCAGCTGCTGGCCACGCTCATCGCGAACATCGTCGCGGCGATCGTCGTCATCCCCTTCACCGTGCTCGCCGCGGTCTTCGGCGCGGAGGGCCTCGACGGCTTCATCGAGGGCACCGGCCACCTCAGCTGGACCTTCCTCATCGTCACCGGGATCGGCTCGGTGATCGGCTCCATGATCACCTTCCCGATCACAGCCGGCGTGACCGTGCTGCTCTACATCGACCAGCGCATCCGCCGCGAGGCCCTCGACCTCGAACTGGCCCGGGCCGCCGGCGTCCAGGGCTACGGTCCCACCCCGGGGAGCTGATGCGGTGATCCTGCCGGGGGGAGTCCTCACCGCGGTGCAGGCGCTGCCGGGCGCCACCGCGGCGACACGGCCGCCGCACGACGCGTCCGCCACGCTCGTGCTCCCGGCACCGCAGGCGCTGTGGGTGCTGTCGGCCGACGGCTCGGACGACGCGCCGCCGCTGACCGTTCCGCGCGACCCCGCCCGCGAGGCGGCCCGCCGCGAGCTGTCCAAGCGCCTGTACCACGAGGACGACCCCGGCCTCCTCCAGCGAGCCCTCGACGCCTTCTGGGAGTGGGTCGGCGACCTGTTCGGCGCCGCCGCGACCGCGACCCCCGGCGGCGCCGCGGGCCTGATCGTCGTCGTCCTCGCGGTGGTCGCCGTCCTGGCCGCCCTGTGGTGGCGGCTGGGCACCCCGCACCGCCGGTCCGCCTCCTCCGCACCCGCACTGTTCGACGACCGCCCCCGCAGCGCCGCGGAACACCGGGCCGCAGCCGACGCCCACGCCGCCCAGGCTTCCTGGAGCCAGGCCCTCCAGGAACGCATGCGGGCCGTCGTCCGCTCCCTCGAGGAACGCGCCCTGCTCGACGCCCGCCCCGGCCGCACCGCCGACGAGGCGGCCGCCGACGCCGCTCGCGTCCTGCCCTCCCACACCGACCGACTCCGCGCCGCCGCCCGGGACTTCGACGACGTGACATACGGTGGCCGCACCGCGGACGAACAGTCGTACCGCCGCATCACCGAACTCGACCGCGACCTGGAGCGCACCAAGCCCCGGCTCACCGCCGCCGCGAGCAGCAGCCACGCCCGCAGCGCGGACCACAACGCCCGCCCGGGAGCCACCGGATGACCACCGAGGCCCAGCCCGCCACCACCTCGGTCTCGCTCACGGTCCGTCAGGCGTGGACCCGCGCGCGAGGCGTCGCCCTCGCCTTCGCCGTGCTCCTCGCGGGGGCCGTCGTCCTCGCCGTGATCCGCTCCGACGCCCAGCGCGGCACCCTCGACCCGCGTTCCGCCGAGGCGCAGGGCAGCCGAGCCGTCGCCGAACTCCTCGCCGACCGCGGCGTGTCCACCCGCGTGGTCACCACCCTGGACGAGGCACGCGCCGCGGCCGCCCCGGACACCACCCTCCTGATCGCCACCCCCGACCTGCTGACACGCCCTCAACAGGCCCTTCTGCACGCCGGCACCGCCGATTCCGGCGGCCGCACCCTGCTCGTCGCCCCCGGCGGCTCCTCCGTCGAACAGCTCGCCCCCGGCGTCACCGCCGACCCCGCCACCAGCCTCGAGTCCACCCTCACCCCCGGCTGCGACCTGCCCGCCGCCCGGCGCGCGGGCACCGCCGACACCGGCGGCCTGCGCTACAACACCACCCACCCCGACGCCGACCAGTGCTACGCCAGCCAGCGCCTGGCCACCCTGATCCGGCTCCCCTCCCCGACCGGCGACGGCGACACCGTCGTCCTCGGCGCGCCCGACATCCTCTACAACGACCGCCTCGACGAGCACGGCAACGCCTCGCTCGCCCTGCAACTCCTCGGCTCGCGCCCGCATCTGGTCTGGTACCTCCCCTCACTGGCCGACGCCTCCGCCGCGGGCCAGGACGACGAACGCACCCTGTTCGAACTGCTCCCTCCGGGCTGGCTCTGGGGCACGCTCCAGCTCTTCATCGCCGCAGCCCTCGCCGCCCTGTGGCGGGCTCGCCGACTGGGCCCCCTGGTGCCCGAGAAACTCCCCGTCGCGATCCGCGCCTCCGAGACCGTCGAAGGCCGCGCCCGCCTCTACCGCAAGGCGAACGCCCGCGACCGCGCGTCCACCGCTCTTCGCTCCGCCACCCGCACCCGCCTCGCCCCCCTCGTAGGCGTCCCCGTCGCCCGGGCGCACTCGCCCGAGACCCTGCTCCCGGCCCTGTCCGCCCGCCTCCACGGCGAACTCGGCGGCGATCAGGCCCTGCACACCCTCCTCTTCGGCCCGCCGCCCCGTGACGACGCAGGCCTGATCACCCTCGCCGACCGACTCGACGCCCTCGAAAGAGAGGTACGCCGTCCATGATGGACCCGACCACTGACAACGCCGGGCAGAGCGGGACCCCGGGTGACGCCCGGGCCGCCCTGGAAACCCTGCGCGCCGAGATCGCCAAGGCCGTGGTCGGCCAGGACCCCGCGGTGACCGGCCTCGTGGTGGCGCTGCTGTGCCGCGGTCACGTCCTGCTCGAAGGCGTCCCCGGCGTCGCCAAGACCCTCCTCGTCCGCGCCCTCGCCTCGGCCCTGGAGCTCGACACCAAGCGCGTCCAGTTCACCGCCGACCTGATGCCGAGCGACGTGACCGGCTCCCTGGTCTACGACACCCGCACCGCCGAGTTCTCCTTCCAGCCCGGCCCGGTCTTCACCAACCTCCTCCTGGCCGACGAGATCAACCGCACGCCCCCCAAGACCCAGTCGTCCCTCCTGGAGGCCATGGAGGAACGCCAGGTCACCGTTGACGGCACCCCACGCCCGCTCCCCGAGCCGTTCCTGGTCGCCGCGACCCAGAACCCGCTCGAGTACGAGGGCACCTATCCCCTCCCGGAAGCCCAGCTGGACCGCTTCCTCCTGAAACTCACCATCCCCCTCCCCTCCCGCCAGGACGAGATCGCCGTCCTCACCCGGCACGCGGAGGGCTTCAACCCGCGCGACCTGCGCGCCGCCGGCGTGCGCCCCGTCGCGGGACGGGCCGTTCTCGACGCCGCCCGCGCCGCGGTCGCCAAGACGACGGTCTCCCCGGAGATCACCGCCTATGTGGTCGACATCTGCCGCGCCACCCGCGAATCGCCGTCCCTCACGCTCGGCGTCTCCCCGCGCGGAGCCACCGCCCTGCTGTCCACCTCACGCGCCTGGGCCTGGCTCACCGGCCGCGACTACGTCACCCCCGACGACGTCAAAGCCCTGGCCCTGCCGACCCTCCGGCACCGGATCCAGCTCCGCCCCGAGGCCGAAATGGAGGGCGTGACGGCCGACTCCGTCATCAACGCGATCCTCACTCACGTCCCCGTGCCCCGCTGATGGCTCTCACCGGACGCGCCGCGCTCCTCGCGGCCCTCGGCTCCCTCCCCGTCGGCCTGTGGGAACCCGGCTGGACGGGCATCCTCGCCGTGAACGGTCCACTCGTCCTGGCCTGCGCCTGCGACTTCGCCCTCGCGGCCCCCGTACGGCGCCTGATCCTGACCCGTTCCGGCGACACCTCGGCACGACTGGGCGAGACGGCGGACGTGACCCTCACGGTCACCAACCCCTCCGGCCGCCTTCTCCGCGCCGACATCCGCGACGCCTGGCCGCCGAGCAGCCGGCAGCCCGGTGCGGAGACCTCGTCCCGCCACCGCCTGACCGTCCCGGCCGGCGAACGCCGCCGCGTGACGACCCGCTTGCGCCCCACCCGCCGCGGCGACCACCAGGCGGACCGCGTCACCGTTCGCTCCTACGGTCCCCTGGGCCTGTTCGCACGCCAGGGCGCCCACAAGATCCCGTGGACCGTACGCGTCCTGCCTCCCTTCACCAGCCGCAAGCACCTCCCGTCGAAGCTGGCCCGCCTGCGCGAACTCGACGGTCGCACCAGCGTCCTGCAGCGCGGCGAGGGCACCGAGTTCGACAGCCTGCGCGAGTACGTCCCCGGCGACGACACCCGCTCCATCGACTGGCGCGCCACAGCCCGCCAATCGACGGTCGCCGTACGCACCTGGCGCCCCGAACGGGACCGCCACATCCTCCTGGTCCTGGACAGCGGCCGCACCTCCGCAGGCCGCGTGGACGACGCCCCCCGACTCGACGCCTCCATGGACGCGGCCCTGCTTTTGGCGGCACTCGCCTCACGCGCCGGCGACCGCGTCGACCTGCTCGCCTACGACCGCCGCGTCCGCGCCCTGGTCCAGGGCCGCCCGACCGGAGAAGTCCTTCCAGCCATGGTCAACGCCATGGCCACCCTCGAACCCGAACTCGTGGAAACCGACGCCCGCGGCCTGACCGCCACGGCCCTCCGTACGGCCCCCCGCCGCTCCCTGATCGTCCTGCTCACGACGCTGGACGCCGCCCCGGTCGAGGAGGGCCTGCTCCCCGTCCTGCCGCAGCTCACCCAACGCCACACAGTCCTGGTGGCGTCAGTAGCGGACCCGCACGTCACCCGCATGGCAGCGTCCCGAGGAGACATCGATTCGGTGTACGACGCAGCCGCTGCCGCCCAGGCCCAGTCCGAACGCCACCGCACCGCCGAACAACTCCGCCGTCACGGGGTTACGGTCGTGGACGCGAGGCCCGAGGAACTGGCCCCGGCACTGGCGGACGCATACCTGGCCCTGAAAGCGGCCGGCCGACTCTGACCTGCGGCCACCGACCGCCGTCAGTTCGCGGTCGGCCAGCCCTTGAACGCCTGAACGCAGAAAACCCCGTGCCGAAAGGCACGGGGTTTTCTCAACGATTGTTCGGCGGCGTCCTACTCTCCCACAGGGTCCCCCCTGCAGTACCATCGGCGCTGTAAGGCTTAGCTTCCGGGTTCGGAATGTAACCGGGCGTTTCCCTCACGCTATAACCACCGAAACACTATGAAACAGTCAACCAGCCACCGGCCAAACACCGGTACGGTTGTTCATGGTTTCAGAACCAACACAGTGGACGCGAGCAACTGAGGACAAGCCCTCGGCCTATTAGTACCGGTCAACTCCACCAGTTACCTGGCTTCCATATCCGGCCTATCAAC